>CAWUIM010000073.1:0-15919 GCA_963922595.1 uncultured Parvularculaceae bacterium
GCGCTTTTCATGCTCACGCGCGGCGGCGGCGAAGCGCCGAACACGGCGGCGGCAAGCGCTCCGCCAGCGACAGAGACCGCTTCGACGCCGCGGCAGGAAACGCCGGCTGAAGCTTTAATGGCCGATAATACAGACACTGAAATTGCGGGCGGCGACCTTTCGCCTGCAGCAGCACAATCATTAGCGGACGCAAGCGCCGATAATGCGGCGTCGCTGGTTAGTCAGGACGATGACAACCCACAATCGCAACCAGCGGACGCACTGGCGAACGCGTCTTCCGCCGAAGCGACAGAGACGAACGCCACAGAACCCGGCGCCGCAGCCGCAACAGAGATCGCGACGCGAGAAAGCACCTTTCGCGATTGCGACGTGTGCCCGCAAATGGCGACCGCGCCGCGGGGGGCATTCATGATGGGATCGCCCGACAACGAACCCGGCCGCGACCCTTATGAGGGCCCGCAGCGGGAGGTTACGATCGCCTCCTTCGCAATCAGCGCTCATGAAGTGACGCATGCGGAATGGAGCGCTTGCGTCGATGATGGCGGTTGCGGCGGCTACAAACCCGGCGACGCCGGGTTCGGTCGCGACGATCGGCCCGCCATTTACATCTCATGGCGCGACGCCACACGATATGCGGCGTGGCTCTCGGAGAAAACCGGCAAGAAGTATCGCCTCCCATCGGAGGCCGAATGGGAATATGCAGCGCGCGGCGGCGCCGACACCGCCTATTCCTGGGGCGCAGGATTTGACGCCTCGCGCGTTCCGCTCGGCAAAACCGAACCTGTCGGCGCTTTTGAGCCAAACGGCTTCGGTCTCTACGACATGCACGGCAACGCCGCGGAATGGGTGCAAGATTGTTACACAAACAATTACGCAACGGCCCCCACGGACGGGAGCGCTTCCCTCAGCGGCGATTGCGACAGACGCGTCGTTCGCGGCGGAAGCTGGCGCAGCAACGCAAAGCAATTGCGCACGGCGAACAGAAGCCGCATCTCGCGCGACACCCGCGACCGCGCGATCGGCTTTAGGGTCGCACTGGATCTGGAATGAGCGGGTGCGTCAGCGCTTATTCAATGCGCTCAGCGACATTCGGTTTTGCGAACCGGTAACGCAGAACAAAGCTCTCGCCTATGGTGCGCCTGTTGGCTGATTCCTGAAACCGCGTTTGCCGCGCCGCCTGAATCGCCGCTCCCAGAAAACAATCGTTGGTCGCATCAATAACTTGCGGCGCCTCGACCCAACCGCGCTCATTAATCCGAAAGCGGACGGAAATAAATTCCTCGTCAGCCGCCCCGCGCCTGCACTCAGCCGGATAGGAGGGCTCAGAACGCCGCGCAATCATGTCGGCGGTCACAAAACGATAAATGAGCGGGTCGTCGCTGGCCGCCGACGCAACGGCGCTTACCGCAGACGGGAACAGCGCATTCAGATTTGGCGGCGCCGGTACTTCTAAGAGAGCGAGTTTTTCAAAGCCAGCTTGTCGCACGGCGTCCGCCTCAGCCAGCTCAACAGGCGTTGGCGGCGGCGGCGCTGCGGCGGCTGCTTGCTTGGGCGCAAACGCCCCTGTACTGACCGCGCGCTCATAGGTGAGTCCTGCGGTCAGCAGAACCAAAATGAAACACCCAAACCAACGAACGAACGGCGACATTGCTCACCCACAATCTCTGTCTTGAGGGCGATTGCAAGAACCGGGCGAAAAGAACTAGCTGCCCTGTTCGGCGACTTTTTCGTATTCAATGCTGATGAGAAACGTGCTGCCGCCCAGGAAATAGCCAGGCGCGGCGCGCACACGGAAGCGCATATCGCGCACGGCGCGCACGGCGCTGCGCGTAAAGCACGGGTTTGTGGTCTCAGCCAGTTTCGGGCGATGGGGACGCCCGCGCGGATCGACCCTGAATTTCACCGTCACCATTTCCGTTTGCGCGGCGCCCGCTTCACAATTCTCCGGATAGTCAAACGCGGCTCCAGCGGCGACCCACTCCTCGGGCATGATCTTGTAAGGAAATTTAAGAGCGCCGTTCGTCTGCAAAAGGCGCCGGTTAAGCACCCTGCCGGACGGACCGGTGAACCTGTCTATGAACTCTCGCTCGCCGTAGATGATCCGGGTCGTCGGATCAGGCGGCGCAATCGGTGTCAGGTCAGAAACAACCGGTAACTCGGATGGGATTTCCCCTTCCGCAAGCACGATTTCGCCGGTGTCCGCCGCGTCGTCAGAAAGCGCCTCAGTATTTCCGGGCTCTTCAACAGATTCGTCAGCGATGACTGCTGGTGCAACAGGATCGGGCGCGTCCTGCGCCTCCTCCTCAAGCGCGGTCGCTGTTTCGGCGTTTTCTTCCGCGGAAGAGAGCGGCGCAATAATTTCGTTTGTCGCCTGAAGATCGAATGGTTCTGACAGCGCCGTTGAAAGTTCTTCCACCTGCGCCGGTTCGGTTATCGGAACCTCTACGAATGCATCGATTGAGGGCGTTTCCTCAGCGTCGATTTCGTCCGCTATCTCGGTTGCGGGTTCATCCACGGCAGCAATGGCGCTTTCATCTTCGGCAACTTCCGCCGCAGGCCAAGTAATTTCCGGATCATCGAGCGCGGCTGTGACTTCCCCCGAATCGACGGCGGCAGTTTCGGCCGCCAGCGTACCCATCGGCTCAGGCTCAACGGCGTCCGCGACGCCCGCAGCGTCCAATTCCGTGGTGTCCGGAATCGGGTCCGTTACGGGATTATCAACGATAGGCGTCTCGGCCACAGGCGCTTCAGCGGCGGACGCGACAGTGACAGGCGCCGGCCCCTCGCCGCGCGCGCCAACTGTTCGCTCATAGGCCAGCCCCATGACGAAAAGCCCCAAAATGAGGCATCCAATGATCCTGAACGGCGTTGACATAATCCTTTTGGTGGTTTGCCCCTCGTTAGCGCAACCCTAGCAAAAGTCATGCGATCACGAAAATACGCCGCTAAAGCGTTGAATTTTTTGACGATACGCCAGCGTATTCTCCAATAGGGCGAGCCGCGCCCTAAACGCTAAACTTTTTGGAGGTCGGGAAGCCCTTGGGCGCAATTTTCCCCGCCTGCGCGCGCTTGCCCACAAACGGCTTCCAGCCTTCGACAGTCTGCACCCGTCCCGATCGGTCGATCCAGGTGAGTCCGTCCTTTTTTGAGAAAGCTTTCGCGTCCGAGAGCCCGCCCTTCTGAAATTTCTGCAGAACAACGCCCTTGCCCCGCGTCATCTCCGGCAGGTCCGCTGCCGGGAACACGAGAAACTTCTTGTTGTCGCCGACCGTCGCCACCATGTCGCCTTCCGCCGGGCGGCAAACGACAGCTTCGTGTCCGGTCGGCACGTTCAACACCTGTTTGCCTTTGCGCGTCGTGGCGAGGCAGTCTTCTTCTTTCACGAAAAAGCCGTGCCCGGAGGATGAAGCGACCAGAAACTTGCGCTCGCCCTCATAGAGAAACGCCGCGACGACCGACTGATCATTGCCGAGATCGATCGTCAAGCGGATCGGCTCGCCGTGCCCTCGCCCACCAGGCAGGTCTTTCACGTCATACCCGTAGAATTTCCCATCGGTGCCGAAGAGCATGAGTTTGTCAGTGGTCTGCGCGTGAAGAACGAAGCCCTCCCGGTCGCCATCTTTATATTTGACGCCCTTCTTGTCCTCCACATGCCCTTTCATCGTCCGTATCCAGCCCTTCTCAGACAGGATCACGGTCACAGGCTCTTTTTCGATCAGACTGTCGAGATCAAGTTCTTCGGCTTCCGGCGCATCATCAAGGCTTGTGCGGCGCCGGCCAAGCGCCGACTTCGGATCGAACGCTTTGCGCACTTCGCGAAGCTCATCGGAAATCTTCTTCCATTGCGCGTCATCGGACTTCAAGAGCGCGCGCAACGCTTTCTGCTCCGCTTTCAGCGCCTTGTGCTCGGTCTTGATCTCCATTTCCTCAAGCTTGCGCAAGGAACGCAAGCGCATATTGAGGATCGCCTCCGCCTGATTGTCGGTCAGGCTAAAGGTCTCCATCAGCTGTTCTTTGGGATGATCCTCATAACGGATAATCCGAATAACCTCGTCGAGGTTGAGATAGGCGATCAAAAAGCCATCGAGGATTTCCAGGCGCTTGGCGATCTTGTCGAGGCGAAATTTCGTGCGCCGGACCAGCACGTCCTTGCGATGGTCGAGATAGGCCTTCAGCACCTCCTTCAGCCCCATCACCCGCGGCGCCCCGTCCGCGTCTAGAACGTTCATGTTAAGCGAAAAGCGCGTTTCCAGATCGGTGAGCTTGAAAACGGCCTCCATCACGGCCGAGGCTTCAATGGTGGAAGAGCGCGGCTCCAGAATAAGGCGCACATCCTCTGCGCTCTCGTCGCGAATGTCAGAGAGCACCGGCAACTTTTTGGTCTGAATGAGTTCCGCAATCTTCTCGATCAGTTTTGATTTTTGCACCTGATACGGAATTTCGGACACGACAATCTGGTATTTTCCGCGTCCAAGCTCCTCCGTCTCCCAGCGTGCGCGGATACGGAAGCCGCCGCGGCCGGTCTCGTAAGCCTCCGCAATCGCGTCCGGCGGCTCAACGCAAACGCCGCCCGTCGGAAAGTCCGGCGCTTTGACATATTTCAGTAGCGTATCGGTTCGGGCGTTGGGCGTTTTGATCAGGTGCAGCGATGCGTCGATGAGCTCGGCCACATTATGCGGCGGGATGGACGTCGCCATCCCCACCGCAATGCCCGAGGCGCCATTGGCGAGAAGGTTCGGAAAGGCGGCGGGCAACACCGCCGGCTCTTCGCGCAGACCGTCATAGGTCTCGCGAAAATCCACCGTGTCGTCGTCGATCCCGTCCAGAAGCAATTGCGCCGCTTCCGTCAACCGACTCTCGGTGTAGCGCATGGCCGCCGCGTTATCGCCGTCGATATTACCGAAATTGCCCTGGCCGTCCACGAGCGGAATACGGACCGAAAAGTCCTGAACGAGCCGGACCATGGCGTCATAGATCGCCTGATCCCCGTGCGGGTGAAATTTTCCCATGACCTCGCCCACGACGCCGGCGGATTTGCGGAAGCCGCCATTGGGGTTCAGTTTCATCTGGCGCATTGCGTAGAGAATGCGCCGGTGCACCGGCTTCAGCCCGTCGCGTACATCCGGCAGCGCCCGCGCCGTGATGGTTGAAAGCGCATAGGCGAGGTAGCGCCGCGATAAAGCTTCATCGAGCGGTTCGAGAAAAATCTCCTCATCGCGAGGCGGCGGCGGGTTTTTTGACTTTGTCTTACGGGCCATGAGCGCTGAATATCAGGATTTGCGCGCAGCGCCAGCCCTAGAGGGAGCCGGATGCATTTGCGACTGCCGTAAGCGCCGCCGCGATAACATAGCGTCAAATACGCGTGATACGCGCTGGTGTGAGTTGCCGCACTTGGCGCCCTTTCATACGGAGCGCCTATCCGACACAGAAAGGGTTCCCTCAATGATAAACATGATATCGCGCATTGGCGCATCAGCAGGACTATTTACCGGCGTGCTCCTTTGCGGGACGGCCTATGCCTGGGATGTTGAGAAAACAAGTGACGCCTTCACCGACCAGCAAGCGGTCACGGCTATTCACGAGACTCCGAACGGTAACGGACCGTTCAGCACGATCGCCATCGTCGACTGCGACGTGGCGAAACAGCAAGTGAGCTTCGCACTCGATGTGGGTATCGTCATCAACACCAACGACCGATTGTTCCCCTTCAGTTTTCGCGTGGATAAAAACCAGCCCAAAAAGGTCGCGATGTCGCGCGTACGGAGCAATCCTAATCTCGGGGCGTTCGCTGGCGACGCCGCCATTGAACTCGCAAAAGAAATGGCGGTCGGCGAAAAGCTCGTTTACCGAATCGAAGACGAAGTCCTGAAGAGCTTCGAGCAGGGAGAAGTCTCGCTGAACGGCAGCAGCAAACCGATCAAGACCGTGCTACGCAGTTGTGGTGTTGACGTGTAGGTTAAAGCCGTCGCCCAGCCTCACGCAGTCGCGGGCTGGCCAATCCGGTAAAGCACGCACGCGCGATAATCCCAATTCGGATCATCATTCGGATAGTCGAAATCGTCGGCCGGGTCGCGCGTCATGCCGATGCGTTCCGCGACCCGGCAGGATGGCGTGTTGGCGACCGACACCATGGCGACGATTTCCTCTATCCCCTTTTCTTCAAACCCGAACCGCAACGCTTCGCGCGCGCCCTCACTGGCGTAACCCCGGCCCCAGGCGCCGCGCGCGAGCCGCCAGCCGATCTCCACGCAGGGCGTGAAGTGCGCGTCGATCTGCGGCTGCGACAGACCGACAAAACCGGCGAAAGGCAGATCGTCGGCCTCAATCGCCCAGTAGCCGTAGCCCCATTTGCGGAAGCGCTCCTGAAGATCGCGAACATGGTCAAGCGATTCCGCCTCGCTCATGAGCGATGGGAAGTAGCGCATAACCTCCGCATCCGCGCCCATGGCCGCATAGGCCGCGAGGTCACTCTCACGCCATGGCCGCAAACGCAGGCGGGTCGTCGTCAAAACGGGCGCGTCGGCGAAATCGATGTCGGTCAAGATAGCCTCCGGAATAGATCGGCCCCACCGCCCTACAAAGCCGCGCCGCACCGGGGTAGATAGGGCCAGGACGATTTGTCGGATATCGTCTGTCTTACAGCTGGATACGCGGGGGAACTTCTTCTGATCCTCCGTGACGAAAAATTCAAGGCTTGGGTGACGGCGCAATCGCAGTGACGGGTTTTTTGCAAGTTATCATCGATTTTCTCGGGCTCGCCATCGCGCTTGCGGCGGGCGTCCTTGACTTCGCGCGCGAGACGTACATCCGCGCGGCGTTAAAACCGACGCTTGGCGCGGCGCTCTTTATCGCGTTTCTTTCAGGCATTTCGGAGATGATCGGCCAGAGCGTTATCCTCGTGATCAACCGCGTGCCGCTTTACCGGTTTTTGGCGAGCCTGGTCTTTACCGGCGTCGTCTATTTGGTGGCGTCGATGACTTGGGCGCTCAGTGTGGTGATGATCGCCCCTTTATTCGGCGCCGGCATTGTCAGCGCCATCGGCTATGCGGGCCTCTTCACCGTCATCGCTATGAGCTTCGCGCCGCGGCTTCTCGGCGTTCTGGCGATCGCGCCCTATTTCGGCGTCGCGTTCAGCTATCTTCTCGACGCCTGGGTGCTCGCTTGCGTCATCTTCGGATTGCATGCGGCGAGCGATCTGCCGTTTGAGGCGGCGGCGATCTGCGGCGCCCTCGGCTGGACCACGTCGTTTGTCATTCGCGCGTTAACAGGCCGCATCCTGCGCGGGCCGCTCACCGCGCTTCGGCGCGCCGTCTCCGGCTCGCTCCTCGAACGCACGCCGCAGCAACTGCTGGCGGAGTTTTCAGAAGGCATGCGCGAACGGCGGGTCAAATCATGATCGCCTCAACCCTCTCAATCATTGTCAGCATCAGCGTATTCTCGCTCTTGATCGCCGCGGCCCTGTCGCCAATTGAATCGCTGAGCTGGTGGGCGGGCTGGAACGACGCAGACGCCGCTGGCGCAACGCCGGTGGAAATTGAGCAAACGACGCCCGCCCACCCCGACCGGCGGTTCATTATCTATCTCTCCGGCATATCCACCATGGCCGGGCATTATCTCGCCGACCAGGAAGCGCGTTTTCTGGCGACCCTGAAAGCGCATGTTCCCGATGCGGAGATTATCAGCGACATCTTCCCCTATTCGCCGTCGGGCGCGCCGCTTCTCGCCTCGCCAAGATTGCTCGACAAGGTGTGGCGCCGGCTCCTGGCGATGCGCCTCAAAGGCCGCGGCGCCATGTCGGCGCTCGCAAATTTGCGCAACTTCTTCCAGGTGCTCGTCTCCGCCGATCATCGCTATGGGCCGATCTTTAATCTTGGGGCCGCGCAGGTGATCGCTGATGCGCTAGAGCGCCACGGTTATCCGAAAGGCGAAGGCGCGCCCGTCACGATCATCGGGTTCAGCGGCGGCGCGCAAGTGGGCCTCGGGGCGGCGCCGTTCCTGAAGCCGGCGCTCGGCGCGCCCATCGACCTGATCGCTATTGGCGGCGTGATGTCATCCGATCCGGGGATCAAATCCGTGCGCGCGATCCACCGCCTCTATGGCGCGCGCGACGGGGTCCACAAGCTCGGCGCGATCTTCTTTCCGGAGCGTTGGCGGATTTTTTCCTATTCCCAATGGAATAAAGCGCGGCGCTCAGGCAAAGTAGTCGCCAAAAACATCGGCGCCATGAAACATTCCGGCCCCAGAGGATATTTTGGACTGCAGCGCTATGAAGAGACGCGCCGCTATGTGGACGACACAGTGACCGCCGTCATTGATGCGCTTCACCAGAAATCAGAGACCGCTGCGCCGCGATAAATCTCATTGAGACGGCGCACCGTTCCGGCGCTTGTTTCCTGCGGCGGCGCCGACGGATCGATCCAGACGATCTCGTCGATTTCCCCGCCATCGACGGCCGTCACAGGTCGCCACGCGCGCACGCGATAAAGCAGCACGTGATCGTTTCTGAAAGACGCATGATTGGAATAGACATTATGCAAATCCGGCGGCGCGGTGACGCCGACGCCCGCCTCTTCCTGTAATTCGCGCTGCAGCGCCGTTTGCGCGGGCTCCGCAGCCTCTACGCCGCCGCCTGGGAAATGCAGCCCCGGCGTATAGGTGTGACGCACGAGAAGAACGCGGCCGGCCTCATCTTCCACGACGCCGCGCACCCCAAGGGTCATCGCGCGCGATACCTTGAACCAGAGGCGAAACGCTTTCGTGCGCAAATCGCTCACCCGTCGAGCCTCGCCTGCAGCATCTCAATGAGCTTGCGCCGCGGCTCGGGCAATTCCTGCCCGGCGGCGTGAAGGATCCGGGTCTCGATGAAATAGCCGGTCGTATTAAGCGCCGCGATCGCCTCCTCAGCGCTGGCGTCGCTCGATGCGCCCTGCAGGAACGCCGGTAGCGCTAACAGTTTGTCCTTATACGGCGCACCGGCTTCAGCGGAGACCGCGCACGCCGAGCGCGGCGAGACGTAGATTAGATTCTCGCGCGCGCCAGTCGATGCGCACCGGTCAAGAGTGAGGCCGAACCCAAGCTCAGACAGAAGGCCGAGCTCCCACCGCGCCATCAACGCCGGCCACACGTCCGGCTCACCGAGCATATCAAGCAGAACCGCGAGCGCCCCGTAGGCCGGGCCATGGGCCTCGCGCTCCGGCAGGCAGGCGAGCGACACCGCAGTGATCGCAGAAAGCGCCGCAAGCGGCAGGCGCTCCTGCATTAGCTCGCCCGCGCGCGGACGCGTCAGCTCGATAGAAAAGTGGCCCAGACTGTCGCCGCCGCGCCCGCGCCACTGAACGCGCACGCCATTGCCGGGCTGCAGAACGGGCTGCATCTTGCGCCCCTGCCCGCCATAGACAAGCCCCGCCCAGCGGCCATGGTCAGCGGTGAAAATATCCGCCACCGCATGGCTCTCGCCATGGGCGCGCGCATTTAAGATGACGCCGTCGTCGGTGAATTCCATGGCGCGACAATCGTCTCTTTGCCGCCGCGTGACAATCCCGTTCGCCCATCGCCCGCTAGCTGAAGGGCGGCTCGTCGATCGGCAGGTCTTGGGCGCACCATTCGAGGAAACCGCCCGTCACATTAGAGACGTCCGTGAACGACGCGGCGGCGAGCTTGGCCGCCCCTTGCGATGACCGCGCGCCGCTACGGCAGGTCAAAGCGATCGGGGCGCCGCGGTCGCCGTTGAGCGCGGCGGCGCATTTTTCGACAAAGTCCGAGTCCTGCAGGGTGATCCCGACGCTGCCGGCCGGTCTGCCCGTGGTCGCCCATTCGTTGGCGGTGCGCACATCGACGAATACGAGCGCGCCAGCGGCGGCGCGCTCATGGGCGTCGCGCACATCGATCGATTTATAGCCGCGCGATGTGCGCCAGCCCGCGCGGAAAAACGACAACAAAGACATTTACGCGGGCCCCTTTGAGGATCGATCAGCCTTTCGTACGTAAGCCGAAAACGCTGTAGAGCGGGCAGAAGCTGATAAGCGCTGTCAGCACAAGGACGGCGCCCACAGCGATCATGGCGTACCCCGCCCCGCTTTGCGGCGCAGCGACGCCCGTGAAAAACGGCGCGGCGATCAGCCCGGCGCCAATCAGCAACCGCAAAAGACGGTCGATGGTTCCAACATTTGCAAAACGCATTTTCTTCTCCATGGAGTTGCGGCCGCAGGGTAGCGCAAACGAGACGCGCCCGACGGTGACTAGATCACCAAGCCTTTGCAGCGCTTTGTAATTGCGCTGGATCAAGGATCACGAAAGCCCCGCGCCGCCGCTCGATCCAGCCGTCTTTTTCCCAGGCGGCGAGTTTGCGGCTGATCACCTCGCGCGCCGACCCGATATCGTCAGCGAGCCGGTCGTGGGTGGCGACAACGATATTGTCCGCGTCGGCGAGCTCCAGCGCCCGCGCGGCCAGCCGCACGTCAATCGGCGTGAACGCCACATTCTCAATCTTCGCAAGCAGCGCCGAAATACGGTCGGAAAAAGCGGAAAACACAAACCGCCGGAACGGCTCCGACGCCCCGAGGCGCTCGTGGAACTGGCGCTCCGACAACAGATGAGCGGCCGCCGTCTCCTCCACATGGGCCTCCGCGTTATAGGCTTCGGCGCTGAGCAGGCAGGACGTCGTCAGGATACAGGTTTCCGCAGGTCCGAACCGATAGAGCATCATTGCTTTGCCGCTCCGCGTCAGAAGATCGACGCGAATGGCGCCGCTCTGCAGATAGACAAAGTTCCGGCACGGATCGCCGGGCCGAAAAACGATGTCGCCAGCGGCGAAGGTCACGGGCTCGGCGCCTACAAGAAAGTCCGGAATGGGAGACGCCGTCATCGACCGTCCGATCACCCCACAATATCAAGACCCATTTCGCGGTAGCGCGCCGGGTCGTCGGCCCAATTTTCACGGACCTTTACGTAAATGAAGAGATGCACTTTCTCGCCGAGCAGTTTTTCAAGCTCCTCGCGCGCCGCCGCGCCGATCGCTTTCAGGGTCTGGCCGCCCTTGCCAAGGACGATGCCCTTCTGGCTCTCACGCGCCACGTAAACGGTCTGCTCGACGCGCAATTCTTTTTTCTTTGTGCGCGTCCAGCTTTCAGTTTCAACGGTCGCCTCATAAGGCAGTTCCTGATGGAGGCGCAGATAGAGTTTTTCGCGCGTGACTTCGGCGGCCATCAGCCGGTCCGATATATCCGAGAGCTGATCTTCCGGATACATCCACGGCCCCGCCGGCATCAGGCCGATGAGGTGGTTTTTCAAATCCTCAAGACCGTCGCCGCGGGTCGCCGACACATAAAATGTGTCCGAAAAGACGCCATGCGCGTTCATCTCGGCTGTGAGCGCCAGCATTTTTTCCCGCGGCAGCTTGTCGAGCTTATTGATGGCGAGGATCGCTTTCGCGTTTCGCCGCTTCATTTCCTCGATAATGGCGTCGGTGTCGGCGGCGGCTTTGCGCGCGGCCCCGTCCGCTTTATCGTTGCCCGAGCCCGCAATATAGCTCGGCGCATCGACCATCAGGACAATTGCGTCGGCGCCGTCGAGGCCTTCCCATGCGGCGGCGACCATCGCACGGTCAAGGCGGCGCTTGGGCGAAAAGATCCCCGGCGTATCGATAAAGACAATCTGCGTGGCCCCCTCAACGCAGACGCCGCGCACGCGCGCGCGCGTGGTTTGAACCTTGTGCGTCACGATCGACACTTTCGCGCCCACCATCGCGTTCACAAGCGAGGATTTCCCGGCGTTCGGCGCGCCGATGACCGCGACAAATCCACATTTCGTCTGCGCTTCAGTCATTCTCCGTCCACACCTCTTCACGTATCAGGAAAACTTCCGCCGCGCTTGTTTGCGCCGCCCGTTTCGACCGCCCCTTGCCGATCGCCGGATCAAATCCCTTCACGGAGACTTCCACCGTGAAGGCCGGATCGTGGGCCGGCCCGTCCGCTTCGACGACAGAATATTTCGGCGTGCCCTTGCCGCGTTCCTGGCTCCATTCCTGAAGCGTCGTTTTAGCGTCACGATGGCGGCGCGAGAGCGCCTCGAAATTGGGCAGCCAGAACGGATCGAACGCCCGGCGCGCCGCCTCAAGCCCGCCGTCAATATAAAGGGCGCCCAAAAACGCCTCGCACACATCGCCGAGGATCGCCTTCTTGCGGCGGCCGCCCGCGTTTTCCTCCTGCCGCGACAGGCGCATATACTTATCGAGCTCCCAGAACAGCGCCGCCTTGGCGCAGGTCTCCTTGCGCACCAGCGCATTCAGACGCGGCGCAAGATCGCCTTCGCGCATTTTCGGATGGCGCCGCCAGAGCTCTTCCGCCGTCAACAGACCGAGAACCCGGTCGCCCAAAAACTCCAGGCGCTCCAGATCCGGCACGCGTTTCTTGCCGCCCGAAAGGCTCGAATGGGTCAATGCACGTTCAAGCAGACTCGGATCGTCGAAGGAATAATCCACCGCGGCTTCAAGTTCTGAAAACGGGGCCGGGCTCATTCAACCTTGTCGAGGATGCGGCTGTAGCGGATCGAAAACGGCCATTTCCAGATTTCCCAGATTTTCGCATTTGAGCCGTCTACGGAGAAAAAGAGGCGCTCCGCCTTGCCGACAATATCGTCCTTGTGGACATAACTGACCGTGCTTTCGACGCGGCTGTCCTGAGATTGATCGCGATTGTCGCCCATCATGAAATAGCTGTCGGCGGGCACAAGGTAAGGTCCCACATTATCAAGGCGCCCTTTGTCGCCATGGCATTCCTCAACGATGTAGGTAACGCCATTGTCCATGGTCTCGCGATAAGCCGGGATGGTCGCCGGCCGGCCGTCGCAGTTGGTCTCCACATTACCGATAAAATCTTTCTGGATGGCCTTGCCGTTGATATGCAAAACGCCGCCGCGCATCTGGATTACGTCGCCCGGCAGCCCGATCACGCGCTTGATGTAATCCTTGTTGCCGTCCTTCTTGTTTTTGAAAACAAGAATGTCGCCCCGCTCCGGCTCGGAGCCGAAGAGCCGCCCCTCAATAGGCAGACGCGTCAGCGGATAAACGAGCGACGCGCGCGAATAACCGTAAGACGGTTTGGAGACGAACAGGAAGTCGCCCACCAGCAGGTTCGGTTTCATGGAGCCAGATGGAATGTTGAACGGCTGAAAAATGATGATTCGCAAGACGAGCGCGATCGCCACCGCGAAAAACACTGTCTTCGCCAGATCCCACGCTTCTTCCTGCGCTGACATTTGTTTCTTTTCAGCCATTGAGCACCCCTGAAACTTAACGCGACCCGTATCTATCGGCGAATTCAAGCGCCCTATAAAGCCTGAATTAGCCGATTTGCCTAGCGTAAATGATCACAATCGCCTGCGCTAAGGGGAAATCATCGGTTATTGTCAGATGGATATCGGGCTCATGGCCCGCCGGCGTGATTTCGGCGAGACGCGCCGCTGCACCGCCGGTCAGGGCCAGCGTCGGCTTACCCCCCGGCAGGTTTACCACCCCCATATCGCGCCAGAAGACCCCCCGCGACAGGCCCGTCCCGAGCGCCTTGGAGCAGGCTTCTTTGGCCGCAAAGCGCTTGGCGTAGGACGCCGCCCGGTTGAGCCGGCGGTCGGACTTCGTCCGCTCCACATCGGTGAACACGCGATTGACGAAGCGCTCAGGGTGTTTTTCCAGCGTCTTCTCCACGCGGCGGATATCGATAAGGTCGTTGCCGATGCCGATGATCATGAAGGCCTCCGATCGGATTGCTCCACCCTAAATAGGCGCTCGATCGAGATATTTTAGCCATAAAGCCGCCGCGAAGGCGTGAAAAAATTCGCCCATGCGAACAGTCGCTTACATCCTGCTCTTCATCGCTGCGTTGACCTCTTGCGGGCGGGCGCGAGAGTCCGTCTCGCGTATCGACGCGGTGAAGGGCCGGACCGAAGCGGCGCTGAGCGCGGAGGTGACAGCGGCCGGCCACGCCTGGGGCGCGCCGGTTTTCATCCGCATCTTCAAAGAGTCCGATGAGCTGGAAGTCTGGCTCGCCGGCGATGACGGACGCTATGCGCTGTTCAAGACCTACCCCATTTGCACCTGGTCGGGCGCGCTCGGTCCCAAATTGAAGGAGGGCGACAAACAGGCGCCCGAAGGGTTCTACTATGTGACTCGCGAGGCCATGAATCCGAACAGCCAATTCCATCTATCCTTCAATCTCGGATTTCCAAACGCCTACGACCGTGCGCAGGGACGCACCGGGTCATTCCTGATGGTGCACGGGAATTGCGTCTCCGTCGGTTGCTTCGCGATGACGGATGATGGAATTGAAGAAATCTACCTCCTGGCGGACGCCGCCCTTGCGCAAGGCCAGCCCTTCTTCCGTGTGCATATTTTTCCATTCCGAATGACAGACGAACGAATGCGCGCGGCGGAAGCCGATCAATGGGCGGCGTTCTGGCGGAATTTGAAGACGGGATATAATTGGTTCGAGGAGAAGAAAAAGCCGCCGGACGCAAGCGTCTCTGATGGGATTTATGCATTCTCTAAGAGTTGAGGCGAAGAACGACGATCCTCCTCCCCTTAAAAAGGGGAGGCTTGAGCCGCGATTGCGCCCTAGCGCAATCCCCGGCGAAAGGTGGGGATCCGCAGCGCACAAAACTCTGGGAGATTAGTTGCGGGCGTCGATCCCCTCCTTTCGCCAACGCGGTTGCGAAGGATGAGGTCGCCTTATTCGGGCCGGCGTATAACGATCTGATCGTGAAACATTCTCACGTGGCGAAAGCCTCCCCTTTTCAAGGGGAGGCGGCGCTTGGTTCAGGTGTCATTGCAGAACACCAAGAGCGGTAAACGCTGTGACTTTTGTTGTGACGCTTCCCGCGAAAAACTGCAGTCCTCCTCCCATTGAAAAGGGGAGGCTTGAGCCGCGATTGCGCGCAGGCGCAATCCCCGGCGAAAGGTGGGGATCAGCGGCGTGCGAAACTCTGGGCGATTGGTTGCAGGCGTCGATCCCCTCCTTTCGCCAACGCGGTTGTGAAGGATGAGGTCACCTTATTTGGGCCGGCGTATAACGATCTGATCGTGAAACATTCTCACGTGGCGAAAGCCTCCCCTTTTCAAGGGGAGGCGGCGCTTGGTTCAGGTGTCATTGCAGAACACCAAGAGCGGTAAACGCTGCGCCTATTGATGGGGCGCTTCCCGCGAAAGATTGCATTCCTCCTCCCCTTGAAAAGGGGAGGCTTGAGCCGCGATTGCGCGCCAGCGCAATCCCCGGCGAAAGGTGGGGATCAGCGCCCCGCTCAATAATGCGCGCCCGTCCGTGCGTCCTGCATCAGGCGTTTCATTTCCTTCACCGCCTCGCCGAGCCCCATGAAGACGGACTCGCCGACGAGAAAATGACCGATATTCAACTCGGCCAGGTCTTCAATCGCCGCGATGGGCTGCACATTGTGAAAGGTCAGCCCGTGGCCGGCGTGGACTTCAAGGCCGAGGCTCGCGGCGAATGCGGCGCTCTCTTTGATGAGATCGAATTCGTGCTGGATACGTTTTGGGTTGGTCGCAAGACACGCCTCGTAGTAAGCGCCGGTGTGAATTTCGATGACGGGCGCCGAAACCGATTTCGCCGCTTCGATCTGTTTCTTATCCGGGTCCACAAAGAGCGAGACGCGCGCGCCGATATCGTTCAGTTCACGCACAAACGGCGCGATGAAATTATGCTGGCCCGCCACGTCGAGACCGCCTTCGGTGGTGCGTTCATTGCGATTTTCCGGCACGAGGCAACAGGCGTGCGGACGGATTTCCGTCACCAGCTTGTGCATTTCCGCCGTCGCCGCCATTTCAAAGTTCAGCGGCAGGTCCACTTCCTCCTTCAACCGGCGCATGTCGTCGTCGCGGATGTGGCGGCGGTCCTCGCGCAGATGCGCGGTGATG
>CAWUIM010000074.1:0-15838 GCA_963922595.1 uncultured Parvularculaceae bacterium
GGCGACGCCGAAATCGTCGCGCATTTAACCGGCGCCCACTTCCATCTTCACCTGGTCCTGGATCGAATAAGAGACGATCAGAACGAAGAAGCAGACGAGAATCGTCATCAAATCGGCGTAGGTAATAAGCCAGCCGCTGTTTCTTCGTCCTTGCGCAGCTTCCCCTCGTCGTCTTTTTGCAATGCTTATCACGTGGCGCCAGCCGGCGGCGCATAGCCTGACGCAAGCGGCGCGAAAGCGCCGCGGGATTTTTCAGGAAGATAAACGATCAACATATCTGTGATGGCGTCGGGGGACCGGCGATCAGAAACCTGGCACAGTCCGTCGATGATGAGGGACAGGTTCGTTTCTTGCGCTTCCAGTTTCATCGCCAGCTTGTCGGCGATCGGCAGCGCAATGACATAGGCGACAAGGGCGCCATAGAGCGTCGTCAGAAGGGCGATCGCCATGGCCGGACCAATCGTCGAGGGGTCATCCATCGTCCATAGCATTTTGACGAGGCCGACAATGGTTCCAATCATGCCAAACGCCGGAGCCGCCTCGCCGATTGCACGGAATATCTTCTCGCCGTCCACGAGGCGCTGGATTTCGAGCTCGCGCTCTCGCGTGAGTTGTTCTCGCAAATGATCCGTTGGAAGACCATCTGCGATCATCTGTTTGCCGCGCGCAAGAAACGGATCGGAAACAACCGCGCGCTCAAGACCCATCGGCCCCGACCGCCGGGTGATGTTTGCAAGGCCGCGCACTTCTTCCAACAATTCACGCGGCTCGCGACGATGATCAAGGAACGCGGTCCGCGCGCCCGCGGCGAGCGCTGCAAAGACCTGGTCGATCGGAAAACGCAGGATGGTCGCTGAGATCGCGCCGCCTATCACGATAAGGAAGCTCGGCAGGTTGAAAAATACCGCCACAGCGCCGCCCATCGCGATCGCCAGCCCGACCACGAAAAAGCCAGCGGTGATACCGCCAATCGTCGCAAAATCCATGCGCATGCGCGCACTCCTCCTGCCTAAATACTAATGTCTGTCTTACGCGAAGCGTCGTAAAAGCGGCGCTTCAGCAATCGTTAAAATTCAATCGTTGGAGAAAATGGATTGTAAAATGAATGTTCTATTAAGAAGTAGCGCTCTTCATTTGAGGCTGCTGAAGAACATGATCGCGGATATCGTCCCAATCAGTTTCTCGCTTCGTCTCCGGCGCATTGGTTTCGTCTGAAATAATGTAAAGCGGCCTGTTCTTGATCTCGGTAAACAGTCTGCCCACATATTCACCTATGATCGCTGTTGAGAGCAGCTGTGCGCCCGAAAACACGGAAACCGCAATCAGGACACTCGCCCATCCTGGACTGGTCTGGTAAGCCGCCAGCGAATAAACGACATAGGCGCAGGAAAGCGCCGCGACGCAGAACGCCAGGATCGAGAGAAAGGCAGCCACTCGAATTGGGGCGGTCGAAAAACTCGTGATCGCATCGGTGGCGAACCGGATCATTTTTCCGAGCGTGTACTTCGTGTCGCCGGCTCGCCGCGCATCGCGATCGTACTCGACGGCGACCTGCTCATAACCGATCCATGCAATCATGCCCCGGACAAAGCGTTGCCTTTCAGGCATATTGAGGAAATCCGTCAACGCCCTTCTGGAAACGAGACGGAAGTCGCCGGTGTCACGCGGAATATCCGTATCCGATAACGTATTGATGAACCGATAAAAGAGTTTGGCGCTTGCTTTCTTGAAGAATGTTTCTCCAGCGCGATGGCGTCTTTTTCCGTAAGCAACGTCAGCGCCGCCGTCGAGCGCTGCTGACAACGCAGGTAACAGTTCCGGAGGGTCCTGGAGATCGGCGTCCAGCATAAGAATGCGGTCGCCGCGCGCCTTGCTCAAACCAGCAGTTAGCGCGAGTTGATGGCCATAATTGCGCGAGAGGTTGACGCCGCGCACTTGCGGACGGCGTGCGCTTTCTTCAGTAATTTTTCGCCAGGTTCCGTCCGTAGAGCCGTCATTGACAAGGATTAATTCAAAATTCTCGCCATAAAGCTCCTGCGCTGCGTCGACACTCCGCGCGCACAATTGCTGAATATTGTCCTCTTCATTGTGGCAGGGGGAGACGATTGACAAGAACGATGACTGTGCCGGACGGTTTGGGCCTGTCATGATTTTGCGTTCGCCTGGTTTAGCGTCCGCGAAAGGCGATGCTTTATTCGTGCCAGGCGCTCTACAGATTTTTGATCCAATAGCGAAAGCGCTTTATTCCGCATCCGCCATGTAACCGGGCTTATTTCCGGGATAGACGCTTCCGTGTGAAGGGCTGGGACAGGCACGACGCTTTCCAACGCATGTCCGCTCTTCAGATACAATAGCGTATTGTAACGATACCATGCTTCGACCGAACTTTCATCTTTCACGAACGGTCGAACGGCGTCATAGGTGCGATATCCACGCGCCTCGAATTTATCGCGCCAATATTGGAGCGGCTGCTCATTGACATGATGTTCGCCGCCTTGGCCGGGCGTTGCCGCCGAAAAGAGGATGAGATCGCCGTGTCGTGCAAGATTGTCGACAAACGTTTCCGCATATTCTGCATCTACATGTTCAGCGACTTCGAGGCTTTGGACTAAAGCAAACGTTCTGCCGAGGTCGAAAGAGTTTTCTAGATTGTGGGGCGTAAAATTCTCTGAATTGAATGGAAGCTTCGTCGCTTCGACATAGTCGCCGTCAACGCCGTGTGCGTCTGTGACGCCGGCGCGTGTCCATTCGCCAAGCCATGCGCCGCGCCCGCAACCAACGTCCAGAACGGAATCGATCGCGAGATAACCGAGCAAATTCTTAATAATTACTGAGGCTGATCGCGATGAACCGGAGTCGATATAATCATAATAACGGTCCGCATAGACATGAGCCATTGCGCTATCTCCAGTCGAAATTCACGGTTGATTTACCTTAAACGCCCTAACAAAAAGTCAACCACGCAGACCGCTTGGTTATTGCGAAGCGCTTCTGCCGAAGACCCAAACCCTAAAGAACAAAAAATTCCAAACTGACGTCGCAACGATGACAATGGCCGCAGTTATCGAAGCCGTCACGCCTAACCTCGCGGCGAGTTGAGAAAGACCGGCGCTTAAAAGGAGTCCGCTGAAGACTACAGCGATGTACCGCGACGATTGCGCGGACGCGGCGTTTTTTACGGCGAACGAGAACCGGGCATGCCCGAAATACTGGAAACATATGGCGCTGATGAAGGCGGCCGATGACGCAATCGCGGGCGCTATCCTGTCTACCAGGAGGCAATAAAGCAGGAAGTAAATGACCGATGTCGCGACGCCGATTAGCGCGTATCGGAACAAGAACGCAATTTTAGGATATTTGTTGTTCATTATTCCCTTCGCAGTCGGCGCGGATTGATGATCTGCGAGTTGATTTATGACGTTGGGTGGTTTTACAGACAGTAAAGACGAATTAATTCGTCGAATCGCCGCCCCGCGACAATGGATCGGCGATATCTTGCTGGTGCATCCGGGAAAGCTCCTCCACGGACGAACGGATCATGTCGTTTACAGGCTATTTGCCTGGTCAACGCTTTTTTTCACGCTCATATCCGTCGGTTTAGCAATTGTCCTCGACGCGCCAACGAAAGGCGGCGTTTTTGGCGAGCTGTGCCGGTATGACTGCTTTTGGTATGAGATGATTGCAACGGGCGGCTACCACACAGCGCCGCCAGAAGGAAAGTTCGGTTACGCGAATTGGGCGTTTTGGCCTCTGTTTCCCTTGCTTGTGAAGGTGGCGAGCGTCTTTGTTGGCAACGAATATTATGTGGCCGCTGTTATCGTGAATAATCTCGCGATTCTTTTTTCCCTGATCATGCTCGCTTCGATTAGAGAAGAGCTCAACCTTTCCAAAGAAGACTTCGCCTGGTTTTGCGTCTTTTTCCTCGCGACGCCACTGATCTTGTACCTAAGAATTCCGTACTCTGAAGCGGTTTATAATTTGTTCTTTGTCATGATTGCGGTCGCCTGGATCAAAGATCGAACGCTCATGCTCGCTCTGGCCGGATTTGGATTTACGATCGCCCGGGGCACCGGCGTTTTCTTGCCGGTATTCTTGGCGCTAACTCTTTGCCTGCAGCATCGGATGAACTTATTGAGTTTGCTACGCCATGATTTCAAAAAAGCGCTTGCGATTGCTTTCATGCCGCTCGGTTTTGTTCTGCACGCCGCGCAACTTGGATACATCACCGGAGACCCGTTGGCTTTCACGCACGTCCACATGGCCTGGCAAGCGGGAGATTTTCAGAATCCAATAGTCAAACTCTATGAGTTCTTTTTTGTTCATCAGCTTTTCGCCGAGCAAGTCGCGATTGTGTTGATGGGATTTAGTTTTTGGCTTTCATATTTGGCCTATCGCCGGTTTACTATTTTGCGGCCATTCATTTTATTTTACGTATTCACGGTGTTGATGTCGTTTTCGATCACGCCACGGTCCTATGCGCGTTATTCGCTGGCCATCTTTATTCCGTATCTGGCGCTACCGATGTTGCTCGCGACTGAGAATGCGCGTTGGCGTCTGGTGCGCGTATTGAGCGCGGTTCAGGTTTTCGCAATTGCATCCTGGTTTTTGCTCAAGGGCTACATGGTATGAACTTGTGGCTGAAAACGATTATTCTTGTGCTCTTTGGAACCGCCTATCTTGGCGCAATGTACTTCCTAACAACATGGCGCGATGTTTCAGACGTCTACGAAGCATATTATATCGATAACCGGACCCTGGAATGGGACGGGGAACAGGCGCTCGATTACAAATACTGTGAAAAAATCCATTTGGGCGGCGAACAAGAGAGCCAACGGGATTTGGCGCGGCTAACCGGGGCGTGGGGATACCAAAATCTTCAGGCGTGGTGGTCGAAAGAAAAGGACGGTCGCTGGGTTTTGGGCGCCGGCGGCGGGGTTCTTCTTCGCTTGGCGCGCGCCGACGATATTTCAGTATTTCTCAACGTCGCGGCGAGTGACGAAGCTGTTCCGTTCGATGTTTACATCAACGGTTGCAAATCCGGAGAGGCAGTTGAAGCGGTAGGGGGCGCCAATGCGTGGGTTGGTTTTGGGGTAGACGTCAATTGTATCCTTGAAGGTCGCTTAAACGCCATTGATATCAGGCCGCAAGACGGAGCGGCGCGTCCGCAAAAAATTGTTCGTGTACGCGAGCTCCTTGTCTCAAACGGTTGTACGCCAGCTTAGTCGATCACCCCCAAGGGCCGCGGCGGCGGCTTTCGAACGGCGAGGGGCCAGTGTCGCTGATTGTCGTCGCGCTTGCGCGGCTGTCGGTCTGACCGGTCATGTCGAGAAGCCGGTCGATGCGGTTTTGCGTGTCCGGGTGCGTTGAAAACAGCTGATCACGCCCGCCGCCGGCAAGCGGGTTTATAATCATGAGCTGTCCAGTCTCCGGGTGTCGCTCCGCTGTCTCATTGGGAATTCGCGCCGCGCCGTTTGAGATTTTCGCAAGCGCGGACGCCAGCCAATCCGGGCGGCCGCAGATTTCTGCGCCGACGCGATCTGCTTCATATTCGCGGCCTCGGCTAATCGCCATCTGTACGAGACCCGCCGCCATCGGCGCCAGGATCATGATCGCCAGCGCGCCAATGATCCCGCCATTGTTGCGGTTGCCGCCGAAAAACATGGCGAAGTTCGCGAGCATGGTGATCGCGCCCGCGATCGTTGCTGTGATGGTCATGGTGAGGGTGTCGCGGTTTTTGACGTGCGCGAGTTCGTGCGCCATGACGCCGGCGATTTCGCCTTCGTTCAACATTCGCAACAATCCGGTCGTCGCCGCGACAGCCGCATTCTCCGGATTGCGCCCCGTAGCGAAGGCGTTCGGTTGATCGGAATTAATCACATAAATTTTCGGCTGCGGCATGTTGGCGTTGCGCGCAAGCTCGCGCGTCATTTGAGCGTATCGCCGCACGGCGCCTGAGCCATGGTTTTCATCGACTTCTTCTGCGTCATACATGCGCAGGACGATTTTATCGGCGTTCCAGTAAGCGAAGACGTTCGTTCCGATAGCGAAAACAAGTGCGATCATCATGCCGGTTGCGCCGCCGAGCATGAGCCCCACTCCCATAAAAAGGGCGGTCAGTACGGCCAGCAATATACCGGTGCGCATCATGTTCATTATCGGGCTTCTCCTTCAATCCTTGTTTGAAAGACCTATATGAGTAGCGTTAAACAAGGCTTCAATATGAGCGACGACAGTAAGAAGGAGTTACCCCCAGCGGCCGTTCGCGCCCTGAAAGAGGTGGAGGAACGCCGCGCGGCGGAAAAAGCGCGGGAAAAACGTTCAGCTGAAAAGGGCGGCCCAGCCGGACCGGAACCGACCCGCTACGGCGACTGGGAGCGGAAGGGCAGAGCGGTCGATTTTTAGCCTCCCAGGGTAGCAATTTTAAAGACACTATCAAATTTAACTGCTACTATTGCGTGTGTTCTCGATTCACGGCACTCTTCTCGCGGTCCTTCTCTCATCCAGCGTATCTCCCACGTTGGACGGACCTGTGCTGGCGCGCATCGAGCGAATCGTGGACGGCGATACAGTGCGCGTCAGCGCCCAAGTCTGGATTGATCAGGCGGTTTCAGTATTCGTGCGCATCGCCGACGTGGATGCGCCCGAGCTCTACCGACCGAAATGTGAAGCGGAAAAATCGCGCGCCTATGCGGCCCGCGCATTTGTCAGCGACTTTCTGGGCGATGGTCCAGTGACATTGCGCGACATCCGTCGCGGCAAGTATGCAGGACGCGTTGTCGCGCGTATCGAAAATGAGGAAGGGCGTGATCTTGGCGCGGCGCTCGCGGCGGCCGATCATGCGATCTATGGCGAGCGCGGTCAGTGGTGCGGCCAAGAGTGACCCAAACCGGGCCGCTCGCTATTGATCAGTATGCGTTACGGAGAGCCCAAGAACATCCGGCAATGTCTGGGGCGCCGATGACCCAATCTTCTGAATTTCAGTAAGCGATACGGGCGCATCCGGGCGCATCTCGACCGTCAATGAGCCGCCTGTCCCGACGAAAGCGGTAAGCGCGTCGATATATCCGGGAATACGTGGGTTAAACTGCGCAGCTTGCGTCGCTGCAAGGCGGATCATTGCGGGCGCGGATTGTCGAAGATCAGCGCCTGATGCGTCCGGACTGATTTGTGTCGCGGCATAAGCGAAAGCCCGGTCGAGCAATTGCTCATCGGAAACGGAAACATTCATCTGCTTAAGGAAAACCGCTTTCGCGATTTCATCGCCGGAAGCGCCGTCGCTTACGAGCTTATTCCAATCGGCGAGCGAGGGGCCTTCCGCCTCAAGTCCGCTGGTTGTTTCCATGAGCGCATCAAGGCTTAGGCTCGCGCCGGTAGAGAGTGCGCCGGTACCGCCATCCCAATTCCATCTTGTGATGCTATCGCCGTGTATGGTCTCCAAGCCGAGGCGGGTGATCGCATCGCGTATTTGCAGGATTTCCTGGCTGCCGGTGTCGGCGTTGCCGCCAAATCCGAAATCATCGACGCTCATATCGATGGCGTCCAACAATGAGAGCGTTATTCCGGTGTCAGTTTGCACGTAGTTGGACGGGATGAGCCAATAGAAGTCGAACGCTTCAATCTCGGTCCGGGCGACCGAATAGAGTTCCGCGCCATTCCAGGACTCGCGACTCCCAATAATCGAAATTTCGCCAAAGTCTAAAATTTCCGTCTCAGTGACCGGCGGCGCCTGCCATTTCGCGAGCCAGGAAAGCGCGCCCGACACATCTGTATTCGTGATCTCGATGCTATCGATTTCTCGGTCTGTGGTGAGTGCGCCGGCGTTTCGGGCAATGAATGCGGCCGGATTGCTAAGCGCATTGTTTACCTCAACCTTCATCCATGGCTGTAGGATTTTTTCTTCCGGATTTTGCGATAGGCTTTCTTCAATGCGCTCGGCGACATTGGTCAGTACGCCCTCGGTCAGCGTTCTGGTTGATACTTTTACACCGTCGATGCGTTCATAGGCCGTCCGTCCACGATCATACCCGCGGCTAAACACTTGGTCGGCGGAGAAAATCACCGCACTGCCTTGGCTTTCGTTCATACGCAAATTGAGGTTGGCGAATGCGGCGCCATCGAGGGCATAGGCGTTAGCGACCGCGGCGAGGGTGCGGACTAACGAAATGGCTGACACGGTTTCACTATCAACATCTTGTAGAGGCGCGAGTATAAAACTTTGCGCATCAAGTCCGTCCAGCACGAACTTATCAATCGTGAGAGAAAGGCTTTGTGCGCCATTCTCCCATTGCAGGCCTTCCGAGCGCACGCCTTCAAACGCGACGCGATCAATAATTGCGGTCATTGAGTCCAGCGCTGCTCCGGACATCACGCGCGCCAGCGCATCGGCGTCGGCGTCCCACATTTGGGCGCGATCAATGTGTAGGCTATATTCGGGGACACCGCGTAAAGACAGAACGAGATCGCTAACCGCCATGGCGCCTGACGCCGGATTAAATGTCGCATCTGCGAATGAGGTTTCTAACCATTGCGGCATGGCGTCAAAAAACGCCGTGACGTCAAATGGTTCGCCTGCAGGGTTTGCGTAAGTCGGCGCAAGAAGCGCGTCAGCCGTGATAACAGGCGCTCGGGGCGCGCTGGCGCAGCCATAAAGCGATAGCGCTGCGGCGCCAGCGGTCAGAAGAGCGTGTAATTTCATGACAGATCCCCAAGTCGATATTTCCCAAGGCAAATGTCACAGAAATATTGGCCCGGCTCAAGGTGACCGCCTGGGGTTTTCGGTGAACCGTTCTAATTGTGATGAATGCAATGCGGCTATCGATAAAATGTTGTTTCGCCGCCCGTGAAGGCCCAGGGCTCGGCGAGATCGATGCAAGACAGCACATCGCTACGCGCCTCTAGTTTCATCACCGCGGCGCCGGAGTCATCCTTGCCGGTCTGAAGGAGAATGACGCCCATAATCCGTGGGCCAACGAAGTTGGCTCGCAGTCTGTTATAGCAATAGACGGAATTTTCTTCTACTTCAGCAAAAGGAGCGTTTATCCGGCCGTCGCCTTTTTGGAAGGTCAAGAAGTCTTTCGCTGCTGCTTTGCGCTGTTCTTCAAGCATCGGCGCAAGGGCGACAAACTCCGGCGTCAGCGACTTGATGCGCCCGTGAAGTGCAAAAATGAGCCGTTCCTGATCGATCGAGTCGGGCGCAAGCGCAATAGCGCTGACCTTTGTTGTGGCCGCGTTATGGGAGGCGTCCGTAAACCACGCGCCCTGCGCCGTTCCCGGCACATCGGCAAGCGCCGTTCGGCAGGGGCCTTCGCCTTGCGCGCGACGTAGACCGTAACTGTCGCCGAGTTTCGCCGTCCATGTTTCTCGCAAATCAGGTTTTAGATAGTTTAGCGGACATTGCGCCTTGGTGGCGTCGGTCGTGATCGCTTCAAGAAGCGCAGGCGCGGCGTCGAAGACGGCGGCGCGCGCATATGGATTTATGCTGTATCGCTCCGGTCTCGCCAAACTTGACGACTTAACCCGCGCGTCGTGCAGTCCAACGTCAAAGCCGTCGGCGATCCCGATGACGTCGCCCGCTTTAACCCTTATCCGCGTCCTTATGGCCAGATGATCAGGCCCGCCAAGTTCGGTGAATGCGCGCAGGCCCCCAGCCTCTTTGAGAAGGTCCGGGTCAAGCTTATCGAGCCGATCAAAATAAAAACCCACTGCGTCGCATACGGAAAAATGAACCGACCAGGTCTCTTGCACGCCTCCATCTGATTTCGAAAGCTTGCGCTCTATCGCCGTGATATCGGCGCGAGAGGGCGCCAGCGCTTGCGTTGCGCGCCTTTGAAAAACGCTCTCGCCTTTACGGGTGTTGATGCGGATGTAAGGCGCCGGCAGTGGTTCGCCTGGCGCAGTGACGGCGCCAAGCGGTGAAACGCTCAAGATATCATCAATGGGTGCAAACGCCGACGTTAACGGCGCCTCGTTGACAGGGCAGGGCTCGCCCGCGAGCTGTTTGGGCTCGGGCGCAAGCGTCGCCATGCGGTCAATAACGCTCTCGCCCGCATCGGGGCGCATGATGATGACGCCCATCAGGGCGCACGCCGTCATTACCGCCAATAGTCGGGTGAAGTACCCGGAACCGCCCATCTTCAACCGCGCCCTCTATTTCCACGTCGAAAGTCGCCGCGGCTCTGGCGCAAGTCAAGACGCGCCCTTGTAAGAGAACGATCATTCTGTTAAAAAATCCTATGCCGCGTCATAAGTCCCACACTGATGAGCAAATCGTCGATCGCGCGCTCAAACATTTTTGGATGTTCGGCTACGCCGCGACGTCAATAGACGCCCTGGTTTCGTCCACAAACGTCGGCCGCCAGGGCATCTACAGCGCGTTTGGCGGGAAGCACGCATTATTTCTCGCCTGCCTCGCGGCCTATCAACGCAAGATTGTGACGCACGCATTCGCGCAGGTCGAAGCGCCCGCGGCCACCCTAAAAGACATCGCCGCCTACTTTCACCACCAGATCGATCTCGCCGAAAAAACAGGCTTGCCGGGATTAGGGTGTTTCATTGCGAACACGCTCACGGAGCGCGCACCGCATGATGCGGCCGCGATGGCGGTCGTTCGCGCGCATCACAATCGATTACGCATTGGGTTCGCCAATGCGCTTTCGAACGTCGCGACGAAAAAAATCAGCGCGGCGACAATCGATGAACTCTCTGGATTTCTTCTGATGTCCGCGACCGGCCTGTGGTCGCTCTCGCGCAGCGTTGATAACGCTGGCGAGCTACGCCGTTACGCAAACACCGCACTCTCGCTTGTCGAACAAAGGATAGGGTAATGCACTCAACTGTTCAGCCGTTGGCGTTCTTCTCGAGACCGTTTTGGATTGCGGTGGTCGCCGCAGGCGTCTGGATCAACGCCTCGGAAATTTTCCGGTATTTTGTGTTCATTATGCCGATGGTGCGCGAGGCGTTCCCGATGATTCAGGACGTCGCGCCGATAAATGTCGGTATCTTCCTGAGCTGGATGGTGTGGGACACATTCCTTGTCTTTGCTGTGTGTTGCGTCGTGTGGCTTTATCTTGACCGCTTTGGCGGCGGCGCGCGTAACGCAGTCCTCGCCGGAACGTTTATTTGGATTCCGATTTTTGTGCTGTTGTGGCTCGGACTATTCAATATGAATTTGGCGACGGGCGCCATAATCGCAGTGGCGTGGCCGCTTAGCTGGCTAGAGATGGTTGTCGCCGCACTACTTATTGATCAGGTTCGTCAGCGCTTTTGAAAATCCCATCGATGCGGCGTTGAGCGATCGGGTGATAGCCAGCGCGCGCCTGGCCATAAATTTCTTTGCCCCACGGACGCCAGTCGGACCCTTTAAGCGCCGCGTATAGGCGGTAGATAAATTTGCCGCGGCCGACACGCGCCAAAAATTCTCCAAGGGGCGCCTGAGCGGGCTCGTATTGTCTGGCGATCGCCTGCATGTACCAGGCGAAGGCGATTTCCGCATTTGCATGATTGGAAAGTTTGAAGGCGTTATCGAGCGCTGCGAACTGCGCATCGGTCACGTCTTCAGGCAACGTGTTGATGAAATGCAGCCACTCATGCGTTGACCAAATATCCGGCTCGATCCCGCTTACGTCGCCGCCGTTCAGCCAGGCGTCTTGCTGGGCGGTGACCTCTGCGAACGCCTCAGAAACCGGCGTCGGCGCCGTATCAGGAAGCCCAGGCTCGTAAATCCAGGCGTTGATTTCGTGTTTCGTCACGGCGTCCGGCTTTAACGCCATGAGGTTCGTTTCAAAATAATCGAGAAAATCTTCGGTGGTGATCGCTTTGAAGGCGAACTCGTTGAAGTACTTTTTCAGGAACGCGTCAAAATCTTCCCGTCCAAACCGCTCTTCCAAAAATTTCAGGAAGAACATGCCGCCAGCGTAGGAAACCTGGCTGAACGCTTCATCGGGGTGTTGAATATCATCAGGCATTTTGAGCGCGGTTAGTTGCGGACGGGGCGCTTCGGATATGTCGCGTTTCAGCGACTGAAGATCGAGCGCGCGTTCCATTGTGGCGCGCCGTTCGCCGTAGAGATCCTCCATGATCCGGTTTTCAACATAGGACGTGAACCCTTCATTCAGCCAGGCGTCACGCCAGGTGGCGTTCGTCACGAGATTGCCGGACCAGGAGTGCGCCAACTCATGCGCGACGACGTTGGTGAGGCTTTTGTCGCCTGCGATAAGTGTCGGTGTTAGAAAGGTCAGTCGCGGATTCTCCATGCCGCCAAATGGGAAGCTCGGCGGCAACACGATCATGTCAAACCGGCCCCAGCGGTAGGGGCCGTAAAGGCGCTCATTGGCTTCTTCCATCAGCGGCGTGTCTTCGAATTCGGCTGCGGCGCGGTCAAGAATATAAGTCTCCGCATAGACCCCGATATGATCGTTAATTGCCTTGAAGCCGAAATCGCCCACGGCGATCGCAAGCAGATAGGAAGGAATTGGTTGCGGCATATCGAAGAAATAGTCGCCGTCCCTGACGCCATCGGGGTCCTGCGCCGCGCTCATAATCGCGGTTAGCGCCGGCGGTATCTTGATCCGCGCGGTGTACGTCATGCGCACAGCGGGCGTGTCCTGTAACGGCGCCATGGTGCGCGCGTGGATTGGTTGGTTCTGGCTAAACAAAAAGGGATATTCCTTGCCCGCGGTTTGTTCAGGCGTAAGCCATTGAAGCCCCTCGGCGCCGGGACTTGTCTCGTAAGCGATCCGCACTTTCGTCGTCCCCGCCGGCAAGGTGACGTCAAGTCGAGCCCCTAGAATCGCATCGTCTTCGCCGAGCGTATGGTCGACCATGCGCCATTCATTGCGCGCGAAGGCTTCGACGGTATTAATCGTCAGGTCGTTTGTATCAAGAACAAGCGTATCGACATTTTCTTGGAGATACTCGAGGTCCAGTGTTGCTGCGCCGTTCAAGACTTTCCGCTCAAAATCAACCTCAAGGTTTAGATCAACATGTCGAACGCGCACGTCGTTATAGTTGGCGTAAGTGAAGCGGTCGATCGGCGCCGCCGAACGTTCTTCAATAGACGCCTTGTCGATCTTTTCTGCGGAGGGCGCATTCGTCTGGCTTGATGGGCCGTCATTGGAGCATGCGGACAAAAGAAGAATTGCTGCGCCGGCGGCGCAAAGGGAGCGGTCAATCATGGAGTATTACCCAACCGTTGCGAGCTTGGCCCGAGCTTAGGGGCAAATCCTCAACAGTTCAATCGATGGCTGTCTTAGTATTTTCCGCTATCCTCTCTTTGGGGAGGGCGGTTACTCAGATATCTGATCAATTGCCTCATAGAGCGGTAACTGTCCGGCGGCGACTTTGTCGCGGGTCGGCGCCGATTGGCCGAGCCGATCGCGATACACCCAGACATTCGTCAAGACCTTCTCGACAAAGTCACGGCTTTCCGGATTGGGTATGCTCTCAATAAAGAGAAGCGGATCGTCGATTTCCATTTTCCGGTCCCAGCGTCTGAGATTCCCAGGGCCGCCGTTGTAGGCGACCGCCATCTTGAAGAGATCGCCGTCCGTATGTCGCGTGATCAATTCGTTCACATAAGTCTGACCGAGTTGGAGGTTGAGCCCGGGATCGTAGAGCTTGTTTCGCCCTTTGCGTTGGCGAAGCGAGCGGTCTTTCGCCACGAAGCTTGCGGTGCGCGGCATGAGCTGCATCAGCCCGCGCGCGCCGACGCGACTGGTGGCGTCGGTTTTAAATTTCGATTCCTGGCGCATGAGCGCATAGAGAAGCGCACGGTCAGTCTCAAATCCGTTGCGCGGCGTGTATCGCGGTACGGGGAATAAACCCGCTTCCAGATAGTCAGCGTCGCCTGCAAGCGCGATTTCAATCTGTGCGGCCGGAAGGTCGAGCGCGGCCGCAACGGCTATCAGGTCCTTGTCCTGATGGTCTTCAATCGCGCCGTTGATCCAACGCAATTCGAGTTCTGCTTCTGTTACCTTGCCAGCCTGGACGAGGGCTGAGGCGCGTTTGACGCCTGGGAATTCTGCTGCGAGCGTTTCGAACGCCTGCGTCGATATTTCCGGCGCCGCCCAATTATACGCATGCTGACGGCCCAGTTGGGCGAGGGCGAGCTGTCCGTAAAAGGTGAAAGGCAACTGTGCGGCGATCTCCAGGTTCGCCGTCACGGATTGCGGCTCGCCGGCTGCAAGCGCCGTACGGGCCGCCCAGAAGCCGGCGCCTGCGCGCAAAGCGTCATCCTGATAGGGGCTCGCCGCCATCTTGTTAAAGTGATCGTAGCTTTTGTTCAGATCACCGTTACGAAACGCAATGAGACCGCTGATCCAATGCGCCAACAAGGCAGTATCGCCGTTTTTCTCGGCGACGTCGCTCGCAATGCGGTCGGCGGCGTCCACATATCCCTGATAGTAATAGCTGGCCGCAATCCACGAACGCATGCGGTCGAATTGGCGTTCAGTGATTGTACGATTTCTAAGATGCCGCTTAATCTCCTTCAACGCGGTCGCCGCTTGCTCCTTACGCGTCAGATACCGAACGCGGCCTTCGATTTGGCGCAGGCGTGGTTTGCTCTTCGCCGCATAATCCGCCTTGAGATCCGGATGCATCTCGTAACCTTCCGGATTGCGCCACTTGCGCGGAACCGGCCGCACCGGGTTGGTCGCGCGTTTGGGACGGCGTTTTAGCGCCAGACGATAGATCTTCGATGCGCCCGGATGGTCAGCATAAAATGACATCCATTTTTTCAGCTCACTGAATTTTGAGCGATAAGCGGTCGGGTGGAGATAGCGTTGATGCAGAACGTATCCCATTAAGATATCGTCGTTCAGTTTTTTGATTGAGCGGTCGGCGGCGCTCCAATTTCCTTGCGCCTGCAGCTGGAAGATCTCCTGATAAAGCGCAGCGTCTTCGGCGCTCAGGACTTCAATAGAGACCTTATCGCCCGCATCACGCTCTGGCGTCGCCGCCGCGGCGCTTGCTGTTGACGCCCCGCTCAGGAGAAAAACGACCAGGAGTAGGCGCAAAAACACAAACTGCATATTTTGTGACCTTTGGAATGAAACGCCGCGCCCCTTGCGGCGATTTAAGCATAACTTTTCGCAAACCATTGTTAATCGTCTGTTAACCTTGCTTCAACGGCCAACAAGTCGTTCCAGGCGAGCCGCTTTTGCTCAGGCTGACGCAATAAAAAGGCCGGATGGAAGAGCGGCATTGTCGCAATGGGTCCGAGATCGCCGACCCTGATTTCTTTCCAGACGCCGCGCGAGCGCATAATGCCGGAAACGCCAAGCATAGCCTGCAATGGCGCGCCGCCGGCTAGCACGATGACTTTGGGGGCGGTCAGTTCGATGAGCCTGTCCACAAACGGCCGGCAGATAGCAGTTTCAACGGCGGTCGGCGTGCGATTGCCGGGCGGCCGCCAGAAAATCACGTTGGAAATCAATGCGTTCGTTTCACGCGATCGTCCTATTGCGGCGAGCATCTTGTCCAGCAATTGCCCGGCGCGCCCGACGAAAGGCTTGCCGAGGCGGTCTTCATCGCGTCCGGGCGCTTCGCCAAGGATGAGCAGATCCGCTCCATAAACGCCGTCCGCAAAAACCGTGTTTCGCGCGCCAGCCTTCAGCGGGCAACCGTCAAATCTGGCGACGGCCTCGGCAAGCGCCTCTGGCGTCTCGCAGGCTGCTGCGGCGCTTTTCGCCGCCGCCACAGCTTCGTCAGCGGGCATGGGCGCATCATCGGCGGAAATCACGCTTGCAGGCGTCGCGGTCTGTTGTGTGGTGCGTTTAGCCGCCGGTGGTTTTTCCGGATTGGGAACGGGACCGCGCCATGAGAAGAAATCGGCTGGTTC
>CAWUIM010000075.1:0-15771 GCA_963922595.1 uncultured Parvularculaceae bacterium
CCCCAACGCGGCGCGCGTGGCATTCTCGACCTTGTCGCGCAGCGCGCCGTCGCGTTCAAACCAGGAAACGGCGTCGAGGCGGGCGGTAATCAGGGCCGGGTCAAGCAACGGCGCGGCGAGCCGTCCTGCAAGAAGGCGCGCGCCCGGCCCGCTCACTGTTCGATTAACGGCGCAGAAGAGCGATCCCTTTCGTTCGCCGGTTTGCGTACGCAGCAATTCAAGCGACACGCGCGTCGCCTGATCGATCGACATGAAAGACGCAGCCTCGGCGCGCCGCGGCGGGCGCAAGGCCGGCGCCCTGCCCACCTGCGTGAGATCGATATAGGCTAATAGTGCGCCCAGCGCGGCGAGATCGCCTTTGCCGAAGCTCCCGAATGCGCTGAGGCTCGCCAAGCGAAACACCTCTTTCAGGCGTCGCTCGCCAGCAGCGGACGCGAAAAAACTTTTCGGCTGACGCGTCAGCCTCTGACCGTCGGCTTCCAACTCCGCCAAGACAGACGCCGCCGCTTCAGCATCATCAGCGACAATTATTTCCGAACAGGACAAAGCGGCGATGTCGGCGCCCGCGTCTGCGAGCGTTGTCGCTTTCACATAAAGCTCGCCCGTTGAAATATCGGCCCACGCGATCGACACGTCGGCGCCGCCATGGTGAATCGCGAGCGCGGCCAGATAATTATTCGCAGCGCTGTCGAGCAGCGTGTCTTCGGTCAGCGTCCCCGGCGTGACGACCCGCACAATCTCGCGGCGCACGACCGACTTCGATCCGCGCTTTTTCGCTTCCGCCGGATCTTCCGTCTGTTCGCAAATGGCGACCTTGAAGCCTTCCTTGATCAACCGCGCCAGGTAGGCCTCGTGGGAATGCCAGGGGACGCCGCACATGGGGATATCGTCGCCGCCATGTTTCCCGCGCTTTGTCAGCGTGATGTCGAGGGCCGCGGCCGCCTTCACGGCGTCGTCGAAAAACAACTCGTAAAAGTCGCCCATGCGATAGAAAAGGAGCGCATCCCCGGCGGTTTCCTTGATCGCAAGATATTGCGCCATCATCGGCGTCAGCGCGGCTGACGGCGGCTTTGGGGTGTCGGGAGATGACGCGTCCATGGAGATCCTGATCGGCGAATGAACCCTTATAGAAAAATCACGGGGTTAACGAAACAGGCAGGGGCCGATGCCCGCTTGAACTTTTCAAAAAATAGGCGTCTGGTTTGGGGCGATGATTGTTGAGTACGCAACCCTTGATCTTGGCGACCGGCAAGCGCCTGTGGAAATCCGTGTGAACAGGCGCGCCAAACGGCTCATCCTGAAAGTCGACACGATTCGGGCGCGCGTCATCGTCACCTCGCCGTCAAAGGCGGCGATCCCAGAAGCGATCTCTTTCGCGACGTCGCGCGCCGCCTGGTTGCGCGAGCAGTTGGCCGCGAGCGTCGGCGCACGCCCATTCGTCCCCGGCGCGGAATTTCCCCTTGAAGGCGCGCCGCATATCGTCATCAACGAAGGCGGGCCCCGTTCGCGTATTCGCACCGACGCGAACGCTGACGGCCGCCCCGCCCTCTTTGTAGGCGGCGACCCCGCCCACACCAATCGCCGGGTCGCCGACTGGCTGAAAAAACGGGCCAGACGAACGCTTACAGAACAGACCGATGACTTTTGCGCGCAACTCAGCGTCAAGCGCGGTCCAATTTCTGTGCGGGACACCAAATCGCGATGGGGCTCCTGCGCGAGCGACGGCGCCCTCTCCTTTTCGTGGCGGCTTATTTTGGCGCCGCCGTGGGTGCTTACCTATGTGGCCGCCCATGAATGCGCGCATCTCATTCACCTCGATCACTCGCCCGCCTATTGGCGCACGCTCGCCACGATTAACGGCGATGCGAGCGCCGCGCGCGCCTGGTTCAGGGAGCATGGCGAGACGCTTTACGGCTACGGAATTAGTCAGGAAAAGGCGGCCGCCTGACAGCGATTAGTCTTGCTGGCTCAAAATGTCCGCAACAGGATCATTCGCCAAGGTCAGCGCAGATCGCGTTTCGGATCGTGTGGCGCTGCGCTTAACGGGGCGCCGCTTGAGCGCACGGGTCATCATTTCGCGCCAGATGATCGCCGGGGCTTTTCCGCCAGTGACATCGCCCATGGACCGGTTATCGTCGCGGCCGACCCAAACGACAGCGACGAGCCCGCCCGCGTGACCGGCGAACCAGGCGTCGCGATTGTTCTGCGTCGTGCCCGTCTTGCCGAAGACGTCAACGCCCTCAATGGCGGCCGCGCGCCCGGTCCCCCATGCAGTCACCGCTCTTAACATGTCGTTCATGGCCGCAATGGGAAAGCTCGACGCGGCGACGCCGTCAAAATGTTCTTCATATTGATAAACCGGTTGACGGTCGGCGGTCACAATCCCGGCGACAGCGTGGGGGCGCACGCGATAACCGCCATTGGCGAATGGCGCATAGGCGCCCGCGAGCGTCAGCGGCGAGACGGCGTCAACGCCAAGCGCGAGCGACGGCCCCGCACTCAACTGCGCCTCCAATCCCATGCGGCGCGAGGTCAGACGCACGGCGTTGCGGCCCGTTCGTTCCTGAAGTCTGATCGCGACGCTGTTCAGCGATCGCGCAAGGGCTTCTGACAGCGTCACCTCACCGAAAAATTGGCTGTTGTAATTGTCCGGCGCCCAGTCGCCGATCAAAATCGGCGCATCGAGAACTCTGCTGTCGGGCTGCAGGCCTTGTTCTAATGCGGTGAGAAAAACGAAGGGCTTGAACGCCGACCCCGGCTGGCGGCGCGCCTGAACCGCGCGGTTGAATTGACTGACGCCATAATCGCGCCCGCCGCTCATAGCGAGAACAGCGCCTTCCGTATCGAGAATAATAGCGGCGATTTCAATATCGTCAGGCAGCGAGGCTTCGGCGACCCCCGCCTGCAGACCCTCTTCGAGCGCATTCTGCATCGCCAAATCGAGCGTTGTCCTGATTACGAGGTCCGCATCGAGGCCGCTGCTTATCCGGCGTGCTTCGGACAAGGCGTAGTCGAGAAAATATGGCGCTTTTGAGCGCCGATCGCTCGCGAGAACAACCGGCGCCGTAAGCGCCGCGTCCGCCGCCTCGGGCGTCAGCATGTCGGCCGCAACCATTGCTTCAATCGCCAGCCTTGCGCGCCGTCCGGCGTCTTTCGGGTTTTGCGTCGGCGCATAGCGCGACGGCGCCTTCAACAGACCCGCAAGCACCGCCGCCTCGCTGACGGATAAGTCTCGCGCAGGTTTACCGAAATAACGATGGCTGGCCGCGTCGACGCCATATGCCCCCGCGCCGAAATAAACGCGGTTTAGATAAAGCGTCAGAATCTCGTCTTTCGTAAATCGGTGCTCCAGCCAAAATGCCAGCATCAATTCCTGGATTTTGCGTTTCATCGTTTTTTCCGACGAAAGAAAAAGATTCTTCGCCAGTTGCTGGGTGATGGTCGAGCCGCCCTGGCGGACTTCGCCTTCGGCGGCGTTCACGAGAAAAGCGCGCCCCACAGAGATAGGGTTGACGCCCACATGATGGCGAAAGTTGCGGTCCTCCAAGGCGAGGATCGCATTCGGCACATGGTCCGGCAGGTCAGCGAGACGCACCGGCGCACCGGCGCTCACCCCGTGGATCGGCAACGGCGACCCGTTTGCGGCGAGAAACGTAAGGCGCGCCGCGCGGTCCGTGCGCCAGAGATTGTCGGTTCGCGGCAAATCCTTGGCGAACCAGGCGAGCCCCAGGCCAAAGACGATCACGCCTGTGAAGATGAAGACGCTCGCTTCAGCGCTATAATGGACGAGCCGCGATACGGCGCCCTTCTTCGCGTGCTTCTTCCTCTTGCGCGCAGGCCGCCGCTTGGCCCGTTTCGGCTTTTTTCTCGCGGACGCCATAGGAATGGGATGCGCCCCTGATGGTTAACGGGGCGTAAACGCAGACGTGACGCCGCCGCCCTCTGTTCATACTGATGAAAAGTCTGTAACCTCTTTAAACAACTAAGAAAATCAGGGGCGGAAATAGAGTGACGATGCAGAGTCCATCGCTGGCGCCAGTCGGCGATGAGAAGGAGGCGGCGATTATCGCCGCCGCAAGAAAAACGTTTCTGGCGCGCGGTTTCGATTCGGCCAGCATGGACGCCATCGCGCTCGCCGCCGGCGTCTCGAAACGAACCGTTTATAATCGCTTCCGCTCCAAGGAAGAGTTGTTCGCCGCGGCCATCATGGAAACCTGCCGGCGCGTCCTGCCGTTGGAAGTGGACGCAGCGCCGGGCGATGCGCCCATTGAAGAGTCAATCCGGGACATGGCGATTACGTTTCTAACCGGCATCCTCGAACCAGAGGCGCTCGCCCTTCGGCGAATCGCCGCTTTTGAAGCTGCGCGCACACCAGCGCTTGGCAAGAGCTATATGGATCATGGGCCGCGATGGATGGCGAAATCCACTGCGCCGCTGTTGGAACGGATCGCGGCGAACGGCCCCTTCAAGATCGACGATGTAAACGAGGCGGTGTGGCGTATGGGGGCGTTGATCACCGAACCGCTCTATACGGAGGTTCTGATGGGTGAAGCGCCTGCGAACCTTGAAGAAGCGATCCGCCGTCAGGTCGATCGCGGTCTCGACGCCTTTTTCCAGATCTATAAAAAATAATCGGGCGGATCTGCGGTCGATCAGCGCGCCGCTGACGGATCCGGCTCACAAAAAAAAAACCGGCGCTTAACGCGCCGGTTTTCTTTTCGTCGATTTCTAAATCGTTCTTACTGGAACGAGATCGTCACTTCCGAACGACGGTTCAGAGGCTCGCGTGTGCCATCCGGCGTCGGCTTGGCGAGGTTGCTCTCACCAAAGGCGCGCGTCTCAATACGATCAGCAGCGATGCCGTTCGCGATCAACGCTTCGCGGACAACGCGAGCGCGACGTTCTGAGAGCGCCTGGTTGTAAGCGGAAGAACCGGACGTGTCGGTGTTACCTGAAACAACAACCGTGTCGACGTCGTTCTCGAGAGCGCGTGAGCTCGCTTCGCGAACGAGGTTCGCCGCTTCCGGCGTCAGGTTCGACTTGTCATAGTCGAAGTAAACGATGAAGTTGATCGGATCGAGATCGATGTCAGCTGAGTCGTCGATTTGCGGCGGGCAGTTCGCCGAAACCGGTACGCTAGAGCCGTCCCAGCAGTCTTTATACTGCGTTTGAACCGGCGCAGGCGCTGCGGCGCCGAAGTTCCAGCGCAAACCAGCGAAAAGGCTGTGGCTCACATATCCGTTGCGGAATTCAGTGGCGACGCCGTTCAGCGTGCCTTCGAATTCAGGCTTCAGCGATGTGAAGTAGCGGTAGGAAAGGTCGAGCGTCAGGTTTTCAGCCAGCGCGAAACCGAGACCAGCGATGCCCTGAAATGCAAGACGCGTCTCGACATCGTCGATCGCGACGGCGAGCGGACCGCCGAAAGCGGTCGGATTAGAGCCGTTAATGTTGGCTCTGTAATTTGCGCCGCCCACGCCAAAACCCGCGTATGGGGTCAGGGCGCTGCCCGTGTCAAAGTCGCGAATAATGTTGATCAGAAGGGAGCGCGCCTTGATCCCGCCCGAAAGCTGGCTCGGGAAGCCTGAAAACCCTTGACCGTCGCCCGCCCAATGGCGCACGTCATTGTCGCGGTACGAAAATTCGAGTTCCGTGCGCCAGTTATTGTCGTAAGCGTAACCAAGCGCCGAGTAGACGCCAATACCGTTGTCGTAATCGGCTTCACTGTCGAACGCTAACGGTCCGCCGATGGTCTCAACGTCCCGATCTGGACCGATATAGGACAAGCCGGCGCCGATTGCGCCGTAAAGGCCTTCGTAAGCGTGCGCAGCAGGCGCGATCGCAATCGTCGCGGCGGCCGCAAATAGAGTTGTTTTCAGTTTCATACTACCCCTCCTCAGGTGAACCATGATGTGACCGCCAGAACCGGTCGTAAATTCCGTCATGCTTGACGTCATTAACGAGTTTGGCCCGTGACTAACAGACATTTTTCAGCAATTCAGCCGAAAGATATAATATCTGGTTAACGTTGTTGCATCAACGCATCGCTCTCTGCAATCGTTCCACAACAATCGGTAAGTTTCGATCCGACCGTTACCAAAATGAGACATTTCGAAAAAGGTGATAAAATCACAGGGAGCTCTCTATGCGTTTGATTTCACTCGGCCCGCTAGCCGCAATTCTATCGGCGCAGACCGCACCCGCGGCCGCCGACGACCACGCGGCGATGCTGCATGAACTGGCCGCCGACGTTTCGGCGTCGCGGATTGAAAGCGACATCCGGACATTGGCGAATTTCGGCACCCGCCACACGCTGTCGGAAACCGAATCAGACACGCGCGGCATCGGCGCAGCGCGGCGCTGGGTGAAGGCGGAATTCGACAAAATCTCCAAAGAGTGCGGCGGCTGTCTTGAGGTAATCTATGTGAGCGACTTCGTAGAGGGCGAGCGGCGCATTCCCAACCGCACAGAAGTGGTCAACGTGGTCGCCATCCAGCGCGGGCGGAGCGATCCGGGTCGCGTCGTCATGATGTCGGGCGATATCGACAGCCGCGTCTCGGACCCGCTCGACGGCGTTTCCGACAGCCCCGGCGCAAACGATAACGCGTCGGGCCTCGCGGGAACCATTGAGGCGGCGCGCGTCCTGTCAAAACACAAATTCGCCGGCACCATCATGTACGCAGGCCTATCCGGCGAGGAACAAGGCCTCTTTGGCGGAAAGATCGTCGCCGAACATGCGCTGAGCGAAGGGTGGAAAATCAAGGCCGTTCTCAACAATGACATGATCGGCAATATCCGCGGCGTCGATGGGGTGATTGACAATTCATCCGCCCGCGTCTTTTCCGAAGGCACGCGCGCAACAGAAACCGAAGAAGAAGCGCGCCTCAGGCGCTTTACAGGCGGCGAAGTGGACAGCCCCTCGCGCAATATCGCCCGCTACGTTGATCGGATGGCGGACCGGTTCATCGAAAATCTTGATGTGATGATGGTCTACCGGCTCGACCGGTTCCGCCGCGGCGGCCACCACCGGCCGTTCAACGAAGCCGGCATGCCGGGCGTGCGCATTATGGAGACCCATGAAAACTACACTCAGCAGCATCAGGACTTGCGGGAAGAAGACGGGATTAAATATGGCGACACGATTGAGCACGTAGATTTCGACTATGCGCGCAAGCTCACGGCGCTGAACGTCGTCTCCCTCGCCGGGATGGCCGCCGCCCCGCCCTTCCCGGCGAAAGTCGAGATTGAAGGGGCGGTCTCGCCCTCCACGACGCTCAAATGGGAGAAGCCGACCGGCAGGGCGGCCCGCAATCTCGCCGGGTATAAAATTTATTGGCGGCTTACGGATCAACCCCAATGGACGCACTCACGCTTTGTGGGCGACGTTTCGGAATTCACGCTGGAAAATATTGTGATCGACAATTATTTCTTCGGCGTCGCATCCGTCGCCAAAGGCGGCGCGGAAAGCCCTGTGGTGTTCCCCGGACCGGCGGGCAGTTTTGGAGACTAAACCTGGCTACGGAAACGCAAATTCTTTGTGCGTTTCCTTCCAGAGATCATACTTCTTCATTGCGCCCTGAAACAGCGGCGCATCAATTAGCGCCTTCAGCCATTCGCGAAGACGCGTCCAGTCCTGCGCATCGAACCACACAGGATCGGCGATCCGGAATTGGCGAACGAACGGAAAGATCGCGATATCCGCGAGCGAGCGCGCCTCGCCGAAGAGAAAGCGTGAGCCCTGCAGGCGCGCTTCAAGCTTGCGCAAGAATCTCTCGCCCTCGGCGCGGTGCGCTTCTTTTTCGGCGCCTTCATAGCGGGTTGAATATTTGTAGCGGTCGAGATGATGTTTGAACGGTCCATCATTCTCAGCGATCAGCGTCGACATCTCCTCAAGCGTCGCCGCATCGTCAGGCAACCAATGCTCCGGGTCATGATGGTCGAGCGCCCAACGCATCACGTCGAGGCTTTCGTCAATCACGGTCCCGTCCTCCAACTGCAGCACGGGCACGGTGCCCTTGGCTGAGGCCGCCAGCATCTCATCAGGTTTGTCGCGCAGGAGAATTTCGCGCAGGCGCACCGGCCGGCCACTCACCGCAAGCGCCATCCGCGCGCGCATGGCGTAAGGACACCGCCGGAACGAATAGAGGATTGGCCCCGTCATGACAGTTCTTTTCGGCGCTGAGGCTTGACGCCGATATGTTTCTCGCCGCGCTGGCGCGCGAGCTCGATCTGCTTCTGGCGTTCGGCGAAATCCTTGCGCCGTTCCTCCGTATGCTCACCGATGCAACTCGGGCAGGAAACGCCTTCCACATAATCGGGCGAGGCTTTCGCTTCGGCGTCGAGCGGCCGGCGGCAGGCGTGGCACATATCGTATGTACCGGGCGAAAGGTCGTGGGTGACGGATACGCGATTGTCGAAGACAAAGCACTCGCCCCGCCAGAGACTTTCCTCTTCCGGCACCTCCTCCAGATATTTCAGAATACCGCCCTTCAGGTGATAGACCTCATCAACGCCGATCTCCTTCAAGAGCGCCGTCGACTTTTCACACCGGATACCGCCGGTGCAGAACATGGCGATTTTCTTGTTCTGATGGTCGCCATGGAACTTTTCAAACCAGGCGGGAAATTCACGGAAAGATTTCGTCTGCGGATTGATCGCCCCCTCAAAAGATCCGATTGCCACCTCATAATCATTGCGCGTATCAATCACGATCACATCGGGATCGGAAATCAACGCGTTCCAATCTTCCGGGTTCACATAATCGCCAACCGCCTTAACCGGGCTAACGCCCGGCGCGCCGAGGGCGACAATCTCTTTTTTTAAGCGGACCTTGGCGCGGTAAAATGGATTATCCGCCGCGTAACTTTCCTTGTGCTCAAGATCGGCGCAGCCCGGCAAGGCGCGCAACGCCGTCAACACTGCATCGACGCCGCCTCTGGGGCCGGCGATCGTGCCGTTAACGCCCTCGTCGGCCAACAGGATCGTACCCGTCACGTGATTTTTCTCGCAGACCGTCTGTAACGCCGCGCGGTAGTCGGCGAAGTCCGGCAGGGCCGTAAATTTGTAAAAGGCGGCGACGACGATGTCAGTCATTGGAACGCTGCTTTGCCTTCATTGTGCGCCCGGATTGACGCGTGCGAAGGAGTATATAACACCGGCGAACGCCCGTGCATAAGTCTCCCACAGTTTGCATGGTCAGCACCCAAAAATTTAGGTAAACGCGCGCTTTTTCGCCAAGCCTAGCCGCGCCGATGCTTGGTTTTGCGCCCGGTGATCCGCTTGCGCCAGAGACGAAAACTCGCCGGCTTCAACGCACGCCGCATATGCCGGATCACCGTCTCTTCGTCGAGACCGGTCTGCGCTTTGATGGCGTCGAATGAGACGTCGTCGGCCCAGGCGAGTTCGATCAACTCGCTCAACTGGGCGGCGTCAAGGTTGTCGCTCACGAGACGCTGTGTTCTTTCTTCCAGAGGGTTTCGGCGACGCCGAGCCGTTTCGCTTCGGCGCGCGCCGCGATGAAGAGATAATCAGAGAGCCGATTTAGATATTGCAGTGCTGCGGCGCCTTTTTCGTCGCCGCTGAGGAAGGCGGCCGCCCCGCGCTCGACGCGGCGACAGACGGTGCGCGCCACATGGAGCCAGGCGATGAGCGGGGCGCCGCCGGGCAAGACGAATTCCTTCAATGGCGGCAGGCTTTCATTGAGCGCCGACGCGGCCTTGTCGATGCGCGCCACATGGGCGGGCGACAACAGCGTCGCGTCCGGGAAACAGAGGCCCCCGCCGAGATCGAAGAGGTCATGTTGCACGCCGGTGAGCGTCGCGCGGACCGCTTCCCCCAGTTCATGGGCAAGTGCGACGCCGATCCATGAGTTGAGTTCGTCAACGTCGCCCAACACCGCCACACGCGGATCGGATTTCGCCACCCGCGAGCCGTCGCCGAGCGATGTTTCGCCGCGATCCCCGCCCCGCGTCACAATCTTCGTCAACCGGTCAGACATAGCCGTTCTCCAAAAAAGATCCCGGCGGAACCTATCCGCCGGGACAAAAATTTTCAAAGCGGCATTGCGCCCGGCGGGCCGCGCCTTACGCGGTCGCCGGTTGCTCTAACTCATGTTCATCGACGATACGCCCCTGAATGCCGGAGCCCTTGAGGGTGTCGAGTTTCATAAGCCTTTTGATGACCGGCGATATAATCAGCATAAAGACGCCAATGCCCATGGCGATCACGCCCACATTTGTGTAGACGGTCGCGTAGGTCGCTTTTGCCGCCGCAACATTTGTGAGCTGTCCTCCAACGGTCTCAGCGCCTGCTCCGCGCGCGATAACGCCAGCCAGATAATTCGAGAGGCCCGAATAGAGGAACCAGGCGCCCATCGCCATGCCGACGACTCGCGCGGGCGCCATTTTTGTGACAGCGGAAAGACCGACGGGCGAAAGCATCAGCTCCGACATTGTGTGGATCCAGTAGATCAAAAAGATGAAACCAACCGCGGTTAGGCCTGCAGAACCACTCGCTTTCATGCCCGCGACGAGCGCCAGGAAGCCCAGTCCCACGCCAAACACGCCGAAGGAGAATTTCACCGGCGTTGAGGGTTCCCGGCCGCGCTTGGCGAGGGCGATCCACATCCATGCAATCATCGGTGCAAAGATAAAAATAAACCCTGCGTTTAGCGACTGAAACACGGGCGCCGGCACGGACCAACCGAATATTTCTTTATCGACTAATCTGTCTGTAAAGAGATTAAGGGAAGACCCGGCTTGCTCGAAGAGCGCCCAGAAAGGAATTTGCGCCAGCACAAAATAGATGGCGGCAAACATTCGACTGCGTTCATCTCCTTTCAACTTAACGATTGAATACAAGACAAGAAATGCAAATACGGCCAGCCCAAGCAGCCCAACAAAGGAGTCCGGGATCAAGTGCGCGTTCATGACCATCGCCATCGAAACGCCAATGATCGCTAGTCCGGCGAGGTAGCACATCCATTCGACATTGATCGGCCCAAGAACGGATTGCTTGAGTTTTTCCTCACTCGGCGGATCGGCGCGACCATCAAGGTATTTTTGACCCCAGAGGAATACAAGCAAACCTGCGAGCATTCCGATACCCGCAAGACCGAAGCCATACTTCCATCCGTATACGATACCCAAAATTCCGCAAGTGATTGATGAAAGGAATGATCCTAAATTGATACCCATGTAAAATAACGTGAAACCGGAATCTCTGCGCGGATCTTCCAGCTTGTACAAAGCACCGACGATGGTCGAGATGTTCGCCTTCAGGTAACCAACACCGGCGATAATAAACGCCAGCGAAAGATACAGAATATTGACGTAAAGCGACTGTTGGACAGGGGCTTCTACAGTATATTCGCCGTCCGCGACCGTCGCATAAACAATATCATCCTCATTGTCTTTATTACCAAGATCATCGACGATTTTCAGATTTTGATCTGTTGATTCTTCAAAAATATATTTCGCACCATTGATTTCTACGCTCTTGGTGGTGCTCTCGCCTTCGCCTTCAACGGTTACGGCGTATTGACCTTGGCCAATTATATCCAACGTAGATTTTGGCTCCTCGCCAGCACATCCCGTAAGCCCAACCATTGAGCATAGATTTGCGATTAGTCCACGCTGCTCTGTCAGGAGGACGTATTCTGCGGCGCGATCAACTTCCTTTTCGACAGAATCGTACTTTTCACCTAACAGTTGGCGTGTCGTTCCATCGGGCGCTGTCAGTGTCAGATAGGGATCTGCGTCAAAAATTAGACGGCGCCTTTCACCTTGATAATCAACATAGAGTTTTTGCCGATCACCTCGACCTTCAGCCTGGAGTTCAACGCGTTGGTTCTCAAAGCTGATATCCTGCCGGGAGCCTTCGCCCTCAAAAGCCATCCCGAAATGGCCGAGCACCAAAAGGATGGCCCCGAAGGTGACAGCCTTTCGCTGACCCAAATACCGGTCGGCCAAGGTACCGCCAATGATTGTCATGACATAAACGAGCGCGGTGTAGGCGCCATACATGACAGCCGAGCGCTCATCGGAAAACAGGAAGTGCTGCGTCAGGTAAATGATCAGAAGGCCACGCATCCCGTAATAGGAGAAACGCTCCCACATCTCCGTAAAAAAGAGGACCGCCAGCCCCTTTGGATGGCCGAAAAATGACGTGTCCGCCGCCGTCGCCTGCGCGTCGCTCATGAATGCCTCCTGGTGGCGCGTTGTCTCGCGCCGGTCATTGGTTTTCGGCCCCTGCCCGGCCGGTTCGGATAGTGTTCAGCGGAGATTACGGCAACTTTATGTTGAAAATCCAGTGGCCTGCGCCGCGCGGCCCGCGGCCCCGCGCCTCAACGGTTTCGGCGCATTGACGCCCTGACGAACCCGACGGTGCTGATCACCAGCCAGAACATCTCGATCACGAAGGAGGCCGGATTGAAGGAATGGTAGAGGGAATAGAGAATCAAAAGAGCGCCGAGCGCGTTGATCCCTGGATAGAGCGGGCGCGTGACGTCCATGCGCCCGACCTGGCTCAGAAAATAGGTGGAGACGATGAAGCCCACCCCGATGAAGCCGACAATGTCCGGAAATCCGATATCCATCGCTGAGCTATAGCCGCGCCCGTTGTGATTGCAAGAGGCGCATGATGCGGGAATTGACGGCGCTTGCATGGGTCGCGCGCCCGCTGCGCCATTCACCGTTGCGTGAGCCTGGCCATTGTGAATGGTCTGAACGTCTGCGCCGTGCTTATACGACGGTACATGTTCCGTGCAAAAATTATCTGTTCGCCGATTGGGCGGCGCTTGCGGGCCATGAGGGTTTAATGACGAAGCGTTCTAAAAGGAGAGAGAACCATGACATCGATCAAGAAAACATTGCAGCGCAGCATTCTTGCAGCGGCGTGCGTCCTAGCCGCGCCGGCGCTTGCGCAAGAAGGCCCGCGCGAGCCGGCCCCGGTGCTCGCGGCCACCGCTGCGCTTGACGGCTTTCTGGAAGTACCCGCCGCGATCTTTACAGACGGGGTCGGATCGGTGCGGCTCTATCGCAACGGCGACGTCTTCAATTACGAGCTGCGTTATGCGCGCCTCACCGGCGACATTACAGCGTCGGTCGGCGTTCATATCCACTTCGGCCGGCCTGGCGTGAACGGCGGCATCACCACATTCCTGTGCGAAGGCGCCGGGTTGCCCGCGCCGGTGGGCACGCCGCTCTGCACCGATGACGGCACCGGCTCCGGCGTCGTCACGGGCACGATCGCGGCGGAAGATATCCTCGCCGTCGCCGGACAAGGCTTTCCAGCGGGCGATCTCGACGCGTTTCACCTGATTGTTTCACGCGGCGCAGCATACGTTAATCTTCACACGGATGCGTTCCCGAGCGGCGAAATTCGCGGCGCAGTGATCCCGCGGCGCGGACGGCGATAAACGGATCTGATAATTTTCAAGAACGGCGGCCTTTCAGGGCCGCTGTTTTTTTAGGCTTGCATGGTCCAGCCTTCGACGCCCATGGCGGCCTGGCGCACCGCTTCTGACCGCGTCGGGTGCGCATGGCAAGTGCGGGCGATATCCTCTGACGCGCCGCCGAATTCCAGAACGCTCACTGCTTCGGCGATCAACTCGCCCGCCCCGACGCCGACAATATGGGCGCCGAGGAGCTTGTCCGTTTCCGCATGGGCGAGAATTTTTGCAAAGCCATCCGTCTCGTGATTGGTTTTTGCGCGCGAGTTGGCCGCGAACGGAAACTTCCCGATCTTGTAGGGAACGCCCGCCTCTTTTAGCTCTTCTTCGGTCTTCCCGACGCTCGCCACTTCCGGATAGGAATAGACGACGTTCGGCACCGCATCATAATTCACATGACCCGGCTTGCCTGCGATCAATTCAATGCAAGCGACCGCATCATCTTCCGCCTTATGCGCCAGCATCGGCCCGTGAATGCAATCGCCGATGGCCCAGACACCTTCTGCAGATGTTCTGAAGTGATCAGTTTTGATAAAGCCGCGCTCGTCGGTTTCAACGCCCACGTTTTCAAGACCAAGCTTGTCGGTAAAGGGGCGCCGTCCGATGGCGACGAGAACGGCGTCGGCGTCAATGATCTCCGCGTCGCCGCCCGCTGAGGGCTCCACAGAGACTTTGACTTTGGTTTTCAGTTTCTCAACGCCCGTCACCTTGGACGAAAGCTTAAACGCCATCCCCTGTTTTTTCAGGATGCGCTGGAACTGCTTGGAGACTTCGCCGTCCATCCCCGGCAGGATGCGGTCGAGGAATTCAACGACCGTGACTTCAGCGCCAAGCCGGCGCCAGACTGAGCCGAGCTCGAGGCCAATGACCCCGCCGCCGACCACCACCAAATGTTTGGGCACAGAGGAGAACTCAAGCGCGCCTGTGGAGGAGACGATTTGCTTTTCATCGATATCGACGCCGCGCAAGCCCGCCACCTCCGAGCCTGTGGCGATGACGATGTCTTTCGCCTCAAGCTCCACCGTTTTCTCGCCCGTGACCTGCACCTTGCCCGGCCCAGTGATTTCGCCGGCGCCGAGGAAGACATCGGCCTTGTTCTTCTTCATCAGGAACTCAACGCCTTTGGTGAGCCCTTCGACGGCGTCTTCTTTCTGTTTCAGCATTTGCGGCAGGTTGAGCTTGAGCGCGCCGGTCTCGATCCCGAGGCTTTCAAAATCCTTCGCCGCGGCTTCGTAGAGCTCCGACGCATGGAGCAGCGCCTTGGACGGGATGCATCCCACATTGAGGCAGGTGCCGCCGAGCTTGCCGCTTTCGCGTTTTTCGATGATCGCCGTTTTCAGCCCCAACTGACCCGCGCGGATGGCGGCATTATAGCCGCCGGGTCCCGCGCCGATGATCACGACATCATATTTTTCAGCCATAAGCCAATCTCATCTCACATTTGAAAAGGAACCGGCGCGCAAAACGCCGGTTCCTCAAAAGGTCGCTCAAAAGTTCCGCCTACAAATCCAACAGGAGCCGTTGCGGATCTTCCAGATTTTCTTTCACGCGCACAAGGAACGTCACCGCGCCTTTTCCATCGACAATGCGATGGTCGTAGGACAGCGCCAGATACATCATCGGGCGGATCACAATTTGGTCGTTGACGACCACCGGGCGCTTTTCAATCCGGTGCATCCCGAGAATGCCTGATTGCGGCTGGTTCAGGATCGGCGTCGACATCATGGAGCCGTAAATGCCTCCATTGGTGATGGTGAAGGTGCCGCCCTGCATTTCTTCCAGCGCGAGATCGCCCGTGCGGGCGCGCGCCGCCATATCGGCGATGGCGAGCTCGATTTCCGCGAGCGACAATTGATCAGCGTCGCGCACGACGGGCACGACAAGCCCTTTGTCCGTCCCCACCGCAATGCCGATATCATAATGGTTTTTATAGATGATATCCTTGCCGTCGATCTCGGCGTTAACGTCAGGCACTTCTTTCAAGGCGTGGACGCACGCCTTGGCGAAGAGCGACATAAAGCCGAGCTTGATCCCGTGCTTTTTGGCGAACAGCTCTTTGTATTCGGACCGCAACGCCATCACCGCGGACATGTCGACGTCGTTGAACGTGGTCAACATTGCCGCGGTGTCCTGCGCTTCTTTGAGGCGGCGCGCGATGGTCTGGCGAAGGCGGGACATCTTCACCCGTTCCTCGCGGGGGCCTAGGTCACGCGGTGCGCGCGCGGTGATCGTTTCCGCCGAGAGCGCGTCGCCTTTCGTGACGCGCCCGTCTTTGCCCGTGCCTGCGATGGTCGCAGGGTCAAGACCACGCTCGGCGATCACGC
>CAWUIM010000076.1:0-14880 GCA_963922595.1 uncultured Parvularculaceae bacterium
GCGCCGAGCCCAGTGAAGGCTGGCACCAGATAGACGCCCTGATTGTTTTCGATTGAGGTGGCGAGCGCTTCGGTCTCTTCGGCTGACTTGATGATACCCAGTTCATCGCGCAGCCATTGCACGGCGGCGCCCGCCACGAAGATCGATCCTTCCATGGCGTAGGCGGTTTCATCGCAGAGGCGATAAGCGATGGTGGTGAGGAGATTATTGTCGGACAAAAGCGCCTTGTCGCCCGTATGCGCCAGCAGGAAACAGCCGGTGCCGTAAGTGCTTTTGATGGAGCCGGGGGAGAAGCCCGCCTGGCCGATGGCGGCCGCCTGTTGATCGCCAGCGACGCCGCCGATGGGAAGCGCCCGGCCGAAGTGAGAAAGATCGGTGTCGCCAAAATTATCCGCACACGATTTTACGTCCGGCAGGCACTGGCGCGGAACGCGGAAAGTCTTGAGCAAGTCCTCGTCCCACGCCTGCGTATGAATATTGTAAAGGCTCGTGCGGCTGGCGTTCGTCACGTCGGTCGCGTGCGCAGCGCCGCCGGTCAGGCGCCAGATCAGAAAACTGTCGATTGTGCCGAAGGCGAGCGCGCCGTTCTCGGCCCGCGCTCGTGCGCCGTCCACATTGTCGAGAATCCAGGCGACTTTGGAGGCGGAGAAATAAGGGTCGAGCAGGAGGCCGGTGCGCTTGCGGATATCATCCTCGACGCCTTTGTCTTTGAGCTTTTGGCAAATGTCCGCCGTGCGCCGGTCTTGCCAGACGATGGCCTTATGGATCGGCGCTCCTATTTCCCGGTCCCAGACGACGGTTGTCTCGCGCTGATTGGTGATCCCGATACCGACGACGCGCCCGGAGGTCTCGGCTTCTTTCATGGCGGCGCGCGAAACCGCGAGGCTTGTCTCCCAGATTTCCTCCGGATCGTGCTCCACCCAGCCGTCTTTGGGGTAGTATTGCTTGAATTCCTGTTGGGCCGTGGCGACGATCTGGCCGCTGCGGTCAAAGACAATGGCGCGCGAGCTTGTGGTGCCCTGATCGATCGAGAGGATGTAGGAATTTTCAGCCATAAGGATCCGTTCTTCTGTGCTGACGGCTATCGGGAATGGTTTTGATCATTTACGATATTTTCGAATTCGAACATAGTATTATGTGGCTATAACCCGGAATAGACTGAGCGACATGGAAAATCTCACCGCGAGACAGACGTCAATTCTTGAATTGGTTGAAGAGCAGGGCTTTGTCGCCACGGAAGGGTTGGTCGAGGCGTTCGGCGTCACGCCGCAAACGATCCGCCGCGACATCAATCAACTGTGCGAGCGAAATCTTCTGCAACGTTTTCACGGCGGCGCAGGCAGACCGGTGTCGACCGAGAACGAACCTTATCCGGAGCGCCAACGCACATTCCCAGGCAACAAAAAAGCCATCGGCGCGATGGTGGCGGCGCAGATCCATGACGGCGCCTCGCTGTTTATCAATATCGGCACGACCACCGAAGCGGTCGCCGAAGCGCTCATGGGGCATAAGAATCTTCGCATCGTCACCAACAATCTGAACGTGGCGCGCATCTTGTCCGGCAATGATACGTTCGAGGTTTGCGTCGCCGGCGGCGTCGTGAGGAATCGCGACGGCGGGATCATCGGGCATGAAGCGACAAGCTTCATCTCGCAGTTCCGCCTCGATTTCGGCGTGATCGGCGTAAGCGGTATCGACGAAGACGGCGCGCTCCTCGATTTCGATGCGCGCGAGACCCAGACGGCGAAAGCCATCATCGCCAATTCCGACCGGCTCTTTCTCGTGGCCGATCATTCCAAGTTTGGCCGAAAAGCGATGATCCGGTTCGCCGGATTTGAAGATGTGGACGAACTCTATACGGACGAGCCGCCGTCCGAGCCTTACCGATCTGCGCTGGCGGCCCGCGAGGTAACTGTCCATGTGGCGGAGAGTGACGGAAAATAACGTGCGCCGAACGCGACAAACAAAGTACATTGCGATTAAACAAAACTCGCCACGCTCAACACGCTGATCTTGCGGCGCCGACCGAGGCGATCGCACCACTCTTTTGGAGACAGGAACAGGATGGAAGGAGCCTCGGAATGGTCGGGTGCGTTAGGGCAATCCTGGCGCGACCAATTAGACGGGCTGGAAGCCACGCTCGCCCCGGTGAATCGTGCGATTTCCACCGCGTTGGCGCTGGAGCAGGCAACGCGTATCGCCGACATCGGATGCGGCGGCGGCGGATATACGCAGTATCTCGCACAGATAGCGCCGCCGGACGCGCGCGTTACTGGCGTCGATATCTCACCGGACCTGATTGAAACGGCGACAAGACGAGCCGCCTCTCGACCTGTCGACTTCCGTTGCGTTAATGCTCAAACGGACGCGTGGGAGGCCCAGCGATTTGATCGGCTGACGTCTCGTTTCGGGGTCATGTTCTTCGAGGACGAGAGCGCGGCGTTCACAAACCTGAAGTCATGGTTGGCGCCTGGCGGCCGGTTCGCATTTGCGGTTTGGGCGGACTATTCAGCCAATCCCTGGCAAGGCGTCGTCCGCGATGTGGCGAGGAAATTTGTCGACGTAGCAGAGGCGGCGCCGGGCCAACCTGGCCCAACGCGATACGCCGATGTTGAGCGCTTCACCCACCTTCTGGAGCGCACAGGATTCGACGACGTCGCGGCGACGGTGTGGGATGGATCGCTCAAACTCGGCGGCGGCCTGCCAGCGCCGGAAGCGGCTAAATTCGGGTTGTCGGCCTTTTGGCGAGAAGAATTGCCCGCATCGAGCCCGGATCGCAGACGCGCGGCGGACCGTCTGACCGCTATCTTACGGGAGCATGAGGCGGCAGGTGAGGTTTCAATGGCCGCCCGCGTCCATATCGTCACTGGCAAGGTGTTGACGACATGAAGGTTCGCGAAAGGCGACGGACTAAGCGACAGGATTTGCCATTCCCGCCGACACTGGTGAGCGTTCCTCTGGCCCGAAAATAACCCGCGCCGCGCCGCCGCCCGCATTGAGATCAAATTCAACCAAGCGTAAGAGAAAACCATCGGGCGAAGCCTCGTCCGGTACCGCCTGACTATGTCGGTTCCACGTCAAGAAAGCATGCCCCATGGCGACTGAAGCGTCTTCACCTCAACTCTTACCGGTCGATCCGTTTGACCTGGTTGTCTTCGGCGCAGCCGGAGATCTCGCCCTGCGCAAACTGATCCCGTCGCTCTTCCACCGCTGGCGCGACAATCAGATCCCGGCTGAGTCGAAGATTATCGGCGTGTCGCGCTCGGAGATGGACCATGACGCGTTCCGCGCCCTCGCGCTTGACCGGTTCCGTCAGTTCCACCCCGCCGAAGAAATCGCTGACGACGAGTGGGCGTCATTTGCAAATCAGCTTTTTTATGTGGCGCTTGATGCGGTCAGCGCCGATGCCGACTGGAAAGCGCTCGCGGACGAACTTGAGGGCTGCGAGGATAAGCAACGGGTTTTCTATCTGGCCTTGCCGCCGGGCATTTACGGGGCGGTCAGCGCGAATATTGATCGCGCCGGCCTGAAGTCGCCGGGCGCGCGGATTGTGCTTGAAAAACCGATAGGGACGGATCTGAAGTCAGCTGAAGAAATCAACGACGCTGTCGGCGCCGTTTTCGACGAGCAATCGATCTTCCGGATCGATCATTATCTTGGCAAGGAAACGGTTCAAAACCTCATCGTCCTCCGGTTTATGAATTCGCTGTTCGAACCGGTCTGGAACGCCAACGCCATTGATCATGTGGAAATAACGGTCGCGGAATCGATCGGCGCCGGCGACCGCGCAGGCTATTATGACACCGCGGGCGCTCTTCGTGACATGGTGCAAAACCACCTGTTGCAACTTCTTTGTCTCGTCGCGATGGAGCCGCCCCTTGATCTCGATTCCGACACGGTACGCGACGAAAAGATTAAGGTATTGCGCGCCTTGAGGCCGATTTCGAGCGGCGATGTTCGTGATAACACCGTGCGCGGACAATATACCCACGGCGCCTCTAACGGCGCCGCCGTTCCGGGATACGCCGACGAGCTGGGCGATGAAACGAACACCGAGACATTCGTCGCGTTGAAAGCGTATATCGACAATTGGCGCTGGAAAGGCGCGCCGTTTTATCTGCGCACGGGCAAGCGCATGACCGAGCGGCGCTCGGAGATCATCATCCAGTTCAAGGATGTGGCGCATACATTGGTGAACGGCAGGCAGGGGACGGATTTGCAGCCGACGCGGCTTGTTATCCGGTTACAACCGGACGAAGGCGTGAAGCTGTTGCTGGTGACGAAAGACCCGGGCCCCGGCGGCATGCGGCTGCGCTATGTGCCGCTAAACCTTAGCTACGCAGATGCGTTCGAAGCGCGGTACCCCGACGCTTATGAACGCTTACTCATGGCCGTCGTCCGCGACGATCTCGCCTTGTTCATGCGCCGCGACGAAGTGGAAGCCGCCTGGAAATGGGTCGACGGTATTCTGGATGCATGGCGCGAGGACGTGACGCCGGCCCACCCTTACGCGGCGGGTACGGACGGTCCGGCCCAAGCCGCCATGTTGCTCGATCGCGACGGGCGTGAGTGGTACAATAATGTCTGAGCCCTCACTCATTTCATTTGTTGAAAACAAAGCGATGGCGGCGCGTCTGGCAGACGTGATCGAAGCGCAATTGGCGCGGGCGATCGCCGAAAAGGGGGCGGCGAGCTTTGCTGTTTCCGGTGGGTCGACGCCGGCGGCGCTCTACGACGCGCTTTCCGAGCGTGATCTCCACTGGGAAAAAGTGCGCGTCCTGCTTGTGGATGAGCGATGGGTGGCGCCCGGTGAGGCCGGATCGAACGAAACATTTGTCCGCGACACGCTGATCAACAATAAAGCAGCCGGTGCAACGCTACATGGCCTTTGGCGAGAAGGGATGGCGCCCGCTACCGCTGCCGACGCGCTCAACAGTGAATTATCCGACTTATTCTCGGCGTGCGACGCAGTGGTGCTCGGCATGGGCAATGACGGCCATACGGCGTCATGGTTTCCGCATGCGGAAGGGTTGGATGCGGCCCTGTCGTCTGACGCGCTTGTTGCGGCGGTTCGCGCGGCGCCCAGCGACGTGGTCGGCGCGCATCGCGACCGGGTGACAATGACGCTCCCGGCGGTGGCGCGCGCGCGCTTTGTTTGCCTCCTCATGGCTGGCGCGGAGAAGCGCAAGACCTTCGAAGCGGTGCGCGCGCCCGGCCCCGTTGAAGACCATCCCGTACGCGCCATATTGAAGACCCGGCCTGACCTCTGGGCGTGTTGGGCGGCGTAGGAGAGAGCACATGGCGAGGTTAAACGAGACAATTGCTGCGGTGACGGACCGCGTTATGGCGCGCAGTCGCAAAACCCGCGAGGCGTATCTGAAACAGATGCGCGCCGCCGCGTCCGAAGGCCCGCATCGCTCAAATGTCTCCTGCGGCAACCTCGCCCATGCCGCAGCGGCGTGTTCGATTGAGGACAAAAAGAAGATTGCAAAAGGCGATGGGCCGAACCTCGCGATCGTCACGTCTTACAATGACATGTTGTCGGCGCATCAGCCTCTCGGCGCCTACCCGGAGATCATCAAAGAAGCGCTCGCCGCAGACGGCGCCACGGCGCAAATTGCGGGCGGCGTTCCCGCCATGTGCGACGGCGTCACGCAAGGCCAGCCCGGCATGGACTTGTCGCTTTTTTCACGCGACGTGATCGCCATAGCGACGGCCGTGTCGCTTTCTCATAATGTGTTCGACGGCGCGATTATGCTTGGCGTCTGCGATAAGATCGTGCCCGGATTATTTATCGGCGCCGCCCGGTTCGGCCATTTGCCTGTGATGTTCCTGCCTGCGGGTCCCATGCGCTCCGGCCTTTCAAACGATGAAAAGGCCCGCGTGCGCCAGCTTTACGCCGAAGGCAAGGTTGGGCGCGAAGAGTTACTCGAAGCCGAAAGCGGGAGCTATCACTCGCCGGGCACCTGTACGTTTTACGGCACCGCCAATTCCAATCAGATGATGATGGAGGTAATGGGCTTGCACTTGCCGGGCTCGGCCTTCGTCAATCCGGGGACGCCGTTGCGCGAAGCGATTGTCAAAGAGACGGCGCGGCGTGTGGCGGCGACGACGGCGCTCGGTGGCGATTACATTCCGTTCTGCGACGTCATTGATGAAAAAGCGCTGATCAACGCCGTGATCGGACTGCACGCCACGGGCGGATCGACAAACCATACGATCCACCTGATCGCGATGGCGCGCGCGGCGGGCGTCGTCATCGACTGGGACGATTTTGCGGACCTTTCAGCCGTGACGCCGCTTCTGTCGCGGATTTATCCGAACGGCTCTGCGGACGTGAACCACTTCCACGCCGCAGGCGGCCTCGCCTTCGTCATTCGCGAATTGTTGGAGGCTGGTCTCCTCCACGAGGATGTGCGCACGGTGATGGGCGACGGCTTATCGCGATTTGCTGTTGATCCGTATCTGGACGGAGAGAGGCTCGCCTGGCGCGCCGCGCCGGAGGCGTCGGGGGACGAAAGCGTGCTCAAATCGGTGCGCGATCCAGTCTCGAAAACCGGCGGGCTCGTCACGCTAAGCGGCAATATCGGACGCGCGGTGATTAAAATCTCCGCTGTTAAGGAGGATCGGCACATTATCGAAGCGCCGGCGATTGTCTTTTCCTCACAACAGGACCTCATGGATCGCTTCAAGGCGGGCGAGCTCTATCGCGATTTCGTTGCAGTCGTGCCGTTTCAGGGACCGAAAGCCAACGGCATGCCCGAACTGCATAAACTGACGCCGCCGCTCGGCGTCCTTCAGGACCAGGGACATAAGGTGGCGCTTCTGACCGATGGCCGCATGTCGGGCGCGTCGGGTAAGGTCCCGGCGGCGATCCATCTGACGCCGGAAGCGCTGGACGGCGGCGCTATCGCGAAAATTCGCGACGGCGACATTATCAGGCTCGATGCGGATGCGGGCGTGCTTGAGGTCAAGGTCAGCGACGGCGATCTGGCCGATCGCGCGCCGACGCCTGCAAATGTGGACGTTGACCGATGGGGCACGGGCCGCGAACTCTTCGCTGGTATGCGGGCGGCGGTTTGCGGCGCCGAAGAAGGCGCCATGACGTTCGTGCTCACTGAGCAGGCCTAGCGGGGCGACGCGTCGCACGACTTTCGCAGCCGCCACTGCGTTTGCCTTTTGCCGATCCCGCCCGGCGCCGGTATCTTTGCACGCAGCAACGAAGGACCGGCCACGGTGACAGACAAATCGCTCAACGCATTCGCCAAAGACGCAGACGCCTGGTTCGCGGAGAACACGCCCCGTGATCCGGAATTCATGTTGCCGCTCACCTTTATGGAGGTGGGGACCGATCAGCAATTCGACTTCCTGCGCGACTGGCAGCGCAAAGTCTATGAAGCGGGGTTTCTCGGCGCCGCCTGGCCAAGCGCGTATGGCGGCGGCGGGCTGACGGACGCGCACCAGAATGCGGCGACCGCGGCCATGCGCAAACATGGCGCGCCGATCATGTTGAACGCGATTGGCCTGAACTGGACAGGCCCCCTGTTGCTCGACATGGGAAGCGAGGAACAAAAGCATACCCACATCAAAGGTATTTTGAGTGCGGAAGATATCTGGTGTCAGGGATTTTCCGAACCGGAAAACGGCTCCGATCTCGGTAACGCACAGCTTAAAGCCGAACGCGACGGCGGCGACTATGTTCTTAACGGATCGAAAATCTGGACGACGCAGGGCAACTACGCAAAATATATGATCCTGTTGGCGCGGACGAACCCGGATGCGCCGAACAAATATGCTGGCTTGAGTTTTTTCCTGGCGCCGATGAAAATACCGGGCGTTGAGACGACGCCGATCCGTAAGCTAACCGGCGAATATGGCTTTACACAGACTTTCTTTACCGATGCGCGCATTCCGGCCGACAGTCTGATGGGCGAGGAGGAGCAGGGGTGGCTCATCGCTATGCGCACGCTGGAGTATGAACGCGGCGCGCGCGGCGGTCAGGCCGGCGGCTACGTGATCACGCCGCTCGACGCTTTCGCGATCCTTGATCTCGCCAAGAAAGCGCAACGCGACGGCGCGCCGGTGATGGACGATCCGGTTATGCGCGAAAAGCTCGTCGATTTTCTCATTGAGGCCCAGAGCCTCAAGCTCTGCGATCAGCGCGCGAAAATCGCGCCGCTCAATCAGGATCGGCCGATGGCGCTGCCGCTCACGAACAAGCTCATGTTCACCGAGTTTGCGCGGCGGCTAAATGAGTTCGCCGTCACCCTCCTCGGCGCGCGGGGCGGGTATTATGTGGGCGACGAAAATGCGGTCGATGACGGAATCTGGACGCGGGGATACTTAAACGCATTCTCCGCGACGATCGGCGGCGGCACCTCGCAGGTCCAGCACAATATCATCGGCGAGCACGTTCTCGGCCTGCCCAAGAAATAGGAGACGGGTCCATGGATCATCTAGGACGCGTCGGTCTTAGCGAGGAACAAGCGGACCTCCTTGAGGTGGCCACAAATTTTTGCCGCGAGAAATCGCCGGCGGAAAAAGTGCGTTCCCTGATTAATGACGAGCGGGGGTACGATGCGGACGTCTGGGCGGAAATCGGCGAGCTTGGGTGGCTGGCGATTGCGATCCCGGAGGAATATGGCGGCGTCGGCCTCAGTCTTGGCGAAGTGACGCCGGTTATGGAGCAGATGGGCCGCACCATGCTCGCATCGCCGTTTTACTCAACGACGCTCGCCGCGCAGGCGCTGATCTATGGCGGAACGCAAGCGCAGAAGGAGGCGTGGCTGCCAAGGATTGCGAGCGGCGAGGCGGCGACCGTGGCGCTGATGGAGAAAAACGGCGCTTGGGATTTTAGCGCGCCGGAAACGCAGGCCGTGCGCGATGGCGGGCGGCTTTCCTTGTCGGGTGAAAAAATCTTCGTTTGCGATGCGAACGCGGCGGCGGCGATCATCGTGTCAGTGACATGCGACGGCGCGCCAGCGCTCGTTCTTCTGGAGCGGGAAATGCTGGGCGATGAGGCGTTGCGCCGCGAGGTCGTCATTGACGAAACGAAACGCAGTTTCGCCATAGACCTGAACGGCGTCGACATCCCTGAAAGCGCGCTCATGGATCAGGACCGCGCGCGCGAAGCGCTGGCCCATCTGCACCTGGCGGCGAATTTATTGTCAGCGTCCGAAATGATCGGCGGGACGCAAGGCGTGATCGATTACACGCTTGAGTACTTAAAAACGCGCAAACAGTTCGGTCGCACGATCGGGTCGTTCCAGTCGCTCAAACATCCGACGGTGGATGCGTTTGTGGAGTATGAGCAGGCGCGCTCGCACCTTTATAGCGCCGCTCACTGCTTCAACGATCAGGGCTCAGGCGAGGTGGCGACCCGCATGGCGAAGGCCGCCGCCGACAAGGCTTATTCCTTCGCCGCCGACCGCTCCATTCAATTCCATGGCGGTTTCGGCTTCACCTATGATTGCGACGCCCAACTCTATCGCCGCAATGCGCTCTGGCACAGCGCGCAACATGGCGATGCAGCGTATCACAAGAGAAAGCTTGCAGATTTGCTATTGGGGTGAGGTGTTAAGGGGACGGCTGCAGATCCAAATCAGACCGAATTCCACTGGCTGAAATTGGCTCCTGATGTCGGTTGGCGATTGAGGAGTATTACGTCCGGCTTCAAGCTAACTTGATCCATTCCTCTGGGTAAATATCATCGCTTTCTGGATAGTTTAGGGTATCCGGTCCGATAAATAGCGAACTCCCGACGAACAGCGCCTTTAAGCGCAAGAATTCTAACACTGATAAGTAAACCGCTTGCTTTGGATCACTAGATGCAAGAATGGGCTCCCTAAAACAGATAATCTCAGCGATAATCATGCCGTACCATTTCTCAATCATGAGCTTTATGTGCAGCCTAACATCATTTTGAATCGGATGGTACTCGAGTTGGAGAGTGCTAATCTTCCCACGGTCAAACAATTCGACGTACTGGTCGGTCGAGTAAGTTTTCTCGCGATCTTCCTTTGTCGATCCATCCGACCAAGTTGAGAGACTCAAATCAGCGTTCAAGGGTGACCCACAAAGCGATCGAACGCCTTGATGAATTTTTTCATTTGAAAGTGATAGGATGAAGCCCTCAAAGAAACACATACCACAATCGCGCATTTCTTTGACGACATAGTCGAATTGTTTCCAGATTTCGTCGAAGTCCAACACATGATTTTCCCTACACCTATCCTACTACAAGACTATGTAGTAGTTGGTCCTTAAATGCGATTTTTCATGTGTTCGTCGTTATTTTCGAAATATGGCACGACCGCTCTATCTACACATCCCCTCAAGAATAACCGATATCCCTTGCAATCGTCGCCGTTTCGGCCCACATACGGCGTGCGCCAATGATTGAAGGCCGTCTTTTAAGGCCTTTTTGCTAAAAGCTTTCGAAACTCCTCCAAACATCGGCTGCGATACCCACGGGAGGGCCTTTCCGGCTCTCCATCACGCCATGTCTATGAAGGAGATCAAAATGGCGACTGGTAAAGTCAAATGGTATAACGCCCAGAAGGGCTATGGTTTCATCGCGCCTGACGACGGCGGCAAAGACGTGTTCGTTCACGCGACAGCGCTCGAAGCTGCGGGTCTGCGTGGATTGAACGATGATCAGGCGATCAGCTATGAATTGCAGGAAGACCGCGGCAAGACCTCGGCAGGCAACCTGAAACTCGTCTAACGCGAGTCATAAGATACCAACGAAGACCAATAAGCGCTCCGGCAAGCCGGGGCGCTTTTTTCGTATCCGCAGCCGTCACGCCGCACGCACGAAGGCTCATTTTTGCGTGTCCGAAATGGGCGATTTTGCTGTCGGGAAGTTGAGCGATTAACCAGTTGAGCGTGAAGCGCGACTGGCATATGCCCTGCAGCGGATTTACTGCAATTGCGAGAAGGCGTTCCCCATGACCGCTGCCGACTATCTGGATACGATGATTGACCTCGCCCTGGCGGCGGGAGCCAAGGCCTCGGAGATTTATGAGACCGATTTCGACGCCTCGGTCAAAGGCGACGGCTCTGCCGTGACGGAAGCCGACAAGCTCGGTGAGGCGATTATTCTGGACGGCCTGAAAGCGGCGGCGCCGGATATTCCGGTGTTGGCTGAAGAGGCGGCGTCCGAGGGTCATATTCCCGACCTTGGCGATCGCTTCTTTCTGGTGGACCCGCTCGACGGCACCCGCGAGTTCGTCAACAAGACCGGAGAATTTACGGTTAACATCGCGTTGATCGAAAACGGCGCGCCGAGCGCAGGCGTTGTCTACGCGCCGGGTTGTCATAAGCTCTTTTACGGCATTGTGGGCGAGGGCGCGTGGCTCCAGTTGGTGAAGCCCGGCGCCGAGCGGGCGTCGGCCGACGCACCGCAAAAGATTGACGCCCGTGACGCACCGCCTTCCGGTCTGATCGCTGTCGCCAGCCGCAGCCACCGGTCGCCGGAAACGGAGGATTATCTTACCCGCATTGGCGCCGCTGATTTCACGCCGGCGGGCTCATCCTTGAAATTTTGTTTGATTGCGGAGGGAAGCGCCGACGTCTATCCGCGCCTCGGCCGCACCATGGAATGGGACACGGGCGCGGCGCAAGCGGTTCTTGAAGCGGCGGGCGGCGAGGTCCTCGCGCTTAACGAGGCGGGCGAGGAATGCGGCGTCCTGCGGTACAACAAAAAGGATCGCGGGTTTGACAATCCGCATTTTGTCGCTTGGGGGAGACGATAGCCATGAGCGCGCTTACGCACCTTGAACGCCTTGAAGCGGAAAGCATTCACATTATGCGCGAAGTCGCCGCTGAGTGTGAAAATCCGGTGATGTTGTATTCGGTCGGCAAGGATTCTTCTGTCATGCTGCGGCTCGCCCTGAAGGCGTTCTATCCCTCAAAGCCGCCCTTTCCGCTTCTGCATGTAGACACGACCTGGAAATTCCGTGAAATGATCAAGTTCCGGGACGACACGGCGGAAGAGCTCGGCCTCGACCTCTTGGTGCATATCAATCAGGACGGCGTCGAACAGGGGGTCGGACCGTTCAGCCACGGCTCAAGCCTCCATACCGATATTATGAAAACGCAAGCACTGAAACAGGCGCTCGATAAATACAAGTTTGACGCCGCGTTCGGCGGCGCGCGGCGTGACGAAGAAAAATCGCGGGCGAAAGAAAGGATTTTCTCATTCCGCTCGGCCCAGCATCAATGGGATCCAAAAAATCAGCGTCCTGAATTATGGAACCTCTATAATACGCGGATCGCCAAAGGCGAAAGCATGCGCGTGTTCCCGATGTCGAACTGGACGGAGCTCGATATCTGGCAATATATCTACAAGGAACAGATTCCCATTCCGTCACTCTATTTCGCTGCGAAGAGACCGGTCGTCGAGCGCGACGGGATGTTGATCATGGTCGATGACGACCGCATTCCGCTGGAGCCGGGCGAAGAACCGGTGGAGAAGATGGTCCGGTTCCGCACCCTCGGCTGTTACCCGCTGACCGGCGCCGTTGAATCGAGCGCGCAGACGCTGCCGGAGATCATTCAGGAAACCTTGTTGACCACCACATCCGAACGCCAGGGCCGCGCCATCGATCACGATCAGGCCGCGTCCATGGAGAAGAAGAAGCAGGAGGGATATTTCTAATGTCCCATCAAGATGATCTGATCGCCACTGATATTCTCGCCTACCTTCAGCGTCATGAGAATAAGAGCTTTTTGCGGTTCATCACCTGCGGCTCCGTTGACGACGGGAAGTCGACGCTGATCGGGCGGCTCCTTTATGACAGCAAGCTGATTTATGAAGACCAGTTGGCCGCGGTCGAAGCGGACAGTAAAAAGTCGGGCACCACAGGGGACAAGCCCGATCTGGCGCTTCTTGTGGACGGCCTCGCCGCCGAACGCGAGCAGGGCATCACGATCGATGTCGCCTACCGCTTTTTCTCCACGGACAAACGCAAGTTTATTGTCGCCGACACACCAGGCCACGAGCAATACACCCGCAATATGGCCACCGGCGCCTCTACGGCCGATCTGGCGATTTTGCTCATCGACGCGCGCTACGGCGTTCAAGTGCAGACGCGCCGCCATAGCTACATCGCGTCGCTTCTCGGCATTCGGAATATTGTCGTCGCTGTGAACAAGATGGATTTGCTCGACTATTCAGAGGGAACCTTCAACGCCATCGAAAGTGATTATCGCGCCTTCGCCGAACCGCTCGGCTTCAGTGAAATCGTCTGCATCCCGATGTCTGCGCTTGACGGCGTCAACGTCACGAGCAAGAGCGACGCGACGCCTTGGTATAAAGGCCCATCGCTTTTGCAGCATCTGGAAGACGTGGAAATCGAACGGCCGTCGGATGCATCAGCGTTTCGCCTGCCCGTGCAATGGGTGAACCGGCCGGATCTGAACTTCAGAGGCTTTTCCGGGACCGTTGCGGCGGGCGCTGTCAGTACGGGCGACGAAGTGATCGCCATTCCCTCTGGGAAGCGCAGCACCGTACGATCGATCGTCACCTATAGCGGCGAGCTCGATGCGGCGGAAAAATCGCAAGCGGTGACGCTCACCCTGAACGACGAGATCGATATTTCCCGCGGCGACATCATTTGCGGCGTAGACGGACCGGCGGAGCAATCCGACCAGTTCGCCGCGCATGTATTGTGGATGAGCGACGCGAAAATGTTCCCCGGCCGGCAATACGCCATGAAGGTGAACAATCAGATGATCCCGGCGACCATCACCGATCTCAAACACAAGGTGAACGTCAACAATTTTGCGCATGAAGCGGGCAAGACCCTCGAACTAAATGAAGTGGGCGTCTGTAACTTATCGCTCGGCAAGCCGATCCCGTTCGATGCGTACAAAGAGAACCGTCAAACCGGCAGCTTCATTCTGATCGACCGTAACACGAACAATACGGTCGGCGTCGGCATGCTCGACTTCTCGCTGCGGCGCGCGGCCAATGTGGTGTGGCAAGACCTTGAAATCGGTAAGGCCGAACGCGCGGCGCAAAAACATCAGAAGCCGGCTGTCCTTTGGTTCACCGGTCTTTCCGGCTCCGGCAAATCGACGATCGCCAACCTTCTTGAAAAGAAGCTCTTCGATCTCGGGCGTCACACATACATTCTCGACGGCGACAATGTGCGCCATGGGCTCAATAAGGATTTGGGCTTCAAGGACGCCGACCGCGTTGAGAACATCCGCCGCGTCGCCGAGGTCTCTAAATTGATGGCCGACGCAGGATTGCTCGTGCTCGTCTCGTTCATTTCTCCCTTCCGCGCAGAACGCCAGATGGCGCGCGCGATGATGGAGGAAGGCGAGTTTATTGAAATCCATGTGGACACGCCTCTGGAAGTCGCCGAAGCGCGGGATGTGAAGGGCCTTTACAAGAAGGCCCGCGCCGGGGAGATCAAAAACTTCACGGGCATCGACTCTGAGTATCAGGAACCGCGCAATCCGGAGATCAAAGTCAACACCGTTGATCTTTCCGCAGAAGCGGCGGCGGAAAACATTGTTGACTATCTCACTGAGAAAGGCGTTCTGACGACTGTGTAGGACGACTCGCCTAGACACGCGCCCGGTTCCGCAGCTTCAATTGCAACATTCTTGAAACAGCCCGCGCATGCGGGTAGACCAAGCGCTCTTTTGGACGCGGCTGTCGAATCTGGCAGCCGCGCGTTTGGCGTTTTGAGGAACAGTTTTTGATGGCGACGATGGTGTCAGCGACAGCTCAGGTGAGCGCAGACGAAGCATGGCGCGACAATGGCGTCTTGACCGTTCACGATGCGCCTGAGGGCGCGGACGCGATGGCGATTGCGCAGGCCGCGCAGACCCGCGGCGGCGTCATCGTTCACGTCGCGCGGGACG
>CAWUIM010000077.1:0-14709 GCA_963922595.1 uncultured Parvularculaceae bacterium
ACGCAAACGCGAAGCGCGCAGCCAATTTAATTTGCGAAAGATTCTGGACACTACCTTCAACAAACGTCTGTCACACGCTGGTTTGAGGAATATAGTGAAACGGTGCAGCCAAAGCTCGCCGCAAGACGTTTGTCAGCGAAGAAACCCTAAGGCGTTGGTTCAGGATCACGGTAAATGACGCGAAACCCAATGTGATTGGTTGAAAAATCAAGTTCCTGGACTTGACGCGCCGCAGGCCGGTATCTGCGGCAAAAATTCTCCGCACAAAGATAGGAGCCGCCCTTGATCATTCCCCGGTTACCGCCGCCGTCTGTTTTTTTCACCCATTCCCAGACATTTCCGGTCATGTCGTGAAGACCGTAACCATTGGGCGCATAGCACCCAACGGGCGCGGTTCCCATAAAGCCATCCGCGCCGGTGTTCACGGCCGGAAAAATTCCCTGCCACGTATTTGCGCGCGGAGCATTCAACTTGTTCGGCGACGTATCGCCCCATTCGTAAGCGGCCCCGTTAAGGCCGCCGCGCGCCGCGAATTCCCACTCGGCTTCCGTGGGCAGATCGCCGCCAGCCCAGTTGGCGTAGGCCATCGCATCTTCATAGGCGATCTGAACGACAGGATGGTCCATTTGTTCTTCGACCGTTGTGTCGGGCCCTGCCGGCGTACGCCAGGACGCTCCCTCCACAAACGCCCAACGGCCTCCTATTTTGTCTGAAGCCGTCGTTAAAAAAACCGCAGCGCCCGCCACCAGCTGTTCCGCCGGAATTCCGGGGTGAAGCGCGGGGTCCGGTATACGCTCGGCGACCGTCACATACCCGGTCTCCGCTACGAATTTTGCGAATGCCCGGTTCGTCACCTCATAGGTGTCAATGCGGAAGGTCCTGACGGCTTCTCTGTACGCCGGTGTTTCCTCCATATAATGGACATCTGACCCCTTAAGGAAGAAACCGCCGGTAATCTCAATCACAGCGTCCGCGCCGACCGCTGCGCATTGCACCGCCAGCTCCTCGTCAGCGCTTCCGCAAGCGGCGACAAGAAGTGACGCTAAGGCGCACACGAACTTGGTGAATTTTCCTTTTCGACTACTAGGCATCATCAATAATTATCATAAAGAGGCGTTTGCAGCGTGTCGCATTAACTCATCATTGATCGGCCCCGCCGCACAAACTGAGCATGCTTTAGCCGCCAGAAAACGCAAGCGAAGCTGATCGCGCAAACAAAATCCGGTTCACCAAAAGTGCGAGCCCAATGCTAACCGCCAAAGTTATCGCCATGGCGTGAATATAATGCACCGGCGTCCAGACGAAACTAAGGAAGGCGTAAAGCCCAACCCCGCCGATAACGCTCACAATCGCCGCGCGCGCATCCACATTTTTGAACGCGAGCCCAACGATAAAAGCGGAAAGGATCGGCATCGAAAGCAAACCATAGAGTTGCTGAATTGTATTGATCAAACTCTCCTGACTCGCGAATATCGGGACCAGCGCGATCGCCAGCACGGTCATCACTACGCACACAATGCCGCTTAATAGCGGCACATTTTTGGCTTTGCCGATATAAGCCTCATGAAAATCGCAAACGTAAAGCGCCGCCGATGCGTTGAGGATCGAGTTAAACGTCGTCAGCACAGCCGCCGCCAGGCCGGCGGCGAAAGCGCCTGACAACCAGGCAGGCAGTACCTCCCCGACAATGCGGCCATAGGCGGCGTCATTAATATCGCCATAGAGCTTAAAAGCGACAATCCCCGGGATCGTGACGATGATAGGAACGATTAGAAGTCTAATCCCAGCGGCCGCCATAACGCCTTTTTGGGCTTCGCCGATAGACGGCGCCGCCATGGCGCGCTGCGTGATTGTCTGGTTTGTACTCCAGTAAAAGGTCTGAATAAAAATCATACCGGTCAGAAGCGTGTGCCAAGGGATTGGCGAGTCATTCCCACCAATCAGCGTCAACCGCTCCGGGGGAATTCCCGAAAGATCAAAATCAATCGCCTTCAGGGCGAGATAGACCACTAGGAGCGCAAGGCTCAAAATCAGAATGCCGCTATAAGTGTCAGAGACCGCGACGGCGCGTAGCCCACCAAGAATAGCGTAAGCCGCCCCGACGATAGCGAACGCCGCAGCGATCCCGATCAAGGGCGCATCAACGTTTGTCATGGATTTGAGAAATAGCGAACCGCCGTAAAGAACGGCGGGCAAAAAGATGAAGACATTTCCGAGCAAAAACAGAAGCGAGATCAATGCTCGAATGTGCTTGTCGTTATACTTCTTTTGAAGAAGTTCTGTCGTTGTCGTGCATTCGTTGCGGTAGTAAATCGGAAGAAAAATGAAGGCGAGAATAAAAAGCCCGACAACCGCCGCCAATTCCCACAACGCCAGCAGCAACATCTGCCCGCCGTTCATGCCAACAAGCTGGTCCGTTGACAGATTTGTCAGGGTGATCGACCCGGCGACAAAGTACCAAGCAAGATTATTGTTTGCGAGGAAGTAATCATGTCCGGAGCTTCGGTCGCCCGCAACCGATTTTCTGCATTGAAGATAAGTGAGAAAACCGATCAGCGCGGTGATCCCCACAAAGACCGAAATCTGGATCGGATTAATCATGCGGTTTCTCCCGCCGGGCGGTCGGCGCTATTTGTCTGAAGTTGCGGAGCTCGGGAAATTCTATGGCGCCGGCGCCCATGGACGGTCGTCACTGTCATCGGTCAACGGCCGGAGGAAGCGCGCATTGGTCTCATCATACCAGTCGAACAATAACAATTGCAGTTGCGCCGTTTTTTCCGGCTCTTCATTCTTGATGTCCGTTGTTTCGCCGATATCGTTTGCGAGGTTGAACAGCTGCAGATCGCCGGTTTCCAGATTATGGATCAACTTGAAGTCACCGAGGCGCACAGCGCCGCCGGGAAATCCGCCCTGATTGGAATAGTGCGGGTAGTGAAAGAACAACGGTCTTTCACCAAGTTTACTTCCCTGAAGCGTTTTCGCGAAGTTCACCCCGTCAACATGTTGTGTTGGGTTCTGATCAAGCCCCGCCAAATCGAGCAGAGTGGGATAGAAATCCGTTGACGTAATATGCGCCTCGCTGACGGTCCCATTCGCCGACTGACCCGGCGCACTGACAATCAGCGGCACACGAACCCCGCCTTCATAGAGCCAGCCTTTGCCCGTTCGCAGCGGTTTGTTTGAAGTAGGCAGGCCTTCGCTGGTCGAAAGTCCTCCATTGTCGGACGTGAACACGATGATCGTGTCGTCAGCGATGCCCAATTCCTCAAGCTTCGACATCACGCGGCCAACACTCTTGTCCATTACTTCAATCATGCCTGCGTATGCCGCATGATTTTGTTCAATACGCACCTGGCGCGTTTCCTCGATCCGCCGGTATTGGACTTCCTCGATGAAATCATCAGGACCGCGAAGCGCCTCCCCCTTCGCCTCATACTTCGCTACAATATGCGCGGGCGCTTCGATCGGAATATGGACCGTATAATACGAAAGATACATAAAAAACGGCTCTTCATCGTCCTTAAACTGATCAAGAAGATTTAGCGCTTCGTCTGTTAGCCGGTCGGTCAGGTATTCACCATCCGGACCGTCGGTCATCCGTGGGTTTTCATAGGGTGAGAAAAAACCCGCCAACGGCATACCGGCGTCATGGCCGCCAATGTTGATGTCAAAGCCCTGGTTTTCTGGCCAATATTTTTCGTCGAGGCCAAGGTGCCACTTGCCGAGAAACGCCGTCTTGTAGCCGTTCGCCTTAAAGCTTTCCGCGATCGTCACCTCGTCAAGACTCATGAATTCGTTCATCGTCGCTGGCCGAAACCGTTCCACGTTGTGCGGCCATTCCGGTTTATGGAACCAGTCGGTCGCGGCCATGCGGGTCGGATGCTTGCCCGCCATCAAGGCGGCGCGCGTCGGGCTGCAGATTGGGCTGATCGCGTACCCATTCACAAACTGAACGCCGCGTTTCGCGAGGCGATCAATGTTGGGTGTTTCGTAGAATGTGTCGGGATTATAGGCGCCGATATCGGTGTAGCCGAGATCATCGATCAGAATAAAAAGGATATTCTTACCGCGATCGGTCTGAGCCTTTTCAGCTTGAACTGCGGCGGCCGACGCCGACGCGCTATCATCCGGTTGCGCCGCAGGCTCTTGAACCTCCTGCGCGCACCCCATGATCGTCAAGGACACAGCGGCTAAGCCGCCGGCAATGATAGGGCGCTTCATCGCGCTATCGCTTAACGACCGGAATTTTGATGACTTGTTCATATTGGCGCGCCTCGTTGTTTATGAGCATTTCAGTTCCCCCAGATTTTGGGCGCCGCACAAGCGGTGTAGAGATTTGTCGCCTTAACAAATCCGCCATCACTTGATGCGGCGCCCACTTGTCCAGCCTAATCGGCGAAAGACTGGACCGCCGGATAAGACGCCATCAGAGCACGGCTCTCGGGAGGGATGACGCGTCCCCGGCGTTTATTCGCAACCGCCCAGCCCGCAGGAAGGATCTGCGAGCCGGGCGTTCCGACAACGGCCGTCGATTAGAAACGAGCCGTAGCGCCGAACGAATAACGAGCGCCCGTCTCTTCAAACAACACAAAGTGGTTTGCAAAACGGCCGCGCTGCGATCGCGTCTCGTTGGTCAGATTGATGCCGTCAACAAAAAACTCGACATTGTCGGTGATGAAAATTGTCACCCGCGCATCAAGTTGACCGAAATCGTCGGTGAACAGAGGTTCGCCGCCAGCGCCGGTCGCCGGATTGACCAGGAATTCATCGCGCACCGTATAAGCCAAACGCGCATTAAAGCGGTTGTTCTCATAAAAGCCGACAAAGCTGCGCGAGTCGCCAAGCCCTGCGAGCGCGAACGATTGGGTCGTCTCGTTCACATCCACTTCGGCGTCACTATCGACAAAGGTTGCGTTCGCCTGGACGCCAAATCCATCGAACGGCGCCGGCAAATGATCGAAGGTATGCGTCAACGACAATTCAAAGCCATTGACTGTTGCCGTCTCGAGATTTTGTGGCCGCGATACATTGAAGGTCGCCGTCTGCCCAGAAATCAGCGGCGACATGATCCCTTGCGAATTGTCGATCGCAATAGGCTCCTCGCCGACCGTCGTCACGATGAAGCCGTCCACTTCTTTTGTGAAGTAAGCGACGGAGATGAAACTCGATGGGCTGTAGTAATATTCCGCTGACACATCGATGTTCGTCGATTCAAACGGCGTTAAATTCACGTTGCCCGCGCTTGCGTTAAGCAAAGACGGCCGGAACTGCGACGGAAACGATAACACCGGCGTCAAATCTGTCAGCGCGGGACGCGTTAATGTCTGCGACCACCCGGCGCGCAGCACTAACTCATCGGTCGGCGATACCTTGAACTGAACGCTCGGAAGGAAATTGCTGTAAGAAGCTTCTTCCTCAACAAGGGCGTCGGTGCCGAATGTCGCTGCAAATTCCGTCGGATCATTGGGAATTGGAACGAGATCAAGCAGCGTTCGCTGCGTTCCGTCTGCGCGCACGTCGGTTTCAACAAAACGGAATCCAGCGACAAGAGTCCAGGGCAGTAAACCCTCGTCAGAGCCGAATTCCGCTTCGGCGTACACGGAGAAGACGTCTTCGTCGACAGCAAACGAATTCCCGGGACGCAATACATTATCGTAGCCGGTCGCGGGGATCAGGCCCGCCGACGTACCTGGGGCAAGGTTGAGGTTCGCATCGCGGGCGTCAAGGCCGGCTGGCGACTCGTAGAAGTCGAACAACGCTTGCGCATCATAATCCACAAGATCGGGGAAACCGCCGCCCGCGGAACTAAGAAAGCCGGCGGAGCTGACAAGCGTCGCAAACCCGCCTGGAATCGGCGTCGTGTCACCGCAATTGAAGCAGGGGCTTGCGCTGCCGAACACGTCATTGACGCGCTCTTCCATCGAATAGAGCACTCCGCCGCGCACGGCTCTCAGCGCACCCTCGTCATTGGTCCACTCGGCGTCGAGTTTGACTTCAAAGATATCGTCCTGGATTTCACTCCCGGTCCGCTCGGCGAAGTGCGAGGTCAATGCATTTAGGTCCGACGCATACCCGGTCGAAGAGGATAGCAGCGGAATACCGCCAGCGGTGTTATCGAACGTAATGTCAGCGAAGTCGCGGATCACGGTGAAGAAATTCGCGCCGTCATCGCTGGTGCCATCATTTTCTGCGGTTGAATAGGAGACATCTAACGAAGCTCTGAAATTGTCCGATGGACTCCAGGCGAGATTTCCAGCAAGCGCCAATACGGATGCGTCACGATTATCCGACGTCTGAATATAGGCGTTAACGCGATTTCCGTTCACGAACCGGGTCAGCGTATTGTTATCGTCGATCGTCGCCAGGCCGATATTATTTCCCGGTACATAGAACTGACCGAGACTATCAATGTCTGAGTCAACAACGAACGTGGAATAGAGCCCGTCAAAGGTTAACTCCCATTGGTCGGTCGGGCGGTATTGCACCGTCCCGTTTATTCCGAGGCGCGTACGCTGTTGCGTTTCCGAGGCCAGATTGAAATTCCGCGGGATGAAATAGGTGCCCGGAACGTTTCCGACTGAATTTGCAAACCCGTCCGTCGCGCCCGCGGCGACAGTTTGCCGGAGATAACCAGCCGAATTTGCGTCTTCGCGTGCGCTATTGCGGCGCTGAAACGACACCGCGCCAAGAACGCCGAGTGTATCGTCGGCGAAGCTGCGGCTGAACAATCCGAACGCGCTCGGCGCAATTTCTTCAGAAAGTTGCTCGTATGTACCGGACGCTTTCACCAACAGCAGGTCCTCAGCGTCCAGTGGCCTGATCGTGTTCAGATTGATGGTGGAGCCGATGCCGCCTTCCTGAAGATGAACTGGCGAGGACTTGAAGACTTCCGCGCCGCCGATCAACTCCGCTGAGATGATGTCGAATTGAAAGCCCCGCACCGCGGCCGCGTCTGACGCCAACCGGCGGCCATTTAGCAAAACAGTGTTGAAGTCCGGTCCGAAGCCGCGAACCGTCACGCCCTGACCCTCGCCGTTGGCGCGATCAATGGTCACGCCTGGAATGCGTTGCAGTGCTTCAGCGACGTTATTGTCAGGAAATTTGCCGATGTTCTCAGCGGTCACCGCATCAACGAACTGATTTGAATTCCGCTTGATATTCTGCGAATTCGCCAAGCTGTCCGCGATTTTTCCGGTGACGACAATGAGATCTTCCGCCTCATCCTCCTGCGCGAGCGCGCCTTGCGAAAATGTAGCGAGCATGGCGGCTGAAGCTGATGTCAGTAACGCCTTGCGTGTCGATGAATTCTTCGCCATTGAGCGAGTCCTTTCCCCTGCCTTGTTCCCAACGGAGATCCTCACGATCCCGTTTTCCGTTATGTCACCAGACAGAGGAGTGTCCCGAAGCATCCGCTCGAGAGCCGTTTTCAGCGTGTATTCTCCGCTTACAGAATTCGTTTCAACGGAGGATACTAATTCGTAGTCATACAGGATTGAAACATCAGCAACTCGCGCAAGTTCCGGCAAAGTTTCGCCGGCCGGTCCAGCAGCAATACTGAACCGTTGCGAGTCATCGATCGAAGCAAACGCCTGCTGCGCAAAAAGAACGCTAACGATAGATATCAGACCCGACAGAATGGATAGCCATCGCCCACTCAGCTCTCGCCCTACCTCCCTTCGCACCCTCTGTGTGGTGTCATGTGAAGGATGGTTTGCGGGAGGATAAAATCCGCCATAAAATATTAGAAATTTTTTCAATGTATTTTGTGAAGCGATCATGGGAGCGGCTCGACAAGGACTTCCTTCAAGCCAATGCGTTATTGACGCTTCACCGTCCGCAAGATGACCCGACGATCGCTGGTTCGTTCCGCCTCAATGTTGAAGTTTTCCTCAAGCACGTCGATAAACTGACCGGCGTCCGAAAGACGGAAAACGCCGCCGACGCGAAGGTTGGCCAAATCCGCATCCGCGATTTCGATTTCGTATGCCGTATACCGTTCAACCTCGCCGACGGCATAGGTTAACGTTTCACCAGAAAAATCGAGGACGCCGTTTCGCCACGAAAGGCGCTGCGCTACCTGATCAAGATCGATCGCCTCGATCGTCCTAACGCCCTCGCGCGTGGCGCTAGCGCTTTGCCCTTGCACGAGAACCGCTGTCGGCATCGGATTGTCCGACCCTTCCGTTGCAGCCGGATCGGGCGACAGTTTTTGTTCGCGGTTCGCCGCCAAAGCGGCTTGCGCAATTTCCACCATGCCTTCGGTCACGACAACCTTAACCTCGTCGCCCACAAGCCTGACGGAAAACTCCGTGCCGATTGCTTTTACTGTTTGCTGTCCAGCGCGGACGACAAACGGGCGTTGCTCGTCGGTCGCTACCGAAAATACCGCTTCGCCGTGCATCAAATGGACAATCCGCTCACGCCGGCCGTAATTTACCTGCATATTGCTTGCGGTGTTTACGTTGATCGACGATCCGTCGGAGAGTTCAACCGCGCGCGCTTCGCCAATCGCTGTAGCTACGACCAATTCTTCAGTTTTCGGTTGGAGCGGCGCCAACACAATCCATGCTGATGTAACAATAAGCATGACCGCTGACGCCATCGCCCCGATGACAAATTGCGGCTTGCGCCACCAAACACCCGAAAGAGACTTGAAAATATCGCGCCGTTCCTTGCGCACTGCTTCATAAGTTGGGTGCAGCAGACCAAGCGAATCCAGCCCCGACCACAGTTCCGCATATTCCTTTATAGCCGCTTCATGAGACGAACTGCGGGCTATCCACTGACGCAGCTCTTCGCGGTCAGCCTCGGACATGTCGCCGGACTCCAACTGCGCAATCCATGCGCACGCCTCGGAATGAACGACGCCGTCAGCCTCTAATTGTTTTTCGTCTCGTACCATAATCGTAATACCGACTATTTCCGCTTCAGTTCGGCGACCGTCGCCTCAACACCCGAATCGTTTTTTTCTTCCATCATCGCTTCTCGTACGCGTCGCAAACCGGAAGCGATGTGTTTTTCGACGGTGCTCGTCGAAATTTTTAGGCTCGCAGCGATTTCCTTGTTGGAGAAACCGTAAACCTTTTTCAACACGAACACCTTTTGGCATTGTGCCGGCAAATCAGCCGCCGCTTTGGCAAAGATTCGCCACTTCTCTCGAGCAAAGACATTATCTTCAGTCGAGACCTCACTAGGGTAGTCTTGCGACGGCGATAAATCCTCTATCGCGTCTACGATCGACCGTGATTTTTTTGCCATATCGTTCAAGATAATGTTTCGCGCGACTGCGAATAAGAAAGCGCGCGGGTTTTCGATTTCCTCATGCTCCGCAACCTTGAAGGCGCGAAGAAACACCTCTTGCGTCAAATCCTCGCTGTCAGGCGCATGGCGAAGGCGGCGCTGAAAGAAACCGCGTATCTGCCTTTCATACGGCAGAAACCGGTCAAGCACCCCTTTTTTATCGCCTGAATTCTTTCCCATAACTCATCATTCTAGCGCAGCCTTGCGGCGGTCAAGGGCAATTTATTGATTACGGACAACTAACGCGACCGGCGCTACTTAGCGCAAGGATTACGCCACATCGGCCCCACCGAGGCCGCCCGTGCTCGATGGCGTCCGACCAAATGTCCACCCTAAAAATTTGATTAATTTTTCCGCACGCACTGGCGGATTTTTCGATCTCGCAAGCCTTCCTAAATATGCGTGGGCGCGTCGGGCGCCGGGACGCAATGTAGCAACTACCGGAAACAAAAACGCAAGTGAATAATAGGCGGGCGCGCCGTCGCGAGATTTGCGGACACATTTGTTCGCGGGCGCTGAGAGACGGCCCATTCACGAAACAGAGATGGAGGGGCGTCGCGAAACGAAATCGACGACGAGCGCTCGTAATAGATTTGCCGTCATGCATCTCCCGGTGGACGGCAATTTCAGAGGGGTCGCGCATGGCGTGCGCGACCCCTTATTCGCGCCGCTCTGCGTCAAATGTCGCGAAGAACACATGACGAAACTGGAGAGCCATAAAACGATCGCGCAACCCGGCGTCGATGCGCCGGTCCATCGCCGTAGTTTTCAAAAAGCTGACGGCCGCATGCTTCATCTTTATGGATATGACCGCCACCTTGAAACATCGCAGGCCGAACAAAGCGACGACGTCGCGAAGGGCGGTCACTTGCGGTGGCACCCGTTGCGGCGCGAATGGAACATTTACGCCTCTCACCGCCAGAACCGCACCTTCAAGCCGTCGGCGGCCGAAGACCCGCTGGCGCCGACAAAACCGGGCGCGCGCCCTACCGAGATCCCGTTTTCGACCTTCGAACTGGCCGTCTTTGAAAATAAATTTACAAGCCTTCATCCAGCCGCCGAAGCCCCCGCACCGATAGAAGGGGTTCTTACCGATCCTGCGAAGGGCGTCTGCGAAGTTGTCGTCTACAGCCCCGAAGCGGCTGGCAACATGACTACAATTGGACAGGCGAAAAGGCGATTGCTCGTCACGGCATGGATAGACCGCTATCAAGCTCATCTCGATGCTGATTGCGCGTTCGTGCTTCCGTTTGAAAATCGCGGCGACGAAGTAGGCGTCACATTGCACCATCCGCATGGCCAGCTCTATGGCTTTCCTTACACGCCGCCCGTTCAAGCCGCAGCGGCGCGCGCCTTCCGTCAGGGATATAACCTTTCTGCTGACCTCGCCACGCTTGCGCTGGATTTTCAGATCGCTCAAGCCGATGGTCTCGTCGCGTTTTGTCCGCCATTCGCAAAATTTCCTTTTGAAGTATGGATCGCGCCACGTGAGCGGCTTCCAGGTCCGTGGGCTTTTTCATCAGAACTGTTCGACGCTTTCGCGCATCTCCTTGGCGATGTCTGCCGCCGTTACGACGCGTTCTTTGAACGTGAAACGCCATACATGATGACGCTCCACGCCGCGCCACGCGGCGAAGAGCAAAGCTTTCATTTTACGACACAGTTTTATCCGGTTTTGCGCGCGAGTGACCGCGTCAAATATTTTGCATCCGTCGAACAAAGCACAGGCGCTTTCACCGTGGACGTAATGCCGGAAACCGCCGCCGCGCACTTAAAGGTTTGCTGAATGATCGAGGAATATTTCAACGCAGTTTTCAAAACAACGCCGGCAATCACCAACAAAACGGCGGGACGCGTCAATCTTATGGGGGAGCACACTGATTATAATGGGGGCATGGCGTTGCCGACAGCGCTGCCGCTTGGTCTTACTGTGGCGCTACGGCCAAGACGGGACCGAACGATACGCATCGTCTCAAAAAAATTCGATGGGATCATAGAAACCGATCTGTCAACCAATCATCACGACGGATGGGCTGGCCATGCGGTCGGTTCGATTGTCTATGCAAATAGAGAGGGCCTGATCGATTGCGGGGCCGATCTGGCGATCGACGCAACCGTTCCCGACGGCGCCGGGCTCTCGTCGTCCGCCGCTTTGGTCGTGAGTATTATCAAAGCCGCCCGCGACTTAAATAAGTCTCTCCTGAGCGATCAGGAAGTAGCAGTCCTCGCCCGGCGCGTAGAAAACGAATTCGTCGGCGTGCCTTGCGGGATTATGGATCAGATGGCGGTCGCGCTTACCCATCAAGGCCAAGCGTTGGCGCTTGACACGAAATCCCTTCGCTACCGGCATATTGCCCTGCCAGCGGATTACCATTTAGCTGTTGTTCATTCGGGGCAATATCGGAAGTTGACCGATGGGCGCTATGCGGCGCGCAAAGCGGAATGTGACCGCGCGCGGGATTTGCTCGACGTAAAAGATCTTTGCCTTCTTGACGACGAGACTCTTGACCGGACGATGTCCCTGCCCCAGCCATTCGGTAAGCGGGCGCGCCATTGCGCAATCGAACACCGCCGAACGCGAAGCGCCGCCATCGCCCTGGAAGCCGGCGCCACGGAACGCTTTGGCCGTCTGATGGTCGAAAGTCATGCGTCGATGCGGGATGATTTTGAAATGTCGCTTCCCGAAATCGACGCCCTTGTGGACTCCGCCATATCTCATGGCGCCGTGGGCGCACGGCTCACAGGCGGCGGCTTCGGCGGCTGTATCGTCGCCTGCGTGCGCAAGGAAAAGCTTGTTGATTGGCGAATGCGCCTGCAGGCCGATCACCCTCAATCTTATTTCGTGTGTTGAAGCCGTGTCGAACTGGTTGCCACCTGCCATACCGCCGTCGCCTCGTCGCGACGAATTCGTCAACGCCATGCGCGACGAAAATACGCGCATGAATTGGTTCGCATGCGTTGACCCATTAGTACGAATTTCGTCGCCCTATTCTTTTTGCACAAATGGGCGCGGCATTGCGCTCAATGAAAAACGCGAAGAACGACAAGATGCTTGACTAATATTTAACAGACATAATGAACGATAAATTGGGCCGATCTGTTTTATGGAAACAAAACGTTTTTTAACTTTATACCCAATCACCATTACTTTATCACGAGTCGGCATAAAATATGAGCGGAGTACAGAATGAAAAAATTTCCCCTATTACTTGCATGCGCCGGGCTCGCCGCCGCTGCCTCAAACGCCAACGCGTTGGAAATCGAGCGTAACTTCATTGGCGGGCCTGCTCCGGATGCGGACCATCTGGCCGGTGACGGTAACATTGTGAACATTGTCAACGCTGCCGCTGATTGGTGGGAGGCGGCGATTTCAGCAGACCACAATCTTGTCCTGAACTTTGAATGGACCGACGCGCAAATCGTGGCGATGGCGAGGATTGATAGCGAGACTGGAGGCGTCGACAATCAGGTTTCAGAGGCGACGATCCGCTTTGGTCGTGATGCCTATTGGTTCTTGGACGCAACTCCCGAAACGCATGACGAGTGGGACAGCTACGCCGAAACCTTCGCGGACATTGGCGGAAAACGCATCAATACGGGGCGCACGTTTAGTGATTTTAATGGCCCCCTGCCCGCAGGACTGCCTGCAGGCGAGGCGTCAAGAGATCTCTTTACAATCGCTTTGCACGAAATTGGGCATGCGCTTGGGATGGCGACAGGATTCAGCTCTTTTAGGTCGAGAACCGATGGAGACCGCAATCTTGTTCTGGGCTCCGGACATTATCAGGGCGCCTTAGTGGAGCTTCTTTCATCGCATATCAGGCTACGGCCCGGCTTCGAGGACGCGATTATGGGTTCAGCTCCGACATCAGAGGGACGACACCGGCGCCTCCCGTCTTCGCTCGATATTATCGCGCTTGATCATTTTGGCCCCTATTTCGGCTTTATAAACGCCGACCCGTTCGGCGACGGAGCAGAGATTGAAGCTGAAGACTTCAGAGTGCTGATAAACACTGAAACGGTGAGCCTCGACAACGCATCTGACGGCGAAGCTGTTCGCTTCCGATCCGCATTCAGCGGAAATGCGGGGTGGAGCTTCTATGCGCCGCTGCCCGCTTCATTTATCGAGCCGTACGAAACAATCATCCGGTACTCACTGGATGCGACGGAGCCAGCGGAATTGATGTTCTCCTCATTTGAGTTCTTCCCGCTGGACCCAAACGGTAATCCCGACAGTTTTTTGAGGTTCACGCTTCAGCCGACCGGCGGCGCGGAAAATTTCGAGACGATCATTATTCCGACGCAGCTTTCCGGCGAAGGCGGCGGAACGCCAAGCGTTGCGCTTCAACCCGCTGGCGGATCAGCGGATCAGGTTAATCTCGATTATGTTGTCTTGCGTCCCTTTATCGACGAACCGCCCGCTCCGGGTCCGTTCTTCGCGTTCGAACAGAGTGTTTCTGGTTTCGAATTGTCGATTTCTGCAGATACGGAGCAAAACGGCAATGTGAACGCCGAAGCATCAAGCGCTGCGGAAGATCACTTTTGGGAAAAGGTTGATCGGGGCGACGGCTGGTTCTCGCTGCGCAATCGGCTTAGCGGTATGTTCCTGAATGTCAGCGGCGCCAATAACCGCGAGAATGCAAACATCGCGCAATGGCCAAGCGGCAATGGCGACCACTACCAATTCCGCGAAGTTCCTAATGCTTCCGGATTTGTCTCTCTTCAAGCCCGACACAGCCTTGGCTTTATCGAAACAATCAGTGGAAGTAACGGCTCGAACGCCCAACAAACACTTTCCGTAAACGATCGCGCTCTCTGGGCTCCGGTGATTGAGAACGGATATATCAAATATGTTCAGAAGGATTCCGGGCTCGAACTCGCTCTTTCCGGCGAGCAGCAACGCAACGGCAACATGAACGCCGCCCCCGTGAGCACGGCCGACGACCATGTTTGGGAAATTGTTCCAACAGATGAGCCAGAATGGTTCAATCTGAGGAACATAAAAAGCGACATGTTCCTGAATGTGAGCGGCGCAAATCGCGATGAGGACGCAAATGTGGCGCAATGGCCTACAAATAACGGTGACCATTACAAGGTTCGATTTGTGGATGACGGCAATGACCTTGTGCTTATTCAATTCAAGCACAGCCTTGGCTACCTGGATACAATTAGCAACGCCGCCGGCACCAACGCGCAGCAGACCTTTAATGTCACCAACCGCGCCCGATGGAGAATGATCGAGCGCGCAAATTAGGCGTAGTGCGCTGATGGAAAACGGCAAGGCGGCGTCATTTCCGCCTTGCCGTTTATTTTATATGAGCAGTGAGCTTACGATTACAGTACTACGGTTCGGCTTTTAAACAGTGACGCTAATGCCACTGCGGCGCCCGATCCTTCTGACGTCATGGA
>CAWUIM010000078.1:0-14002 GCA_963922595.1 uncultured Parvularculaceae bacterium
GGCTTCCATGGCGAGTGTCGGCGTCGGCGCGCCGTCGATTGACCAGAATAGGGGAACGCGCCGGACAATGCCGTCCGGATCGACCGGCAGGCTGAGAACCGCCGGTTGCGCATTGCGGGCGATCTCGTTGTTGACAGGGAATTGGATGCGCGCGCGCGGCAGCGCGACGAAATCGTCGCCGTCCGCGTCCAGCCAAGGCACAGAAGCCGCGTCCGCCCGTTCGAAATCCTCAGACCCTAAAGCCTGCGACGTGACGCCCGCGGCGACCGCGGCGGCGGCATTCGTTTGTTGGAAGGCGCGCCCAAGCGCGGCGTCAGTGCTTGGCAGGAGCGCTAATTGTCTTGCGAGACCCTCGTCGCGGGCGCCTTTCAACCAGAACTCGCCGATCACTTCAGGTGATAGCGGATCAGGCGTATCGACTGGTTCGGCGAGAATCACGCCTTTGGCGCCGGCGCTGGAGGCGTTGGCGACAATGTCGGCAATGATGGAGCGCGGCCACGGCCAGGGGCCCACCGCGTCGACGCTTTCGCGGTCAATCTCGATAATGTGAAAGGGCGAGGCGGTTTCAGAAGGGGCCGGCTTAAGGCGCTGATAATAGTCGAAAAGCGCCTCGCGGCTGGTCGCATTTGGCGATTGCGCGCCTGACAAAGCCCCAATCGAAATGACCGCCAGCGCCAGGATGACCGCAAACAGCGGCAGCGCCGAAAGCCATCGAAACCGTTGCGCGAACATGTTTTTCGCCAAAATCAGTCACTCCAAAGCAACAATGGTTAACAAAAGCGTCCCCCAACCCCAAAAAGAAAGGTGGAAACCAGCGTCTTCAGGATCAATTTATCATCCTGATATACATCATCCTAGTGCAAGCGCGGCGCCGCTCGCCCGCCTGCCATTAAGAAAGCGTTAACGATGCAAGCCAGCGCGGCTCAATACGAAACGGACCTCCTCGACGGCGTGTTGCGTCTGCTCGCCAGGGGCGACTGGCGCGCGCGCAATCTCGGCAAGATCGATCACGATCTGCGCAACTTTGAGGATGATTCGGTCGGGCGTGATCTGATTATCGACGTTTCGGCGGTCGAAAACCTCGATACCGCAGGCGCGATGGTTTTGCAGCGGGTGATGCTGGCCTGTTCCGGACGCTCGGACACGTCGCAAATTGTCGGCGCGTCCGAAGCACATGCGGCTTTAATCGAACAAGTGGCGCCGCATATGGCGCCATGCGCCGTGGAGCCTGCGAAGGGTCGCTTCTGGATTGTCATCCCCGATCGTCTCGGACGCGGCATCTTCGACGCCTACCATGCCGCGCTCAACATTTTCAGTTTCATTGGGGAGACCCTGACCACCGCCGCCCGCGTGGCGCGCAGGCCGTCCCGTTTCCGAATTAGCTCCACGGTTCACCACATGGAAGAGGCGGGGCTCAACGCCATTCCCATTGTCGGATTGATGTCGTTTTTGATCGGCGCGGTCGTCGCGTTTATGGGCGCCAAAATCTTGCGTCAGTTCAATGCGGAAGTGTTCACCGTGGAACTGGTCGGGATCGCTGTCTTGCGCGAGTTCGGGGTCCTCCTTTCTGCAATTTTGCTTGCCGGACGGTCCGGCAGCGCGTTCACCGCGCAGATTGGGTCGATGAAGATCCGTGAGGAAATCGATGCGATGCACGCGCTCGGCCTCAATCCAATGGAAGTTCTCGTCTTGCCGCGGGTCGTCGCCATGGTGATCATGCTGCAGGTGCTTGCGTTCATCGCGGCGCTGCTTGGCGTTTTCGGCGGCTTGCTTGTCGCCTGGACGGCGATGGATATTTCGCCGGCGCTCTTTTTAACCCGCATGCAGGACAATGTCGTCATACAGAATTTCTGGGTCGGCATGATTAAAGCGCCATTCTTCGCTTTTGTGATCGCCGTCATCGGTTGTTTTCAGGGGATGGAAGTGCGCGGCAGCGCCGAATCGCTCGGCCAGCGCACCACGCTTTCCGTCGTGCAGGCGCTCTTCGTCGTGATCGTGCTCGATGCGTTTTTCGCCATGTTCTTCCTGGAGATCGATTTCTGATGGCGGACGACGGCGACATAGAAAACATCATTGAGGTCCGAAAATTGCGGACCCAGTTCGGCGATTTCATCGTCCACGACAATCTCGATCTTGATGTGAAGCGCGGCGAGATCATTGGTGTCGTCGGCGGGTCCGGCACTGGTAAGTCAGTACTGATGCGCGCGATTATTGGGTTGAAGCCGCCATCCGCGGGTACGGTGAAACTGTTCGGACACGATTTTTACAAGGCGAGCGAAACGGAGCGGCTCGCAATCGAGCGGCGTTGGGGCGTATTGTTTCAGGGGGGCGCGCTGTTTTCGTCACTGACGGTTGCACAGAACGTCATGGCGCCGATCAACGAGCATTTGCACTTGCCTAAAGAATTCGCGCAGGACATCGCTGCCATGAAAATCTCCATGTCCGGTCTGCCGCCCGAAGCAGGCGACAAATACCCCTCTGAATTGTCCGGCGGCATGGTCAAACGCGCAGCGCTTGCGCGCGCTCTCGCTTTGGACCCGGAAATCGTATTTCTGGATGAGCCGACAGCGGGTCTCGATCCGATCGGCGCCGCGAAATTTGATGAACTCATCGTTAACCTAAAGGAATCCTTAGGGTTAACAGTGTTTATGGTGACCCACGATCTGGATACGTTGCATGCCACATGCGATCGCGTTGCTGTGTTGGCGGACCAGAAGGTGATTGAGTGCGGTCCGCTGGACGAAGTCATTCAGTCGGACCACCCATGGATACAGGAGTATTTCTCTGGTCCGCGGGGCAGGGCGGCGATGACCCATAAGGGGTATGATCAGTCGCCGGATGTAAGAGGAGCGGCCGAGTAAATGGAAACGAGACCTCATTACGTGGCGGTCGGCGCAATTGTAATGGTCGCGCTTGCAGCGGCGGCGTTGTTCGTTCTCTGGCTGGGCGACACGCGCCGTGAGTTCGACGTCTACGATGTAAAATTCAACGGCCGCGTATCTGGCTTGAGCAGAGGCGCGCAGGTCAGTTTCAACGGCATTCAAAAAGGTGAAGTCACCGACCTGACAATCGACCCGGACAATCCGGCGAACGTGATTGCGCGCGTCCAGGTCGAAAAAGACACCCCGATCAAAACGGACACCAAGGCTGAGTTGGAGCTTGTGGGCTTCACCGGACTCGCCATCATTCAGTTCGTGGGCGGCAGTCCGAATGAACCGCTTCTGAAAGAAACGGTGCGCGGCATCCCCGAGATCGTCGCGGACGCCACCGGCATCGCGCAAATTTTCGAAGGCACCAACGATATTATTGCGTCGGCCGGCGCCATCCTGTCCGATGAGAATATTCGCGCGTTTAACTCCATTCTCGCCAATATCGATACGTTGACCGGCGCGTTCGCAGCGCAGGAAGAAAATATCGGCAATACGCTGGAGAATATTTCCGCGATCTCCGATGACCTCGCCGCGATGACCGACCGACTTGAGCGCGCCTCCACCAATCTGGAAACGCTGCTTGGCGAAGACGCGCCCGCCGCGCTCGCGGAAACGCAAGCAACCATCAAGGAAGCGCGCGCGCTGATCACAGACTTGCGCGGCGTCGTTGAAGAAAATCGCGGATCGATTTCATCGTTTACGGATCAAGGTCTCGCGCAAGTGGGCCCGGCCCTCGCAGAAGCGCGCCGGATGTTCAAGACGCTGGATCAGGTATTGCGCGAAGTGGACCGCGATCCGCGCGGATATTTACTCGGGGAATCGACGCCGAAATATGAAACGGCGCAGTAAGGGATGTTCGTTGTGAGAGTTCTTGTTGTATCTATGGCGGTCGCACTGGCGGGTTGCGTCAACGTTCTCCCGGAAGCCTCGCCCGCGGCTGCGCGCTACACGATTGCGCCGATCGAATTCGGTTCCGGGTCGGCGGCCGAACCCGTTGCGTGGACGCTGGCGATCGCCGACCCCACCTCGACGCGCGCCTATGACACGGCGAAAATTGCGCTGACGCGCGCGCCAGGCCAAATCGAATATTACGCGGCCGGCGAATGGGCGGACCGAAGCCCGAACCTGATCCGCACCGCCATGGTGAGAAGCTTTGAAAATTCCGGGCGTATTCTCGGCGTCGGCGACACGGTCGTTTTGCCGGGCGCGGACTACGTTCTGAAAACGGATATTCGCCGCTTGCATGCGGCCTATGATGATGGCGTGCCGGCGGCGGACGTGGCGTTGTTTGCGAAGCTAACCGACAAGCGCGGGCGCATTATCGCCTCGCGCCTTTTCACGCAACGTCAGACTGCGGAGAGAGACAGCGTTCCGGCTGTCGGCCGGGCGTTCAACACCGTACTGCAATCGACATTGATCGATGTGGTGGACTGGTCTTTCGAGGCCGTCGAGGCCAATCAGGCGAAATAGCCGACCGTCGCGCCAATCAACAAATAGACCCGTCCGAGCGGTGAGGAGAGATATTCCTCCAGATCCTCATCGGCTGTTTCCGACGTGGTGGCGTCTTCAAGCAGCCGTTCAAAGCCCTGCAAGAAGGAATGAATTCCTTCTTCAAAGGCGCGATCGCGGCCGGACTCAGTTCTGATGCGCCGTTTCACATCCGCTTCATTGAGGCGCAGAATACGGTTGGCGAATACATTGCGGTCGCCCTTGTCAAACCGCTCGCGCAGCGCCGGCGGCGGATCGCCATAGAGGCGGGTTTCAAGGTTCAATGTGAAATGTTGAAGATCAGCGATGATCTTCATGGCGTTGGCGGTGTTGTCTTGCGCGGCGGCGGTTTGCGGCGTTTCGGGCGCAGATTTCGAAGCGGCCGCAAGATCGAGCGGTTCGGCGTCGTCCGTGGCGTCGAGAATCTCTCGCCAGCTTACGTCGCCTTTGCCTTTTTGCGCCTTGCGCGCCGGTGTTGATTTCTCAGGACGGGAAGCGGCGATATCCTCAGCCAGCTGATCGAGCCGGTTTTGGGCGTGGTTCGCCGGCGCCGCCGGCGCCTCAGTGAGCGGCGCGCGGCGGCCAAGTTTGAGGACTTTTTTGTCGCTATCCTGAGTTTTCGCTTGCGGCGCTGATTGGACGCGGCGCGGCGGCTCGACCGCTGCCGCGGTCTGGCGCTGGATCGCCGCTTCCTGCTCGCGCAATTGCCCTTCCGCCAGCTTGCTAAGGCGCTCGGTTTGCGTGGCGATCGCGTCCGCCAGACGATCGGCCCGATTGCGCTGCTCTTCAATTAGGTTTTCTAGGCGTGCATTTTCTTTTTCGAGCGCCGCGCGCGCGTCCGCCAGAATTTTATTCCGCTCACTGATTTTCGACGCGGCGTTTTGCGATCGTGCGAGCGCGTCTTCTGCGGTTTTTTCCATCGTTTCACTCATCCGGGAAAGTTCTGCGGCGGCGTCGGATACCGATTGTGAGGTTTCTTTGGCTGTTTGCATCACGGCGCCAGCGGCTTTGCTGGCTCTTGTCGCTTCGGCTTCGGCGCCTTTGACCGCATCGCTCGACGAGGCCTGGATTTTCGACAGCGCGTCCGTTGTCGCTTTCGACACTGTGTCTGCTTTTTCAGACGCGGCGGCGAGGGCGGATTGCGCGGTGGCGTTCAGGCTCTGCAGCGCCTTGTCGGCTGCGGCCTGAGCCTTGGCGGTTTCAGATTCAGTCGTTTCGATAATCCTGCCGCTCATTGCGTCTGCATTGCGCGCAATCTCGTCTGATGCGCTTTGCGTCAACTTCGCAGCCTGTTCGCTCGCCTGACGCGCTTTTTCCGACGAGGCCTCAATGGCGCCGGCGGAGTTGCGCAAACTTTCGTCAGCGCCATTGATCGCTGAGCTCAATGTCTCGAAACTTTGCAGCGCTTTTGACGCCGCCATTTCTAGTCGCGACAGACGTTCTTCAAGCAATGTCTCTGCGCGCGTCGAGAGATCGTCCGCCGAGCCCATGGCTTCGATGCTGACCTGCGCGCGTTCTGCGATGGCGGCGGCGAAAGCGTCTGCTTGCGTGTTGAGATTTTCCGTGAGCTCAATCAAGCGCGAGCGTTCGCTCGCGACTTTGTCGACAGCGCCGCTGGTGCGCGTTTCAATGGCGGTCCCGGCCGTCTCAATCGCCTCCACGTGGTTGCGGATCATCGCCTCCACAGAGGCGAGGCGGCGAAGCGCGCCGTCGACGCCTGAATTCAGCGCATCCATCTGACCACGGACCGCAAGGCCCACCGCTTCCGCGTTATAGGCCGCGCTATGATCGGGATGGATGAATTCCTGCGCCGCTGTGGTGATCGACTGCGCCGCGTTCAGCATCTTGTAGACGTGCGATAACAGATAGCCGCAGATCAAAATCATGATCGGCACGAAAATCGCGAAAAACAGAAGCTGCGGGTTCATGGTCGAGCGCAAGGTGTCGACCCAGCCGCTTGACGACCCGTAAAGGTCCATATGGCTCCAATAAGCGCCGACCGGCCAGCCCACAGTCATCGCGAAGAAAATCAGGATCGCACCGAGCCGCGAGACTTGCCAGACCTGACGGCTCGCAGCGTTCCAGTTACGCATGGGCGGGCCCACAGGGATCGCCGGGATCGGCTCGTCTCTGGATGCGCTGAGCGCTTTTTCATCGTCGCCGCCGGCCGATTCCACGATGCCCTGAAATTTCATCCGCGGGCCGCCAAGCGCCTCCGGCCGGGAGAAATCGTCATTATTGTTGTGTTCTGTCATGGACCTGCTCAGCCTGAAGGCGAACGCATAGCGGATTTTGGCGCTCACGCCAAACCGGAGCCCCCGTGTTTTCAACCGCTTATCAAGAAGCTACAGCGCTTATCTATCGGCAGGGCGCAGAATCCCGATACGGCTTGTCAAAAGACAGAGCATTTCGGGATTGGGGACGATGCGCGACACCGTCAAAAAGGTCATTGAAAGCGGCTGGTTTCAGTCGCTGGTTCTGTTCCTGATTCTCATCAACGCCGTCATTCTCGGCGCTGAAACGTTGTCGCCAATCAAGGAGTCGTTTGGCGCGCAACTGCATCTGATCGATCGTATTATCATTTACGCGTTCGCGATTGAGATCGGTCTCAGGCTCTACGCCTATGGGCTCGACTATTTTCGGAACGGCTGGAACGTTTTTGATTTTCTGATTGTGGTGGTGTCTTTCGCGGCGGCCACCAGCGGCCTCGCGGCGATCCGGGCGTTCCGGGTCTTGCGAGTGCTGCGGGTGGTGACGGTGATCCCACGCATGCGCGTCGTTGTTTCGGCGCTTCTCGACGCAATCCCCGGCATTGCGTCGGTGGGCGTGGTGCTCATTCTGATCGTTTATGTGTTCGCGGTTATCGCGGCGAATTTGTACGGGCCGCAACATGAAAAGCTGTTCGGAGACGTCTTCGCCGCTATGTACACGCTGTTCCAGGTCATGACGCTGGAAGGCTGGCCGGATATCGCCGCGGAGGTGAGCGAGACGCACCCGAATTCGTGGGTGTTCTTTCTAACCTTCGTGTTGATCGCCACCTTCACGATGCTCAACCTATTCGTGGCGATCGTCGTCCGGGTGGTGGAGGAAGATTCCGACCCCTGGTTCGACGATCTCCTCAAACAGAATGACGACATCAAAGCCGATGTGGATGCGCTTCATCGAAAAGTGGATTTGCTGCTGGAGGAGAAAGAGCGCTAGCCTCTCTTTCTCAGCATGAGCAGAAATCGTCGATATAAATCAATGAGACACGGGGGAATGTTCAGATGATTGGCGATCCCTCGCAGTTGGCTGTGAGTTGGCGATCCGCGCTCATGTTTTCCGTGTGTCTGCCGACGCTTATGGCTGCGCTCTTCCTGCTGACTCGCGACGTGGAGCGGCGAGCGACCGTTTGGCTGGCGGCGTTCCTGATCGCCGCCGTTATCGCCATGACGCCTCAGATCATCGGCTTCGCCAATTTCTATGATGTGTGGCCGGGGCTGACATTTGCGCCGTTCAACACCGAGCTTTATCTCGGACCGCTCTTATATCTGCACGCGTTCCGCCTGATGCGGCGAGGGCCGCTGGGCCGGCGTTGGTGGCTGTTGGCGCCGGGCGCGGTGCAGTCGCTCTACTACTCATCCTGCTTTCTCTTCCTCGGCGATTACAAACAAAAATGGTCTTATAACAACACGATACATGAACCCTTTATCGTGCCGCTTGAGACCGTGGCGACGGTTGCTCTGCTCGCCTGGTCCTTTGTCGCCATCCTGCGGCTGACGGATCGCTATGCGGGCTTCTTGCGCCGCACCCAGTCGGCGTCCCTCGAATTCCAGCCGATCTGGCTGCGGCGTTTGTTGTTTGTGGTCGCCCCCGCAGCCCTTGTCTTTGCGGTTCTGGAAATCGTCACCGTGTTCGTGACGCCGGTCAGCTATGTAAGCGCCTTTCCGTTTCTGGTTTTGATTACGGCGTTCTTCGCGTGGCTCGGCTTTGACGCTTTGGCGCGGTTGCACGCGCCGTTTCCCAAAATGGACGACGCGGCGCCAGCTACCGCATCGCCTGAGCCTGCCGGTAAGGATTGGAACGCTGAGGGAGAAAAGCTGCGCGAAGCGGTCGTCGAGGGGCGGTGGTTCCTGGAGCCGCGCCTTTCCATCAGCGATGTGGCGCGGCGGCTCGCCACGAATGAGCGCTATGTGAGCCAGGCGCTCAATCAGGGCGTCGGCCAGCCCTTCAGCGATTTCATCAACGGCCTGCGCATCGATCATGCGAAGAAGCGGCTTGGCGCGAGCGACGACCAGATTCTCGATATCGCTCTCGCTTCGGGGTTCAATTCAAAAGCGACATTCAACCGGGTCTTCAAAGACGTCGCCGGCGAGACGCCATCCGCGTACCGGGCGTCTCAAATCGCGAAAAGATCAGAAAAGTAGCCGTTTTCGAGACGCAGAGCCGGGCGGTCTGCGTTAGCGGTGGCCTTTATCATTCAGTTAGGCAAAGGGCGAAACCGTGCAAAAACTCTTTCTACTTTTCATCGTCATTTCACTCATGACGGGGGGCGCGCATGCGTCCGACCCGGCGGATGCGAAAATATCCGTCGCAGACGTCCGCGCCGATCTCGCTCTCCTGAAAGAAGCGTATACGCGCATCCATCCAGGGCTGACGCGCTATGCCGACGACGCCGACATTGACGCCGCCTGGGCGGCGATTGACACCAAAGCGGCCGCCAAGGGCGGGCTGACGCTCGGGGAATTCTACATTGAAATTCAGCGCGCGCTCACCGTCATCCGGTGTGACCACACCAAAGCGGAAATACCCCGCGCCATGCGCGACTTCCGTAAGGAGACCCCGGTCTATTTGCCGTTCAAATGGACCCTTGTTGAGGGGCGCGGCTTCATAACGGCGGTCCCTGCAGGCTCGCCGCTCGCCGTCAAGGATGAGATCCTCGCCATTGACGGGCGCGCGCTTTCTTCTCTTGTCGAAGAGGTGGCCCCGCTCGTTCCAGTCGACGGCTACACTGTGTGGGCGCGCGACAGCGGGGTTGGTCAATCGCTCGAGTTCATGGGCGGCGCGGTCGATCATTTCGGGATGCTATTGTGGGACAACAGCCCTGTGGCGGTGCTGACGATCCGCCGAGGCGGGGAGGAGCTTGTGCTCACAGCGCCTCGCTTGACCTACGATGCGTATGCGGCGCTCGAAGAGGCGGACGAACCGGCGGCCAATTTCAAAGACGCTGTCACGTTTAAACGCATCGGCGATAACGCCGCTTATTTGCGCGTCGATACCTTTGTCAATTATCGCCAGCCGGTGGAGCCGAAAACGATTTACGATCCGATCTTCAAAGCGTTGAAAGACGAAGGGCGCGACAAGCTCATTCTCGATGTGCGCCGGAACGGCGGCGGGTCCGACGACGCCAAAGACGGGCTCGTCGAGAATCTCATCACCAAAAAGATGCGTATCGTGAATGACGCGCGCGTCGCGACGATCGATCATTCCGGTCTGGAAGAGCATCTTTCCACATGGGAAAAGCGCGCGATCAACCCTCCGCGCATCGCCTTCAAGAAAAACACAGACGGAACCTATTCGCTGAGACCGGTATTCGACGATGCGCAGAAAAAGAAAAAGCCGACGCGGAACGCGTTCGCCGGCGACCTCATCGTGCTCACCAGCCGCGACAACTCGTCGGGCAGCACAAACCTTGTGGGCCTTCTTAAGAGCCTTGGCCGCGCGACGCTCGTCGGTGAACAAACCGGTGGTTCGCCGAACGGCGCCACCGCCGGCGTCATCCTGACGTTGACCCTGCCGAATTCAAAAATCCGCGCGCGCATTCCGCAATTTCGCTACTACAATAACGTCTCCGGATTTGAGGACGGCTACGGGGCGTCGCCGGATATCGACGCGCCGCTGACGGCTGACGCGTTTCTTGCGGGCCGTGATCCGGCCTATGAGGCGGCGCTGGAAATCGTCGCAGGACGGTAAGCTTGCGGCGCCGGGAGCAGCGTCCTATCCAATAGTGGAAACGTCCAAGATTGGCAGGAGGCTGTTCCCATGCGCTCGAATTCACAGGTGACCTTCAATTTCGGCCTTGATGAAACCATCGAGGAGATGCGCGACCTGGTCGGGCGCTGGGTGGACGACAAGCTGGCGCCGCACGCCGCGGAGATCGACGCCACCAACGAATTTCCGCGCGCGCTCTGGCCCCAGCTCGGCGAGTTAGGGCTGCTTGGGCTAACGGCGAGCGAAGAGTATGGCGGCACGGGGCTCGGCTATCTCGCCCATTGCGTCGCGATGGAGGAAGTCTCGCGCGGGTCCGGCGCGGTGGGGCTTTCGTACGGCGCGCACTCCAATCTCTGCGTCAACCAGATCAACCTCAATGGATCGGCTGACCAAAAGGCGCGCTATTTGCCGAAACTTTGCTCCGGCGACCATCTCGGCGCGCTGGCGATGTCTGAACCCGGCTCTGGGTCCGATGTGGTGTCCATGAAATTGCGCGCGGACAAGAAAGGCGATCACTACGTTCTGAACGGCAACAAGATGTGGATCACCAATGGTCCGGGCGCCGATGTTCTCGTCGTCTACGCCAAAACCGAGCCTGACGCCGGCTCGCGGGGGATCACCGCGTTCCTGATCGAGAAAGACTTCAAAGGTTTTTCCACGGCGCAAAAACTCGACAAACTCGGCATGCGCGGCTCCGATACGTGCGAGCTGGTGTTCGAGGACTGCGAAGTGCCTGAAGAAAACGTGCTCGGCGAGGTTAATGACGGCGTGCGTATTTTGATGTCAGGCCTTGATTATGAGCGGGCGGTGCTGGCGGCAGGGCCCATCGGAATCATGCAGTCGGCGATGGACATCGTTCTCGACTATGTGCATGAGCGCAAGCAGTTCGGCAAAGCGATCGGCGAGTTCCAGCTCGTGCAGGGCAAGATCGCGGATATGTATACGACGATGAACGCCTCGCGCGCTTACGTTTACGCGGTGGCGGCCGCCTGCGACCGCGGCGAGACCACAAGACAGGACGCGGCGGGCTGCATCCTCTATGCGGCGGAAAAAGCGACGCAAGTGGCGCTTGATGCTATCCAGCTGCTAGGCGGCAACGGCTATATCAATGAGTATCCGACGGGAAGGCTCTTGCGCGACGCCAAACTCTACGAGATTGGCGCCGGCACATCAGAGATACGCCGCATGCTGATTGGGCGCGAGTTGTTTGCACTGACGGGGTGAATTGACGCTTTATCCTTCGTGACGGGCGCTGGCGCGCCCTCCTCAGGATAAGCGGCGACAGTGCGTTGAAACTCTAACCCGCAAACATCCGGCGCTTCGACGCCAGAGCGCGTTCTCTGAGATAGGCGTTCGCCAGCGGCTTTGACGTCAGGCGCGCCGCGAGGACGCCGGCGAAGACCGCGAGGGCGCCGACCGTCAGGACGCCTTCCTGATTGGTGATCGCGGGATTGCCGAGCAGCATCATGATGAAGAGAGCGGACGCTGCGCCTGGTGCGCCGCCGAACCAGGCGAGGAAAACCTGGCTTTCTTTCGGCAGGCTTGGCGTTTGCAGGATAGCGAGGCGCGGGCCTGCGCGCATCACCGTGACGGCGGCGAGCGCGAAGACAATCGACAACATGTCCGCCTGTAAAATACGCGGTGCGAAAAGCGCGCCGAAAGTCAGATAAGCAACCGGCGTCACGCCCTGTTCCACCATCCGCCGCATGCGCAGGCGCGTTGTCTGGAGCGCTTTGGTTTCCTCGCCCCACAATAAGCCGGCGGCGAGCGCGGCGATGACAGGATCGGCGCCCAGCGGTTTGGCGGCGCAGAACAGAATGATCGCTGACAGCATTAATAGCCGCGCGCCATAGGCGTGAGCGCGCTTTTTGGCGCCGCGCGCGAGGCGATTGCCGATGACGCCGATCGCGAGCCCGGCGCCGCCGCCAAGAGCAAAGCCTTTGAAGACGGCGAGGCTCGTTTGCATCAAGGGCCCGACCGCCGGCTCGTTTGTCGCCGCAGCCGTCGCCGTGGCGCCGAGCAGGATCGCCACCGGAGCGCCGAGCGCAATGATCGCCGCGCTCTCAAGCCGTACAGCGGTCTTTATGTCTGCCGGCGCCGGCGTATTGATTACCGCGCGCCGATCGAACGCGGCGCCGTTCAACATCAATGCGGCCCCAAGCAGGAGCGCGGAGGCGAGATTTAGCTGCGGCAGAAGAATGAACGCAGCCAGCGAACAGGCGAAAAGAAACAAAGGCGCGCCGCCAAGGGTTAGCCGGAACGCGGTGGGGCATTGTCCGGAAAGACGGCTCACGCGGAATTGCGTCGCGGAGACGAAGGCGAGGGCGGCGAGGCCTGCTTCAGCGGCGCCCGCCACCAGATCGATCGACGCGAACGGCAATCCGAGCGCGCGGTAAAAGAGCGATACCGCTGCGCCAGCGATCAGCAACATGCCCGGAGCCGAGGCTGCTCTTGCGCCGAGCTTGGTCGCAGACAGACTCACGATACAAACTGCGACGAACGCCGCAGACCCTAAAATTGTCGCCATTTAGAAACTTGCCCAGTTCAGTGCGGCGGTGGACGGACCGGCGCCAGTGTTGAAACGAAAACGAGAATACGACTTGGACGCTACAACCAGTACGCTCTCCCGGACCGAATCAGTCACGTAGAAAGTGAATTGATCCGGACACAAATGCAAATTTAATTTTCGGTAAAATAAGGGCTACAGCCGTCTTTCCCACAGTTTGTGGGAAAGTTATGCGGTCGATTTGTGGGAAACTTATCCCCGGGGTCGTCGGCGCCCGTATTATCTGTGATCAGAACGGCGCGCGTTTCGCGCCGGCAGACGCCGACTGGAGTTAAGGATAATGACATTAACGCAAAAAGAGGAACGGGACGAAAAGAAATCAAGAGCGCGGCGTGGGCGCATCGGCCGCGCGATTGCGGGCGCGGCGCCGAAGCTTGCGAATGCGCTCGGCGGACCCCTTGCAGGTGCAGCGGTAAGCGCGCTCGCCAAAGCGATCTTCGGCACGGAAACGGTTTCGGAAGAAGAACTAGAAGCGGCGCTCGCCACTGCAAGCCCTGAGCAATTGATCGCGCTGAAAAAAGCGGACCATGATTTTCGCGTAGCGCTGCGCATGGCCGCGGTTGAAGAAGAGCGCGTTCACGCGTCCGACCGCGACAGCGCGCGTCGTCGCCAGCAATTAATGGACGATTGGGCGCCGTCAGTTTTGGGCGTGTTGATCATTCTGGGATTTTTCATTGTTCTTGCGGCGATGTTGACCCAACGCTTGCCGGACGGCGCCGAGACCGAGTTTTCCATTATGCTCGGCGCCCTCGCGACGATGACCGCGGCGGTGGTGAATTATTTCTTCGGGTCGTCAGCGGGCTCGCGCGAGAAAACGCGGCTCTTGTCGCCGGCGGCCGGCGCCGGTTCAAATTCGCCTGAAACTGATGAGGCATGACGTGCATTTCCTTCTCCGCGGATTTGTGTCTATGTCCGCGGCGCAAAATTGTTTGTTGAGTTGTCGTAAGCAGTGATCTGACGCGTGACCCATCCTGATTTTCTTATTGTCGGCGGCGGCGTCATCGGTCTGTCGCTCGCCTGGCGTCTGCGCGCGGCTGGCGCGCGCGTT
>CAWUIM010000079.1:0-13770 GCA_963922595.1 uncultured Parvularculaceae bacterium
CCACTTGCGCGATGATCGCGCGCACCATGTCGCCGCCCTGATTGACCTCGACGATGATGCGGTCGGCTTCATAATCGTGATAAGCGGCGACGGCGCGCTCAGCCCACTGGCGGGGCGACAAGCCGCCCGACGATCGGTCCGCAAGCACAAAGCCGGTTTTCTCACCAGCGATCTGCGTCGCCCCGGCGACGATAATCCCGCATTCGTCCGCATCAGGACCAGCAGTCGCCGGCGGGTCAATCGCCACCACGATGCGGTCAAGGGAGGGCGCGGCGCTGATGCGCGCGGCTTCAATCAACCGCCAGTTCCACAGGGCGCCTTGAATATCCTCAATCAACTCGCCATGAAGCTCCTGGCGTCCGAGGGCCGTCCCCTCATAGACGCTGGCGATCTCGGTGAAGAACGCGTCCGCGAGATTGTCGCGATTGGCGAAGGACGACATGTTGGTGTTGATCGTCGTCGGCGCTTTCATCAGGCGCTTGATCAGCGCCATCGGCTTCGGCGTCGTCGTCACCACCTGACGCGGACGGGGCCCAAGCCGCAAGGCAAGCTGCAGATTGCTCCAGGTTTCTTCCGGATACCGCCATTTACAAAGCTCATCGGCCCAGGCGGCGTCAAACTGGTAGCCGCGAATGCCGTCCGGGTCTTCAGCGGAAAAGCAATAGGCCTCTGACCCGTTCGGCCACACCAGCAAGCGGCGCGAGGCCACATAATCGGGGCGATTGTCAGGGCGCTCGACGGCGCGGATGCCGGACGGTCCTTCGATCATGACTTCCCTCGCATCCGCATAGGTTTCAGCGACGAGGGCGATCCGCGCCTTGTGGGCGGGCCCGAAAAACTTAAGGATTGAGCGCACCCATTCGGCGCCCGTCCGGGTTTTGCCGGCGCCGCGCCCGCCGAGGATGAGCCAGGTCGTCCATCCGAGCGCGTCAGGCGGCGGTTTTTGTTCAGGGCGTGCAAGCGTGTTCCAGTCATGCCTCGCCGCCTCCGGCGACTGCCTCGCCAGCGCTTTGTTCACCACCAGACGCTTGATCTTGTCTCGCCTCTTCTCGCTCGACGGCGGCCACGACTTCGGCGGTGAGGTCCTGGATTTGTTGTTCGCTGGGGAGGGTGAGATCAGCTTGGGCGACATTGGCGGCGCGGTCCTTTTCAAGTTGGGATTTAAGGGCGTCCACCTGCATCGCGGTGCGCACGAGCGTTCCTGCGCTGCGTGCGCCGCGATCAAATTCTTCATCGGTCTGATGCGCGTTCATATGCTGCAGCCGCTCGGCGGCGAGCGTGATCGCACGCATGTAAATCGCTTCAAGCGATTGATCCGTATTGTGACCGTCGGTCATTCGTTTCTCCGTTTGCGACATTCATCGCGCTACGGAGGAGATCATACGGGGGGCGCAGAGGGGGGAAGATAAGTTTCCCACAAATTGTACAGTATCTCATCGAAACCCGCATAAACGCTGGAGTTTTTTTCACGCGAAAAACACCGTTTCATGGTTAACGAAAAATTTTTTTCACTTTTTTTCGATGTTTTTGAGGAGGTTTTTTTTGAACGACGCGTCAGCGAGCAGCGAAACAACCTCGAGCCGGTTATCCGGCGACCGACAGATTCGATTTTGCTTTAGGCCATTCCGCCTCTGTGAAAAGCTCAGTCTGTCCTCGGGACGCTGGCCCGCCGAGAGGATCGCCGCCGGTCCGCCTCAAACCGGGCGATGGCCCCCGCGAGGGATCCTCACCCCCCCGGCGCCGACAAGATGGCGCGCCAAGCTCCCACGCGGCGAGGCGGCGACGGATTATTCCACTTCCGGGCAGACAAATTGCGGAAAGAATTTGCGTGCGCGGCGCCCAGCCATGCGTGACGCCTCCGACCCTGGCATGCCCCTTTAGATTGTATTCTCGTAAAGTGTTTTGACAGCGCCGCAGACGCCCGCTATCGAAGATTTAGGTATGTGTTGAGGGAAATCCTTTCATGAAATTTCGTGCATTGTTTTTTGCGATCCTCGCGATGGTCGCAACGACGAGCGCCGCGCGCGCGACGATCGTCACTGTCGATTTCACTGCAACGGTTAACGCGCTTGGCGATGACTTTGTCTCGACGCCGCTGCAGGTCGGCGACCTAATTTCCGGCAGCTTCACTTATGATTCGACGTCGATCGCGGATGGGGCGAACCCGTTCGGCGACGTGTTCCCGTTCATGGACATCAGTCTTAATCTTGCGGACCTTGCGACCTTCGCGGCCGATCCGACACGCGGTCTCACCATTGGCGACAATGTGGGCGGGGAAGACATCTTCCAGCTTCGCGCGGGCCTTTCCGACACCAATGGCGGACGCGTCACCTTTGACGCGCGCGACAGCGACGGTGACATTTTCGGGGCGCAAACGCTGGAAGAGCTGACAGCGTTCTTCGAGGCGGGCGACATCTCCGGCCTTGAAATGCTACTGCTTGTCGTGGTCGTCATCGGCGACGGCGTCTGGGGCGAGTGCAACGGCAGCTGCGGTATCTTCGCCGATATTACGAGCCTTTCGATTGAAGCCGCGCCGATTCCGTTGCCGGCTGGCGGCCTCCTCTTCGTGGGCGGCATCGCGGGCCTCGCCGCAGCGCGCAAACGCCGCGCCGCTTAAAGCCTTCGTTCTCGACTACGCTTTGAAAAGGCGCGATCGGGGATCGCGCCTTTTTTGTTGGGCGCGCCAGCCCGCCAAAACGTCAGCGCTGTCTGACGATCCGCTCTTCCAATGAGGCGTCGTCAAAGTCTGTTCCCGGGACAAGGTCGGGCGGCACCGCGACGCCAGCTTTGGCGACCGACTGCGGATCGCCGGTGATCAGCGGATGCCAGGCGGGCAACCCCTCGCCCCGCGCCAGGCGCCGGTACGCGCATGTCTCCGGCATCCAGGAGAGCGCACCAGCGTTTTCCGGCGTCAGGCGCACGCAATCGGGCACGCGGGTCTGACGGTTTTCATAGTCCGTGCAGCGGCGCGTCCTGGCGTCAAAAAGCTGGCACGCGACGTCTGTCTCGAACACATCGCCCGTTTCCTCATTATGAAGAATATAAAGACAGCACCGCCCGCACCCATCGCAAAGCGACTCCCACTCGGCCGCGCTCATCTCGGCCAGCTTTTTTGTTTCCCAGAAATTCTTTCCATCTGGCCAAAATTTCTTTCCATCTGGTAAGTCGCCGGACATTCGAATTCCCTTGTTTAATCCCATTTCAGGGGCGAGGCCCGTCCCGCCATAAGGTCGCCATGGTCTTTCGGCCATGATATGGATGGAGTTGGCGACGAGTAAGCGTAGGCCGGTTTTGGGTCATGGTGAAGAAGACAGGCAACGTTAAGAAAAAGACCGGTCCGTTGGCCGGGGCGCGAGCGCGCCTCGCGAGCCTGCGCGCCGATGTCGCCAAGCGCCGGCGGATCGCAGCGAAAGCGAGAAAACCGGCGACGAAGAAGCCGCGCAAGAAATCGGCGCGCACGGCGACGACCAACCTGCCCGTTCACCTCCTCAATCTGACGGTCTCGCTCGGCAGTATCGGGCTGGCGGGCGCGCTCGCTGTTCTGTTTCTCTATTTCGCCCCGCGCGAACAGGAAGGCGCCGACCTCTGGGCGGTGAACCGGCTGCCGTCGATTGTCGTTCTTGATCGCAACGGCGAGGAAATCGCCGCGCGCGGCGCGCGATACGGCGAAGCGGTGCGGGTGGAAGAATTGCCCGACTATGTGGTGAAAGCGTTCCTCGCCACCGAGGACCGCCGCTTTTATCAGCATTCCGGCGTCGACCTGCGCGGGACGCTGCGCGCCTTCGTGGCGAATTTGAAATCCGGCGGCGTTGTCGAAGGCGGCTCGACGATCACACAGCAGCTTGCGAAGAATCTTTTTCTGTCTCCGGAGCAAACATACGAACGTAAATTACGCGAAGCGCTGTTGGCGCTGTGGCTGGAAGGGCGTTACGAAAAGGACGAAATCCTGTCGCTCTATTTGAACCGGATCTATCTGGGCGCCGGCGCTTACGGCATTGAGAGCGCGGCGAAGACCTATTTCGGCAAGTCGGCGGACGAGATCAGTCTCGCCGAGGCGGTGATGCTCGCAGGGCTGCCAAAGGCGCCGTCAACGCTTGCGCCGACGCAAAACCCCTTCGGCGCCGAAGCGCGCGCCAAGGAAGTGCTCGACAATCTTCTGGAGACAAAGGCGGTGACGCCCTTTGAGGCGCGCGAGGCCCGCAAGAACCCGCCGATCATCACGCAATCGGCGCGCGACGCGGGGCTCGGTTATTTCTTCGATTATGTGGCCGCCAAGGCGCGCGAGCTCGCCGGCGAGGAGGCGATTGATTTGATCGTCACCACCACCATCGATCAGAAACTCCAGCGCGACGCAGAAGCCGCCGTCTCGTCGGTAATCACCACGGACGCCAAACTCGCCGGCGCCGAACAGGCCGCTCTCGTCGCCTACGACGTCGACGGCGCCATGCGCGCCATGGTCGGCGGCGCTTCTTACGTTGAAAGCCAGTTCAACCGCGCGACGCAAGCCAAACGCCAGCCGGGCTCCGCCTTCAAACCCTTCGTCTATGTGGCGGCGCTTGAAAACGAAAAAACGCCGTCTACGAAATATGTGGATGAGGAAGTCGAGGTCGACGGCTGGACGCCGCAAAACTATTCGGGCGAATTCTCCTATAAGAACATGCGCCTGACCGAAGCCATGGCGAAGTCGGTGAATTCCGTCGCGGTGCAGGTGAGCGAAGAAGTGGGCCGCGCCAAAGTGGTGGAGGCGGCAAAGCGACTTGGCGTCAAGACCGATATTCCAGCGGTGCCGTCCATCGCGCTCGGCGCCACCAACATGACGCTTGAAGATTTAACATCGGCTTATCTGCCTCTGGCGCGCGGCGGCCTTTCCGCTGAGCCCTACGCGATCACAAAAATCGTCGATCAACGCGGAACCATTTTGTTCGAACGCGCCGACCGCCGCCCGCGCGCCCTGCTCAACGCCGCGGTTTCAAAAGACATGAACCACCTCCTCTATCAGGTGATGGACAGCGGCACGGGCGCGCGCGCGAAACTCGGCAACCGCGTATCGGTCGGCAAGACCGGCACCACCAACGACTGGCGCGACGCCTGGTTCATCGGGTACACAGCGCAAATGACCGCCGGCGTCTGGGTCGGCAACGACAATTTCCGCCCCATGGAAAAAATCACGGGCGGCAAGTTGCCCGCGCAAATCTGGAAAAACTTCATGATCGCCGCCCATCAGGAACTGCCGCGCCGCGCCATCCCCGGCGCAACGCCCGCTGTCACCTATGACGACGAACAGGCGCTCATCTATTTCTATGCAGACGTGTCACGAGGCCTGCGCGACGTGCGCAGCGACGGCAACGCACGCCGATTCCTAAGACGCGGCCGGGGTCGCGGGCGGAATTAGACCTTGTCCCGTCGGGACAGCCAAAAGTCCAAGAAGTCAAACGACGCATCACTGCGGCGGCGGTTTGTTGATATTGTTGTATAAGAATTCTTCGATGCGGCGCATGCTCGTGGTGTAAGACGCCATATTCTCGAAACTATGGCCGTCGACAAGCCACATGCTCTGATACTCCACCTTTGCCTCATCAAGCGCATTCGTGAGCTTTTTCGCCTGGGCGAACGGCACGACGCTGTCCTTCGTGCCATGTATAATAAGCAATGGGGTCTTGATTTCCGCCGCGCGCCGGGCGGGCGATTTTTCGACTAGCATCGCTTTGTCGTCACGCGGATCGCCGATGCGCTCCATCGCCGCCTCATACGCATCACGGCTTTCAGGATTGGATGTGCGTTCATAGTCGATAATGTCCGGCAAGTCCGTCACGCCAGCGATTGAAACCGCACAGGAAAAAAATTCGGGATTTTCAAGAGTCGCATAGAGCGCCGCATACCCGCCATAACTCGCGCCGATAATGCAGATCCCTTTACTCCGTGTCAGTCCTTTTTTCTGCAAGTGACGAATGCCGTCGACGAGATCGCGATGCATCACCCCGCCCCATTCGCGGTAACCTGACTTACGGAATTCTGCGCCATAACCCCAAGATCCGCGGAAATTCGGCTGGAAGACGCGATAGCCGCGGCTCGCGAAGAACTGCGCCATAGGATCGAAATCGTAGAAGTCGCGCGCGACCGGCCCGCCATGCGGCATCACCAACAAGGGCGCGGCTTTGTTCTTTTCAACGCCGAGCGGATGGGTGACGTAGCCATGAATTGGAACGCCGTCACGCGCCTCGTAGGTGATCGCTTCAACGTGTGACAGGTAATCTTCATTGAGTTTCGGACGTTGCGATAAGAGCAGATTAATCTCGCGCGCCGCGTAGTCATATACGTAAATCTCGCCCGGAATGCGGGGGCTGCTCACTTCAAAAATCAACGTCGAACGATCACGGCTATACGCGAGCGGGCGCACATTGGCGTCGTCTTCGAAAAAACGGTTCACGCCTCGAATATGGCGCTGCAGGTCAGGATCGATCGCCTGGAACTGATACCGGTCGTCGATGAACCACCCGCCCAGATATTCACCCGTGGCGGGGTCGACGACGCCGCCGCCGACGTCAAAATCGGCAGATGAAAAAACCGTCCCGGTAAAGGCGCCTGTCGTTAAGTCAAAAACCTTTATCGAGCCCGTTTCTTCGTCTTCAGGAGCGACAAGCACATAAATTTCATTTGGCCGTTCGCCTCGCCCGATGGGCGTGAATTCGGGCGTCTCCCCTTTATCATTCATTGCGACGGAGGCGATTTTTGTCCATCCGCCGCGGCTTGTCCGCGCGAACGCTTTCATTTGCGTCCCAGCCCGGTTCGCATCCAGACGAAAAGCCGGGGCGCCGTTGCCGTCAACCAGCCATCCGAAAGTATTGGGGCGGCCTGTGGCGATACGGCCCGACTCGCCGCTGATGATATTTACTTTCCACAAATCGAGATCGCCTCGCCGGTACGCTGACATAAGAAGGTGATCGGGGTCATCCGGCAACGGATGAACAATGTGGGAAATCGTCAAATTCTCGCGTTGCACGGCTCTGTTTTCGCCGAACAGGACGGTCGCGTCACCGGTGCGCCAGTCGAGCGAAAATGTGCGCACCGCCGGCAGTTCGATTGTCAGCGAGCGCCCGAACCGCAGGTCGTAACTTGTTGAGATCGACAGAACCAAATGATCGTTCGTCGCCCAGTGAATCGTGTAGATCGAATGCCCCTTAAAGCCCTCGCGCCGAACGGCTTCATAGGTTTCAAGATCAAGAATAATAAGTTCGTCGCCCTTAGGCTTCGGCGCAAACGAGACCCGCTGGCCACGGCGTTTTTTCTTTTTGACAGGCTCTTCCTGTTCTACGCCCGCGGCGTAGGCCTCCTGATCGAGATCCTTCAGGAACGCGAGATACCGCCCGTTCGGCGACAACGATAGTGCGCGGTAGGTGGGCTTTGAGAAATACGCCGCGGGCGACAGGCTGTTTGGATTAAACGGCGTTTGCGCAGAAGCCGGCGCGAGGATGCACAACGCGGCAAAACACGCAAAAAAGACCTTCCCCATAAACGCCCCCAACTCAAAATCACGCAATTATTCTAACCAGCCCGCCAAAGGCGTAAACTGCCGCGCGAAAATTTGTTACTCACGAAAAGCGTAAAATCGGACCAACCGTGCCCCAAAATCGCCAAAGCGCCCGATTTGTTAACCGGTTCGACTGGCGCTTTGCGCTATTTCCTTCACATTAGGATGGGGCGCTAAGCCTTACCTGTTGAGCGTATGAAGGGAATTGAGCCGTGGACATCGCGCGCGGAAAGTCTGAAAAGCTGAAAATCAAAAAACCGGCTGATATCGGCCTCGCGGTCCGGCGGTTTTTCGTGTTTGTGTTGCCCGCTTTCGTGATCGTCGCGGCTTTCGGCGGCAACGCCATCATGGGCGCCCTGCGCGACAAGCCGGAAGAGAAAGAAGAGGCGCCGAAGGCGGCGCCTGTCGTCGCCGTCGAAGCGCAATCGGAGGATGTGCGCCTCACGATTTCAACGCAAGGCGAGGCGCGCCCGCGCACCGAGATCAATCTCGCCTCGTTTGTCAGTGGACAGATTTCACTTGTTTCACCCTCTTTCATCGAAGGCGGCGCCTTCAAGAAGGGCGATGTGCTGATCGAGATCGAAGACGCTGAATTTGAGTTTCGCGTCCGCCAGGCGCGGTCCGCTGTGGCGCAGGCGCGTTCGCGCTACGCCACTGAAAAAGCCGAAGCCGACGCAGCCAAACGCGAGTTCGACGAGCTCGGCATCGGTGAAGGCTCTGATCTGACTTTGCGCAAACCGCAATTGGCCGAAGCTGCGGCCATGCTCGACAGCGCGAAGGCTTCGCTCGGTGAAGCGGAATTACAGCTCGCCCGCACGAAAGTGACCGCGCCGTTTGACGGGCGCGTCGCGGCGCAAATGGTCGACCTTGGGGAGTTCGTCACGCCGGGCGCGGCGCTCGGGCGCATTTTTGCGACCAACATCATGGAAGTGCGCCTGCCGATGACCGACGCTGAAATGGGACAACTCGGCCTCTCGATCGGCTTTCAGGAAACGGCCGAGCGTCAAGGCCCGATGGTGCGGCTAAACGCAATCGTCGCGGGCGCGCCCCATGAATGGCGAGGCCGTATTGTGCGCACGGACGCCGCCTTCGATCAGGCGACGCGGAACCTCTTCGCCTATGTGGCCGTGGAAGACCCGTATGGCGCCGGCGCCGATGACGGCGTGCCGCTGGCGTCAGGTCTTTTCGTGACCGCCGAGATTGAAGGACGCAGCATCGACAACGCGGTCGTGGTGCCGCGCGCGGCCATTCGCGGGGAAAGCAGCGTCTATGTTGTGAAAGAAGACAGCACGCTGGAGATCCGCGCGGTCACCGTGGCCAAATCCGATCGCGGCCGCGCGATCCTGACCGCCGGACTTGAACCGGGCGAACGCGTGATCACCTCGCCTGTGCGCGCCGCCGCCGACGGTATGACAGTGGCCGTCGCCGGCGATGAGGTTTCCGAGGCGACCAAGGTCGCCGACCGCGCCGCGCCGCAGGAATAGGAAGCGCGTCATGAGCAGCCCCGATCCCGCGAAACTTGATCCGCAAGAAACCGAATTGAAAGGCGTCGTCGCCTGGTGGGCGAGCAACAAAGTCGCCGCCAACCTCTTGATGATCGGCATTTTAATCGCCGGGCTCATCACTTTTCTGCGTATCGACAGGGAAATTGATCCCTATGTGGAGTTTCCGGGCGCGCAGATTTCCGTCGCCTGGCCCGGCGCCTCGCCGCAGGACGTGGAGGAACAGATCGTTGTGCGTCTTGAAGAGGCCGTCAGCCGCGTGCGCGGCATCGACCGGCTTTGGGCCGCAGCGAATGAGAATCAGGGAACGCTTTGGGTCATCGGTGAAGACGGCGTCGACGAGGCGAAGTTTCTGGCCGATCTGAAGCGCGAGGTCGATTCCATCAGCACTTTCCCGGCCTCCGTCGAGGAGCCGCAGCTTTCGATCTTCCGCAGCCAGCAGGAAATCATGCGCGTCGCGGTGCGCGGCGCCGTCGATGAACGCGTTTTGAAACGATATGCGGAAAAAGTCCGCCGCGACCTCGCGCTGTTGGGGAGCGTTCCCTCGGTGGAGCTTTTCGGCGTGCGCGATGAAGAGGTGTCCATCGAAGTATCGGAAGAGGCCTTGCGCCGCTACGGCCTAAGCTTTTCCGACGTTGTGCGCGCGGTGCGCGGCGGCTCGGTGAACCTTTCCTCCGGCAATGTGCGCACCGAAATCGGCGACGTGCAATTGCGCACGCGCAGCCTCGCCGACACCCAGAACGACTTTGAACAGATCATCGTCCGCCAGGACCCGAACGGCGCCATCATCCGCGTCGGCGATATGGCGACGGTCAAGGACGGGTTCGAAGAGGTGAATATCCTCGCCACCGTCAATGGCGAACACACCATTCTCGTGCAGATCATGAATGGGCCGCAGATGGACATCGTACGCATGTCCAGGGATGTGAAAGCCTATCTTGAAAAGGCGAAGGACGACGCGCCGGAAGGCGTCACGCTGACCTTGTGGGACGATCAGTCCGAAGCCTTTTCCGGCCGTATGGAGACGATTTTCTCAAACTTCTTCGTCGGCCTGTTGCTGGTGCTGGTGACGCTGTTTTTATTCCTCCGGCCCGTGGTCGCGCTTTGGGTGGCCGTGGGCATCGCCATCGCCTTCGCCGGCGGGATCGCCTTCCTCCCGGCCTTCGGCGTCTCTTTCAATATGATTTCTTCCTTCGCCTTTCTCTTGGTGATCGGAGTGATCGTCGACGACGCCATTATTGTGGGCGAAGCGATCCACTCAAAAGTTGAAGACGGCGAGAAAGGCATCGAAGCCGCCGTGAACGGAACCCGCATGGTCATCATGCCGGTTATCTTCGCGGTGCTGACGACAATGATCTTCTTCGCCCCGTGGATGTTCGTCTCCGGCGGCACGGCGGAGTTTACACGCGCCATCTCGCTCGTCGTGATCCTGTCGCTGACCTTCTCGCTGGTGGAATCGCTTCTGATCCTGCCGGCTCACCTGTCGCACCTGAAACCGGTGAACCCCAAGAACCGCTTAATCCGCCTGCAAAAACGGATCGCAGACAGCATTTTGTGGCTGGCGCGCAATGTCTATCGCCCGGTGATGACGGCGGCTTTGCGCAAACGCTATCTGACAACGTCCCTTTTCTTTGCGGCGATGATCCTTTCAATCGGCCTTCTGACGAATGGGTACGTCAAAACATCCTTCTTCCCCGAGATTGAGTCCGATCAGATCGAGATCACGGTCGATTTACCGGAAGGAACGCCTTATTCGCGCACGCTCGACGTCCTGAAACAAATTCAGGTGGCGGAAAAACAGCTTGTCGAGGAAATCAACACCTCGACAGACGGCGAAGGCGAGTTGATCGAAAACTGGTACACGCGCTCGCGCGACAACCAGGTGCTGGCGCTGGTGAAACTGGTGCCGCCTGAGACGCGGACGTTGTCCGCCAAGGAAACCGCTGAACTGTTGCGCGCTCTTATCGGCGAGGTGCCGGATGCGGAGAAAATTTCGGTCGACTACAAAAGCAACAATCAGGGACCGCCCATTGAGTATGTGCTGAATTCGCCGAGCCTCGACGATCTGAACGCCGCCGCCGATGACCTCATGGCGAAATTGCGCAGCTATGAGGGCGTCTACAATGTGGTCAACGACACCCAATCGTCCGCCGATGAAGTCCGCTTCGCCCTCAAGCCTGGCGCCGAAGCGCTCGGCGTGACGGTTGAAGACGTCGCCCGGCAGGTGCGCCAGGGATTTTTCGGCGAAGAAGTCCAGCGCCTCCCCCGCGATGGCCAGGACGTGCGTGTTTTCGTGCGCTATCCGCGCTCTGACCGCGAATCCCTCGACCATCTGAAGAATATGCGCATCCGCACGGCGGACGGGCGCGAGCTGCCGCTCTACACCGTCGCCGATATCTCCTTCGAGCAGGGGATTTCGCGCATCCTGCGCCGCGAGCGGCAACGCGCGGTTATTGTCAGCGCCGAAGTCATCTCTGAACGGATCAATGAAATCCGCACCGAGCTTTCGGAGAATTTCTTTGACGACTTCGACGCGCGCCATCCCAATGTGCGGCGCGGCAATATCGGGCGCGCCCAGGGCGAACAGGAATTCATGTCGGAGATCGGCGTGCTCGGCCTCACCGCCATTCTCGTGGCGTATTTCCTCGTCGCCGTGGCGTTTAAATCTTACTCGGAGCCGCTCCTGATCCTGTTCGCCGCGATCCCCTTCTGTTTTACAGGCGCGATGATCGGCCATCTCGTCATGGGCCTCTCATTGTCGCTCTTTTCCTATCTGGGGATCATGGCGGCCGCCGGCGTCGCGGTGAACGACAATCTTGTGTTGATCGATTACATCAACCGTTTGCGGCGCTCCGGCCTCGACGGCGCCGAAGCGCTGGTGGAAGCAGGCACGAAAAGGTTCCGTCCGATCCTGCTAACGTCTTTGACGACGTTCGTCGGGTTACTGCCGCTGATGCTGGAACGGTCCATTCAGGCGGCGTTCCTCGTGCCGGTCGGCGTCGGCCTCTCCTTCGGCGTGCTGTTCGCGCTGTTCGTGACACTCTTCCTTGTCCCGGCGCTCTACGCCATCGGCGCCGATATCAAACGCTTCTTCATCTACACATGGACAGGCAATCGCCAGCCGAATTTCTCGCAAAGCCTCGAGCCGCAAGCGCTACCAGACGGATTGGCCCCGGCGGAGTAGGGTTATTCGAGGATAACTCGCCCGTCTCTGTCTTCGACTTCGACAATCCAAAGATCGGCGTCGAAAGCTGCTTCTTTTTTAAGCCAGGCGTCGATTTCGGCCTCGGGGCGCGGGCCCTCTTCTTCGTCGCTGAAAGGGTTGCGCCAGATCGGTTCGCCGTCGAGGTCACGCCCTTGCACGAAGAGGCGCGCCGCGCCGCCGCCGAGATAGTTTTTAACCGCCACAGCGCCGGCGTCAGGGTCGCCCTTGCGCGCAATCAACGCATAGACGCCTTGCGCGGAACACCGCCGCAAATAGGCCTGCACCCAGATTTCAGTTTTTAGACGGAGAACCATTGAAACGTCGTAGCCGCTTAAAGGCGCGGCGTCACGCGGCCGTTTTTTTGGCGGCGATTTCGCGGCGATAGGCTTCGATACGATCAAGCTGAGAGTGCACGATGATATCGTCGTCAACCCTGTCTGCGTCGCTCACCGGCCGCGCTGGCGCCTGCAGGATGGGCAGGCGCACTGTCGCTTCGACGCCCTCGCCCGGCGCGCTTTCAAGGGTCATGGCGCCGCCATGGGCCTCCGTCAGCGCGAAGGCGAGCGCAAGACCGAGCCCCGCTCCGCCGGCGCCGCGCACACCCTCTCCGTGCACGGAAGTAAAGCGCGAGCCGAGCCGCGCCAGTTCCGCTTCATTCATGCCGACGCCGGTGTCTATCACTTTCACGACAAGCCCATCGCCGCCGCGCGTAACGCTCATCTTGACGCCGCCGTCGCTCGTAAACTTTACGGCGTTGGCGAGGAGGTTGATCAGGATTTGGCGGACCGAGCGCGCGTCGAGCCAGCTTTCCGGCAGATCGTCGTCGACAGCAAGCTCCAGCGTGAGCCCTGCGTCTTCCGCCGCGCCGCGAACCATCGCCGCACATTCGCGCGCGAGCGCACCCACATCCACCATGGTGCGTTTCAGGACCAGCCGTCCTGCGTCTTTGCGCGCCAGGTCAAGGATCGCCGAAATCAACTCCATCAAATGGGCGCCGGAGGTGCGGATGTGCTCGGCGTATTCATGATATTTTTCCGAGCCCAGCGGGCCGAACATTTCGTTGCGCATGGCGTCCGCAAAACCGATGACGGCGTTCAGCGGCGTGCGCATTTCGTGGCTGAGATCGGCGAGAAGGTCTGCGTTGGCGCGCGCGGCTTGCGCGGACCGCTCGGCCTCACGACCGGCTGCGCCGGCGTCCGCGCGTAACTGGCGCGTTGTTTCTTCTGACGGTGTGCGGTCGAGAATGAGAACCGTAATCCCGCCGTCCGGGCGGTGGTCAAAGAGGAGTTCCAGGTCGCAAGGGGCGTCGGCGAGGGTCTTCACGAGGACCGGGCCCCCGGCGCTTGCAGACGCCGAGAGCGCCTCGTCAATGCGGTCCCGGTCCTGCGAGACGCACAGGGCCTGAAGATAGGCGCCGGCCAGGGTCTTTTTCCCGAACAATCGGGCGGCGATGGGATTGGCCCGTAAGATCATCCCGCGCGCGTCCACCTGCGCGAGCCCGGCGCCTGCGCCGCCGCGCCACGAAAGCCCGCTCG
>CAWUIM010000080.1:0-13448 GCA_963922595.1 uncultured Parvularculaceae bacterium
GCAGCCGGCATGCTCGCGCCGTCATTTGAGAAGAGCGCCGGGCCGCTTGCGCAATCCTTGTATAATTTCAGTGTCGCAAGCTTGCGTCAGTGGGAGGATTTTGCGCAGACGCTTGAAGCAGCCAGCGGCGTTTCAGTGGACTATCAGCCCACAGGCATTCTTGGCGTCGCGTTTTCGCAAGAAGAGGCCGACGTTTTGCAGCGTGACTATCGCCGCTTGCTTGGCGAAGGCGCGCAAGCGCAATGGCTCTCGCCGCAGGAAGCGCGCGCGCTGGAGCCCGCCCTCGCGCCCGATCTCGCGGCCGGGCTGTTCGCTGTTGAGGACGCGCAAGTGGACCCGCTGCTTGTCTTGGCGGCGTTGAAAATCGCCTTCAAAGAAGCGGGTGGAGAATTTATCGCCGACGGACGCGTCGCCGCGTTGCGCGTTGACGGCGATAAGGTCTGCGGCGTGACGCTTGATGATGGGCGTTTATTGTCAGCATCCGTGGTTATTGTGGCCAGCGGCGCGGTCTTGGCGGCTCAAAGCGAGAAGCCGCCGCCGGTTTTTTCGGTGAAAGGCGAGGCGACCGCGCTCGCCGGCGCCGCCGCTGAATTCACGCGCGCGATCAGAGGACCGGGCGCCTATCTCTGCCCCAAATCCGATGGCCGGCTCGTCATCGGCGCAACAGAGGCGCCGCACGATTCAAGCCGTTATGTGCGAGACGACGCGATTGAAACATTGAAAAGCCGCGCGCGGCGCATGGCGCCGGTGCTTGCCCGTTTTGACGAAGAAAGCCGCTGGGCTGGACTGAGGCCCGGCACACCTGACGACGCGCCGATCTTAGGTCCCGATCCGGCGGGACCGGACGGGCTCGTTTATGCGCTCGGCCATTATCGCAACGGCGTTCTTCTGGCGCCGGCGACGGCGCAATTGCTGTGCGATGCATTGTTAACGGGCGATTCATCTCCGCTCCTTGGTGCATTTTCGGCGGCGCGCTTCCATGGTTAGCATTTTATTGACGCGAATGCGCGACGGTGAGGCGAATGGATAGAGGTCCCATGGTCGAACCGGTTTCATCTTCGAGCGGCGGCGTCATCAACGCCCTGAAACAGGCGAGCCGCAATACGGGCGTCGATTTCGATTTTCTTTATCGCATGGCCCAGCGCGAAAGCGCGCTTGATCCCTCGGCGCAGGCGTCGACGTCTTCGGCCGCCGGTCTTTTCCAATTTATCGAACAAACCTGGCTCGGCGCGGTAAAAAACTATGGACCTGATCATGGCCTCGGCGCCTATGCGGACGATATCGTGCGCGGCGCCGATGGAAAATTTTCTGTCCCCAACGCGGCGCGGCGCGACGTTATTTTGAATTTGCGTTTCGACGCCGACAAAGCCGCCGCGCTTGCGGCCGAACTGGCGCAGGAAAATAAAGCGGGTCTTGAAAAACGTATCGGCCGCACGGCGGGCGCCGGTGATCTTTACGCGGCGCATTTCCTCGGTGTCGCCGGAGCCGCGAAATTATTGTCCGCCGCGCCAACGGCGAAGGCAGCCGATATTTTGCCGGCCGCCGCGAAAGCCAACCAACCGGTTTTCTATAAAGGCGGGGAGGCGCGTTCCGTCGCCGATGTGATCGCGTCGATCGAAAAGTCAATGGGCGTCGCCATCGACCAGGCAAAAACGATCGTGGAAGCGGCCTCGTCAAAGGTGGCCACGTTCGCGCGCGATGTGACGCCAGACGCGCCGCCGGCTTCAACGCCGGCGCGCGCATCCGCAGTCAAACTCGGCGCGTCCTTGTCGCCGCTCGCGATTATGGTGCTTCAAGCGCTTGATCCGACGTCTTTACGGAATGACGAGTCTCGCCCTTAAAGCGTTTCGTCCTTACACGGTGCGATCGTTAGGCCTTCAGGTAGGCGCGTCGAACTATCGCCGCAAGCCGCCGCCAGTTGCTCCGGTTGCAAACCGATGGCTTCGGAGAGGTTTGCGCCGTCGAGGCGCGCGCCGGTGAAAAAGGCAGATTCGACTTTTGTATTCGTGAAATCCGCCTTGCTGAGATCGGCGTTATCGAAACGCACGCCGCGCATGTCCACATCGACGAGCGCGGTGCGTTTCATTGTGGCGCCGATGAAAACGGCGCCGGCGGCGTATCCGCCGTCGAATTTTGCGCCGGTGAGGTCGGCGCCGGAAAATTTTGCGAATGAAAGATCGGCCTTCGAGAAATCTGCTTCAGCGAATGACCCGGCGCGTCCGACGGATTTCTGCAAGTCGGCGCCGGTGAAAACCGCCTCTGAAAAAACGCCGGCATTGAAGTTTGCTTCGGCGAGGCGCGCCTTGTCGAAGTTTGTGTTTTTCCCAGTGGCGCCTTCGAAGACGGCCCCGTCAAGAAGCGCGCCGGTGAAGATCGTGTTTGAGACATTCGAGCCTGCAAAGATCTCTTCTTTATGGTCGGCGCCGGAAAAGTCCTGTCCGGAAAAGTCGCCCATGGCCATGGGCGGCGCTTCATCGGATTTCTTTTTCGCGGTGAGCGTCGGTAATTTAATTTCCACGCGATCAAGCGCGCTTGAAAGGTCCGGGGCCAGGCGATCGGCATTATTGATGCTGTTGGTGATGCCCTTGCCAAGCTCAGTGACAGGATTGGAGCGGCGCGGCGCGCCCGTGCGATCGCCGATAACCTCAGCGACAACGCTGAAAACCATGATCATAAACAAAATGATCAACAAGACCATGCGGATCATTGCGACTCTCCTTCGCGGCGTTTGCAACGCGCGTCGAAGGATCGCAAGCAACCATCAACGTTCGATTAAGCCTAAACAAAAATTTAGGCTCAAAGCGTGTTCATCTGAGGCCATCTTTGGACGGAATATGAAGAAAGTCTTAAGAACAGCCCGTGGATGCGCCGCAACTGTCGCATCTGAGACAAGCGCCGTTGCGAACGAGGGTAAACTGTCCGCAATCGGGACAGGCGTCACCCTCATACCCTTTTATCTTTGCCTGCCGCTGGGCGCCGCCCGGTTCAGCAAGACTGCCGGGCGCGGCCTTTTGTTGAACCGCCTCAGCGAGCTTCGCGATCTGCGCTTCGATTTCCGGCGGCGGCGGCGCCATGTCTTCGGCGTCAATATCTTCAGCGGCCACGTCGATCGCGTCATCGTTTGACGGATCATCATTGCCAGCGTTGTCGGCGTCTTTTCGCAATCGGTCGAAATCGCCGCCGCGCAAAACAACGAGATTGTCCGTCACCGTTGACCGGCTGAAGCCTTTGGAGATGAGCTTTGCTGCGTCGGCTTGCGCTTTTTCTCCTTCGACGCCATGGCCGATGGCGTCGACTGCAGACTCCTGCGGGTCCATATGGGCGAGGTCGCCGCGCCCAAGATAGGAAATCGCCAGTTCACGGAAGATATAGTCGAGGATCGATGTGGCGTGTTTGATCTGATCATTGCCTTGCACCGGTCCCGACGGGTCAAACCGCGTGAACACATAGGCGTCGACAAATTCTTCCAACGGCACGCCATATTGCAGACCTAACGATACAGCAATTGCGAAATTGTTCATCAAGCTGCGGAAGGCGGCGCCTTCCTTGTGCATGTCGATGAAGACTTCGCCTAGCTCGCCATCGTCAAATTCGCCGGTGTGGAGATACACTTTGTGACCACCTACGATCGCTTTCTGGATGTAGCCTTTGCGCCGGTCCGGCAAGCGCCGCCGGCCGGGCGTGCGTTCGATAATCCGTTCGACAATCCGTTCCGCGACAATCTTCGACTTGTCGGTCTCGGACGCCGCCGCAAGTTCGTCGGCAAGGGTCTCGTCCGCATCCTCGTCGGCGAGAAAGGCGGAGGCGAGCGGCTGGGATAATTTCGATCCGTCGCGGTAAAGCGCAATGGCCTTCAGCCCAAGCCGCCATGCTTTCATATACGCGTTGGCGCAATCGGCGATGGACGCCTGGGCGGGCATGTTCACGGTTTTTGAAATGGCGCCGGAAATAAACGGTTGCGCGGCCGCCATCATCTCCAGGTGCGCTTCAACCGAAAGAGCGCGGGTTCCGATGCGCCCGCACGGTGTCGCGCAGTCAAACACGGGCAGGTGTTCTTCTTTGAGGTGCGGCGCGCCCTCAAGGGTCATCGCCCCGCAGCAGTAAAGATTGGCCGCGTGTATCTCTTCATCGCCGAAGCCGATGTCGCGCAAAATGCCGTAACCTGATTGACTAAGTTGCGCCTGATCGAAGCCAAGCACATTTGTGCAGAAGTCTTCGCCGAGCGCCTGCGGCGTAAAGGCGTAAGTGATGTCGAACGACGTTTTTAATCGTTCTTCCAGCGCCTTGATGTGGCGGCTATCGAAGCCTTCCGCTCGCAGCGCGTCGAGGTTTACGCCGGGCGCGCCTTCCAGCGTACCGCGGCCGACCGCATAGTCAGTGATGTCTTCGATTTCGTCCGGCGAATATCCAAGCGCTTTTAGCGCCGCGGGTACGGCCCGGTTGATGATCTTGAACTGTCCGCCGCCGGCGAGCTTTTTGAATTTCACGAGCGCGAAATCCGGCTCAATGCCCGTCGTGTCGCAATCCATGACAAGGCCGATGGTGCCGGTGGGCGCAATGGCGGAGACTTGCGCGTTTCGAAATCCATTGATCGCGCCAAGCTCGTACGCTTCGTTCCAGATTTGCGCTGCGCGCGCCGCGAGCGCCGGCCACGGGCAGGCCGAGGCGTCCAATCGCACCGGCTGCACGTCGAGATCTTCAAACGCGTCCGCATCATCGCCAAGCGCGGCGCGGCGGTGATTACGCATGACGCGCAACATGGCGGGCTTGTTTTTCGCGAAGGCTGGGAAGGGACCGACGGCGCTCGCCATCTCAGCCGATGCTCTGTATGCGGCGCCCGACAAGAGGGAAGAGACGGCTGCGGCTGCGGCGCGCGCCTCGTCGCTGTCATAGGCGAGCCCCGCGCTCATTACGAGACCGCCAAGATTGGCGAAGCCGAGCCCGAGCGTGCGGTAATCATAGGATTTGCGGGCGATCGCCGCCGACGGGAATTGCGCCATGACCACGGAGAATTCGAGCGACAGCGTCCAGAGCCGACAGGCGTGCTCAAAGGCGTCAACATCGAAGCCCTTGGGCGTCAGAAATTTCAACAGGTTTAGAGAGGCGAGATTGCAGGCCGTGTCGTCCAGAAACATATATTCCGAACAAGGGTTGGAAGCGCGAATGTCGCCGTCTTCAGGGCAGGTGTGCCAGGCGTTGATTGTGGAGTGATATTGAAGGCCCGGGTCCGCGCAAAGCCACGCGCTCTCACAGATCGCCTCCCAAAGCTCTCGGGCTTTCAATGTCTTCACCGGCGCGCCGTCGACGCGGCCGTTCAAATCCCACGACTTGTCTTCGGCGACCGCCCGCAAGAACGCATCCGTGACGCGCACAGAATTATTGGCGTTTTGACCCGCGATGGTGCGATAGGCCTCTGAGTCCCAGTCAAGCTCGTATGCGGGCACGTCGATTTTACGAAAGCCCTGGCGAGCGAAGTTGATCGTACGCTGAATGGACGCGTCGGGCACGAACGCTTTCTTCGCCTCTGCGATGGCGGATTTTAGCGCGGCGTTCTTTTTGGGATTAAAACGCTCCACCCCGTCGATCGCCCAGCAAGCGGTGAGCACTTTCGGCAAATGCCGGCCGAGCGCTTTCGATCCGGCGACGAGGGCGGCGACCTTTTCTTCCTCGATTGCTTTCCAGCGGATGAAGTCTTCGATGTCCGGGTGATCGGCGTCGACGACGACCATCTTCGCGGCGCGCCGCGTTGTACCGCCCGATTTAACGGCGCCGGCGGCAGCGTCGCCCACTTTGAGAAAGCTGATCAGGCCGGAGCTCTTGCCGCCTCCGGACAAGGGTTCGTTTGCGCCGCGGATGTTGGAGAAGTTCGTGCCTGATCCAGACCCGTATTTGAAAAGCAAGGCTTCGCGCCGCCACAAATCCATAATGCCGCCGTCGCCGACGAGCGTGTCGTCTACGGATTGAATGAAACAGGCGTGCGGTTGCGGACGTTCGTAAGCGCTGTCGGACTCGGTCACCTGATCCGTGTCCGGGTCTACGTAATAATGACCCTGTCCGTCGCCTTCGATGCCGTAGGCCCAGTGGAGACCAGTGTTGAACCATTGCGGCGAGTTCGGCGCGCCGATCTGCGCGGCGAGCATGAATTGCATCTCGTCAAGATAGGCCTGCGCAGCCGCCTCGTCGTCAAAGTATCCGGCTTTCCATCCCCAATAGGCCCAGGCGCCGACGATGCGGTGAAAGACCTGCTTGGCGCTCGTCTCCGGCCCGTATCTTTTTTCAGCGGGCAGCTTCGCGAGCGCCGCCACATCAGGCATTGACCGCTGCAGGAAGGCGGGCACGCCTTTTTCCGAGACCTTTTTCGTCGCCGCCGGCACCCCGGTCTTGCGCAAATATTTCTGCGCCAGGATGTCCACCGCCGTCTGGCTCCAGGCGCGGGGCGCTTCCACGTCACGCATCTCAAAAAGCGTCTCGCCGGCGAAGGAGCGGATTTCGCTGTCCGCGCGCTTGAAGCGAAACGCCTGAAAGGGCGCGCCTGGTTTTTTCGTATAATGGCGGTCTATGCGCATCTGGGTCAGCCGATCTGATTGGATGATCGTTATTCTAGGAGCGAATCACCCCGTTCTCAACGATTCGTCAAACTGCGCAAGACTACGCTCGTTGTGGCGCATTTCCTTGCCCATAAGCGCTATGGACTAGGGGTGCGGCGGGCGCCATATTCCGGCCAACGAAAACAGATAAATTCTGGAAATCACTGGATAAACGCTCGATGTTTGAACGTATTTTCACCTGGTGGAACGGGTCCACTTTCGGCACGTCTTTTACGCTGTTTCGCCGCGGGGCGGAGCTTGTGGGCGAAGACGAGCAGGGCAACCGCTATTTCCAGGAGCGCAACCCAAGCGGCGCAAGCGGGCGCAAGCGACGGTGGGTCGTTTATCACGGCATTGCGGAGGCCTCGCGCGTTCCCTCCGATTGGCACGGGTGGCTGCATCACACCTTTGAAGAACCGCCGACCAGCGCGCCGCTTAAGCGTCACGGCTGGGAAAAGGACCATCTGCCCAATATGACGGGCACGCCGCTCGCCTATCATCCGGACGGCAGTCTTGTGGGCTCAGATGACCCTGATAAGCTTGTGAAGGATTACGAGGCCTGGTCGCCTGAAGAGGCGTAGCGTCAAGGGGATTCAAATGAGCCGCGCAGGGATATTCGAAACGCTGGTGGGTGTTGTCGTTGTGGCGGTCGCCGCGGCATTTCTCTACTACGCTTACACTGTCAGCGGGCGCGACATTGATCGCGGCGGATACCAGATTAGCGCGGTCTTCGGCAAAGCTGACGGCGTTTCGGTCGGATCGGACGTTCGTATCGCCGGCGTCAAAATCGGGACTGTCGCGGGAAATGACCTCAACATCGACACCTATGAAGCAAACGTCAGATTAGCCATCGCAGACGGCGTTCCGATCCCGGAGGATTCGATCGCAAAGATCGTCTCGGACGGCCTTTTGGGCGGGGCCCACGTGGCGATCGAGCCTGGCGCGTCGGAGGAATTTTTGCGCGAAGGCGAGGCGATCACCATCACGCGCGGCTCGGTCGATCTGCTTGGTCTCGCGGTGCAGGCGTTCACCAACAACGCGTCCGGCGATGACAACGCCGGAAGCCAGAACGGGGCCGAGCCTGACCCGCTGGGAGATTTGTAGATGAAGCGTTCTTTGTTTTTTGCAACCGCATTAGTCGCAGGCGCACTGCACTTCGCCTCGCCGACCTCCGCCCAACAGGAAGAAAGCGAGCTCGATCGTCTGTCGCGGTCTGCTGACGACCCGTTTCTGGAGCTGACGGAAAAAAATGACGTCACCCCGGTGTCTGTTACTGTCCGGGCGCTGAACAAGATTACCGCTCGATATACCGACATCGAAGCGCCCATCGCTGAAATCGTTGAATTCGGCACGTTGGAAATCGTCCCGCGCTTTTGCGACAAACGCCCGCCCGAAGAGTTTCCGGAAACAACGGCGTTTCTTCAGATTTATGATCGCGGCTTGGAGCCGTCCGAGGCGGACGCGGCGTCGGGTGAGAACGCCGATTTGGAAGTCGAACCCGCGTCCGATCCTGCGCTTGAACCCGCGGCCGCGCCGGCGGCCGAATTATTTGCGGTGGACACGCTTGGCGATCTCTCCGCAGCTGAAAAAATATTCAGCGGATGGATGTTTGCTTCAAGTCCGGCGCTAAATCCGCTGGAACACCCTGTCTATGACGTCTGGGTGATCGACTGCAAAACAGTCCCGGCCGACAAGTAAGGGCCCGCCTTCAGGAAATCAGCGGGGTCGTTGAGATGCGCGGCGAGCAGCGTCTGATAATCCGCGTTCGGCATTTCCTTGACGCCAAATTGTGCCAGGTGCGCGCTAAAGAATTGCGTGTCCAGCACCGCAAAGCCGCCGATCTTCAGGCGCGCGATTAAATAGAGCAGGGCGATTTTGCTGGCGTTGTCCTCGCGCGAGAACATGCTTTCGCCGCAAAAGACGCCGCCGAGCGCAACCCCGTACAGACCGCCGACCAAACGCCCGTCGCGGAAACACTCCACCGTATGCACAACGCCGAGCTCATGCAGTATCGTATAAACATCAATAATGGCGTCGTTGATCCATGTCTCGCGGCGGCCGGGCGCCGCAGCAGCGCAGGCGGCGATCACATCTGAAAAGCAGGTGTTAATTCTGACCTCAAACGGTTCGCGCTTTAAAAGCCTCAACAGCTTCTTTGGAGCGCGCGCGTCTTCGAGCGGCAGAACGCCGCGATCATCAGGCAATACCCAGACGGCGTGCGCATCTTCGCGATGTTGCGCCATTGGGAAGTAACCGAGCGTGTAAGCCTGTAGTAACTCGCCGGGGTCAATCGCATATGCTGAATCACGCGCCATGAGGTATTATCGGCTAACCCGTTCGCGCGCGCAAATGCTGGAAATTGGCGTCAGGCGGCTCCGTCGAGCCACTCCTCAAGCCAGTGGATATGGTAATCGCCGGATTGAAACGCCGGTTCTTCGATCAGGTCGATGAAAAGCGGAATTGTGGTCTCGACGCCGGACAACGCCATTTCGCTCAACGCCCGGCGCAGGCGCGCAATGCAGTGGCGGCGATCATCGCCGAACACGATCAGCTTGCCGATCATTGAGTCGTAGTAGGGCGGGATTTTGTAGCCCGTGTAGATCGCGCTGTCGAAGCGAACGCCCGGCCCGCCGGCCGCATGGAAATACGTAATCTCGCCGGGCGAGGGCCGGAACGTTTTCGGGTCTTCGGCGTTAATCCGGCATTCGATGGCGTGTCCTTTGAAGGTGACGTCGCTCTGCGAAAAGCTCAAGGGATTGCCGACGGCGATACTGATCTGTTCGCGCACAATATCGATCCGCGTCACTTGCTCAGTGATGGGATGCTCCACCTGGAGGCGCGTGTTCATTTCGATGAAGTAGAATTTCCCGTCCTCGTAGAGAAATTCGATGGTGCCCGCGCCGAGATAGCCGAGTTTTGCAATCGCGGTGCTGGCGATCTCGCCTATCTCGTTTCGTTCAGCGTCGGTCAGGACGGGCGACAGCGCTTCTTCCAAAACTTTTTGATTGCGCCTCTGGAGCGAGCAATCGCGCTCGCCAAGCTGCACCACGTTCCCGTGGCTGTCCGCCAAAATCTGGATTTCAATATGACGCGGCTTGCGTAAGTATTTCTCAAGGTAGACGGTGTCGTCGCCGAAGGCGGCCGCGGATTCCGCGCGCGCCGTCGAATAGGCCTCGCCGAACGCCGCCGCATTCTCAGCGAGCTTCATGCCCCGTCCGCCGCCGCCGGACGCCGCCTTGACGAGGACCGGGTAGCCGATCTCGTCGGCGGCCTGGCGCGCTTCGTCGAGCGTGTCGAGGCCGCCTTTTGAGCCCGGCACAAGCGGAATGCCCGCATTGCCGACCGCATTCTTGGCGGCGATCTTGTCGCCCATGATGCGAATATGCTCCGCATCCGGTCCAATGAAAGTGATATTGTGCGCTTTTACGATTTCCGCAAAGCGGGCGTTTTCCGACAAGAAACCATATCCTGGATGGATTGCATCAGCGCCGGTTATCTCCGCGGCGGAGATAATCGCTGGAATATTTAAATAGCTGTCCTTCGGCGACGGTCCGCCAATGCAGACGCTTTCGTCGGCGAGCCGCACATGCATTGCGTTGCTGTCCGCAGTGGAATGTACGGCGACCGTCGAAATGCCTAATTCTTTGCAAGCCCGGTGGATGCGCAGGGCGATCTCGCCGCGGTTGGCGATCAGGACTTTTTCAAACATCGTACGGTCCGTTCGTTTGCGGAATACTCTATTCGATGATCAACAGGGCTTCGCCATATTCAACCGGCTGCGCGTCCTGAACGAGGATCTCTTTCACGACGCCGCCGCGCGGGGACGCGATCGGGTTCATCGTCTTCATGGCTTCGACGATCATAAGCGTCTGCCCTTCGGAGACCTGATCGCCGACTTTTACGAATGCGTCCGAGCCCGGCGACGGCGAGAGATAAGCGGTGCCGACCATGGGCGAGGGAACGGCGCCCGGATGGTTGGCGGGGCTTGGTGCGCTGGCGGGCTCTGCGGCTGGCGCAGGTGCCGCCGGGGCGGGGGCCGGCGCAATGGCGGCAGCGGTGATCGCTGGCGTTGGCGCATTCGTCCGCGCCACGCGTAACCGCATGCCGCCTTTTTCAAGTTCGATTTCCGATAGTCCCGTCTCGTCCAGAATGCCGGCGAGTTCCCGGATCCACGCCGCTTCGATCTCTTTTGAATCGTTCTTTTTGTCAGCCATAATCTGGTCCGTACTATTCTTACGTCGTTTATTGTTTGTCGATGAGCCGCTTGATGGCGTCAAGCGCCAACACATAACCGTCCGCGCCAAATCCGCACAAAACGCCTGAAACTGCAGCGCTTACATAGGAGTGGCGTCTGAACGCCTCCCTCGTGTGGACGTTTGAGAGATGCAATTCGATCTTCGGGATCGAAATCGTCAGAAGCGCGTCCATCAGCGCAATCGAGGTGTGGGTGTAAGCGCCCGGATTAATGATGAGGCCGCGCGCTTTTGCGCCAGCTTCCTGGGTCCAATCCACTAATTCGCCTTCATGGTTCGATTGCCGGAAATCAATGGCGTATCCCAGATTTTGAGCCGCCGCGGCGCAGCGCTTTTCAATGTCCGCTAGCGTTTCCGAACCGTAGATGTGCGGCTCACGCGCGCCAAGGAGGTTGAGGTTCGGACCATTAAGGATGTAGACGATCGGATCAGTCATGGATATTTCACTTCGCCGGTTGCGCGCCATTCAAAGCGCCCTCATATACGGCTTGAATAATTTTCCGTGCAATATGAAGGCGGTAGCGGATATGCGCATTACTGTAAACGGCGAGGGTAAAGAATTTAGCGCGCCCCTGGCGGTTTCAGCCTTGCTTGCTGAACTAGGGCTGGAGCCGCGGAAAATCGCTGTAGAACGCAATCTCGCCATTGTGCCTAAATCTCTCTTTGAGGAGACGCTTTTGTCCGATGGCGATCAGATTGAAATCGTACAGTTTGTAGGAGGCGGTTGAGCGGTGAGCGAACAGCGCGAATCCGATTTTCTCGAAGTAGCCGGGCGGCGTTTGACGTCGCGCCTGATCATCGGCACCGGGAAATACAAAACCTACGAGGAGAATGCGCGCGCGGCCGACGCAGCCGGCGCGGAAATGGTCACCGTGGCCGTGCGCCGGGTCAATCTCACAGACAAAGATCAGCCGATGCTGGTCGATTATCTTGACCCTGAAAAATACATCTACCTTCCGAATACGGCGGGATGTTTCACTGCCGAAGACGCCATCCGGACGCTGCGGTTGGCGCGGGAGGCGGGCGGCTGGGACCTGGTGAAACTAGAAGTCCTCGCTGACCAGAAAACGCTTTATCCCGATATGGCGGAAACGCTGCGCGCGGCGAAGCTTCTGATCGACGACGGGTTTCAGGTGATGGTCTATTGTTCGGACGATCCGGTTTATGCGCGCAAACTTGAGGACGCGGGCTGTTGCGCGATCATGCCGCTCGGATCGCTCATCGGTTCCGGCCTCGGCGTCATGAACCCGGTCAATATCCGGCTGATCGTAGAACAGTCTTCTGTGCCTGTTATCGTCGACGCTGGCGTAGGCACGGCGTCCGACGCCGCCGTGGCGATGGAGCTCGGCTGCGACGGCGTCCTGATGAATACGGCGATCGCCGAAGCGCGCGATCCGATCCTGATGGCGAGCGCGATGCGCCACGCCGTGATCGCGGGCCGAGAGGCATATTTGGCGGGACGCATGGCGAAGAAGCGCTACGCCGACCCCTCGTCGCCGCTCGCAGGCTTGATATGAGCGGCCTGGAAGCTGGGCCGCGCGTGCGGCAATATAGGGCATTCTCGGCCGTTGCGGCCTCAGTTTGAAGGACTACCTTCTCTCCATGGACCCGAAAGCCTCAGTTGCCAAACGCCCGTCTAACGACGCCGATGACACCGTCGCCGTCACACGCGCGGCTGATTGCGCCGAGATGGCGGAAGTGCGCTACGAGATAGACCGTCTCGACCGGCTGCTCGTCGCTCTAATGGCCGAAAGGCAAGGCTATATAGAGGCCGCAGGCCGTATCAAACCGCGCGCCGACGAGGTCCATTTGGACTGGCGCATCGAGGATGTGGTGGCGAAAGTGCTGGCCTCCGCCGACCGGACGGGGCTCTCAAAACGAATCGCAGAGCCCGTTTGGCGCGAACTTATCGCCAGATGCATCGATCATGAGCACAGAATCTGGGCCCGTGAGCATCTTGAGGAAAAATAGCTTTTCCCAATAAAATCAACGGAATAGAGATTTTAGACCGCTGAAACCCCCATTTTCCGGGGGTTTTTCTTTGCGCGGGCCCATTTTGGGGGCGATAATCGGCCTCGACCTTATGAAACAGGCCATCTCCCGATAATCAGCAGAAAGGGCGGAGGAATGAACAAGAACGAATTTATCGACCGTGTGGCGGACGCTGCCGACATGAGCAAAGCGGAAGCGACGCGCGCTGTGGACGCTGTCTTTGACTCGATTACAGAGGCTTTGAAGAAAGGCGACGACGTCCGGCTGGTCGGTTTCGGCACATTTTCAGCCGCCCAGCGCAAGGCCCGCGACGGCCGCAATCCGCGCACCGGCGAGACAATCAAGATCCCTGCGAGCATCCAGCCGAAATTTTCGGCGGGCAAGGGACTGAAAGACGCCCTCAACTAAGCTGACTTACTTCAACAGGCCCGCTTGCGCCGTCGCGCGAGCGGGCTTTTTCGTGCTCGGCTTTCAAATCGCGCTTGCCGGATTCCGTTCCACGGTGTAAGGCAAGCGCCCCGCAGCCACGGTTGCGTTAAGGGCGGTTAGCTCAGCTGGTAGAGCATCTCGTTTACACCGAGAGGGTCGGCGGTTCGAACCCGTCACCGCCCACCAT
>CAWUIM010000081.1:0-12717 GCA_963922595.1 uncultured Parvularculaceae bacterium
GCCGCCGCCACCACCGCCTCCGCCGCCACCGGGCCCGTCAGGCGCCGTTTTTGAGATGGTTGATGCGGGAAGCGATCAATGGCTTGGGGCTGTGGCTTCCGGAGCGCAGGTTCCGCTGGATGCGGTTGACGGACGCCAGATTTCGTTTTCGGTTGAACCGGCGCCCGGCTACGCGTCTTCGGTTGCGAGCGCGTTGCTCACTTTCAATCAGGGAGCAGTGCAGATCGAAAATGTCGCGCCATACGCGTTGTTCGGCAATCGCGGCGCCGACTTTCTGGGCGGCGCGACGCTCACTCCGGGAAATTATGTTGTCGAAGCGCGGTTCTTTGATGCGCCCGGCGGTCAGGGGAGCCAATTGGCGACGGAACGCCTGACATTTTCTGTAGACGCCGGAGGGACGCAACCACCATCTCCTCCGCCGCCTCCGCCGCCACCGCCTCCGCCACCTCCGACAAATCCGGGCGACGTTGAAATCTCAGGCGAGCAAATGGTCTGGCATGCCGTGGCGCTGACGGTTGATGGGCCAAATCTCAGCGAGGCTGGTTCTGTAAATCCGTTTACAGATTACAGGCTCGACGTCACTTTCAGTCAGGGCGGACGCTCGTTCACCGTCCCCGGCTATTACGCCGCCTGCGGCGTCGCGGCTGAAAGTGGCTGCGACAGCGGTACGAAATGGCGCGTAAAGTTCGCGCCGGACCGGCCAGGCCAATGGTCATACGCCGTTTCATTCAGAGCCGGCTCGGATGTGGCGCTAAGCGCGGGCGGCGAGCCCGTCAGCGGCGTTGACGGTCTTTCGGGTACGTTCAGCGTTGAGGCGAGCGACAAAACCGGCCGCGATTTCCGGGCGCCGGGCAATGGGCGCCTTTCCTATGGCGATGCGCACTATCTCCTCTACCCGGATGGGCGTCCATTCTTCAAAGCGGGTCCGGATGCGCCCGAAAATACGCTCGCCTATGATGAGTTTGACGCCACCCCCAATGTCAGCAATCGGCGAAAAAGCTGGTCGTTCCACCTTCAGGACTACGACTTCAACGACGCGTCGGCCTATACGTGGCGCGGCGGCTTCGGCTCTGAGCTTCTCGGCGCCTGGGGTTATCTCGCTGACGTCGGCGTCAATGCGGTCTCGTTTCTGACATTCAGTCTCGCGGGCGACGACGACAATGTGTTCCCTCATTTGTTGCGCGTGACGCAAAGTCAGTATCAAGGCATGTCTGACGGACAACGCTGGTCCCAAGGCGTACACCACGACCGCTTCGATGTGTCGAAACTGGACCAGTGGGATCGCATCTTCTCCTACGGAGATCAAATCGGTCTCTTCCTCCACTTCAAAACCATGGAGACGGAAAACGATCAGCTCATGGACGGCGGTCAGTTCGGCCGAGAGCGTCAGCTTTACTATCGCGAACTCATTGCACGGTTCGGGCACCATTTGGCGCTTAACTGGAATCTGGGTGAGGAATATTCGCTGAACGAAAATGTCTCGCGCGCCACCGCCGACTACATTGCGGCGACTGACCCGTACGATCATTTGCGCGTGCTCCATACGTTTCCTGGTCAGCGAAACCTCAGATATGCGCCGCTCCTAGGGGACCAATCGGAACTGACAGGCGCATCGATACAAACGAGCAATCCGTCCTTTACGGAAGTGCGGCGGGCGCTCACCGAGTGGGTGTCGCGTTCAGCGCAGGCGGGCGATCCCTGGGTGGTCGGGCTCGATGAACCTGGTAGCGCGTCGCTTGGCGTCGGCGTGGACGATGCATATCCGGATAACTTACTGCCGGGAAGCGACGGCCAGGGCGACAACCGTGTCAACACCCGGCGCCGGGTGCTGTGGAACGCGTTCACCGCTGGATCGGCTGGCGTGGAATATTATTATGGCTATCAGACGGGATGCGGCGATCTTCGATGCCAAGACCATCGCACGCGCGCCAGCAAGTGGGCCGACGCGCGCATTGCGCTGGACTTCATGGAAGAGCATGTGGGCGCGCAAGCGCTTTCGATGACTGCGTCGGACGCGCTCCTCACCACCAACGGCGTTCAGAGCAATGATCATTATCTGTTCGCTGATGACGGCGAAATCTACGTGGCCTTCGCGCCCACAGACGCGGCCGGTCAGCAACTCAATCTCTCCGGACAATCGGGCGTTTTTGAAGTGCGCTGGTATGATCCTTTGAGCGGCGGTCTGTTGCAGACGGGGTCGACCCCAAGCGTGTCGGGCGGCGGGGTTCGCAATCTCGGCGCGCCGCCGTCTAACCCCGGGGGCGAATGGGTGATCCTGATCAGGCGCCTGTAAGCCCATTGGCGCGTGCGGATCGGAGCGGCGTAACGCGCCGGTCCGCAGCGCTTTTCTCGCCTATCGGAGCGTCATGCCGCCATCGACCATAAATTCTGACCCGGTCACATAGGCGGCGTCGTCGGAAAGGAGGAATGTCGCGACGGCCGCCACTTCTTCGGACGTGCCGAACCGGCCGAGCGGGACCATTTTCGTGATCTGTGCGGAGAACCCGTCGATCTCTTCCTGCGACAGGCCCATACCGTCAAAAAAGTTCGTCTCGATGGGGCCGGGCGCAATCGTATTCACGCGGACATTTTTGCCGGCGAGATCGCGCGCCCAGGAGCGCACCAACGCCGTCAAAGCGCCTTTGGTGCTGGCGTAAACTGCGCCTTCGCCCTGACCGAGATAGGGCGCGACGGACGACGTCGCCACAACGCCTGCGCCTTCATTCAAGAGAGGCTTGAGCGCCGCCATCTGAAGAACAGGCCCGCGCACATTAGCGTTCGTCATGCTGTCAAACGCATCGGCGTCAACCGCCTCGACCGGTTGGAAGGTCCCGAAGCCAGCGTTCAGGAAAAGACCGTCAAGGTCACCGAGTTCATCGGCGGCGGCCTTCGCCAAGGCCGTAGCGGCGGCGGGGTCGGCCGCATCATTCGTGACGAAAACCGCAGACTTTTCCGGCAGAAGCTTACGCGCTTGCGCCATGTTCTTCTCGCTGCGCCCGGTGACCATCACGCCGCCGCCTTCATCGATAATGCGTTTCGCGGCGGCGAGGCCGATGCCGCTGGTGCCGCCAGTAATCAGGATCTTTTTGCCGCTAAATCGCGCCATTCGCAGTCTCCTTTGTTTCAACTCTTGCGAGCATATCACAGACGAAGGCTGGTGGGCGCCGCTTGACCGTTCAAGACGAGCCCCTTAAGCCGCCGTGATGGCGCAGAAAAAGAAAAACGCGGCGACGCCGTCAAAAAAACAGCAATCCTTCCAAGGGTTGATCATGACGCTTCAGGACTATTGGGCGTCCCATGGGTGCGTGATTTTGCAGCCCTATGACATGGAGATGGGCGCAGGGACGTTTGCGCCGGCGACGACGCTGCGCTCGCTCGGGCCGAAGCCATGGAAAGCTGCTTACGTCCAACCCTGCCGGCGCCCGACCGACGGCCGCCATGGCGCCAACCCGAACCGGTTCCAGCACTATTATCAATTTCAGGTGGTGTTGAAGCCGAGCCCTGAAGATATTCAAGACCTCTATCTCGGCTCGCTTGATGCGATCGGCGTTGATCGCAAGGTGCACGATATCCGGTTTGTGGAGGATGATTGGGAAAGCCCGACGCTCGGCGCCTGGGGGCTCGGCTGGGAGGTCTGGTGCGACGGTATGGAAGTGACGCAATTTACGTACTTCCAGCAGGTTGGCGGCTTTGACTGCAAACCGGTGACGGGCGAGCTCACCTACGGGCTTGAGCGTCTGGCGATGTATGTGCAGGGCGTCGACAATGGTTTCGATCTCGACTTCAATGGGGAGGGCGTCACCTATGGCGACGTCTTTCACCAGCAAGAGGTGGAGTTCTCAAAATATAATTTCGATCTAGCGAACACAGACAATCTCTTCGATCAGTTCAAAGAAGCTGAAGCGGCTTGCATGGCGATCCTGAAGGCGGGCGAGGACGATGGCGCGCCTTTGCCGCTGCCGGCCTATGACCAATGCATCAAGGCGAGCCATCTGTTTAATCTTCTCGATGCGCGCGGAGTGATCTCGGTCGCCGAGCGTCAATCATACATCCTGCGGGTGCGGACATTGGCGAAAGCCTGCTGTGAAGCGTGGCTCGCCAGTCCTCAGGGCCGCACTGAAGGCGCAGGGATCGTCGATTTTCAGACAGCCTCCTGAGCGTAGCGGGCCGCGGTGAGCAGCCCGCTCCTCACGAGATCAGTTACCGGCTGGCGGTCTGGCTGCGGCTGGGCGATGGACGGACAACTGCACATCCGCGCAAGCGCCGTCGGCGTCGCAACCGCCGTTAAAGGTTGTCAGCTGGCTTAAGAGATCGGCGCCGAGCGATGCTGCTTCATCGTCGCCGCCGGCGCCCGGATGGAACCGGACAACGAGCTGAATTTCCGACCGCCGCGGATCGAGCAGGGGGTTTTGCGCAAACGGAAACGGCGCCTCCACACTGCTGTCGAACCTTGCGATCCGCGCATTGAAATTGGCGACGCCGGCCGCATTGGCGAAACCGCCTGTCGTCCAGACCACGCCGGGCCGCGTATCCGGGTTTGCAAGGTCGCCAAGATCGCATTGCTGACCTGGCGTGACCTCCGTCAGGCTGGCGTTGATGCAGGCGCGCGGATTGTTAAAGATCAGCGCCCAGACCGTATAGACCCGGTCGGGATCAAGACCGGTCGTGACAATATCGTAGCTGACGCCGTTATTGTCGCGGAAGAGCCGCGCGACGCCCTGTTTGCCTGAGTCATCGACAATCGACACAAGGGCCGACGGCGAAACAGTTTGCGGGTCGAAATTATTTGCGGAGCCTGCGCTCGCGTAGCAGATACTTGCTATACTGACAGTTAAGAAGGCTAGTTTCTTTTTCATGCGAATTCTCCCCAATTTGCATAAAGCTGATTTACAGCGAGTTTTGGCCGCGCCACGCGGCCAACAAACGCCTTTGGGCAAAGCGCCTTCGGGCGCAGGGCGGGCCTAGCACGCGCGTGGCGGCTTCGGTGTGACCAAGGTCACTTTAAGGCTTGCGTTACCAAACTTTGGTATTTCGATGAAATGGCTGAGAAACCACTAAACCCTGGGAAAAGGCGGCTCTTTCATTCCTTTATGTCAGCCGCCGCCCGGCGCTTGCGCGAGAATCCGCATGGGACGGGTCAAATGCCTGTTTCGAGCCGGCTCGCCACCTGGGTCGGTATTATCAGCGCCTGTATCGGCGGATTTCTGGGCCTCGACACCTACAAGACCGATGTTTCCAAGAAGGTCGACCAAAGCGTTGAAAAGACGTTCGACATGATCCACCGGTTTAACGAACCGCAGTTGAGCGGACCGCGCGAACGGGTTCTCTCTTACGTGCTGGCCCGGCGCTATTGCGACGCCCGGATTTTTTCACGCGAGCTTACGGATACGGATTATATCCGCGTTCTTGATTTCTTTGACCTCGTTCACGCCTGTGTTGAGGCGGGCTTGTGTAATGCGGAGACGGCTCAGCAATTCTTCTCGCCATACGCCAATTACCAATGGCCGATCCTCGAAAAGCAGGTTGCGGAATTGCGTGATTACGAACAATCAATGCGCGCCGACAGCGACTTCGGCGCCGGCATGAAGGCGCTCGCTCTGAACCCGACGCCTGCAACGCCTTGCGACGGGAATTTTTAGGCCGCCGAGCACCGTCGACATCGAGGCGCGCCTTTCCTATATGAAGTCTGCAACAATGTATGAGGCGCGTATGCAGTGGTCTGTTTATCTGTCCGGCGAAATCCATACCGACTGGCGCGATGAAATCGCCGCCGGCGTTAAAGCGCGGGACCTGCCTGTGCGTTTAACGGGACCGGTGACAGATCACCCGGCGTCTGACGATTGCGGCGTCGCGATCCTCGGCGCGGAGGAAGATAAATTCTGGCATGATCGCAAGGGCGCTCAAGTGAACGCCATCCGGACGGGCTCGTTGATCAGAAACGCCGACATTGTGGTCGTGCGCTTCGGCGATAAATACAAACAATGGAACGCCGCCTTCGACGCCGGGTTCGCCAGCGCGCTCGGCAAGCCGCTCATCGTGATGCATGGCCCTGATATCGTACACCCCTTAAAAGAAGTGGACGCTGCCGCGCTCGCAGTCACTGAGACGCCGGCGCAGGTCGTCGATATCCTCGATTACGTCATTGAAGGCCGCCTTAAGGGCTATACGGATTAATGATCCCGGCTTTATTTCCGGCGGCGCTTACGGCGCCGAAGCGAAAACGGCGAAAGCGAAAAAAGAAACGAAAGCCGTGGGCGAAGCTCACGGGCGCCGGGCGCCTAAAGCGGTCGGCTGAATATGTCGCGATTACCGGCGCGGCGCTTGTTGCGACTTCGATCCTGTGGGCGGGCGCCTATCGGTTCGTTTCGCCGCCGGCCACCTTCACGATGCTGGAGCGAAAGCTCGGCGGCGACGTGATTGTGCATCCGTGGACAAAATTGGAGAATATCTCGCCGCATCTGGTGCGGGCCGTCATCGCCGGAGAAGATACGCGGTTTTGCCGCCATCGCGGCATCGATCTCGAAGCGATTGAAAAAGCGGTGGAGGAATCGCGGCGCGGCAAGCGTTTGCGCGGCGCCTCGACGATCTCCCAGCAAACGGCCAAAAACGCGTTCTTCTGGAACGGCGGCGGCTGGGCGCGCAAAGGCGGCGAGACATGGATGACGCTTCTCATTGAAACAATCTGGCCCAAGCGCCGGGTTATGGAGGTCTATCTCAATGTGGCTGAATGGGGCGACGGCCTGTTCGGGGCGGAGGCGGCGGCGCAAGCGCGGTTTGGAAAGTCGGCCAAAGATCTTTCGCCCTATGAAGCGGCGTTGCTCGCATCCGTCCTGCCGAGCCCGCACAAATGGCGTGTGCATAATCCGGGCCCCTATGTGAGGGGCCGTGCGGCGACGCTCCGTAAACGCATGGAGCAAGTGCGCCGCGACGGGCTCGACCGATGCGTTCTTCACTGAAGGAAAAGGTTCTCGCTGCTCAGCGTTTGCGATACCCTTCTGGTCAGGAGGGATGTTATGAGCGTCATGGTCATCGCCTGTTACCGGCCGAAGCCGGGATGCGAGGAAGCGTTATTAACTGAAGTGCGAGGACATTTGCCCGTGCTTCGCGCGCAAGGGTTATTGGGCGAGGGGCCGTCGCTTTGCGGGCGCGCCGCCGATGGAACGATCGTCGAGGTGTTTTGCTGGGCGTCGCAGGCGGCGATTGATCAGGCGCATGAAAATCCCGAAGTCCAGAAAATGTGGGCGCGTTTCGCTGAAGTGTGCGACTATACGACCATCGCGGACGTAGCGGAGGCGTCGCAATTATTTTCGCCGTTTACGCCAATCGATTTGAACGAGGAGAACGCCCATGTCTGATCCCATAAGCGCCGGCGACGGCCCTCTCGCCGTGGAGGTCGAGGAGGGCAAGCGATACTTCTGGTGCGCTTGCGGGCGTTCGTCGACACAGCCGTTTTGCGACGGCTCCCACGCAGGAACGGATATCGCGCCGCTCGCATGGACGGCTGACGCCTCGAAGAAAGTGTTCTTCTGCGCGTGCAAAAAAACGGACGCGCGCCCGCTTTGCGACGGCAGCCACAATAATCCCGCGCCCTGATGCGGAAAACGTCTGAGCGGCACACCGGAATTCTCAACGCCTATAGCGAGGGGACGTCCTCCTTCAACGGCTGGATGCGTGACCGGCTTGGCGATCTTCATCTGGCGTCGTGGGAATGGGGTGCGATTGAGATGAGTTGGATCATTGACGACCGGTTCATCATGCCGGACGGCGTCATGTTCGGCGGCCATATCGCATCGGTGGCCGATCATGTGGCGGGTCTCCTCTCCATGACTGTCCTGGAAGAAGACACGGAGCGCTTCGTGACGTCGAGGCTCGAAACCAATTATTTCCGCCCTCTGATGAAACCTGCGGCGCGTATTCTCGGGCGGGTTACAAATGTCTCGCGCAGCCTTATTCATGCGGAAGCGGACTTTTTGAATGCGGAGGGAAAACTTGCAGCGCGCATTGATGCGGTGCAGGTTAGGCAGCGGAAGTCTTAGCGTAGGCCGGAGAGATGAAAAAAATAGCGCGCTTTCTCTCCTATCTTGTTCTCGGATTTTCGCTCGTTTGCGTGGTTGGCGCGATCCTCTTTTATCTGAACATTACCTGGAACGGGACAAAGTTCGTACCCGTCGACGGCGCGTATCGCTCCGTCAAGATTCTATATGTTTGGCTCCTGGGATTCGGCGGGCTCAATGTTATTTTAGGCGCTCTCGGCCTTTACTGGTCGCGGCGCTCAAGCCGTTGGACCATGCATACGCGATTGACGATTGGTCTGGGCGTAGGTGCCTTGTCAGTTCTGCTGGGGCTGTTCGGCGTGGTGATCTTTTAGGGTCGCCTTAGATCGACCAGCATTGTTGCTCGTCGTGGTGGGCCGCTGTGCGCCGCCGACCCGATAGCTTGCCGTGAAGCTTTTTCACGCAATCAGACCCCGTCGTGGTGAACCAGAACGGAAACAGACCGTGGAGGATGCAGGCGATGCCGCCGCCGAGCATTTTCACGCCGAACGTGCTCGCGTGAAACAAATGCGTGAAATAATTTTCGCCGACCGTCTCGGGGTGGGCGGTAAAAAGCCGGAAAATCATAACGACCATGCTCTCGTGAACAGATAACCTATCCAATAAATTAGATTTACTAATGAATCATGTCAACGGAAATCGGCCCATTGCGCGTTCTCGCGGGGCCCCTTAAGACCGCCGCCATGCCTGAATTGCTCCTCGAATTATTCTCCGAAGAAATCCCTGCGCGCATGCAGGAACGCGCCGCTCAAGACCTGGAAAAAGCGGTGAACCAGCATCTGCTGGAGGCCGGATACATGCCGGAAAGCGTCAAGGCTTTTGCAACGCCGCGCCGGCTTGCGGTGACGGCGACGGGGTTGCCGTCGGCGCAGCCGGACCGGCGCGAAGAGAAAAAAGGCCCGCGCGTCGGCGCGCCGGAAAAGGCGATTGAGGGATTCCTGAAAGCGGCCGGCTTATCATCGCTCGACGACTGCGAGACGCGGTCAGACAAAAAGGGCGACTATTACGTCGCGGTGATCGACGAAAAGGGGCGGGCGACGCAGGAGGTTATCGCCGAGTTCGCGCCGGAGATCGTTCGGACCTTCAACTGGCCGAAGTCCATGCGCTGGGGCGACGGCGACTTGCGGTGGGTGCGCCCGCTCAAGTCGATCCTGTGCGCCTTCGACGGTGAAGTGACGCCGTTCAAAGTGGATCATCTGGAGGCGTCCGACAAAACCTACGGCCACAGATTTATGGCGCCTGATGAAATTCAGGCCCGCAATTTCGACGATTATTCCGGCGCACTTCGTTCGGCGCATGTGGTCCTCGACGCAACGGAACGGGCGCACCAAATCGCCGGCGAGGCGCGGATCCTGTGTGAGGCGCAAGGGCTTGAGCTCGTTGACGACCCGGCGCTCCTCAAAGAAGTCGCCGGCCTCGCGGAATGGCCGGTTGTCATGATCGGGACGTTTGACGAGAAGTTCCTAAGCCTGCCCGACGAGGTGCTGACGGCGTCCATGCGCGGCCATCAGAAATATTTCTCCGTACGCGACCCGAAGACCGGCGCGCTCGCAAACAAATTTATCTTTGTGGCGAATATTGAAGCGTCGGACGGCGGCAAGGCCATGCACGAAGGCTATGAGCGCGTTTTAACGGCGCGTCTTTCCGACGGCTGGTTTCTCTATCAGGAGGATCTGAAAACGCCGCTGGCTGATCGCATCGCCGATCTTGACCGCATTACATTTTTTGAAGGGCTCGGGACGGTCGGCGACAAAGCGCGCCGCGTCGCTGCGCTCGCCAGAGAGATTGCGCCTGCTGTCGGGGCGGACCCGGAGGCCGCCGCGCGCGCCGCGCTTCTCGCCAAGGCGGACCTTGTCACCGGCATGGTCTATGAATTTCCGGAACTGCAGGGGCTGATGGGCCGGTATTACGCGCTGGCTCAGGATGAGCCGGCGGAGATCGCCGACGCCGTGCGCGATCATTACAAGCCGATCGGCCAGGGGGACGGACCGGCGACGGCGCCGGTTTCCGTTGCGGTCGCGCTCGCCGACAAGATCGATACGCTGACGGCGTTCTGGTCAATCGACAAGAAGCCGACAGGCTCAAAGGACCCGTTCGCGCTCCGCCGCGCGGCGCTTGGCGTTATCGAAACGATCCTGGCGCAGAATTTACGGCTGGGTCTCGCCTCGCCGGAGGGGCCGACCTATCCTGGCGATACGCACGTCTCAAACGAAATGCGCGTTGGCGATCTCCTGTCGTTCTTTCATGACCGCCTGAAGGTTTATCTTCGCGACAAGGGGCATCGTCACGATCACATCGACGCTGTGCTCACTGACGCAAATGGCGAGTTGCAGGACGATCTCGTCCTCATCGCTGCAAAGCTGGGTGCGCTGGAAGCGTTCTTGAAAACCGATGACGGCGCAAACCTCGCCGCCGGCTACAAGCGCGCCGCAAACATTCTGAAGGCGGAGGAAAAGAAGGGATCGCTGCCGGGCGCGAACACCCTGGATCCAATCCGTTTTGCAGAATCGAAAGAAAAAGTGCTCTTCGGCTCCCTTGAAGACGCGGAAGCGCAGATGGAGACGGCGCTCATCGGTGAGAATTTCGCCGCCGCGATGACGGCGCTTTCCTCGCTCCGCGCACCCATCGACGCCTTTTTTGAGGACGTCACCGTGAATGCGGACGACGAGGCGTTGCGGCTGAACCGCCTTGCGCTCTTGCAGCGGTTTATCGCGTCCGTTGCGCGCGTCGCCGACTTCTCGAAGATCGAGGGCTGATCGAAAAAAAAGTCGTCGAAAAAGTCGAAAAAACATCAAAAAAAATTTTTCATTCACCATAAATGTGCGGTTTTTCGCATTTGCGCGGCCCAGCGTTTATGTGGGTTTCGATGAGATACTGTACAATTTGTGGGAAACTTATCTTCCCCCCTTTGCGCAGGCCGTATGATGGCCAGTGTCAGACCCCCACTGACAAAACAGCGCCAAGGTTTGTTTCTTCCCCCCAAGGAAACTGATTAGGCGCTGTTACTGAGACGGCCGCCCGCTGCTGTCGTTGCGTCTCTCCCCGTTCACCCGGGACGTGCGGCGCGGGCGGCCGTTTTCATCGGGGAAGATTAAAGGAGCTCTGCCGATCATCGAATGCGCGTCAAATATCAGCTTGGCCTCCCGGGTCTGGTGGCGTAAGCCATGCAAAATCTTACCTCATGCGGGGGCGGGAACCGGTGATTTGCGCCATTTTTGCCCCAATGGACAAAAACGGGACAGCGTAATGGCATCGACGACACTTAAGGCTGGCGCTTCGGCGGCGAGCGCTTCGGACGACAAGCTGGTTTACAGCTTTGGCGACGGCGCCGCCGAGGGCGAAGCGTCCATGAAAAACCTGCTCGGCGGGAAAGGCGCGAACCTTGCGGAAATGTCTAACCTCGGTCTGCCGGTGCCGCCGGGCTTCACGATCACCACTGACGTCTGCACGGCCTACTACGATAATGATCGGAAGTTTCCCGAGCGTCTGAAGGGCGATGCGGATGCGGCGCTCGCCCGCGTCGGCGATCTCGTGGGCAAGAGTTTCGGCGATGTGGAAAACCCGCTTCTGGTGTCGGTCCGGTCCGGCGCGCGCGCGTCCATGCCCGGCATGATGGACACGGTTTTGAATCTCGGCCTCAACGACCAGACCGTGCGCGGTCTCGCCAAACTCGCCGGCGATGAGCGCTTCGCCTATGACAGCTATCGCCGGTTCATCCAGATGTATGGCGATGTGGTGCTCGGCGTCGATCATCACACATTCGAAGAAATTCTGGAGACCTATAAAGACGAGCGCGAATATTTTCTCGACACGGAGATGTCTGCGAACGACTGGCAGGCGGTCATCGAGCAATATAAGGCTGCGGTGGAAAAAGAGCTGGGCAAGCCATTTCCGCAGGACCCGAAAGAACAATTATGGGGCGCCATCGAGGCGGTCTTCGGCTCATGGCGTAATGATCGCGCGGATGTCTATCGGCGCTTGCACAATATTCCCGAAAGCTGGGGCACGGCCGTCAACGTCCAGGCGATGGTGTTCGGCAATATGGGCGAGACGTCCGCGACGGGCGTTGCGTTCACGCGCGATCCTTCCACAGGCGAAAACGCCTATTACGGAGAATTTTTGATCAACGCGCAGGGTGAGGACGTGGTCGCCGGCATTCGCACGCCGCAAACCCTGACAAAGCGCGCGCGCGAGGCCATGGGCGAAAGCGAATTATCCATGGAAGAAGCGATGCCGCAGGCGTTCGGCGAGCTCACGGCGATCTTCGACAAGCTCGAAAACCACTATCGCGACATGCAGGACATTGAGTTCACGGTGCAGGAAAACAAGCTGTGGATGCTGCAGACACGCACCGGCAAACGCACCGCCAAGGCCGCGCTCAAGATTGCGGCCGACCTATGTGAGGAAGGCCTCATTACCGAAGAGGAAGCGGTCTGCCGCGTCGATCCGCATTCGCTCGATCAGCTTTTACATCCCTCGCTCGATCCGGATGCGGCGCGCGATCTCATTCTGACCGGACTGCCGGCGTCGCCGGGCGCGGCGTGCGGCGAAGTTGTCTTCAACTCCGATGAAGCCGAGCGTCTCGCCCAGGAGGGACGCAAGGTTATTCTCGTCCGGGTCGAGACCAGCCCCGAAGATATTCACGGTATGAACGCCGCCTCCG
>CAWUIM010000082.1:0-12544 GCA_963922595.1 uncultured Parvularculaceae bacterium
CGACGGCGCGCCGCGTCCCGGCGTTACGGGCCGCAAGGCGGCTGCGCCGTTGCTGATGGATATGTTCGACGCATTAACGGCGGGCGAGCAGGGTGTGAATGAAGCGCCGAATAGGGAAGAAGTCGATCCGCCAGCGATTGCATTGCGTGCGGGCGCACGAGGCTCGGGACCGGAAATCGTCTTTCCACGGACGGGCGTTGAACTCTTTGCGAATAATGATTCAGATCGCGGATTTTCGCTCGCGGCCCGCGGCGGTGTGCGGAATTATCGCTGGTACGTCTCGGGTGCGCCGGTGCGTGTTGACGCCACAAGCGGGCGGGCGATTTGGCGGCCGGAAACGCCCGGTTTTTATGATGTTCTCGTCGTCGACGGCCAGGGTCGTCAGGCGCGGTCAAAAGTCCGCGTGCGGCGCGCCGGATGAGGCGGCGCACCTTCCTATCTGCAGCGATCAGCTTGCCTTTGTCGGCGCGAGCGGCTCAGACCGACGCTGAAGCCGTCGCGCTCACGGGCGCCTCGTTCCGGATCGGGCCGGTCGAATATCGTCTCGCGGATATTGAGGCGCCGGCGCTTCTGACATCGTCGCCCCACGCGCAGCGGTCGCAGTCAGCGCTCGCCGATCTCTTGCGGCTTGGCGTCGATGAATTGCGCGAGGCGGCCCCGCCTGACCGTTGGGCGCGAAAAATCGTGGTCGCAAGCCGGTTCACGCCTGATGGTGAAAAGATTTCGTTGCAAAATGCGCTTCTCGCTCGCGGCGCAGTATGGGTGCAACCGAAGACCGACGAACGAGGCTTAATCGATGAGTTTTTGACATTGGAGGCGCGGGCGCGCGCGGACCGCGCCGGTCTTTGGGGCGAGGCGGCTTACGCGCCGTGCGACGCCGCTAACGCAAACGGATGCGTCGGCGCCTATCGGTTGATTGAAGGCGTCGTAAAGAAGACAGCATCGCCGCAATCGCGCACTTATCTCAATTTCGGCGATGATTATCGCACGGATTTCACCGCGACCGTGAAGAACCGGCTTGCGCGCAAATGGCGCAAGGATGGGTTTGACATTCTTGGGCTTGAGAACCGGCGCGTGCGCATTCGCGGCTTTGTGGAGTGGATCAACGGGCCATCTATTCCGGTAACCCACCGCCAACAGATCGAAGTGATCACGTGATGCGTCTTTCAATCCGACAGACAACGCCCGAAGATTATGAAAGCGTCACGCGCATCCTCCAACATGCGTATACGAATTTACTGGTGTCGGCCTATGAGCCGACTCTATTGTCAGCGGCGCTGCAGTCGATGGCGCGGGCGAATCCCGCACTGCTTGCTTCCGGGGCTTACTTCATTGCGGAATGGGAAGGGCGCACGCCAGTGGCTTGCGGCGGATGGAGCCGCCAGCGGCCCGGTACGAACAGTGTCGAGGACGGCGTCGGGCACTTACGGCATTTCGCGACCCATGGCGACTGGGCCGGCCACGGGATCGGCGGGGAGATCTACGCTGAGTGCGAAGCGCAAGCCGCGGCTGCGGGCGTGCGGGTCTTCGAATGTTACGCCACTTTGAATGCGGAGCGATTCTATCAGTCTGTGGGGTTTGAGACCGTCGGCCCGTTCACTGTTCGCCTCGGCAAATCGGTGGACTTTCCCTGCGTGAAGATGCGCCGCGAGATACCCTGAGCTGATTGTAAACGCGCTTACTGGATGAAGCTCGCTGTGCGGCAAACGTCGCGCGCTTCGGGTTGTGACTTTTCGCGTTCAGGGAGCGCTTCCCACGCGGCGTCAATCAGAATTTTCTCCGCTTCGATTTCCGCCACATATTGCGGGTAATGGACTTGTTTCCATTCCGGCAACTCATCAATGGCGTCTAGGCGAACCTTGATCGCTTTTTCCGCTTGAACGATCGCCGAGCGGGCTTTGCTATAGTCGCGTTTGAAGCCCCAGCCATTCGCATGCATGAGCGCCACATGATACATGGAGATCGGATCGGCTGCTTCGGTGGCGGCTTTGCAGACGGTGTTGCGGATTTGCTCGTGGTTGAGCCAACGCGTTTCCTCCTGACCCCAAGAGGCCTGAAGTCTTTGCGCCGCTTCGATGGTCGTTGGTCCATAATCATTATCCGGACCATTGATGAACTCAATCATATCGAGCGCCTCGAGCGCATACTGGACAGCAAGCGTGACGGTTTTGGTTGGCGTGTCGCCCTCGCTCGCGTGAACGAACGCCGTTGAGAGATTTTGGAGATCGGCGAGGGCGGCGCGGTCCTCAAGGTGGGCGACGCGCTGCGCGTCTGCGGCGATGAGCCGGTCTCTTTCAAACTCAGCGGTGCGCTTTTCCAGAGTGTTAAGCGCCCCATGGCGCGCTTTGCTTTCCTTGGCGAGCGACCAGCCGCGATTTTCGCTCTTGCCGGCGATGACCGCGAGAGCCGAGGCGTCCCATTTTTCTTCAGCCGCCGACCAGGCCGCCGCCTTTTGAGCCCGCGAAAAAGAGACGTGCGGGCAGTCGGAGAGTTGGCTCAGGCGCAACAATCCAAGGGCGCCCATGTTGGAAAATTCCTCAACGAGCGCGTCTTGCGCCTTCGCGCGCAACGGCGCGTCGATTGTTCCATTGAGCGTCTCGTAGCGTGCCTTCAATTCGGAAACGCGTCGGGTGCGGTAGTCGCGAAACATCTTCTCGCGCGTCGATAATTTCTCGCCGTCCGCATGGCCGCCGAAACGCCGGAAGGAAAGGTCGCCTTTTTCTTTAAGGCGTCGCGTGCGCACATTGCGCTCAAGCGCAGCTTTCGTGTCCAGCGTTTCGCAAGAGGCGAGCGTCAGCCATTTCCAGGCGTAGATCTTTTCCTCATCGCTGAGTTTTTTCGCGCCTTTTGGAAACGCGCATTGCGTTATCGCGAACTGCGCATGGGGGTCGCCGCCAAGCGCCGCCCATTCAAGGATGAGATGTTCTTCCAGGCTATATTGTTTCGCGCATTTCTTTTCTTCGCCGGCCTGCGCGCTCGCGCAGACAAACGCCGCCAGGAAAAACGCCCCGGATAAGACGCCCTTCGATATCTTGCGATGAAGCAATGACCCCTCCAGCTTTGCCGCAATTCTCAACAATCGAACACTCAAAATACTCAAAGTTACCTAAGCGTTAACAGGCTTTTTTTCACAATCTAGCCATGCGGCGTTAATTTTTCGAATTGTTGAGATAAATCACCATGTTGGCGATTTTGTGCGCGAAGGCGCGCATAAAAAAGGCCGCCCGAAAGCGGCCTTTTCGATAGGTTTGCGGCGGTCTAGGCCGCTTTTTTCTGGAGGAGCGATCCGTCGAGCTCGGCGAGCGCGCCGTCCATGTTGATTTTCTTTACCGCCGCCACTTCGCGCGCGAGGCGGTCAAGCGCCGCCTCAAAGAGCTGGCGCTCCGAATAGCTCTGTTCGGGCTGATCGGCTGAGCGGTAGAGATCGCGCACAACCTCGGCCACCTGGATGATGTCGCCGGAGTTGATCTTGGCTTCATATTCCTGCGCGCGGCGGCTCCACATGGTGCGCTTGATGCGTGCGCGGCCTTTGAGCGTATCGATCGCTTTCTTCACTGTCGCGTCATCGGAAAGTCCGCGCATGCCCACGGCCTGAGCCTTCGCGGTCGGCACGCGCAGTTTCATTTTTTCCTGCTCAAAGACGATCAGGAAGAGCTCATTGGTCACGCCGGCGATCAGTTGCTTTTCGATGCCGACGATCTTGCCGACGCCGTGCGCCGGGTAGACCACATGATCGTTTACCCGAAATTCCTGCTTTGCAGCTTTTGCTTCAGGGGTTGGTTTCACAGTTTTGTTGTGCACTGGATTCACGGACCTTTGCGGCGTGGGAAGCACGGGCGGCTTCGGAATTTCAGACGTTCGTTCCGAGCGCGGTTTTTGACCCACTGTTTGCGTTTTTGCAACGGCGAGTTTTGCTTTCTCTTCCGCCGCTTTAATTGCTTTAGCAGACAATTTAGCCGGTTTTTTGGCGGCCGCTTTTTTTGCAGGTTTTGCTTCCGGCGCCGCTTTCGTTTTTGCGGTGGCTTTTGTTTTGGGCTCCGCTTTTTTCGCCTTCGCCGCGGTTGTTTTTGGCGCCGCCTTCGCTTTGGCTTTCGTGGCCGTTTTTGCAGTCGTCTTTTTCGCCGCTGCTTTTTTGGCGGGCGCTTTTTTCTTTACGGTTTTGGCCGCGGCTTTTTTGGCCGGCGCAGCTTTGACTGTTTTCTTTTTGGCGGCAGGCTTTTTCGTCGCTGTCTTTTTCGCGGCGGTCTTCTTCGTTGCGGTCTTTTTCGCGGCGGTTTTCTTCGCCGCCGGCGCGCGCTTCGTCGATGCGCCGCGCGCTTTCTTTGTCGCCGTCGTCTTCTTGCGCGTGGACGCCGCTTTCGCCTTCACAGGGGTCTTTTTCTTTTTCGTCGTTGCAGTCTTAGCCGCCATGGGTCATGCTCTCTTCAATCGTGAGACGTCGACACGCGCGTCGCGCTTTTCATCGGCGGGACAAGCAGGTCGCCCGCGGAAATCCGGAATAGTGAACGATGCACGCCGAACCCGGCATGCAAGCTTCACTTATCGCTTTAAGAGGATCGTGATTTCTTCGCTTTATCAGCGACTTACACAATTTCCTTTCAGCACCGGCTGGTCCAAGCGCGGCGTTCGACGCCATATTTCTTGAAAAACCATAGCATAATCTTGCGCAAAAATCTACCTAAATGCGCAATGCGTTGAAAAGATTAGGTTATTCGCTCTTTGTGGTAGCGTATTAGTCGCCTGAGCCAGGATTCGGGCTGAAATACTTCTCCAGCTTACCCTTTTCTTCCGCGAATTTGTCCGCGTCGTCGGGCGCTTCTTTCTTCTGGGTGATGTTCGGCCATTCGGCGGCGTATTTTGAATTCAACTCGACCCATTTGCCGTCGTCGTCGTCGGTGTCGGGCACGATCGCTTCGGCGGGGCATTCCGGCTCGCAGACGCCGCAGTCGATACACTCGTCAGGGTGAATGACGAGCATGTTTTCGCCTTCATAGAAGCAGTCAACGGGGCACACCTCGACGCAGTCGGTATATTTGCATTTAATGCATGCGTCGGTGACGACGTAAGTCATGAGCCTCAATCTCCAAATTCGTCTTGTTCCCCGAACCCCTACATAGCGTGTCGCGCGCTTGGCGCAAGCGGGCCTCGGTCAAAATTTTAGCTGGTCTGCGTCTGTGATGCGCTGGCGTTATTTCCCGATCCGGCAAACGTAAAGTTTGTTAAGCGCAGTATAGAGCGCGCTCTTCGGGTCGCCCTCGCAGGTGAGCGGATAGCGCGCGCGCCGATTGCGAATGACGGGCGCGTTAATCTTGTTGCGGCCAGGAATGAAGGTCTCGCCCTTGCGGCGGCGGATCTTCTCGAGCGGCGACGGCGCCAGAACCACATTGCTGAAGATGAGCTCGCCTGCATTATCAAAGTCGAGATCGAGGCTCACCTTGTTGCCGTCGAATTTCAGGCCGTCGAGCGCAAACGAAACGTCGCCGGCGCCGAAGAAGCCGCCGCCCTTATAATCGAGACGCATCGCGATATTGTTTTGCTGGAATTCCGTTTCCACGAAATCGGCGGTGCTTGAAAGGTCAGCGCCGATGGCGAGATAACGAAATGCGCCGCCGGTGATAATCGGCGGGGTTTGGAAGCTCGTTCCGAGCAAGCCGACGCCGCCATTTGCTGAGGCGTAACCGGTTCGCGCGCGGCCGCGTGGTTTAATCAGTTGCTCTTCGGGCGCGCGGTCGCCGCCGAAGTTGTCATTGATGGAAACGTCGGCGCCGTCGCCGCCTTCGCTCACATTAAAGAAGTCGATGAACTCGACGTTATTGAGAACAAGGGCGCGATTATAGTCCTCATCGACGGCGACGCCGATGGACGTAACGCCCGCGCTGGCGTCGCTTTCCGCCAATAAGAACTCGCTGTCGCGGATCATAATCACGGCTGGATCGTCTTCCGCCGTGTCCGCGTTCGCGCCTGAGGCCGGGGTTGGCTCAGGCGCTGGTTGAGGCGTATCGCCGTCCTCGGCCATGGACATCATCATGTCGTCGATTTGGCGCAGCCGGACGCCCACGCGATTGTTCTTGAACGTCGTCTCGTTCAGCTTGACCTCGCCGCGCGCATCAACGCCCGTATGAAAACCGGCGATGACGCTGCCGTTACGCCCGCCGGCGATGAGCTCAAGTTCGGCGAGGTTGGCGACGTCAATGCCGACGCTTGGCGCGCTCGCCGGCGCCGGCGGTTTCAGCGTGATGTCTTTTGCAGAGACATTTTCCGGCGGCTCGATCTGAAGCCGCGAAGACATGAACCGGGACTGGGCGATTTTCGCCTTCTTGTTTCGCACGCGCAGGGCGACGCTGTCGCCGTTCGTGTTAATCTCGACACGGTTCAAGTGAAGCTCGACGCGGGAGGAATCGATACAGGCCGGCGTCGTGCCGTCTGCGGAGAAGCCGAACGATGACGTCTCCGGGGGATTGGCGTTGGCGATGATGCTGATATCGAGGAACGACACCATCGGATTGTTGCGCGCGGGGTCGTCGGCGAAATCCGGATTTATCGTAAAGCATTTCTGGGATGTCGTTTGCAGATAAGCCCGGCCGACGTCGCGTTCTTCAGCGCGCAGATGAATGGTGCGGGGCGGGCCGTCGATGGTGATCGTGTCGATCGAGTGGACGCCAGGGTGGATGTAAACCGTGCCGTTGTGGGCGACCCGGTCGATCGCTTCCTGCAAATTGTCGAAATAATATTTCTTCGCTTTGCGGTTACTGTTGGGCCGGCGTGGAATTTTGCCGGGCACGAACACATGGGTCTCCGGCTCGGAGGCGAGCGCCTTTTTTCTCTTCTTGCCGATCACGACGCATTCGCCGTCCTGGCAGTATTCAACGTCGCCCACGGACTGATCGCCGCCGCCAAGAACTGGGGCCTGGGCGAAAGCGGGCGCTGGGCCGCCAATTAGAGCGGCGAGGAGCGTGAGGGCGGCGTGCTTCAAAGGGTTCCTCATTGCTTGGCTCCCGGCGCGAGCGTGTCTGTTTGCGTCGCGTTCAGCGTCACCGGCGCATCGACCGAGACGAAGACGGGCAGCGACGCGCGCTCTTCGAACGTAAGCGCGGCTTGCTCGTCGCCATTTTCATCTTCTTCGTCTGCAGGCGGGGGAAGCTCGTCGGCCGGCGTGACTTTTTGTTTGGAGTCACGCGGCAAGCGCGGCCTGGTCGTATCCCAATAACCCCAAACTTCATCTGCGCAGAGTTTGCCCGTTTCGTCGTAGTTGGCGTTGGCGATCCGAGCGTTAATGCGGTTTTTAATCGAACTATCGACAGTCCCGCCGGAGGCCGCTTGCGCGCCCAGCAATTCAATGGCGGCTTTGCGGTAGACTTCTTCTTCCAGTTCGGCCGCCTGAAGTTTGTAGTCTTTTTCAAGCGCAGACTTTCTCAGGTCGCGGTGATTTGACGAATGACGCGGCGGGCCGAGATCGAACAGGCGCTGCGCGCGCTGAGTGGCGAACAATGCTTTGTCATAATTCACGGGATAACCGAAACCCTCCGCGAACATCTGCGCCAGATGCAAATATGAGTAAGGGTCGTTGCGCACCACCGCCGCCCGGCAAATCAACGCCCGCGATTGCAGCGGCGAAAGCCAGCCCGTGGGATAATCTTTCGGGCCTGTCTCGTCCGGTTTCTTGACGCGACCATTCTCGCGCTTGCCGCGCGTACTCATGTACGAGCTAACCTTATCGTCCTTGCGCGCCAGCACCGGGCTGCAATCATCGTCGCGCGCGAATAGCGGAAGATTTTTCTTGGCTTCACCCTGATCAGCGCGCTTGGTGACGTCGCGCAAAGCGTCTTCGTAAATCGCCACGTCGCGGATCACGCAGAAATTCGACTGCGCTTTCTTCACAAGCTTCGATGTTTTCTCGCCATAGACATTATCGATGGAAAAGGCGTCGAGCCGGTAACCGCGGCGAAACGCGGTCGAATAGCGAAAGGCGCCAAGCGCGAGTTGAAGATACTGAACCGGAACCTCGCCCATGCGCCCGAGTGCTGCGGCGTCAGACACCTGAACCAGCGCCTGGCTTAGATCGAACAGGCCGTAATCGGTCTTGAAGAGGTCAACAAACCGCTTGTCTTCGTCGGACAGAAACTTCTCCAGGTTCTCCACATAGGCTTTCGGGAAATCAATTGGATCGTCAACGGTTTGCGCTGTGCCGAGGCGAAACGCGTCGGCATATTCGTCACGGGCGATGCTCCAGATCGCAAGTCTGGAGTGTTTTTGCTCAAAGTCCGGATAGGTCGGGCAATCGCGCATGAGCGCCAGCGTGATCAGCCCGTTGGCGCCGAGGCCTTCCATCTGGCCGACGAATTCGCGGCTCGCCTGCGCCGGGCTGTCGCTGAAAAACAGATAGAGCTCGTCATTCACTTCCTTGCGGATGTTCTGAAGGCGCGCTTCTTCTTCTTCCTGCTGCTTACGCGCAGTCTCGCGCAGGTCGCTGCTCGGCTCGTAGCGTTTAAAAATCCTGTTTTCTTTGATCAGTTCCGCGGTTTGCGCGTCAAAATCATTAAATCTGCGGTCGCAATAAGCGAGCGTCGCCCACTTATAGGTGTAGAGGACGCGTTTCTTGAAGTCTTCTTGGCTGCTTTCCTGTTTTATCCAGTCAATCGCCCGCTTTACTTCACCGTTCTTTTTAATCGGATCATTTGGCCAGGCGCAGGTGGCGATCACATATTGCGCTCGCTGGTCGCCGCCGAGGGCCCGGCGTTCGAGAACAAGTTGTTGTTTGGCGGTGATTGTCTTGCACCGTTTATAAGATTCCTTTTGAACCAATACCGGCGGGCGCTGCGCGAAGGCATTATTCTGCGCCGCCAAAATAAAAACGCAAACGACGGCGAGCATGTGAGCGATTACTCGAAAATTCAGCACCAGATCCCCTCCGCTGCGGCTGTGTTAACTATGTAACGCAATGGCGACTTCGCCACAACGGGGCTTTCGGGCGGAAGGGCGCGCCGGTATAAGTTCAGGCGACTTATTCGGGGAGGGTGTGGCGTCATGGACGCAGAAAAATGCCAAGATTGCGTCGAAGCCGGCGCACGGTCCCCGCTGATTCTCTGCGGCTATACTGGCATTAAGCCTGTCTTTTCTGTTGAGTCTTACGACAAAAACGAGCATTGGCGCACCGCAAAGCATGACGTAAACCGCAAGTTCAAGCTTTTGCTCGCCTGCTGGAAGGGTGGGCAAAAGCCGTCATTTGACGATCCGGGCGATGTCTGTCCCGAAACGCGGACGCGTGAACAGGACTATCGCGATCAGATGAACGAGAATCTGCAGGCCGCCAATAGCGCGCGCTTGAAGAGCGTATTCCGGCTGTCGCTGTTGACGCCGTTATTTTGGCTCACGGTCGCAGTGCACCTGTGGCTTGCCTGGATGGCTTTCACGGTGGGTGCGCGCATCGACGCCGGCGACATAACCTTCCGTGAAGGGACCATAATGAGTTTTGTTGCGGAAAATATCGGCGGCGTAACGGCGTTCCTTGTAGGCGGATTTATCGTCTGGTTGATCGTTCTTTTTATTCTATTGCAGATCGTTTTTTATTTTCGTCACCGGGCGACTGACGTGATCGTAGAAAATATCCATCGGTTCTTCGATCAGCATATCGATCAACACTGGGCTCGTGATCTGAAAGAACTCCTCGCGCGGATCGGCGACGGGGACCGTAGCGACGTGAAAGAAAATTCGGCCTTGCGCGTCTATCATCTTCAAAGCGTGTGGCGGCGATTGGAGCGCTTGTCCGCGCGTATTGAAGCGGCGTGGACTGATTTTCGCGATGTTTCCGGAGAAGGCGGACCGGCGAGCGCTATAGGTACAGCGGTACTTTACGGGATTTTTCTCGCACTCATTTATTTCGTTCTTGTTCTGCTCGCTATCCCTGCAATGGCCCTGGGCGACGAAGTGCCTATCGACGTTTATGATCCCTTTGTTGGATACGCCGGTTTAATGTTGCTCCTTGTTATTCCGACAATCATTTGCTGCCGGTGGCTTCTCAGATGGAACAGCCGTGATTTGGGAGACAGAATCGAAGCGGCGATCCTGCTGCTGCCCGACGCGAAGGCGGTTCAAGCGCGCAACAAATTGTCCGAGAAAGAAATCAGCGAACGCGAAAGACGCTTCGCCGATCTCGATCCGACGCCGCTTGTGGTCGAGCGCTATCGGAGCGCGCTTAGCGATCTCGACAGGTTGATCAGCTAGCCCTGTTCCGCTTCCACCCGTTGGCGCGCTTCGCCGCTGGCCCTGTCATCCACATAAATCAACCCGCATAGACGGCGGATCAACGCGTCCTCATATTGGTCGCGCGCGCCGTCGGAAAGAACGATGCGCCACAAGGTTTCCACGAGCCTGATCTTGTCCGGCTCGGCCATTTCTTTGGCGACTTTTGTAAATTTATGGAGATCCACAGCGGCCGCCTGCGCCTCCTCGGCTTGCGCCCGCAGCGCTTCGGCGTCGGCGTCGCCAAGATCGAACTGGTCACGCAGCGTCGCATCGATAATGCGTTGCTCGTCGGCTGTGTAGTTTTCGTCGGCGCGCGCCGCTTCAACGAGGATCGCCGCCACAGCGAGATTTGTCGCCGGTGTCCGGGGAGCCTCATCATCGGCTTTGTCATTTTTGAACAGGGAAAGAAGTTTGTCGAACATCGGCGTTCTCCGCTGGGTCTGTCAGGATTGTTTCAGCCGCTCAATTTCGCGGCGTTCTTTCTTTGTGGGGCGCCCCGCGCCTTTGTCGCGCTCGAAGACTGGCGCAGGCTTTTCAGCTTTCGGCGGCGGCGGCGGGGAATTATCCGTATAGAGCGTTTGCGCTTCGCTGGCCGGACCACGCCTCGCGCCGCAGGCTTCAATACGGATGATTTTCAACCGTTCGCCAATGGAGAACGCTAATTCATCTTCTGCGCGCACGACAAAGCTTGGTTTTTCCACCCGCAGCGTGACGCCGTCGCGCGTCAGGCGCATTTCGCTCGCCGCGACAAATTTTGAGGCGAGGGAGCGCGTTTTGAAAAAGCGCGCGCACCACAGCCATTTGTCAATACGCTGACTTTCGGGCGCGCTTTTTGCTGCGGTGTTCGCGCTGTCGCTGCTCAAGATTTATCCTGTATGTCGCCTTTCAAACCGGCGAGAACGGCGAAGGGCGAATTCGGATCCGCCACTTTGCGGTGGCGCGGCGCATGGCCTTCGGCGCCTTTTTTTGGCAGATTTTTCGCCGAGCCTTTATAGGGCGAGTTTGTTTTCGGCGGGCCTTTGCGTTTGCCGTTCGGTCCGCCTTTGGCGTTATGTTTGCCCTTTGCCGGTCCGTCGCGGCGCGCGGCCTGTTTTTTGACCGGCGGGCGACGCGGCGCGAAACGCCAAAGCGTCACTTCAATTTCGTCCGGCGCCGCAGTGTCTTGGGTAGTGTCTTGGACCGCCTCTGCGGACGCGTCCGGCGTGGCGGCCATAGCCGGATTGTCGTCCCCGGCGGTGGGCTCTTCTTCTTTGTGCTGGCTCTCCTGTTCGGAGGGCGCGGTCTCTGGCGGGTCTTTTTGCTCGCCCGGATCGGCTACGGTCTCCGCCTGTGGTTTAGGCGCCTCTGCTTCAGGCGTCTCTGGTGCGGTCTCATCCCCTGCGTTAGCGGCACGCGCCGGGGCTGTAGCTTCTACAGCCGCCGCTTCAGCCGTCGCCGCGGCATCGGGCGCGTTCTCTGGCGCGCCGCTCTCTTCCGTCGCCTGATCGGGAGCAGTTGGTTCCGGCGTCGCCGGTCGCGGCCGTTTCACCGTATGCTTTTTATAGCCGAGCGACTTCAGGATGCTCTCAAAGTCCTCGCCGGAACAGCCCACAAGCGACATCATTTGCGAGGTCGCCTCAAATCCTTCGCGGCTGTCCTTTCGGTCGGACCGGATTTGGCCGGCGAGCCGTTCGAGCATGTCGATGCGCACTGCGCGCGTTCCCGACGGCCGATAGCCCGACGCATAATAATACGCATGCGGCAGATCTTCGATCACCGGCAAGGAGACGAGCCCCGCTTTTGGCGGCATGAACTCTGCGGGCTTGCGGTCAGTCCACAACGCCCACAGCAATGTTAAGAGCTTCGCCGGCGCCGGCTTTAACAAGGCCGGAATAAAGAGCGTGTATTCGCCGAAGCGCATGCCGAGCTTGCGCAGTTTCGCGCGTTCATCTTGCGGCAGCTTCTTAAGCTCGTCGCCGAAATGCACCCGCGACATGGCGCCGAAATTCTCCACCAGCCGATAAGCGACGCCGCGCGCGCCCGCGCTCAGCGCGTCTTTGTCGTCTGGCTTGTCGCCGCTTTCTGAAGCCTGTCCCAGCAGGATCAGCGGTCCCAACAGCGCTTCGACCCGCGCCGCGAGATAATCCTGCAGCCGGTCCTGGATGCGTCCGCGTAAGGACGGCGTCATCTGATCAAGCCCGCGCACCATTAGCCGAGGCCGCATCGGCGCCGGCCCCTTTTCGAGAGTCGCGACGAGCGACGAGCGCCACAGGATCGCGCCGTCATCGCGCATGGTCAGCTCTTCGGCCTTGGCGTTGGCGAG
>CAWUIM010000083.1:0-12007 GCA_963922595.1 uncultured Parvularculaceae bacterium
ACCTTGGCGATCGGGCTGCCTGCGTGCTGCTGGGCCGCGGCCACCGCCTCCTCGCGGTCGCCGGAAAGCAGCTCCGTGCGCACGCCGCGTTCTGAAAGGTCCGCGAATACGCGCGCGGCGTCTTTATGCGGCGCATCAAAAAATTCGAAACGAACGGGATCGCCGTCGCCGCGACGGAACCAGGTCTCGAGCGAGGCGTCGTCCGTATCCGGCGCACCGACCCAAGCTGCAGAGCCAAGACGCACCCGCTGACCGTCGCGCTTTCCTTCAACGCCGAGGCCGGGAAATTCCACGGCGTCTTCAAGCGCTGCGCCAGCCCCCGCCGCCTCAACGATCGCCCTCGACAATGGATGGCGAGAGACCCGCGCCAGAGACGCGGCGTCTGACAAATCATTCAGCGCAATATCGGTCCCGTTGGCGAGTTGCGGGCGCCCAAGCGTCAACGTCCCGGTTTTGTCGAACACCATGGCGTCGGCTTCAGCAAGACGTTCAAGCGCATCACCTGATTTAACGAGCACACCGCGCTTGAATAATCGCCCCGTCGCCACGACCTGCACGGCCGGTGCGGCGAGACCGAGCGCACAGGGGCAAGTGATGATCAACACCGCAATCGCGTTCATGATCGCGAGGCGCGGCCCGCCGCCCACCAGCATCCATCCGAGGAATGTCGCGGCTGCGAGCGAATGCACCACAGGCACATACAAGCGCGCCGCCCTGTCAGCGAGTCGCACATACCGGCTGCGCGATTGCTCGCCGGCTTCAATAAGACGCGCGAGATCGGCGATTAACGAATTCTCGACGGTCGCTGTCGCGCGCATGACCAAGCGATCCGAGACATTGAGAACGCCCGCGTGGATCGGGTCGTCAACACCCAATTTTTCCGGCGCGCTTTCGCCCGTCACCATGGAACGATCCGCATAGGAAGCGCCATCGACAATCACGCCATCTACAGCCGCACGATCGCCAGGCGACAATAGAAGCCTATCGCCAATCACAATTTCATTCGCCGAGATCGCCGTAACAAGGCCGGCGTCGCCTAGGCGCTGCGCCGTCGTTTTTTGCATCGCCAACAGGTCGCGCGCGGCTGCGCGCGCGCGCCAGCGCAACCGATGATCAAGATAGCGCCCGATAAGCAGAAAAAAGAGCAGCATCACCGCGGCGTCGAAATATGTATGTTCGCCGGCGGCGAAGAACTCATAGACGCTGACGCCCAGCGCCAAAATCACCGCAAGCGAGATCGGCACGTCCATATTGGCGCCGCGGTTCTTCAGCGCGTTCCAGGCGGATCTAAAAAACGGCTGTCCCGCATAGAGGGCTGCTGGAATAGCGATGAGCGCGGACGCCCAATGCATGAGGCCGCGCGTGCCCGCGCCCATGTCCCCACCGCCCGCCCATACCGACACGGAGAGCAACATGACGTTCGCCATCGCGAACCCGGCGACGCCAAGCGCGCGCAATAGCCGGCGCCCCTCCGCATCGTGATCGCTTTCTATGGCTTCCGGATCGTAAGGCGCCGCCCGGAAGCCGATTTGATGGAGTCTTTCGGAAATGGTCCGCGGCGCCCAATCAACGCCCTCGCGCCATGCGAGGGACAAACGCCCGGTCGATAGATTAAGCCTGGCGCGCTCCATGCCCTCAAGCCCGCCCATCGCGCCTTCGATCTTCGAGATGCAGCCGGCGCATTTCGCGCCGAACACAGCAAGCTCCAGGTTTGCAGCGCCGTCGCGCCGGCGAACGAAGGGCGCTGGGTCAATCACCTGCGTCCCGACCGCCTCACCTGACGCAGTCGCGGGCGCCAAACCGCTCGGACAACCGGCGGCGTCATTCTGGTCAAATGCGATCTCGGCGCTCATTCCAATATCAGCCGGTTGGTAAAGACGAATTCTTCGTCGCGGCCGCTGACGGCCCGACCTTCCAATTCCCAGACCCCTGCAGCGGCGGGTGTCTGGGCGATATATTCACCGTTTCCAATGCTTGAAAAAACAAAAACATGATCCTCAATGTCGCTCGCGGGGCGCGACAGGACGCCAAAGATATCAAGATCGGAAATCGGCGAGCCGTTACTTCCCGACATTTTTAATCTAAGCTCGACGCGCCCGTTCTTCAACGACGCCTCCGCGATTGTCGCCGCCCAACCGCGCGACGCTTGCTCCGCACGGGCTGCGAGGCGTTCATTGTAGTTCAGACCCTGAAGGTATGATTTTTTTTCTTTCTCCCCTGGAAACGTATTCATGGCGTAGTGAATAAAGACCGCATTCGCGGCCATGATGACAAGAAAGAAACCAATCAGCATGGCCAGAACATGCTTTCCTGTAAGTCGAAACTCCGTCGCCATTATTGTCTCTCCGTGAGGAAAACGGTTGCATTTTCCTTTTTCTCGCCCGTCACCGCATCGCGCACGGTGAACGTTAAGGGCATCGATGCGAAGCGTTCGGCGCCCGCAGGCAGCGTTGCAAAAAAGCGGACTGCGCGGACATCGTCGCCGCGGACGCTTAATCGAACCTCATTCTCATTCGCGACCTCCCCTACGGCGTCCACCTGAACGGCTTCTATCCCGCTGATCGATACAACGAATGCTCGCTCAACATTCGCCTTATTCACAATTTTCAGCGTATAGGCGTTACGAATCGATCCGTCAGATAGCTGAACAAACGGCGGCGTTCGATCCCGCAGAATATTAACGTCCAACGTGGCCCGTGTCGTTAGCGCAAACACCATAATCGCGGACACAATGACGAAAACAGCACCATAAAATAGGGTCCGCGATCGCATGAGCCTAATTTTCGGCGCCAAGCCGTCCGCCCTGCGCGCCATATTCTTGTCAGTATCGTAAGCGATCAGTCCTTTCGGACGATCAATTTTGGCCATGATATCATCGCAAGCGTCGATGCAGAGCGCGCAGTTAATACATTCAAGCTGCGCGCCTTCGCGAATGTCGATCCCCATGGGACAGGCGGCGACGCACATCTTGCAATCAATACAATCGCCCCGCCCTTCCCACGCTTCGCCCTTCTTATGGGCGCCGCGCGGCTCGCCGCGATCACGCTTGTAAGTAACCTGAAGCGTTTCTTCGTCCGTCAGCGCCGCCTGAATGCGCGGCCAGGGGCACATGTAAGTGCAGACTTGCTCACGCATCGACCCGGCAAGCATGTAGGTCGTGAATGTCAAAATCGCGATAAACAGATAAGCGGACGCGGGCGCTTCACCCGTAAATATTTGTGAGAAGACGGTGGGCGCGTCATGAAAATAAAACACCCACGCGCCGCCTGTCGCCGCCGCGATGGCGATCCAAACCGCATGCTTCATCGTCTTCTTGCGAATTTTCTCAAACGTCCAAGGCGCCTTGGCCAACTTCATACGTTTGTTGCGGTCTCCCTCAATCAGCCGTTCCGCCGCGATATAGAGGTCCGTCCAAACTGTTTGTGGGCAGGCGTAACCGCACCAGATACGGCCGAATAATGCGGTCGCCAAAAAAAGACCTACCGCGGCGAGAATAAGCAGCCCCGTCACGTAATAGAGTTCGCTTGGCCAAATCTCGATAAAGAAGAAATAGAAACGCCCGCCTGCAAAATCCACAAGCACCGCCTGATCAGGCTCGCCAGGGCCGCGCGTCCATCGCACCCAGGGCAACAAATAATAAACGCCCAAGGTCGCGATCAACAAAAACCATTTCAGCGTCCGAAATTTTCCATGAACCAGTTTGGGATATATGGGTTCGCGCTTTTTATAGAGTTCGCGCGATGCGGCGCTATTGACCGGCGCCGCATCAATGACCGCAACGCCGTCCGCCGCCTCGACGTTCGTCGCTGCTCGCATCCGATTGAGATCGAGTTCGGTCACGAGGCAACATTACTCCTACTCGCCGCCGCCTAAGGAATGAACGTATACTGAAAGGGCGGTAATCTGCTCATCCGACAGGCGGTCGGTCCAATAAGGCATTACACCGGCGCGGCCAAAATAGATCGTTTGGTGAAGATCGTTTCGCTCGCCGCCATAGAGCCAAATAGCGTCCGTCAAATTCGGTGCGCCGAGCTCTTGTTGGCCTTTTCCTTCTGCGCCATGGCAGGACGCGCATTGCTGGGCGAACAATGGCGCGGCTCTTTCCACCGCCGCTTGATCCGCTTCCCGCCCCGAGAGTTGCGTGACATATTCAACCATATCGCTCACCTGTTCGCGCGTGAACGCACCGGTTTCTCCAAACGCAAGCATGACATTTATGCGCGTCTCAGGGTGCGCCGCACGGATGCCGTGGTGTAGTGTTTTTTGAATATTTTCGAGCGTTCCGCCCCAGATCCATGCATCGTCCACAAGCGACGGATATCCCTTGTACCCTTGACCGCCGGCGCCATGACAGGTGGCGCAATTATCGCCAAAAAGCGACGCGCCCGCATTCATTGCAAACTGCAAAAGTTGCGGATCACGTTCGACGTCTTCAATGGATGATACGTTTAGCAATTGCTGCATTTGCGCGCTGCGTTGCGCGTCCAACGCATTGATCGCCGCTTCCACATTCGCGCGCTCCGTATGCCCTCGAACGCCGGCAAAATGGCCCGTAATACCCGGCCACGACGGCATCAAGATCCAGTAAACGACGGACCACGCGACTGTGACCCATAAAATGATCAACCACCATCGCGGCAGCGGATTGTTCAACTCTTTAATGCCGTCCCATTCGTGCCCGGTCGTCTCGACGCCGGTCGGCTGGTCAATTTCCTTATCCGACATGAGCGTCATCCTCATCATCAAGCGGAATCTGTTTCGCCTCGTCGAACCCGCGCTGGTTTTGCGGGTTCAAGGCGTAAATAAGGACCAGCACGAAAGCGAGAACGAATAGAAGCAGCCCCCACGTCTGCGCAATACTGGAAAGCGTTTCATACATCGCCGATCACCGGTAATTTTCTTCAGCTTCATAGGTTGAGAAATCGACCATCGTCCCCAGCACCTGCAAATAGGCGATCATGGCGTCCATCTCGGAAATCTTGCGAGGATCGCCGTCGAAATCACGGATCTGCGCTTTGGGGTACCGGGCGATAAATTCATCATAAATATCCGAGAATGGATCGACTTGCGCTTCCAGATCCTTCTTGGCATTTTCAATCATCTCATCCGTATAGGGAACGCCAACAGCGCGATTGGCTTTCAACCAGTCCTCGACTTGCGAATAGTCGAGAGCCCGTTTGTCCAAAACTGCATAGGGCGGCATGACGGACTCCGGCACGACGCTCCTCGGATCGACAAGATGTTGCTGGTGCCATGCGTCGGAGTATTTTCCGCCGACGCGCGCCAGATCCGGGCCGGAGCGCTTCGACCCCCATTGAAACGGGTGGTCGTACATGCTTTCCGCCGCCAGTGAATAATGCCCATACCTCTCGACCTCGTCGCGCAGCGGCCGCACCATTTGTGAATGACAGACATAACAACCCTCACGAATGTAGATATTCCGTCCGGCAAGCTCCAATGGCGAATAGGGACGCACGCCTTTCACCTTCTCAATTGTTGATTCCAGATAGAAGAGCGGTGCGATTTCCACGATGCCGCCGATGGCGACGACAATGAGAATGGCGACAGTGAGAAGGAGGCCGCGTTTTTCAAAAACTTCATGACGATTAAGCATAATGACCTCTACTCAGCGGGCGCGGCCACGAGGCCCGGTGATTGCGCGTATTCTTTTTCGCGAACATCGCCGCGCGCTGTTCGCCACAAATTGTACGCCATGATGAACGCCCCGATGAGGAACAACAAACCGCCTAACATGCGGATGATGTAATAGGGGTGCATGGCTTCAACAGTTTCTACAAAGGAGAATTCGAGAAAACCGAATTCATTGTAGGCGCGCCACATAAGGCCCTGCATGATTCCTGAGACCCACATGGAGGTTATGTAAAGAAGGATGCCAAGGGTCGAAATCCAGAAATGCCATTCGACCAACTGCTTCGAATAAAGCTCTTTGCGCTTCCAGAGCCACGGGACAAGACAATAAAGCGCGCCGAAGGAGATATATCCAACCCATCCGAGCGCCCCTGAATGGACATGACCAATCGTCCAGTCCGTATAGTGAGAAAGAGAATTGATAGCGCGGATGGACATGAGCGGCCCTTCAAAGGTGGACATGCCATAGAACGCGACCGAGACGACCATCATCCGCAAAACAGGGTCCGTGCGCAGTTTGTCCCATGCGCCTGAAAGCGTCATCAATCCGTTGATCATGCCGCCCCAGGACGGCATCCACAGCATAATCGAAAACGTCATGCCGAGCGTCTGCGCCCACTCCGGAAGCGCCGTGTAATGAAGATGATGCGGACCGGCCCAGATATAAATGAAGATCAGCGACCAGAAATGCACGATCGAAAGCCGGTAGGAATAAACCGGCCGCTCGGCCTTCTTCGGAATGAAATAATACATGATCGCGAGAAAACCGGCGGTAAGGAAAAACCCGACCGCGTTATGGCCGTACCACCATTGCGTCAGCGCGTCCTGCACTCCGGCGAAAAGACTATAGCTCTTGGAGCTTGTGAGCGAGATCGGGACCGCCAGATTATTGACGATGTGAAGCATCGCGATCGTCACAATAAAGGCGAGATAAAACCAGTTCGCCACATAGATATGCGGCTCTTTGCGTTTGAGGAGCGTGCCCAGAAAAACCAGCAGATACGCGACCCAGACGATTGTGAGCCAAAGATCAGCATACCACTCAGGCTCGGCATACTCCTTCGATTGGGTCACGCCCATCAAATAACCGGTCGCGGCGATGACGATGAAAAGATTGTATCCCCAGAAGACAAACCAGGGCGTCAGTCCGCCCCAAAGCCGGGTGCGACATGTTCTTTGCGCCACATAGAACGATGTCGCGATGAGAACATTGCCGCCGAAAGCAAAAATAACGGCTGACGTGTGGAGCGGCCTCAACCGGCCGAAGCTTGTCCATGGAAGGTCGGGAAAGTAAAGCAGATTTGGAAACGCCAACTGCCCGGCGATGATGACGCCAACCAGAAAGCCGGCGATCCCCCAAAAGACAGATGCAAACACGCCGGCTTTGACAACGCCGATTTCGTAGCTGTTTTGATCCGCGACGAACCCGGATGTCCGATGGGAGATGAGCGCAAAGCCGCCGGCAAGGGCGGCGACAAGGAACATAATTGCATGGGCGCCCATTAACGGATCAGCCGTGCGCGCCGCCGTAAATAACGACCATAACATGAGCGTGACAAGCATCGCTCCAATGAAAAATAAATCGCCGCCGAAATCAGAGGCGCTTTGCGCGCGCGTTCCCTTCACAGGCATAGACCAGTCCCGCCAAATATCTATGCTATCGCTTTTGCCTGAGACCGCATCTCAATTCTTGATCTGGATCAAGACACGCCGAAATTGGCCGTTATTGTCGAAATGTCGCAGCATTCAACCGATGAAAAAGGGCGCCATGAAGGGACGGCGATCAAGCGCATTATGGGCCGTCTTGCGACGGGCAATTTGTACGGTGAGCGCGCTCGCAATGACGGGCACGGTCCTTTCGCCTTATGCGCATGCACAATCTGACGGCGATCTCCGCGTTCCGATTTGCGGCGGCGGCGATGTGCGCTTAATCAACATTGAAACCGAAAATGGAAACAGCACGGTCCCAGAAGACAACGTCACGGCTTGCCACAGTATGTGCGTGCTCCTGCGTAAGAAGCTCGCGCCCTTAAAGAATGCTTAAATGCCGTTCGAGCGATTAGTCCGCCAACACCACGCGATGACGAGAAAGCTCGCGGATAGCGCCTTTCTTTTTCAGCGCCGTCAGTGTGCGGCTCAGCGTTTCGAGGCGTAGGCCGAGATAATCGGCGATGTCTTGGCGCGGCATAGGTAGTGGCGTCGCCGCTAGTCCGTCGCTCTCCCGAGCGCCCACGGACTTGGCTACCATCGCCAGGAAGCTTTCGACGCGCTCTTCAGCGGTTTTCTTTCCAAGAAGAACAATATGGTCCTGCGCTTTGTGATATTCTGTTTGGCCCCGCGCAATCAGGCGGTCTTTCACGCCTGGGCTCGTCTCAGCGATCGTATCCAGAAACTTGTGCGGAAAATGACACACATGGCTGTCTTCCAATGCTTCGGCGGTGTAAGCGCTGGCTTCGGTTGACCGTACACCGATGAAATCGCCAGGAAAAAGAAATCCAGTGATTTGCCGGCGACCGTCCTCCAAATATTTTGAAAGGCGAAAGCTGCCCTGAACCAGAATGTACAAACTGTCATTCGGCTCGCCTTCTTCCATCAACGCGCGCCCTTTGGCGACCGCGCGCCGCGCCATCGTCTTTTCGATTTGCGCCAATTCGCGCGCAGACAAATCCGCGCAGATCGACCGCTCGCGAACGCTGCACAAGTCACAGGACGCCGGTTTTTCGGCCGCCTTGCACACTTCGCCGACCGCTTCGCTCGCAGACATGACTTACAAAGCTCCTTCCGCTTTGGTTCCAGAATAATCTGCGCCCCACCGACAATCTAGGCCTTGACTTGAAAATTAGACGGCGGCTGCCGCTTCCATTTGCGGCGTTTGATAGGGATCGATCGCCATCGCGACAATACGCGCCAACATGTGGGCGCCGGCCGCGATTGAAATGAAATCGCCGCGCCACCGGATAACCCCGTCTGCTTCAAGGTTCTCCAACGCCGCGCAGATTCGAATCGCATCATCCGGCGCGACGTTTCGCAAGAGCTCGCTGATGTTCGTTTCCATTGTGCAAAGCAGATCAGCAATCGCGTTCGCGATGAACGACTCCTGTTTGGTTTGAAGGAGCCCACGGGCGACCGGCGCGTAGCCAGATTCCACCGCCTTCATGTAATCGCCGATCTCTTTTTCATTTTGCGCATAGAGCCCGTCGACAAAGCTAATAGCCGAAGCGCCGACCCCGATCAGCGTCGTGGCGGCGTCATCGGTGAAGCCTTGAAAATTTCTCTTCAGGCGCCGCTCTAAGGCGGCCTTCGCCAGGGGATTATCCGCCTTCGCATAGTGGTCGAACCCAATTCGGCGATACCCGGCGTCAATTAACTTCGCGTCCGCGACTTCGCACATTCGCCCGCGTAGACGGTCGCCAGGCAATGTTGCGGGATCAATCATTTGCTGCCTTGGCGCGACCTGCGGCAGATGCGCGTAGCCAAACACGCAAAGGCGATCCGGCGACAGCGAGATCACCTTCTCTATCGTATCGCTAAAACTGGCGAGCGATTGCTTTGGCAAACCGTAGAGAATGTCAAAAGACAGATCATCAATCCCCGCTGTGCGGATGTCGCTGACGCAGGCTTCAATCAAATCGTAACTCTGCAAACGGTTGATTGCTTTCTGAACCGTCACGTCAAAATCCTGCACGCCGAGACTAAATCGGCGAAAGCCGAGCGATGCCAAGTGATCAACATCGTCAGGACGCAGGAGGCGCGGATCAAGTTCAATCGCCAGATTAGCGCTGTCCGTCAGCCCGATCTCGCGCTCAATCGCTTCGAGAATAGCGCCCAAATCGTCACAGAGCAGATAATTCGGGGTCCCGCCGCCAAAGTGAACGCTGGTCAGGCGTCCCTTCCCCTTTAGCGAGCGACCGACAAGCGCAATTTCCTCTTTAACGGCGTCAACATATTGACGGGCGCGCGCATAATAATTCTCCACACGCATATTGCATCCGCAATACCAGCAAAGCTGACGACAAAATGGAATGTGGACATAGAGCGACAACGGATCATAAAGGCCGACTTGATTGAGCTTATCGGCGAGATCGTTAGACGTGATTGAATTATCGAAATGAAGCGCGGACGGATAGCTGGTATACCGTGGCGCTCTTTCGCCGAGATAGTGTCGCCAGGAAGATTTCATGCGGCCAAGATAGGAAAGGCGAACCCGCTATTTCTGACATAGATCAAATTTTCATGGAGACCGAAGCCGATTTTTTTGCCGCAATTGGACTTTTTTCTCCGCCACGTGATCTAGATCAAACGCAGCTATCCTGAGCCTCCCATAGCACGGATGTCAGTCATCATCCGTAGGGGAAGAAAATGATCAGACCATTCGCTATCGTAGCCGCGCTCGCGCCATGCATGTTTCAAACCGCGTCCGCCGAACAAGGAGACTTTCTTGTCCGCCTGCGCGGCATCGTTGTTGCGCCGACGGAAAACGCCTCCGACGTGCTCCCTGGTTTTCCTGGCGGTTCAGTCGGGGTGGAGAATGCAGTCGTCCCGGAACTCGATTTCACCTACTTCCTCACCGACAATATCGGCGCGGAACTAATTCTCGCAACGAGCCCCCATGATCTCGTGGGCGAAGGGACATTATCAGGTCTTGGCGAGATCGCGGACGTTATGGTCCTGCCGCCTACATTGACATTGCAATACCATTTTAACCCAAGCGGCAAATTCCGCCCTTATGCCGGCGTCGGCGTCAATTATACGATTTTCTACAGCCAGGACGCTTCGGACTCGCTTGTGGCCGCGGTTGGACCGACAACAGTCGATCTGGATGACACGGTCGGCGTCGCTTTTCAGGTTGGCGCCGACTTCGAACTCAGCGATCGTTGGTTCTTGAATGCGGATATAAAATATATTCAAATTGACACCACAGCGACGCTTAACTCTGGCGGCGTGATCAATACGGTTGACGTGGATCTTGACCCAATCGTTGCAGGCATTGGTGTCGGATACCGGTTCTAGAATTAAGGCAGGAGGCGTCTTGAAACAGAAAATTATCGCTCTAATCCCCTTCGCAGTCGGACTCTTATCCGCCTGCGGATCGCCGCAAGGGCGGGATACGGCGCCGGTGCAGATTCAGCGAACAGGGGACGCGGAAAAAGGCCGTCAGTTGTTCGTCGAAAAGGGATGCGTCATCTGTCATTCAGTCAACGGTGTCGGCGGCAAGGCTGCACCGCCGTTTGATGCGCAAACGGAAAATGATGTCCCTGACCCGGTAGCGTTCGCTGTGCGCATGTGGCGCGGCGCGCCTGCAATGATTGAACTGCAGGGGCTGGAGCTTGGCTATTCCATTTGGCTGGAACCGCAGGAGATGGTTGATCTCGCCACGTTCGCCGCGGCGGCGTCGGAACAAAAGAAGCTTCGCTTAAGCGATATCGACAAGGACCTGGCCGACTCGTTTCTGGACGAACGTTTTTGGGAAGTGGAGGACTGGGACGACTTTCTGGAAAAAGGCCAGGAGGGCGCCGGCGACCCGCCCCCAACCGACAAGGAGGGCGACTAACACCGCCCTTGCCGGATCGGCGATCAGGTAAGCGGACGGGATCGGCTCCCGCCCGGGTTCAGGATAACTGTGCTCACCGCACGCCCTTCGCACGAGACGCCGCCGGCCCTTGCTTTCGTTAAGCCGTTCTCACCCTTCACCCTATTATATAAATTACTTCAATAGCTTACGGACGTGGGACCTGCTGAAATCCCGTATCGTGGACTCATATCTTGACTTTTGCCAAAAAGAACGAAACATGAACAAATGGCAGCGTATCAACTCCCAAAAGGCGTTTATCGGCTGGGCGAGGCCAAGCCGTTAACAGCGCCCATCGCCTTTCCTTTCGGCCTTGGCCGGGAGGGTGTCCATGAGGTTTGCGAGCGCTCTTTTGGGGACAGAACAGCAGCGCTTGGTTTCGTCGCCGCGCATTTGCCGAAAGACGGCGGGCTGATCGCTGCGGTCAGTGAAAAGCGCCACTTAGCTGATCATGGCCGGTGGTATGAAACAGGTCTCACTGACTTTTCAGGGCGGACCCATTCCATTCTTCACATTGAAGCGCGCAAAAACAAAGACGCGCATTGGGCCACAGAAGAAGCAGCGCGCTCAGGCGTCGCTTCGCTCGTCATCGCCGAAATGACGAGCATCGATTTCACGGCGTCGCGGCGGCTCGCCCTTGTGACAGCGAAAACGGGCGTCCCGATTATTCTTCTTCTCCCATACGCCGCACATGGATCAACAGCAGCGGCGGTTCGTTGGCGGGTGAGCCCACAAATTTCCGCCGATAATGCGTTCGATAAATCCGCGCCCGGCGCGGCGCGATGGCGC
>CAWUIM010000084.1:0-11984 GCA_963922595.1 uncultured Parvularculaceae bacterium
GGCCCGCTCCCAGGCGCGCCACATCCAGGCGGGCGTGTCGATCCGCTCGGGCAAGGCGGCGAGCGCTTGCGGGCCCTGGCGCGCCACTTTCCGCGCGATCGCGTTCACAAGGCCGCTATAACCCGCCGTCTCCTTATAGGATTTCGCAAGCGCAACGGCCGTTGAGACCGACGCATGGTCCGGCGTTTCAAAGATCAGGGATTGCGCGGCGGCGAGCCGCAAAATATCCATGGCCCTCGCCGCCCGCTTGGGCAGAGGCCGGTCGATATAAGCGCCGATCAAATGATCGAAGGACCGCTGGCGGCGCAGAACCGCCGTCGCGAGCGCGCGCGCGAAAGCCCGGTCGGACCCTTCGAGCGCCTCAAAGCTCCGCCCGCGCGCCAGCGCGTCGTCAAAGCTCGCTCCGCCCCGAACGAGCGTGAGGAGATCGAGCGCCGCCTGCCGGGCGGCAAGCCCAGCGACCGGCGCCGAAGATGAATGCGGTTTCGCCATCGCGCGGCTCTACACGAAGGCGGGTTGGATGTCATGGGGGGTGTTTGGGCGCGGGTGGGACGCAATCGAAGGAGCTAGGCCCAGACGAGAAATGGGCCCCACGGTCAAGCCGTGGGGAATCGGGTGTGGCGGGTGGTGTGCTTTAAGAGCACGCTGACGTTTGCGCTAATGCGCCGGAAACTGACGATGACGACCTAATCGATATTTTCGATGGAGAATTTAACGCCAACAGCCTTCCTCCGACTCGCCATGGCTCGACCATGGCGTCCATGTCGGCGTCAGGAAAAAACGCTGGAGATGTTGCTTCAATGCTCGAACGCTAATCTGGCAAGCACAATCCTCTCCGTTTCCCCGGACTTGATTCGGGATACAGTCTAAGGATGACGTCGCGCGACGCGCGGCTTTTTCTCGATACCGGATCCTGACTTCCGTCAGGATGACGCGGTAACCGCATCTCTCGGCAATTGTCGGCGACCCCGCCTTTGCGCCGGCCCGTCAATCCGCTAGAGTATTGTCCTCGGGGATTGTTCATTCGCACAGATGGCGGGGTCTATTATGAAAAATATCATGAAAACAGTGGGTTGTGCAGGTCTGGCGCTGGCGGTGGCGACGGGCGCGGCGTTCGCGCAGGCTAATCCGGCGCCGGGGGCGGACGCGAATTTCGCCAACCCGAACGCAACCATTGCGAATTTCGATCCCGCCAATCTCGGCCCCGTGCTCTCCGAGCTCGGCGTCGTCTGGCAGGAGCGCAAGACCTCCAACGGGCGGACCTATCTGGCGGCGAATATCGGCGGGCAATTGTCGGTGGCGTTCCTGCCGCAGGCGTGCCTGAAAGACGGGGTCAGCAATTGCGTCGGTCTTAACACGTATGCGGAATATAACGGCGTCGCCGTCAACCCTCAGAGCATTTCGGCGTTCAACCAGAAATACTGGTTTGTTTCCGCCGGCGCGCTCTCGGACAATAACGGCGCCTATATCAGCCGCTACGACATCGCCGACTATGGCATCGCGCGCGGCAATATCCGTTCCAGCCTCCAGAACTTCGTGGTGCTGGCGCTGAAACTGCGCGACGAGTTAAAGTCGGGCAGCAAGACGGTCAGCCTCGACGGCTATGCGGACGACCTTTCGTCGGCTCTGTTAAACCGGCGCGGCTTTGAAGATATCGGCGGCGAGGAGACGCGGCGGACAACGGTTGATTATCACGTCTCTGATTTTGAAGAGACGCCGGAATTCGTGAAGATTTTCGTGAACGACCCGAGCACGCCGAAAAATAAGATCCTAAACGTCACCAAGTAAAATCAGCTCGTGCATGACGTGGGCGTCGTGCACAGCTGCACCCGGAATGTGCGGCGCGGCCAGCGCATCGCATGTTTGCTAAACGCGACCGACGGCAATAATTTATTCGTCAGCGAGGGCGTGTAATCATACTGTACCTCGCCGACAATAATCGACGCCGTGGGGTCGAGCAGGCTCACATCCGCCGGCCCCGAATAGACCGTCCCCGCCGCGTAAGGCGTGCCGCCGCTATTGTCGCGGCTCCAATGGACGACCACATCGTTTGTATCCGGATCGACGATTAGGCTGACCACGCGGAAATCGACCGTGATGGCGCCTGTGTCGATTATATCTTCCATCCCCACAAAGAGATCGCCGAGCGCCGCCGTCTGGATCTCGGTTTCCTGCGCCACCAGGTCGGCGATGGTGTTGACGGATTGCGTAACGCGGCGGCTCGTCGCCAGCGCGTCAGAGCCTTCGACGGTTGCGAAAAACATGAACACCATAATCGGCGCCAGAAGTGCGAACTCAATCGCGGCAAGACCGGTGCGGTCAGAAGCGAAGCGCGAGCCCAAACACGATGTGCGACGGCTGAGGGAGCGAGGGGATGATGATTCCTGCATGACGCGTCCTAATTCTCGAAGGGCTCGTTACGGAACACCGAAACCGCGACCATTTCGCGGAACCCGTCGGCATTTTTCGAAAGGCGCAAGCCCAGCGCCGGGTTCACGGGCCGGTGCAGATAACAAATCCGTACCCGTACGATATCCCGGCGCGCGCCGTAATTGGCGGCGCCGAACTGCGCGCCGGCGATCGTCGGGTCGGACGAGTCCCGGCACTGGATCGATGTGAGGTCATTGGCGAGATCGGTGAAGCTGTCAAAGCGCGCCACATCCACGGTGAGCTGTTGCTCGCAGTCGCCGAAAGAGTCGACCACATCGCAAATCTCGTCGAAGAAATCCTCCGGGTCGATCCCCGCCTGCGCCTGGCCGGTGCGCACAAGCCGCGCGGCCTTCGCCGTCGCTTCGGTCACGGCGGAGTTGATGAAGAAGAAATAGCCGGCCTCGATGATCGAGAGCATGAGCGCAATAAAGATCGGCGCCACAAGCGCGAACTCCACCGCGGAGGCGCCGCTACGGTTTTTCAACAAACGCCGGGTGGTGATGTCCTTCGTGCGTGCCTGCATATCCAAAAGCCCATCTGTCCCAAATTGAGGGCTGCGACCTCTGATCAACCGCAGCGCGTTTTATCGAAGCAATTTTCGCGCCGCTAAGGACGAGCCGCAGTGTCCCACGAAGGATTTAAGCGTCGGTCACGATTCTTGGTTAACGCATGCGACAGCTTGCGCCGCGACTGCTCCGGCCGAGGGCGCCGAAAAAGCTTGAAATTCACCGCCGTTCCGCGTTCTTTGCTGCAACGCAATAGCGCCGCACGCCGCCGCCCGGGGGCCGCGCGCAAGGGAGGACGATCATGAGCCAGGAACGCCAGGGGCTGACCTTTTCCGAAACAATCACCGCCGCCGACGAGGAAATTCTCACGGATGAGGCCTGCCAGTTTCTTTGCGATTTGGTGGACAAGTTCGCCGGCCGCCGCGCCGACCTCTTAAAAGCGCGCGCGGCGTGGCAGGCGAAAATCGACGCCGGCGCGCTCCCGGACTTCCGCCCCGAGACCGCCGACGTTCGGGCCGGCGACTGGAAAGTCGGCGCCTTGCCGGACGCCCTTCTCGACCGGCGCGTCGAAATCACCGGGCCGGTCGACCGCAAGATGATGATCAACGCGCTCAACGCCGACGTCAAAGTATTCATGGCGGACTTCGAAGACGCGCTCTCACCCACCTGGCGCAACGTCATTGACGGGCAGATCAATATGCGCGACGCCAACCGCGGCGACATCGCCTTTGAGGACCCAAAGAGCGGCAAAAGTTACGCGCTGCAGCCGGACCCGGCCGTCCTGATCGCGCGCGTGCGCGGCCTGCATCTCGATGAAAAACACATCACGCGGAACGGCGCGGCTATCCCCGGCGCGCTGATGGATTTCGGCCTATACTTTTTCCATAACTACAAAACGAGGGCCGCTAACAGTCAAGGCGTTTATTTCTACGTGCCGAAGCTTGAGCATTATGAAGAAGCGCGCTGGTGGAACGAAGTGTTCGTCTATGCGCAGGAGCGTTTCGATGTGCCGGTCGGCGCGATCAAAGCGACGATGCTGATCGAAACGCTGCCGGCCGTCTTCGAAATGGATGAAATCCTCTTTGAGCTGAAGGATCACGCCGCCGCGCTCAATTGCGGGCGCTGGGATTATATTTTCAGCTATATCAAAACGCTGAAAAAACATGGCGACCGCATGCTCCCAGACCGCCACGCCGTCGGTATGGACAAACCCTTCCTTGACGCCTATTCGCGCCTTCTCGTCGCCACCTGCCACAAGCGCGGCGCCCTCGCCATGGGCGGCATGTCTGCCTTCCTGCCCGCGAAAACGCCCGATGAGAATGCGGCCAATGAAGAAAAAGTGCGCATCGACAAGCAGCGTGAAGCCGATAACGGTCATGACGGATCGTGGATCGCCCATCCCGCGCTGTCGGATGTGGTCAACAAGGTCTATTCGGGCGCGTTCGAAGGCGGCGCGACGAACCAGCTTGCCGTGACCCGTGGCGGCGACGCTGAGATCACCGCCGATGACCTCATCGCCACGCCTGAAGGTCCGTTTACGGAAGAGGGCCTGCGCAACAATATCCGCGTCGCCCTGCAATATATCGAAGCCTGGCTCGGCGGCCTCGGCGCCGTCGCGATTTATGGCCTCATGGAAGACGCCGCCACGGCCGAAATCTCGCGGGCTTCAATCTGGCAGTGGATCAAAAACGGCGCGACGCTTTCCAACGGCGAAACCATGACCGCGGATTATTTCAAGCGCGTCATGGCCGAGGAAGTGGATGTGGTGAAATCCGAAGTCGGCGACGCCCGCTGGACCAGCGGCCACTTCACGGACGCGATCAAGCTGATGGAAGACCTCTGCCTGCAGGACGAATTCGCAGAGTTCCTGACGCTCGGCGCATACGAGCGGATTTAGGCGGGGGCTGAAACGTCCTAGCCGCCGCTTACGCAACAACGCGCAAGACCGGGTCAGAAAATTTTCATTATCTGACCCGCGGGGCGGCGATTGTTAATTCTCCGCGCGCAGTTTTCGATCATACGCAGAGACCAGCGTCATATACGGATTGACCTTTGTGAACAGCGGGTCGGATTCTTCATCCGCCACGTAATTTTCATACATCTCAAAATGCAGATGGATCGTGGTCGCTACCGATGTTCCATCGGACTTGTAAAAATCATTGGAAATGAGCCCGATGCGGTCGCCTTTTGAGATAAGGTCGCCTTCGACGACCTCCAGCGCGGCCATGTTGAGATGCAAATAGTTGTAAAGCGTACCGTCTGCGGATTGTAGGGTGACCCAGTGACGCCGAACGTCGACGACGCGAGCGTCCTCCGTCGCCACCGCCCAATGTTCGTTTTTCACGCAGCTGGCCGGGCGAATATCGAGCCCTTCGTGGCCGCCGCCGGGACAGAGCTCCTGGTCCCGGGACCGTTTTTCACAAAATGTATCTTGCCACGGGTACGAATAATTATCGGGTTCGCATTGGCCGCCTTCCATACCGTTCACCGACCCGTAATAGCCGCCGTAACGATAGACTTGCGAATTCAAATAAACCGACGCTTCCGTGGGAAACGCGATTTCCGGACGGTACACGGTTTGATCAATAAATCCGGGGCCGCTCTCCGGCAGAAGATCACCGACATCCAGATAGGAGAACACCTCGCCTTTTTCATCGGTGAGTGCGCCGTCGGTGTCAGCGCTCGCGTCCACGATTTCCTGTTCCGATTCTTCCGGAAAAGTACTCTCATTTACTGACGCGGTTTCTTCCGACGTTTGGTCGACACTTTCACTGGCAAGTTGTTCGTTTTCGCTATTGCGGCGTTGATAGTCCCAATAGAGAAATCCGACAAATACAGCGAAGACAGCGAGTTGGAAAAGCCATCGCGCGGCGACGCCGCCGCGTTGGCGATATCGTATCGGATTATTCATCGTCATCGCCCTCCTCTTCGGCCGGCTTTCTGTTCAAAAGCGCCATTGATGACACCAACGAGGAGATAAATGCGTCTTCAGCGCACCGTTGATCATTTTCAGGGTCGTCACAGATGAGGCTCAAGACATAACCGGCGCCAAACCGTGAGAATGAGAGATCGGTTGAAGATACGCTGCGCGTGATGACATAAGGCACGCCCTGGCCGGGCAGAAGCGGTCGCTTTTCGCGTAACTCCTTGATCCGTTCACGCGCAGTAGTCGCAGACGGAAGAACTAACTTCTTGCGTGTACCTGCCATTCTCAAAGAAACACCTTCAGCGACCTCTGCATTCGCCGTATAAGCGTCTTGTTGTCCATACACGACGACGGTCTCTAGAATTTCGGGTGTTGCGGGCACGAGCACTGGCAATAAAACACGCGATATCTCCGGTGGATTAATACGCGGCAGGTTATCGATCGGCACGCGGCGCAGCCCTTCCGCCGCCTGACCGATATTCGCACGAAACGAGCGTTGGGCCCCTGCATCGCGCTGGCGCGTTCGTGCTTCAGCCTGCTCAACGTCTTGCCAATTTATCGGCGCAGCGGATATGCGCTGCGGTGGAAGACCAAGCGGAGGCGGCGCAATCCGAGGGCGCGTTTTCGCCCGTTCCTTTAAAGCATCGCGAAGACGGTCAGGCTGTAACCTATTATCGTCAGGAGCCGGTTGCGCCGACGCGCCATCAAAAAAAGTACATTGAACAGCAATTAGAGCTGCGAGTACGCCAACGGTTTTAATCGAAAAATTCATCACCAACCCCCGGATTTTCCCGTTCGCCTGGCGATATTATGCACAATGCGCCAAGCGCTACCCCTTTATAAGCAAGCTGTTTTGGGATTAACAGCGTTTACAGCACCCGATCAGGGGGCGCGAACAGGAGCAGCATTCGACTTTAAAGCACGCCGATATTCTGCAGCCATTGCACAACTTGTTCAGGCCATTGGGTCGTGATCGGGTCCTGCGTTGCGCGCAGTCCGAACGCATGACACCCTTTTGCGTAAAATCGCATATCGACGGACGCGCCGGCGTCGTTCAACGCCATGCCATAGGCCATGGAATGCCGGATATCATTCACATTGTCATTCATGGCGTGGATCAACAACGTCGGCGGCGCGTCCGCGCTGATTGTCATCCACGGCGCCAGCTTTAAATCTGTCTCCGGGCGTCGTTCCGGCAGAAACCGGCCCGGATACATCACAACCGAAAAGTCAGGCCGGGAAGATTCCTGATCGGCCGCGTCCACATGGTCATACGCGCGCTCATGGATATTGCTCACATCAGCGGCGAGATGCGCGCCCGCGGAAAACCCGATTACGCCAATTCTATCCGTATCAATATTATAATCAGCGGCGCGATGCCGCAAAAGACTCATCGCACGTTGAGCGTCGTGCAGCGCAAATAATACGTCAGGCCTCTCCCCGACCCCGCTCTCATTTTTGCGCCAACCCTGCGGCGTGCGATATTTCAGGATAACGCACGTCACGCCATGCTGCGTAATCCAACCGCAAATCTCGGTTCCTTCAAGGTCCATCGCCACGGCTCTGTACCCGCCGCCCGGCAACACCAACAACGCAGCACCGGTACTCTCCGCTTTCGGCGGGTAGATCGTCATCGTTGGACGGGCGATATAAGTCGCCCAATTCCAGGTGCGTCCTGCGATGAGCGGCGACCCGTTCCCGATCATTTCCGGATTGCCGTCATAATCGGGCAATTGAAGATCGACATCGTCCGGCCATAACGGAATTTGTTCGCCCGCCGGCCCCGGCCGCCAAACTGTATTTGGTATTTCGACCTTCTCAACTTTGGGTCTGGCGCAGTCGGTAATCGTTTCGCCGCCGGCGGCGCTACTTAGACCAAGCGTTAAAAGCCCGGCGACCGATAAAGATGTGACGCGCTTCAGGCCTCGCGGACCTTTTTGATTTTGTACGTCAGCGCTTTCGACAGCGACCCGCGACCTATAAAGGGCGCGCTTGGGCAAAGCGGAAAGGCTCAAAAGGTAGCCAATGATCGCGCTACTCCCGTACCCGACAACCGGCGTCGGATAATTCCCAATTGCCGCGGCTAAAATGACGGCGAACCATATCAAACCGAAGACAATGTACACCATCGGGTCGGCACTATTTTTCAATTTTGCGATCGTTGCAGGTGCAAGAAGCATCGCCGACCCAGCCAAAACGGCGACGCCCGCAAACAGGTGTACGTCAAAAGCCGTATAAAGAACTTTATCCACAAACGGCACGGCAGGAAGCGTATCACCTCTTAACAGCGTGACGGCGAATGCAATAACTGCCGCCAATAACGCAATCCCAACGAAGCGATCTGAACGATGCAAGGCGCAGCCGAACAATCCCGCTACCAGAACCCCGGCCATGGCCCGGTCCGGCTGAAGCGCAACGGCGAAAGCGGCGGCGACCATCCCAGCCATTGCGAGCGCATTCCGCGTGCGCGCAAAGTTGACGACCATGACCGGCAGGAAAAGCAGACTTGTTTGTATGAAAAAGGGGCCGATGACGAGCCAGCGCCGCGCGCCCTCAAAGGAACTGCCGAATACTGACGTAACAAGCAGGAGGACGCTCATCGCGAAGACACCGATACCGGCCAAGCGCCCGGTAAGCGGCGCAATGCGAACGGACAGGGCCAGCACAACAAGGCCAATGATCAGGGCGCCAAGGTTTAAAATTGGAAAAATGAGCGGCGCGCCTGCCGCCGCCATATAGGCGACGCCTAAAACAACAGCGATGACCGCTGACAGGACGCCGACAAGACGCGGATGATGAAAAATATTGAAGGATGATCGCATGGCGGTCGTATCTCCTACTGAACGGTCGCTTCTTGAAATCGTGATGAATGCGGCTTGTAAATGCGCAAGCAATAGCCGGGGCGCCAGTCCGAATAATCCTCCAAAGGCGAAACGCAAGGCTTCGCCGTCTTGAGGAATGAGGGCGATTTCCGCGCGTAAGGCGTCGGCCCATCGCGCGCGGCTATTTGGAAGGACGATGCGCAAGGCCTCACAAAGAAAATTTGCGACAGAGCGCCGGAACCCAAGGCTCATGCCAGCACCTCCTCGCCGCGTTTTGTTTTTCGGCGCGCAGCGACCGGCGGATTTTCTTGCGCAAGCAAAACGCCGCGCGCAGTGAGACGATACGCATGCCGGGGCGGGCGTCCGCCTTGCGCTGGCTCTTGCCATTCCGACTCGAGATAGCCTTGGTCTTCGAGACGAATGAGAAAGGGATAAAGCGTGCCCGACTTAACGCCCGTCTGACGGCAGAGTTCGTAGCCGTGCGACCAATCGTTTCCGGCGCTAAGCAGCGCATGAAGAATCTTTCTGGCGGGCTTGGACAGGGATCGGGACCGTCTCATGAGATTTATATCTACCTATGTAGATTTAATGTCAATATGCATTATGTGAAGTGGCGAGACGAATCTACTTTTCGATCAACAATCCAATTTCTTGATTGTTTACGACCCAGATAAATGTGAGGTCACGGTTCGCCCTTGGGAGAACGTAGCGCGCGATGGATCCCGCGGCCAAGCCGCGGGAAGGCGAGTGCAACAAAAACCAAACCGGAAAACTTCGGTTAAAAAAGTTCATTGCAATCAAATACCACCCTTCACTTCGCCACAACCGTGTCGAAATTTTTTTCACTCAACCAAAATTCCGTAAACCGATTAACCTTATAGCGCTCGCAATAACCGGCGCAATTCGCCGTAACTGTACAAACTGTGGGAAACTTATCTACGGGGTGGTCGCCGCCCGTATGATGAGCGCCATGAGAAATGGCGAAGATCATAGGGCGACGCCCGATCAGCGGGCGCCGAGAAGCGGGGCGGAACATAACTCTGCGCAGCGAACCGGCGCGCGATCCGTCGAGGGATCGCTTTGTCCGGCGCGCAAGGGTCGAGGCGATTGGGATGAACCCGATCAATGCATCGGCGCTGAAGAGACCGACTTCGACGCGGCGCTGGCGGCGCGCTATCGGCGGCTGTCGCTCTTGACGCTTGATCTCGCCGAAGAGGCGGGCGAGGCCGCCGTTAATTTTTCTCTTGTGGACACGAAGGGCCAGCGCCCTGCATTTTTTGACAGACGTTCCGCGCGCGAAGGCGCGCATTCTTTAGATTTGACCGCCTTCGCGGCCGGGACGATAGATTTGGCCGCCTTCGCGGCCAGGGCGATGACGCGCGCCGTCTGGGCGCATCGCGTGATTGAACGGATGCGGCGCGGGCCCTGCACCGACAAACGCCGGCGCAACGCATTCGAGGCTCACCACATCACGGACGGCGAGAATGTCAAAATCCCTGCTCCGACCGCTGCGGACGAATTCGCGATGTGCGCCGCGTCTCCCCGTTCTTTCCCTGATTTTGAAGAGGAGCCGACAAATCCGCTGGCGGGTTTCAGCTATGGCGGGTTCGATGATCCCGCCGGGGACGGTCTTTCATCGAAGAATGGGCCGCGCGTGCGAACGCACATGGGCGCTGCGTGCGCGCCCGATTGTGAACCCGCCGCCGCTGCGCCAGCTTCTGATGACCCGCCGGCGCGTGCGGCGCCTCAGCCTTTTTTCCGCAATGACGCCACCAGGCCGGCGGCGAATTCCGACAAGGTGTCGTCGCGCGCGCCCATGACGATGATGCGGTCGCCGTCGCGCGCCGTGTCGAGCAGCTTTGCGCCGCAATCGTCACGTGTTTCGAACGCTTGCGCATTACGGCCGGCGGCGCGAACGCCGGCGGCGATATCCTCGCTCGTGACCGCGCGATCGACGGTGCCGCCGTAATAAACAGGCTGCGGCATCAGGAGATGATCGTCTGGCTCTAGATGATGAGAAAAGCAATCGATGAATTCCTGCTTCATTTTTCTGAGCGGACCAAACCCATGAGGTTGAAACATGATGAGCAACCGGCCCGGGAAGTCGTGGAGCGTGCGCAAGGTCGCGGCGATTTTGTCCGGGTTATGACCAAAATCGTCGATCACCGTGACGCCGTTTGCGGCGCCCACAAGTTCAAAGCGCCGTTTGACGCCCTCAAAACGGGAAAGCGACGCCGCCGCCTCGGCGAGCGCAATCCCGCCGGCATGGGCCGCGCAAAGCGCTGCGAGCGCGTTCGAGACATTGTGCCGGCCGGGCATGGTCAGCGCGACGCGCGCGCGTGCGCCTTCCGGCCCGTGCGCGGTGAACGAGACGCCGAAGGGTTCCGGCGTGATTTCGTCAGCGTGGAAATCAGCGGCGGCGTTGGTGAGACTGTAAGAAAGCACGCGCCCTTTGACGGCCGCCGTGAGCGCTGCGGCTTCGGCGTCGTCGCGATTGATTACGGCGGTTTCCGCTTTTGCGACAAACTCACCGAAGAGCGCGCGCAACTCATCCATGGATTTATGATCGAGCGAGATATTGTTCAGAACCGCGACGGTCGGCGCGAACAGCGCAATCGAGCCGTCGCTTTCATCAACCTCGCTGATAAACGCGGGACCGCGGCCGACGCGCGCGCTCGCGAAAAGCGCTTTGTCAGTGACGAAATTTTTCATCACCGCACCGTTCATGATCGTCGGGTCCTCGCCGGCGTCGGCATATATCCAGCCGGTCATCGCCGTGACCGTGGATTTGCCGCTGGTGCCGCCTACGGCGACAGAAAACGGCTCGTCGTTAAAGAGCGTCGCCAACAATTGCGCGCGCGAAAGCCGCGGCGCGCCGACCCGGTTAGCGGCCGCCACATCGGGCACGGTATCCTCAACTGCGGCGGAGGCGACGAGCGTCTGTTCGCCACTGACGAGACCACTCCCATCTTGCGGGAACAAATCGACGCCGAGCGCGCGCAAATAATCGAATTTCCCCGGCGTGCGGCCCTGATCGAGCGCCCGGTCGGACCCGGCGACAATCGCCCCTTTTCCTTTCAGAATGAGGGCGAGCGGCAACATCCCGCTGCCGCCAATCCCGCAGAAAAAATATCGCTTCGCTTTGTTCACCATTTCATCGCTATAATCCGATTTCGTTTAAGAGGCGTCATTAATGTGGCGAAAGACCCGTTAAAGACCATGAATGTCGGTAGAAAACACGAGCGCATCATCGTTGTCGCGCCGGGCCGCGCGCTCAGCCAAGACGCCGCGGCGCGCGTC
>CAWUIM010000085.1:0-11970 GCA_963922595.1 uncultured Parvularculaceae bacterium
GGCCGTGGCGCTTTGGCGGCGCGTTTTGGAACGCTTGCCGCCCGATGCGCCGATCCGGCCCGCGCTCGAAGCGGAGATTGCCGCGGCGGAGGCGGAACCCGCCGAACCTACGCCGTAACGCCCCGGTCGAAATAAGGCCCATTCCTTGCTATGCTTCTTCCGTGGTTTTGATCGGCGCCGTTAAGGTTAAGGCGCTGACGATGGGAGTATGTGGGTCATGAGAATGGGTACGAAAACACTTCACGCATTTCCGGTGCGCCGCTACGCGAGCGCCGCGGCGGCTTCGTTATTGGCCGCTGGGCCGGCGACTGCGGCGCGCTTTGAGGCGAACCAGCTTGTTTTCACGGATATCCTTGGGACGGTTGAAATCGTCACCAATGGCGGCGATGAAATCGATGTCGTCGTAGAGCAGGGGAAAACCTATTCCCGCGTGAGCGTCGGCCTCGACGAAGAGGGCCGGCTCATCATCGCAGGCGAACCGCGCGATGAATATGCGGATGACTGCTGCAACCGTCTGATCACGCGCCAGGCGAATTTGCGCAAAGACCGCACGCCCAACAATGATAAAAAGCCGTCCGACGCTTTCTTCGCAGAGCATCCGACAATCAAAGTGACGATGCCGCGAGAGCGCGACGTATCATTCGTTGACGCACGGATGAAAATAACGATGGGCGATATTGCGGGTGCCCTCGACCTTGATAGTTGTTACGCCTATGGCGAAATCGGCGATGTGGAAGAGGCGGCGATTGATTTGACGCCGGGCAGCCGGCTTGTGGTCGGCGACATCGGCGCCGCGCTCGAACTGAATGTTTCGGGCGATGCTGATGTTTTGACCGGCGACGCCGCCATGGTGGATGTGGATATGGCGGGCGCTGGCGATGTGGTGCTCGGATCGGTGGACGGCGTTCTAGATGTTTCCATCGCAGGATCAGGAAATGTGCGCGCAACCCGCCTCGAAGGCCCGCTGACAGCGCGGATCGCCGGCTCCGGGGCGGTCGCCGTTCAGGGGGGACGCGCCGAGCAGATGAAGGTCACGATCGACGGATCCGGCGGGGTCTTCTTCGACGGCGCGGTGATCGGCCCCGAATTGCGGCTCCGAGGCTCCAGCGAAGTGCGCATGGGGTCCATGACCGGCAGCATGAAACATGCGGGCGGCGGCGAGGTTTATGTGGGCGATAAACGCATCGAGCCCAAAGAATAGGGCCGTCCCGCCGTGCGCCTCACGCGACTTGCTATTGTCAGCGACGCCGCCAGTGCTTAAGACAACGCTCTGGCCTAGGGGTGTAGCTCAGTTGGTAGAGCATCGGTCTCCAAAACCGAGGGCCGGGGGTTCGAGTCCCTCCGCCCCTGCCATCGCAAGCGCTGCGTAATAGGGACAGCGTGTCCCCACCAAGATTGTCAAACCCCCAAATTTAAGATTCGCGCGCCAATGGCGCGCGGGGGTTCGAGTACCCTCCGCCCCTGCCATCGCTCAAACGCCGCGCATTACGCTGCGCGCGCTTCTGTCTCCAGTTGCGTCAGCAAGGCGTCGACGCTGTTGTTGGCGATGAAGGAAGAGAACTCCTCGCGTTTGACCAGCATGATCGAGACGCCGTTGACGATAATGTCGATCATTTTCTGGTCGCCCGACTTCAGTTTGCGCACGCGCCAGTCGACGGGGACAGGTGAACCATCCGTGCGGGTGAATTGAGTGCGCACAATCACGTCGCGGCGGCCGATTTTCTTTGCGTCCGTCACTTCAAGCGGACGGCCGACGATTTCAGCGAACTGATCGGCGTATTGGCGCGTGATGTAGGCGGGGAAGATCGCGTCATAACGCGCGAGTTGGTCTTCGGTCATCGTCTTGCGCGACTCGCCCAGCATAAATTTTCCAATTGTCTTCAGCGCGAGCGCTTCGGAAAGAACGTCCTCAAATCCTTTTAGCTTTTCCGCCTCGGTGGCGCCTTCTGCGCTGAATGCAGCCGTCGCGTCCGCCGTTACTTCTTTTGCGAAATCAATCGCGCTGTCGATCGACTCGGCAGCTGCGGCCTCGGCGGATTTTTCCGCCGGCGCGTCGCTCTTTTGATCCTGGGCGAGGGCGCCGCTATGCGATGCGGCGCTCAGCGCCAAGAGGCCCGCCATTACGCGAATTTTCGAAAAGAACATCAGATCAACCTCCTGGGACGCCCGTTTTCCGGCTTAACGTTCCCGACTATATGGTGCGATTGCGGCGGTATTCCAGCACGAAATTGGCCGGAATTGGGGCGCGAAGTTACTTGCCTTTGTAGAGCCGATCCGCTTCGTCAAAGCCGGTTTCGGCGCGCCGTTGGCCCAATCTGAAGGCCGCCGGCAGAACAATGAGCGTACAAACGAGGGTGAAGGCGATGGCGATGGACAAAAGTTCACCCATGCTCGCCGTGCCGCGGTGCTGGGAGAGCATCAAACTGCCGAACGAGGCGACAGTCGTCAGCGCAGAGAACAGCACCGCGCGCGGCGTCGACGTGCCGTAAAGCCCTTCGCCGGCTTTGACCTGTTGCTGGCGCATCACAAGGTGAATGCCGCTGTCGACGCCAATGCCGATGAGAAGCGGCAAGACGATCACATTGGCGTAGTTAAACGGTACGTCGAATAGAACACCGGTCGCAGTGGTCAGGATCGCCGCGAGCAGGAGCGGCGAAAGGATCAGAATTGTGCGCGTGACGCTGCGGATCAGGATGATCAGTACGAACGAAATCACGACAAGTGCGATCGCCGTCGCTTGCAGCATGGCGTTTGAGATCGCCTCGCCAGCTTTCAGCGTCTGGATCGCCCCGCCGCCCGCGTCCGGGAAGGCGTCTTCGACCGCGCTCGTAAAACGCTTCAAGGCTTTTGCGTCGCGCACATCTTCCGCTGGCAGAATATCGACGCGCCAGTCGCCGTCGGCGGACAGGTAGCGATTTTTAAGCGTGGTAGGCAGCGCGTCATAGTCGATATAATCTGCGTTCAATTGTGCGCGTAAGCGCTCCACGAGTTGCGGCCAGAAGGCGAAAATGTTGCGCTCAATCTGATCCATCACGCGCGGATCATTGCGATCGAGCGCCGTCGTCAATAAATCGGCGAGACGGCGCGCCTCGCCATCCGTGTAGGCTTGCATCAATCGATCGCGCAGCGTTGTCGCGCCAGATCCCGTTTGCTCATCTGTTTCAGATCCCGGTTCCGCGTCTAATGCGAAAACGAGCGTGCCGGCCGCGAAGTCGATGAGTTCCAGTTTGGCGTCCTGATCCTCCGGCACAAAGTCCGGCAAAGAGCGGGCGGTGCGCACTGTTTCGAGCGCCTTTGCGGCATTCGCCGTCTCAACGGCCTCTGCCTCCGTTTCGACGAGGCGGGTGATCCGATAGGGAATGGTGTTTTCATCGTCGAAGAGAAGATTAAATCCCTGTACGGAAGGGCTTTTCGGGTCGCGCAAAGACATCGGATCGGCATCGAACCGGGCGTCGGGCAACAGGAAGAGCGCCGCGAAACCGAGAAGGACGGTGAGCGCCGTCACCGGCATGGAGATCTTTTCAATAAACCGAAAGCCCGACCGCACGACCCCGCTGGACTTGCGCGGCCTGGCGTTCGGCAAGGCCGCAAGCGCCGCAGGTAGAAAGGTGACCGAAACAAAGAAGGCGATCAGAACGCCGACGCCTGCAATCACGCCAAGCTGGGCGATGCCGTCAAAGCTTGTCGGGACGAAAGAGAGAAAAGCGAGCGCTGTCGTCGGCGCCGCAAGCGTTAGCGCGGGGCCGACTTCATGAACGGCGCCGTCGAGGGATTCGCGGATGCTCTGCCCGTCGGCGCGGCGTTCCTGTACATGCAAGAGGAGGTGAATGGCGAAGTCGAGACCAAGACCGACCAGAAGGACTGTGAAGGCTACAGACACGAGATTTAGCTCGCCGATCGCCGCCGCGGCGAACGCTGATGTCAGGACGATTGTGATGATCAAGCCGATGAGCGTTAGGAACGCCATGAACCCAGACCGAAACGCGAAGAGAAGGAGCGTCGCCACCAGAATGAACGAAATCAGAAACGACAGGCCGATCCCTTGCGTCACCGATTGCAGCTCTTCGCCCCTCAGCGCCGGATCGCCGGTGACGTAAACTTCTATACGGTCGCCATAATCGGCGCGCATCAACGCGATCTCGTCATTTAGCGCCTGCACGGACAATTTCGCCGGTTGCAGGCGCGTATAGTCGAGAACAGGCGTCGCGTAGACGAGGCGCATATGTCCCGTTTCGGGTTGGTCTTCGGTGTCGAGCGCGCTCATCCACGAAAACGGGCGCCGCTTATCGTTAAGGCTTGCCTCCAAGACCGTTGCCAACTCGCCGTAAATATCGTTCAGCGTTTCTTTGCCGAGCTCCGACTTGTCCGCCAGCTCGTCGTTTTCGGCGAGGGTGGAAAAAAGCGTGTCGGCTGTGGGCGACTTAACGAGTGTTTCAATCAACCCGGCCGCTTTCGTCATCTGGGTAAGCCGCGCTTCGAGCTCGCTCTCGCTGAGATAAAGAAGCCCGTTTTCGAGGAAGAACGGGTCTTCCGCCGTCGCGAAGACGTTGCTGAAGGTTTCGGGCTTTGCTTTGAGCCGCTCGGCCAGTTGCGCCGCAAACGCGTCTGCTTCATCCAGCGTCTGCGCTTTGGAGATAATGACGAGGTCGGATTTGATCTGAGGGAAGGCGGCTTTGATTTCCGCGGCGCGCTGCTGGAACGGCAGGGCGCTGTCGAGCATTGCGGTCGTATCGGTGTTGACCTTCAACTCCTTGGCCGCGTAGAGCCCCGCCGCCACACCGGCGGCCAGGAACAAAACGACAACAAGCCAAGACCCCTTCCGCGCCGCGCCGATCCACACCCTTAAAAGCGCTTCTACAAATCCCAAAACAATCTCCTAGACGGACCCCCTCCGGTCAAAGAGGGGAACCATACTGAATGTTTTTTCGCAAGGCCACTTGTGCGCCCAAGGCGCGGCGGACTTTTTTCGGGGGTGGCCTCGCTTGCCCGGCGGGTCGCACAGGGCTAGTGCTTAGCCCATGCGACAGCACAGTGATTTGACGCAAGAGCTCGCTTTTCTCGACGGGCGCCGCGACGCAATGACTCGCCAATTGCGGGACTGGTGCGCGATCAATTCGGGCAGCGCCAATCTCGAAGGGTTGGCGGCCATGCGCGGCGTTCTGGCTGACGCTTTCGCCGAGCTTGAGGCGGACGTCGAGACGTTACCGGCGCAACCGCATCACCTGGTGACGCCGAAAGGCGAGCTTATTGAACAGCCCGTCGGCGATTGCCTTCGCATCGTAAAGAGGCCGCAGGCGCCGGTGCGCGTCTTGCTCACCGGTCATATGGACACCGTCTTCGGGGCCGATCATCCGTTTCAGGATCAAAAACTGATCGACGACGACACGCTGAATGCGCCAGGCGGCGCTGACATGAAGGGCGGGCTTCTTGTGATGTTGTCGGCCCTTCAGGCGGTCGAACAATCGTCTTACGCTGACCGCGTAGGGTTCGAAGTCATTATCAACGCCGATGAGGAGATTGGCTCGCATGGCTCGCTCGGCCACCTCACGGCCGCGGCGTCGCGCGCGCAGTTTGCATGCGTCTATGAGCCGGCGCTGGCGGACGGCACGCTCGCCGGCGCGCGCAAGGGCAGCGGCAATTTCTCGGTGGTGATTACGGGCAAGAGCGCTCACGCGGGGCGCGAGCACCATTTGGGACGCAACGCGCTTGTGGCTGCGGCTTCGTTCATTTCTGAAATCGACGCCCTGACGGGAGGGCGCGAGGGGCTCACCGTCAATGTGGCCAAAATCGATGGCGGCGGGCCGAACAATGTCGTGCCGGAAAAAGCGATTGTCCGGTTCAACGTGCGCGTTGAACAGCCTGCAGATGCTGATTGGTTCAACGGCGAGGTGAAGGCCGCGGCGGCCCGCATTGATAGCCTCGACGGGATCACCGCTGCTGTTCATGGCGGTTTCGGCCGTCCGCCTAAACCCATGACGCCGCAGTTACGCGCCTTCTTTGAAGCGCTGAGGGGTGTGGGCGCTGAATTAGGGATCGAGATCGGTTGGAAAGCCACCGGCGGCTGTTGCGACGGCAACAATATTGCGGCGGCGGGCATCCCTGTGATCGATACGCTTGGCGTGCGCGGCGCGCATATTCATTCCTCTAAAGAATATGTGTGTCTCGATAGCCTGGAGGAACGCGCGAAGCTGTCGGCGTTGTTGCTGATGCGGATCGCGGCGGGCGACATTCCCAATCCAGGAGCGGCGGTCCAATAATGATCCCGATTATTCGACCCGTCCGGCTGACGGACTTTGACGATATCTACGCGCTCGCCCAGCGCTCCGGCGGCGGCATGACCAATCTGCCGCCCGACGAGGACGCATTGCGCGCACGCGTTGAATTCGCCGTTGAGAGCTTCAATGCCAAGGCGAGCGGGCCAGGGCCGGAAGTCTACATGATGGTGCTGGAACGGGACGGGCGCGTCGAGGGAACGGCGGCGGTGTTCTCCTCCATCGGCCTCGATTCCGGTTTCGTGAACTACAAGGTGAACTGGACGTTCCATGCGTCCGAGCAATTAAACAAGCGCATCAAGCGGCGCCTTTTGGTGCCGACCCATGATTTCACAGGCAGCGCCGAGGTCGGCTCTCTCTTCCTGTCGCCCGAAGCGCGCGGCGGCGGGTTTGGAAAGTTTCTGGCGCGCACGCGCTACATGTTCATCGCCCAATCGCCGAATATAGTCGGCGATCGTATCTGTGCGGAGCTTCGGGGCTGGCGAGCGCCCGACGGTCGCCAACCTTTCTGGGAGGCGCTGGGCCGCAATTTCTTCGATATGGAATTTGAAGAGGCCGACGTTCATAATGCGGCCAACGGCAATCAATTCATCGCCGATCTGATGCCGCGTATTTCGATCTATGTGTGCCTGTTGCCGGAAGCGGCCCGTGAGTGCATCGGCAAGCCCCATGACAGCGCCATCCCGGCCTATCAGATGCTGTTGCGCGAGGGTTTTGAATATAACGACTATGTGGATATTTTCGACGCTGGGCCTCTGGTCGACACCAAGACCAGCAATATTCGAACGATCCGCGAAAGCCATCTTGTGACGGTCGCCGCCGTCAAGGAGCCTGTCGATCCGGCCGACGCGATCATCGTGCATGGCGCCGTCGATACGTTCCGGGCCGCGCATGCGGGGATAGAGGTCCGCGGCGACGCCGCGACGATCTCCGCCGAGACGGCTGAGGCGCTGCAGGTCGAGAAAGGGTCAACAATCAGATGGGTCGCATGGTGACGAAATGAGCGGACTGGTTAAGGAACAGATTTTTATCAACGGCAGATGGCGCGATGGGCAGGGCGCGCCGTTTTCGTCGGCCGATCCGTCAAAAGGGGCCCAGATCCACACACTGAACGCCGCGACAGCGCTGGATGTGAGCCATGCGGTCGAGGCGGCGCGCGCAGCGTTCAAAGGTTGGGCGCTGACGCCTCTTGCCGAACGCATCGCTGTCGTTGAACGGTACCGCGACATCATCAAGCGCGATGCGGAGAAACTGGCGCGTATCATTTCGCGCAGCACGGGTAAGCCCCTGTGGGAGACGAAGACGGAAGCCGCCGCCGTCGCCGGCAAGGTGGATATCTCGATCCGCGCTTATGATGAACGCACCGGCGAAAAGGAAACGGCGACCGGCGCGACGCGCGGCGTTTTGCGCCATAAGCCCCATGGCGTTCTCGCCGCCCTCGGGCCCTTTAATTTCCCGGCGCACCTGCCAAACGGTCACATCATTCCGGCCCTCATTGCGGGCAATACAGTTGTTTTCAAGCCGAGCGAAATCACGCCGGGGCCCGGCGCCTTTATCGTGCAGGCGATGGAGGAGGCGGGCGTGCCGGCGGGCGTTGTGAACCTCGTCCAGGGCGGACGCGAGACTGGTGAGGCGTTGGCCGCTCATGACGATATTGACGGGCTGTTGTTTACGGGCGGCGTTGGCACCGGCGCAGCGCTCCATCGTGTCTTTGCTGAAAAGCCGGGAAAGATTTTGGCGCTTGAACTTGGCGGCAATAATCCGCTGATCTGGTGGGATACGGAGAATGTGGACGCGGCGGCGTTCGCTGTCGTCCAGTCGGCTTTTTTAACGTCCGGCCAGCGCTGCACATGTGCGCGGCGGCTGATCATTCCCGAAGGCGAAGCCGGCGATCGCGCATTGAAAGCGCTCGATGCGCTGACGGACCGGCTGATCATGGACGAGCCATTCGCCGATCCGCAACCGTTCCACGGGCCTGTCATTTCGTCGGAAGCCGCCGCCGGCCTCGTGGGCGCCTTTGAACAGCGCACCGCGCTCGGCGGCGAGGTGATCCGGCGTCTCACGGTCGCCGAGGAGGGCAGCGCTTTTGTCTCGCCCGGCATCATCGACATGACCAATGCGCATGATATTCCCGATGAGGAACATTTCGGTCCCATGCTTCAGGTCTATCGCACCAACGATTTCGACAAGGCGATCGATCTTGCCAACGCCACCCGATTCGGCCTTTCAGCCGGGCTCCTCAGCGATGATCACGCAAAATGGGATAAGTTCCTCGCCCTTTCCCGCGCGGGCGTCGTCAACTGGAACCGGCAAACAACGGGCGCGTCGGGCGCGGCGCCGTTCGGCGGGATCGGACATTCAGGCAATCATCGCCCAAGCGCTTATTACGCTGCCGACTATTGCGCTTATCCAGTCGCGTCCATGGAAGGCGAAGCCTTGCTGCCCATGGGCGATGGGCAGGTGGGTGTACGCGTCTGATGATAAGGCGTTTTAGAAAATGACCTATACTGAAGTAAATTTCGACGGTCTGATCGGTCCCACCCATAACTACGCCGGATTATCATTCGGCAACAGGGCGTCGGCGAAAAATGCGGGCGCGGTCTCAAACCCGCGTGAAGCAGCGCTTCAGGGCCTTTCGAAAATGCGCGCTCTGATCGACCTCGGGTTGACGCAAGGCTTCTTGCCGCCGCTTGTACGCCCTGATTTGAAAACGCTGCGTGCGCTTGGCTTTTCCGGCGACAATGGCGCGGTCATCGACAGCGCTGGAAAGAGCGATCCTGATTTGCTCGCCAACTGTTTTGCGGCCTCGTCAATGTGGACGGCGAACGCAGCGACCGTTGCGCCGTCTGCGGATACGAGCGACGGCAAGGCGCATTTCACGCCGGCGAACCTCGCCGCCAATTTTCACCGCGCCATTGAGGCGGACAGGACTGCGGCGAACCTGCGGCATATTTTTAAAGACGAGCGATATTTCGTGCACCACCCGCCGCTGCCCGGCGGCGTTCATTTCGGCGACGAAGGCGCCGCCAATCATGGGCGGCTGGCGCCGTCGCATGATCAACAAGGCGTGCATCTATTTGTCTATGGCGAAGACGGCGACCGCTTCCCGGCGCGCCAGCGCTTGCGGGCGAGCAAGGCGGTGGCGCGCAATCACAAGCTCGACGCAGCCAGGGCGGTTTTTCTGAAACAATCGAAAGTAGCCCTCGACGCCGGGGCCTTTCACAATGATGTTGTGGGCGTCGCCAACGAGACGGTCCTCTTTCTCCACGAGCAGAGTTTCGAAGATCGTGACAAGGCGCATGCGGCGATCAAGGAAGCCGCGCCGTTCGTCCAGATCATCGAAGCGCCGGCTGACGAAGTCTCGCTCGAAGACGCCATTACGTCCTATCTCTTCAACTCCCAACTCGTGTCCCTGGGCGGCGGTGAAATGGCGCTCATATTGCCAAAAGAGGCGGAAGAGAATACGCGCACCAAGGCGTTCCTTGAGCGGATCAAGTCTGAGAACAACGCGATCAACCGCATCATCTTCAAGGATGTGCGCGAGAGCATGCGCAATGGCGGCGGGCCCGCATGCCTGCGGCTCCGGGTTCTGTTGTCAGCTGAGGAATTAGCGGCGGTCGACCAACGCTTCATTCTTGACCATGAAAAAATCGACGAGCTCGAAGCTTGGGTGAGGGCGCATTACCGCGACCAGCTGCGCGCCGATGATCTGCGCGATCCGGCCTTTACCTCCGAGGTACTTGGCGCTGTTGAAAATTTGTATACCAAGCTCGGATTGAATTTCGCCCAATAAATAACTCGCATCTGCTGACAACATGGTTTCAGTTATTATTGCAGCGCTCATATTTATCGCCGGTCTCATAAATTTCCTGCCGGTGGTGGGCGTCCTTTCGGGCGAGAAGATTGAGAGCCTTTACGGATTGACGACGATCGACGTCACGCTGGAAATTCTCCTTCGTCACCGCGCCGTCCTGTTTGGCTTACTCGGCGGTTTCATGATGTGGTCGGCCTTTCGTCCAGCGTTACAGACGCTGGCGATCATCGGCGGATTTGCGGCGATGATTTCCTTTATCGGCCTTTGCTTTGCAGTGGGCGATGCAAGTCCCGCACTGAAGAAGATTGTCATTGCCGACTTCTTTGGGTGCGGGTGCCTCGTGATCGCTCTCGTTTTGATGCTTATCAATAAGTGAGGCGCACTGCCATTGGCGTCTGCATTCGGAAAGCGATCAAAGCGTCACCACGTGCGCGCCATCCCAGCCAGCGGGCGTTTCCTTATCCGCCATCTCCGCGATGCGTTTTTCGTAGATGTCGAATAGAGCGATGGCGGCGCCCGGCGATTTCTTCACTTGTTCAAGAGAGGCGCGCGCCGCGGCCCAGTCGCCGGCGCGATAGGCCGAAAGCAGCTCGCGGTGCGCTTCGTCAAGCGACCGATAGCTCTTGCTCGACTTGATGAAGGGATTGCCCACAAGCGCGAAGATGGAAAGCGGCGCGGGGTTCTTGTTCGTCTTTAGACGGTCTAATTCCAGATAGGCGAAATGATGGTGCGTTTGTCGGTAGACGGCCTCGTCGCAGATGATCGCGGGACCGTAAAATTCCGCCTGTTTGCGCAGGAACGACGCCATTTCGACGGCGGGTCCGATCGCAGAATAGCGGTTGGTGCGTCCGTGACCCATGGGTCCGACGAAACAAGGCCCCGTGGCGACGCCGATCGCGAGATGAAGTTGAACGCCGCGCGTGCGCGTTGACGCTTCGAGCTCAGCGTTGGTTTTGTCCATACTCTCGACCAGCCGCAGCGCTGCCGAGCAGGCGGCGTCCACATGGTCGGCGGCTTCGAGCGGCGCATTGAAGTAAGCGTAGATTTTGCCGCCGTCCGCCTGATCGGCCGCGCCGCCGGTTTCGATAATCGTCTTACGGAGCGAATTGCTGGCGGTCGCAAGCATGTTGGTGACATCGTCGGGGTGAGCGCTCAATTGCTGAAGATCGTCTTCGAGCAGTCGTAATTCGCAAGAGAGCACGGTCACCGGGCGATTGACGCCATCGAGAATATTGGTCGCGCCTTCTTCGCGGATTTTCTTCATGGCCGGTTCCGGCAGGGAGCCCTGGAACGTGCCGCGCACGGTATCGTCGCGCAAGACGACGCCGAGCGATCGGCCGCCGGCGACGGAAAACGCGCCGAGAAAGAGCGCCAAGGCGCCCGGAAGCGGATTCAAGAGAAGGTCGCTAAAGGAAAACGCAGAGAAGGAGATCGCGAACAAAATCGCCGAGGCGATTGCAGCGGCGCCCAGCGCCTTCCAGAATTCAAGGCGCTGCGACCACATGATGGCGGCGGCCCCGAGCAGCATTACCATCAACGCTTCGAGGCCGCCGATCCAGGTGGGGCGGCTTACGACTGCGTTATTGTGAATCTGTCCCGCTACGAGCGCATGGGCTTCGGCAGGCGAAAAGGTGCCACGCGACAGCCGCGTGACGCCGCCGAGGTCCCGATCCAACCCAATCAACACTACTTTGTCGCGCAACTGCGAATTCGACCCTTCGTTGCGGACGACCTTGATGGCTGATGTTTTGGATACGGACATTCTCTTGTCAGGGTAGAGGCGCATTGCGGCCCCTGTCGACAAGGGCAAGGTGGTCTCGCCGATGGTCACGCTGCGGATCGCGCGGCCCGCCGCATTGACGGCGTTCGGGTCGGCGTTCAGCC
>CAWUIM010000086.1:0-11739 GCA_963922595.1 uncultured Parvularculaceae bacterium
GGTGGCCGCTGCAGCGGCGCGCGTTGAAACCGCGCCCTGCTGGGCGCTCATGCTGGCGTTTGAACAGCCGATCGGGCTCGGCCCCGACATGATGCGCGCGCCCACAGAAGACATCGCCTGGATCGCGCGCAACAGCGCGAAAGCAGGGCGCGAGACGGCGCCTGAGACCTGGGTCGTCCACGCCGCCCCCGCCTGGAGCGCAGCGAACCTGGCGCTTGAAAAAGAAGACGCCGCGGAAGCGATCCACCGTCAGCTTACAGAGCAAATGCCAGCCTTTTCAGCCGCGCCGCTTTATAAAGCGGCCCACCGCTGGCGCTACGCCATGACGACAAAGCCCCTCGGCGCGCCCTACGCCGCCAATGAGACCAGAACCTTCCTCGCCGCCGGAGACTGGTGCCTCGGCGCGCGCATCGAGGACGCGTTTAGGAGCGGGGTCGCAGCGGCGGCGGTTTTGGCGGGCGGTTGAATGGGGCGCTTGATGCGCCTTATTTGCTGATTGATAGGCAAGCGATCAGTCTGAGAATCCAAAATACAGAAAGAATCATACCTACAATGGCATGGATTGCTTGGGCAAGCCAGGATCACTTGGGATTTTACTTTCGATCAGGCGAGTGCGCGCACTGTGTCGCCAGTGAATAGATTCCGACAAAACACAAATGCCGATAGCACAATAACCCATTATTATGGGGATTATCCCGAATTGTTTATGGCGACCGTGGTTTACGATATCGGATCGTTCGCAACATAAAACTTCAACTTTTCCTTTGAAACTTGTTCGTTCGTCACGTCGACGATTTTGCCGTTCTCCATTCTCAGGATGCGATCTGCGATACGGATGAGCTCTGGTCTGTGCGCGATTACAAATTTTGTCATCAGCATTGATTTGAGAACAATTCCTATTTCCTGTTCGGCGGCTTCGTCGAGATTCGCCGTGCCCTCATCCAGGAACAACATGTCAGGATCGCGATAGAGGGCTCTTGCAAGCAAGAGACGTTGACGCTGCCCGCCCGATAACGCCGCCCCCATATCGCCGATATAGGAATAGTATCCCATCGGCATGGCGTCTATCTCCTTGGCGATCCGCGCATCTCGAGCGGCCTTTCTCACGCGTTCTTCATCAAGTTCGGGATCGAAAAAAGCAATATTTTCCGCGATGGTTCCAGAAAGCAGACTGTCGTCTTGCATGACGACGCCAATTCGCGAACGAAAATGCCGAAGCCCAAGCGCTGAAAGGGATTGCTGGTCGACCATGACTTGGCCGGATGCTGGTGTCAGAAGTCCAAGCATCACTTTGAGAAGCGTGGTTTTTCCGCCACCGGAAGGCCCAGTCAGTGACACGAATTCTCCAGGTTCGATCGTAACATTCACATCTTCAAATACGCAGGGCTCTTGCGTGCTGTAACGAAAACTTAGATTCTTAAGTTCGATCGCGCCCGACAATCGTTCGTGATTTGCTTTCGCGCCGCGATCCAGGCCCTCTTCACGCGGCGTTTGTACGATGTCTGTCAGCCGATCCACATGAAGGCCAAGCATTCTGAATTCAATTCCCTTTTCAACAAGGCCGAGAATGCGGTCCACAAAATTTTGACGGTAGGCCATAAAGGCAAAGAGCATTCCGATGCTCATTTCACCGTTCATGACAAACAGCGAGCCAGCGAAGACGACGATAATAATTTGCAATCCAAAGGCGATAGAATTGCCGAGCTTGAGAAGAATGGATAGCCGCTCTTCAGCGACAGTGGCGTTTACGACACGCGTATAGGCGTTCCGCCAGCCGGCCTCCCGGTCAGCCTCTCCACCAAATAATTTTATTGCGCGCGCGCCCTGAATCGTTTCCATCAGGAAAGTCTGCTCAACCGCCTTATCAATAATTTTTTTCTCGTTACGGCGGCGCATCATCGGAAACATGATAGCCGAAAAAATGACATATAAGATCGTCATTCCAAAGACAATTAGGGCAAGACGCCAATCGTAATAGATGATCAATGCGGCTGTTGTGAGGGCCAAGAGGCCATCAATCAGCGCCGCTACAACACTCTGCGTCATTGCCTCCTGTATTGGTTGTACTGACATCATGCGAGAAACAACATCGCCCAGATGACGCTTCTCAAAATAAGAAGTAGGCAGACGGAGTAAATGTCTTAAAATATTTCCAGCCATTTGGAATGTTAGCGATTGCCCAATTAGGAGAATAACCCACGAGCGAAGCGCTTCGGTTATGGCGCTGATGAGATACAAGAATCCAAACCCAAGCGCCAGGATCAGAAGAAAATTCTCGTCGTACCGTAGTATCGCTTCATCTACGGCAACCTGCAGATACAGCGGCAACGCAAGAATGACCCCTTGGAAAACGATCGAAAGGAGTGCGATCTGGATGAGCGCGCGTTTAAGGCCGCTCATCCGGCTCCAGAAATCGGACAACCGTGTGCGCGCCACCATGGACCGTGGTCGGAAGTCCACGGTCGGCGACAATTCCAGGGCGACGCCTGTGAAATGGTCGGAGGCTTCTGCAAATGACATGTGAACGCGCCCTTGGGCGGGATCGTTGAGTATGATTTTTTTGCGCCTTACTTCGACTAGCACGACGAAGTGGCTCATGTCCCAATGCAAAATTGCAGGGCATTTGAGATTTGCTAAACTATTCAATTCGAGCTTTACGGCGCGTGCGCTGAGATTGAGTTCATCAGCGATCGCGATCAGTTGGCGCAAATTGGCCCCTTTGAGCGACGGCGCATGGGACTGACGTAATTGAATCAGATCTGTTTTTAACCCGTAGTGAGACGCGACCATGGCTAAGCATGCTAAACCGCATTCGGTTGCTTCGCCCTGAATAATGGGCCTCATCGCCTATCTCTCCGGAAACTGAAAACGCGCAACGCCTCATGCTCCCGATTGGAAAAGGCGCCACAATCGACGACGTTCAAGAAGAATATCCGCTTTCAGGAGCATGCCGGCTTGTAGGGGACGTAGGTCTCCATTAACACCGATGGCCTGCGCTTTGAGATCGGCGACGACGCGATAGACGGGATCCGTCGATTGAATTGAAATGGGCAATTCGCTTGTATCGAATGGCGACGCCGAAATGGTCCGTACGATGCCGGGAAGAACGCCGAACTTTTGATGCGGGAATGCATCAATCCGAACGTTGACTGGTTGGCCAGGCTTTATAAAGCCCGCGGCTCGGGTCGGTACAAATAGTTCAACCTGAAGGACGCCGCCTTCTGGAATGAGCATCATTAATAAGCGGTCTCGGTCCGTTGCTTGGCCGACTTTAACTGTTGCAGCGGCGATAGAAGCAGAAATCGGCGCCTTTAGAACAAGACTGCGGCTGGCTTCATAGTCCGTTCGTTGTCGCGCCAACGTTTCCAACTGTCCAATGAGCGCAAGTTTTTCAGCCTGTTTTTCTGTGGGTAGCGCTTTGAGATTTCCTTCAGCCTGCTGCAGCTGTCGATCAAGAGAGAGTTTTTGGCGGGTAAGTTCCGCTTGACTTTGTGTTAAAACGAGCAGCGTTTCCTCATGCGTTAATACCTCCAGTTCTGATGCGTTATTTTCAGCCAGAAGAGCGCGGTATCGATTAAGTATTTCGCTTGCGATTTTGATCCGCGCCTTTTGCGCTGTATGTTGGTCAAGGATTGAGGCGCGTTCGGCTTTTAGAATTTTTAAGTTTTCGAAAAGTTGATTTTTTTTGTTTTCGAAGTCGCCATCGAGTGATTCAAGATGGCTTGATATTTCATTATACTGAACAGTAATACTTTCCAATTGGGCGTCAGTTGCACGCCGGCCGTCAGGCAAAGTGTGATTGACGCCGAGTGTAAGAAGTGCGGCGCCTGCTTCGACTTGCTCTCCTTGTGTCGCGAGAATTCCGGTGACAATTGCCCGCTGCGGGGAGGAAATCCTCACTAGCCCTTGGTCGGGCGTTAGCCAGCCGACCACGGTTTGTTTGCGGCTGTACGAAGCGAAGATAAGAAACAGAACAATGCTGGAGAACAAGACGGCGAGCAGTAAGGTAATCGCCCAGTGAGACAAAGGCGTATCAATACGCACATCGCCGTAAAGTCTTTGGGTCTGTTTTTCGGTGACTTCTTTTCGAAAGATCGACATGACGACGAGTATGACGGACTATGCTTCGATCGACGAGCGAAATTGTCGAGGGCTTTGGAGCGCAAGTATCGACGGCGTCGTCGGATTTGCATTCCTGAGCAGGCCGTATCCGATACCGGCAAGGCCCGCCATGAGACCCAAGGGTTCCACTTGACGGGCGAAACCCGTTCGCCAGCCAACACCGTTTCTGCTTTTGAGGATGCCGGCCGCCAATTGCTCGCACGCATCCGACAATTGATGGTCGTTCAATGCTGACGCAATGAGCTGGAGGCATTCTAGGTTTCCAAAATCGCCATGACAGAGACTATGGTTTCGACCAAAGCCTTTAGCCAGCGTCGTATCGGCGGCGAGGCGCAGTTCTTGGTCAAATTCAGGCGCCTGCGCGCCCAGCATCTCTCTCATCAAAAGTCGACTGACGCCGATGCCGGGCGCGCCGTGACACCAAGCGACCACGTAGTTTTCGTCGACTTCCGTGTCGGCCCCTGGACGGAGGCCTTCTCGCACATCCAGCCAGTTTCGCTCCGATGGTGAATATAAACTGCGATCATAGCGGAGAGCCTTATGCGCAGCGTTTTCGTAATCATCGCCATCGACATGTTGAGAAAGGCGAAGTAAGGCGACGGCGATGCCGGCTGCGCCATGGGAGAAACCGCCAAGAGGCCGCGAGCCAGCTATCGCAAGCCGCCATCCGAGCCCTTCACCGCACGTCATTGCGTTATCCAACAGGTGTGCGCCGCATGCGCGGGAATATTCTATTAAATCCGTATGCCCGTCATCAATGAGGTTCGCTGCGCCCAAGATAAAACCAGCCGCTCCGCCGACAACGTCGTAGACGTCGTCTTCCAGCGTCAGAAGATCGGGGGGCGGAAGGAGCGCCTTGGCGTCGCCAATAATCTTCGCGTCGTCCCACAGAGTGCTAAGATGTTGGGCGGCATACAAGATGCTTCCCCAACCGGTGAAAGCGCCGATGCCGGTGACCTTTCGGCGCCCTGATTGCAGAATAAACATCGCATTCCGCCATGCGTCTTCGGCGAGGTCGCGATATTTAGAGTTTCCAGTTTCAGCTCCCAGGTAAGCCAGAAAGAGAGCGATCCCAGGGAGGCCAGAATAGAGGTCTTCGCCAGCGTCACGATACGCCCATCCGCGCTTTTCGCCGGGAACGCAAGTGAACCAGGTTGCAGAAGTATCGCTGCGAAAGCTGAGTTGCGCCAAATAGTCCGCTATGTCCGTTGCGGCGTTTAGAAAGGCGGATGACGGCGCCCGATCCCCCGAAACGTTGATTGTGTAATCATTGAAACCGCCGGCGCTTGCATTCGCTTCAATAACCAACAGACTTTTTTCAACTAACCAGCTTTGCCGGGCTCGATCATCGGGGCCGAATCCCGCCAGTTTTTTGTGAATTGTCTCACGTGCGGATATTGGGAAGACGTTCGGGACAATGCCGCCATTGCATGTCTTCAAATCGCGCCCCGAGACAGTTGTTGAAAAAGCCGGAATGTCATTTCGCCAATAGGCGTCGCGTTCGGCTTCAACAACGCGGGTTAACACGGGATAGCGGATTGTGTCGGCCCAAAGCCGATCAAAAAAGAGGTCTCGCTCCAGAGCATTCCGCAACATGTCGGGGTGAAACGCATCAGATAGTTGCAGTCCATAATAAAACGTTGGTCGTAAAATGATGCGAATTTGGGCGTCGTCAAATTCGCATAATGGCCCATCGTCGGCGACCAACGCGTCGCGATGCGTCAGCAATAAATTGTAGATGTCGTGAAAACCGCTGAGAATGTTGGGAATATAAGCGCAAATATCTATGGCGTCGCCGTTCAATGTCGCCATATGCTTGCCCGGTTGCATTGGCGCTTTTTTCCGGACCAGTTTCATTTCATCCGTTCCCGGCTTTTCCAATAGGAGCAGTGGGACAGAAGAGAGTTGTTTCGGCGCCGTCAGCCCGCCGATGTCGACACCGTCACGGCCATGTTCTGTTTTCCAGATTTGTTGCGGCAGGAGGCCGGGACCGAGGACAGATTTGAATGCGTCATTACCGGGCGGCGCGTGATCGCCCAAAAAACCTAGGAGCGAGAGGTCCGGTTGGATTAGCGTCTCGAGGTCAACCAGCATAGGGTGGGGACCTGCGGCGATGATATTTTCGTGATGGAAATCACTTGCATTGAAAAGATAGAGTATTCCGAGATAGGCGCCTTGCCGATAATAAAAATCTTGGACTTCGCCTTCGTTGGCGCAAGCGGCGTGCTCGACATATTCGATCCAACCATGATCGCCGCGGGATAAGATTCGTGGAAGCTTCAGTTTATTTTGTAACCCTCGGTTATTTATCCACGTAACGAACGCGCCAAAAGCTTCGTAGGTTTTTGTCGATTGAGGGCGATAAACGATTTGGTCGCCACTGGTGAATATAAGAATAGAGACAGACCGTCCATCGCAATGGTCGTCGCCGGCGGCCAGTCTAATTGAAGATAAGGTCTGCGCCTTGTTAGCAAAAAAATGGGCGCGAATATCCGCGGCGTCTTTGCAAAAATCAGACAATAATTCAGTTACAAACGATTCCCATTGCGCAACAGTATTAATAAGCGCGCGCATCAGTACGGGGTATTTGCGGGTCAAATATTTTCTATAACGAGACGTTGCGATTAAATCGCAGAAAAATTGAAACCGCGCTTCGGGACTCTCCCCCCTTAAAGCACTAGTTTGTCGCGCTTCTCCAAGTTCATGCAACAATGTTCGCTGCGTCATACGCGCGATTTTACCGGTAAGGTGAGAAAACAAGGCGTCAGCGACATCATCGACGTGTAGCGACACGCCGCCGGCTGTCTGCGCGCATTTTTCGTGAATGCGACGATACGCATCGCCCAACATCGGACCGATAATCGCAGGGAATTCTTCAAGATGTTCTGCGTCGGCGGGCGTTATACGGCGCAGCAATGAACGCCAGTCGTCAGGATCGCCGCCGCGGCTATCGCCAATTTGCTGCGCGCCACGTGATCGGTAAATCTGAAAAAATTCCTGAAACCGTCGGTCGTTTCTTAGCTCCGATAGGCTGGGCGTCAGCGATAAAATATCAATAAAATCGTCGAATGAAACGTCAGCGACGCGTAGACGTTTCCTAAAAAAATTGTCATCGTCAAAAGGGCGTTGAGCGCGCCAGCGATGGATGAGATCGAGTAGATCTATCTCATTTTCGTCAGAAGCCGGGTTTGCGCCGTCACCATTATCCCCAACGCTTAAACTCTCTGGATGCTGTGCATCGACCCGCGCAAAAAACAACGTTTTGCGCTCGCTCAAATTAAGCGCATTGCCCCATATGCTCATAGAGCGCCTCGAGAAAATACGATCCGGGTCGGCCGCCAAAGCGACCAACCCAGCAGTCTGAGAACTAGTAGCAATGCCGCGGCGGGCAAGGCGTCGAGAACGGCGAAGGTCCGCCGCAACCGCCCGATACGCTGGCCAGCGCCTCGTCATCGAGGTCGAGAATATCGCCGGCCGCACTTTCCTTCGGTGCGGTCAGTTCATCTCTTTTCTTAGGGTCACGTAATGCTTTCAACAGGTCTTCTTTTTTCACAAGTCCTCCTTCAACGACCGTGAGGCCGAAGTTGTTAAGTGTAAAAAATACTAGACTTACTTAAGGCATGAAGGCGTTATAATAATCGGTAAACCAATTATTGTGTTTTCGTATTTGCATACGCCAACACTGCGCCCTCATCTCCGACTATACATCCTGCGCTTCGCTCGACAAGTTAAAAAAAAGATCATGTTACGCCCGGAGCGTGTAAACCGTGCGGTGTACAGAGCGTTTTCAATGCGCATGATTGCTTGGCGTTAGGCGGTATTATGAGGGGCAACTCAAATAACTATCGATTTATTGCGGCGATATAGCGCGCAATGCGAAAGCTGTTTGCTAGAATTGTTAACGTTGGCGGCGCGCCGGCCGAGGTCGGCATAAAGGAGCCGTCAACCACATAAACGCCCGGTGTTTCGTGTAACTCACAATTGACGTCAAGAACCGAATTCGCAGGATCGCGGCCGGCTCGGCACGTTCCCATCACTAAGTACGATGAAGTTGCCCCAATGTCGGTTAGTTTTACCGACGACGCGCCCAGATCGTATAAGAGGTCGGCTGCTCGCGCGCCAAGCCATGCGCCGATTTCCCGATGAAATGGGTGAGGGTCAAGATGAATCCGCGCGACCGGGAGCCCCCAACGATCCGTTACCGTATCATCAAGCTCAATATAGTTGCCATCTGTGGACAGGTAATCATGAAACGCCTCGAAGTGGATGCGCTTCGCAGACACGTCGCACTGTGCGACATCCTCGTTTGGCAGCTGCCGATCAAAATCAAACCGGATAATGCCGCCCTTCGCAAAATCGCATACGCCGGGCGGCAAAAAATAATAATCCATGAGTGAACGGCCGATAAATGGCGAGGAGAATGCGCCCTCCTTTATATTGGCGCGCGGAATATCCCCGAATCCCATTGTGACCGCGTGAAATTGTAGATTGCGGCCGACAAGACCGTGGTTATTTCCGAGCCCGTCGGGGTGTCGCGGGGATTTTGACAGGAGAAGCAGTCGCGCCGACTCGATAGATGACGCGCAAATACAAACGACGCCGGCTTCGACCTCAATTTCTTGGCCAGCTTCGTTAATATAGACGCACCCTTTCGCGCCATGAGGTCCAACAAGGATTTCGCGAACCATGGCGTTCGTTTCCACGCGGCAAGAGCCCGTCGCCTCAGCGCGCGGAAGCAAAGCGGCTTGCGTCGAACCGCGCGCATTCGTGGGGCAGCCATAACCCGCGCATGTTTCGCAATAGGAACAGGCCGGGCGTCCCCTATAGGCGGCTGAATTAATCGCCCGCGGCGTCGGGAATGCTGTCAATCCGCGAGCGGCGCAGACATCGCCAAGCGTCTCGGCGATCGGGTGGCTCTCTAGCGGCGCCAGCGGGTAGGGCGCTGAACGGGCGCCTTCAAAAGGATTCGCGCCGCCGGCGCCGCTGACGCCGACTTCTTGTTCGGCTTCACAATAAAAAGGCTCAAGCGCGTCGTAATCGAACGGCCAGTCCGCTAACCCATATCGCTCGCCGTAAGCAGACCCCATGCGAAAATCGCGGGGATGAAATCGGAAGAAATAAGCCCCCATGTGAGAAGTGCCGCCGCCGACGCAGGAGGCGACCCAGCCGAGCGTCGTGCGTTGCGGCGATCGCGTCTTCGGCGTGACGACCGTATGCGGGTCATTATCGATTGAAGGGGTGAAAACGCCATGGGTGATTACAAGTGGGTCATGAACATAATCGTCGGGATCAAAGCGCGGTCCCTTTTCCAGAACGAGCACGTTCATTCGTGCTTGCGAAAGACGCAAGGCGAGCGGTCCCCCGCCTGCGCCGCTTCCGACAATGACGACATCATAGCGCATAATTTCCAAGGCAACGCTAGCTGAAAAAGCGTTCGCGACCTATAGTCCGACATCCAAGAAAGCGGCGACTGAAAGACGCGGGGTATGAAGAAGGAAAATTCGTCTCCCCATTTGCAAGACGATTTGCGCGCAGACCGTCTGCGTAAAATCGCAAATGCATATCAAATCTCATGCGCTGTAAACGCCGCCGCTGCATTGCGGCTGGATGCGCATTTGCCGACAGAAGGCGTTGATATCGAAATGCTCGCGGACCGTGTCGGCGTGAGCCGTGATCCGTTCCGCAGGCTGCTCCGATTTTTGGCAGCATTGGGCGTCGTTGCGATCGATGCGCAAAAGCGCGTTTTCAAGACTGACCTCACGCCCATGCTGGCGTTTTCAAATTCAATTGCCGAGGGCCCCGCAGCGATATCGGCTTGGCTCGCTCTTCCCGACGCGTTGCAGGAGGAAGGCGCTGTTCCTTTCGATCGGGCCCATGGAATGTCATTTTACGACTTTGCGTCGAAAAGTAGCCAGCAAGCCAAATGCTGGACCAATCGAAACCGAGATCTTGCGCGCCGGTGGGCGCAACCCGTCGCAGACGCACTGCCGCTGCAGGATGCTGAATCGTTTGTGGATATCGGCGCTGGAGGCGGCGCTTTGTCCGAGGCCCTCCGCGACCGTTTTCCAGATCTGGCAATTACGATTGCGGACTTGCCGTTTGTAATTGACGAGTTAGCTGCGGCGCAAAAACAACCGGGTGCGAATATAAATATCAATTATCATTCGTTTGATATTCTGGAAGAAACGCCGCCGCCCGCTGACGCCTATATGTTTTCCCGCGTTTTGCTAAACCTCAATGATGAGGAGGTTGTGCGTGCGCTGAAAAATTGCCGGAAAGCGATGCGGCCGGGGGCGCGTTTGTTTATCGCCGAAATCCTGATGCCGCCGGATGGCGATCCGCAACAATTCGCGCACGCTTCCCATGATCTTCATCTATATGTGCTTTGGGGCGGCAAGCAAAGAACGGGTGATGAGTATACTGAGCTTTTGGACCGCGCCGGTCTGAAATTTCTTGAGACTACACGTGTTGATAAGAATGGACGGTTCTTCTGCGAGATAATTATGGCTAAAAGCGCGTGAAACGGCTTCAGGCGGCTCTTTTCCTGGGCCGGGGCCGCTAATACTGAACTTCCCTGTCTTTTGTTTTATTTCCTTACAGCGGCTGCCTGCGCGGCGCCGTCGTTAAGCGCGAGCGCATCCGTCGCGGGCGCACCGCTGGCGCTATGCCATGACGTTAAGGCCCCTCGGCGCGCCTTACGCCGCCACTGACGCCGGAACCTTCCTCGCCGCCGGGCGACGCCGAGCCGCGCCGCATCACCAATCTTCGTCGAACGGCAACCCGGCGGGTCCTTCGATGTCCAGTTCGAAATAGACTTCGGACGGAAATTCGTCCGCCGTACAATAATTGTGCGCGACATTTCCCGCGCCCCGACGCGCGCCGCCGCGCCGGCACAAAAGCGTGATCTCCGCTCTGCCGTCGCCGAGATCTCGCCAGTCGACGCGCGCGAAATTGCCGCCGCCATCATCGCTCCATGACATATCTGCCGCGCGGGCGACCCATCCGTTGCTCAATGTTCCGCCGACAATGAGACGGCCCTGCAGCAGATGCTCGTCATATCGTCGCGCCGGATTGATGTGATAGCGAATATCGGTGCGATCAAGCGTCACGGTGAGGGGATGGCGCGTGGTCGCCGACTGTTTGACCTGATTGCGCACAATTATATCGCACAATTGGCTGGTGACCGAGCGCGCCATCACCGGAAAGAAACGAACGCCGATGACGGACTGGGTCCACGCCGTGATCTCCCCTTGCGTTTCGCGCGCGCCTTCGCACCGAAGCGCGACCGATCCCGGTCGGTCCGAAAGAAAGAGGTCGCCCTCAATGGTGATGTCGATCCCGGGCTCAATGAGGTCGGGACTGACGCGATAGATTACCAGCCGATCCGGCCCGATATTGACGGTTGTGGTGGCCGCGCCGTCGTCCGCGTAGACCCAGAGCCGTCCCGTGCGGCGACCGTCATCGAGAAAGTTCTGCAATTCGGCTGGAATTTGCGTCGCGATCTCTTCATCCGTCCAGCGATCAACTGGCAATTGCAGGAACAGCCCGGCGAAATCGAGCATCACGCGCCCGGAGCCGCCGAAGCCTTCGCCGGCGATCGTTAACGGCCGACCCGGC
>CAWUIM010000087.1:0-11666 GCA_963922595.1 uncultured Parvularculaceae bacterium
GCGCCCACACGTCCACCGCGCCCAGAAGCGGCGTCACCGCGGAGGCCACCGAGGCCGGCCAGGCGAGCCGCAACACCTCGCCGTAGGAGACAGCGACGGGCCGTGATGTGGTTTCGGTCATCATGGGGGCTTTCCATCGCCCGGCTCGCGGCGATTGTCGAGCGCGACGAAATCGGAGAGAGTGCCCCCGCAATGATGGACGATCCCGAAGACTGGAGCGAATGGCAGACCCCGCCCGGCGGCACCGGCAATGAGCTCAACAGCGCCGAGCTCGGCACGCTCGCCCATCTCTATCGCGGCGAGGTTTACCGCTCGACGATCTGGCGCACGCGCCTTGACGCCACCACCAACTGGTCGGTCGTGACGCTCGGCCTCGCCATGTCGATCAGTTTTGCAAGCCCTGACGCGTCGCCCCTGCCGCTCCTGATGGTCGGCGTCCTGATCGTCATGTTCCTGATCCTGGAGGCGCGGCGCTATCGTTATTTCAATGTGTGGCGGGCGCGGGCGCGCTGGATCGAGCGGAATTTCTACGCGCCGATGCTCCTGAAGTCCCATTGCCCCGACCCCGGCGAATGGCAGGACGTCCTCGCCAAGGACTATCTCTCGCCGCAATATCACATCACCTTCTGGCGCGCCGTCGGCCGGCGCATCCGCCGCAACTATATGTGGATCTTCGGCTTCCAGGCGCTCGCCTATTTCGGCAAGATCATCGTCCACCCAACGCCTTTAACATCTGTAGACGAATTTTTCACCCGCATGGCCGTCGGCCCCTTCTCCGGCGCGATGGTCCTCGGCCTTGGCGTCCTCTTCCACAGCGGCTGGATCATCCTCGCCCTCAGAACCCGCGTCGCCGACCGCAAGAAACATATCGGCCGCAAGAGTGCTGACGCGATGGGGTAGAGGCGTCCGGTTCCCCTCTGCGCGCAAGCGCGGAGATAAAAGTGCACACTCATATTATAGGGACACGTAGAAAGTATAATCTTTCTACGAATTGTTGATTGCGAAAAATTATTCGATCAATCCGGCGTTACCGAAATACAAGAAGGATTGACCGAAACTGCGGGCAGTATGGACGATCCAATCAATGAACTTTCGTCCCGCGGTGTATCATCCGCTAGCGTTCGGTTTCCGAAATAACAATGAAAAACAAGCGTCGATATGTTGATCGATGAATTGATCATTTAAGACCTGTCGCCCCGTAATAATTTCGTACTCTGGCGCGAGGGCGATGGCGAACGAGAACGCGCCAGATAAGATGTACTTCAAATGCATGGGATCCATATCTGGAATAAAGCCAAGCACTTGCGCAGCTTTTATTTGCTCAATGTATTTGTCTGACATTCTGCGTTGATGGGTCTCAACGAGCCAGTTCAAGCGATCGGATTTTTGCGCGCCTTCCTGTAAGATCAGGCGCATATATTCCGGATACGCAGCGATTGCAGAAATCTGAACTTTAACTGCGGCGCGAATGGCTTCTTCTCCATCGGCGGCGGAAATCGCCGCCATGCCCTTGTCCATGAACGTGTCGACCCGCGCGAAAATTTCGTCAACGGCGGCGCGCCATAAGCCTTCCTTCGATTGAAAATGGTACATAATCAGCGGAACTGGGGCGCCGCTGGCCTTTGCGATCTCGGTCGTGGAGGTGCCTTCAAATCCCTTTTTGGAAAACGCTTCGATCGCCGCTTCGAGCACGGCGGCGCGCGTATTTTCTTTTTGTTCGTTGCGCGAGATTGCGCGCGACGTTCGAGTGCCAGCCATGTGCCACCTTAGTAATTGACTAAGTTATCAGTCAAATATTGACAAATTAGTCAGCCAAATCCCATTATCTTCCTAAAACTAGGAGTGGTTGCAAGTTCAAGCAAGCCGGGCGGCGTCCACGGAGGGAGGAAATAATGATTGAAAAACAAAGCATTACACCAAAAGCGCTGAGCAGCGTTGGGCTTGTCGCGATCATTAGCGCGCTTCAGCCCGCATTTGCGCAAACGGGCGATGAAATTGTGGTCACCGCCACGAAACGCGCGGAGTCGATCCAGGACATCCCGATCGCCGTGTCCGCTTTTGACGAGGATCTTGTGGAAAATGCGCGGGTTACCGACATCCGCGCATTGGAGACGGTGTCGCCGAGTTTTTCCGCTTCGACCGGCCAGTCGGCCGCCGGCGCAACAACGATTTCGATCCGCGGCGTCGGCACGGGGGGCGACAATGCGGGCTTTGAATCCGCGGTCGGCGTATTTATTGACGGTGTCTATCGAAGCCGCTCAGGCATAGGCATCGCCGAACTGCCCGAAGTCGACCGCATTGAATTGTTACGCGGTCCGCAAGGCACGCTGTTTGGCAAGAACACTTCAGCCGGCGCAATCAACATCATAACCGCCAGGCCACAGAATGAATTCGGCGGTTATCTGAGCGCCATTTACGGAAATTTTGATGGGCTCGAGATTGAGGGCGGGTTGACGGGGCCGGTGGTCGAGGATGTATTGGCGTTGCGGATCGACGCAAAGTACCGCGAACGCGACGGATTTATCGAAGATATCAATTCCGACCGCACCTTTAACGATCTCAATCGGTATTTCATCCGCGGCCAGGCGCTATGGACGCCAACCGAGTCTATCAGTGTGCGGCTGATCGGAGATTACTACGAAGCGAATGAGAACTGCTGCGCCGGTATTAATTTTACGGCCGGACCGACGGCCGATGCGGTTGATTTGGTCGCGAGCCTCGCCGGCGTCGCGGGCATCGTTCGCGAAGACCCGGAAGGGTTTCGCGTAGCCTACACCCCCGGGCGCGACTTGACAGAAGAGGTAAATGAATGGGGCGTCTCAAACGAAATCAACTGGGATCTCGGTTTCGCCGACTTCACCGCCATCACAGCCTATCGCGACTTCGAACTTGTGCGCGGTCAGGATGTTGATTTTTCCGGTCAGGACCGCGCCTTTCGCGACGGTCAATTCACAGGCTTTGAAACGTTCTCGCAGGAAGTTCGGCTCCAGGGTGAGGCGGGGGCGCTTGATTGGCTGATCGGAGGCTTTTTCGCGCAAGAAGACCTCGCCTTCACCGACACCGTTCGGTTCGGGGCCCAGAATGCGGCCTATGTCGATGCTTTGTTCGCCTTCAATCCACTTGCCGGCTTTGAGTTATTCGACACCTTCGGTCCGGCCTTTCCCGAAGCGCTCGGATTTCCGCTCCCCGCTGCAGCAAACGGCGATGGTCAGCAGGCGGACGCCTTCGCGATCGACACGACGTCGTGGGCGCTTTTCACCCATAACCAGATCGCGCTTAATGATGCGCTGACGCTGACCCTGGGCGTTCGCTATAATCGCGAAAACAAGGACCTGTCCGCCAATCTGGACGCCGTCTCGCCGACCTGCGATTTCTTCCTCGCGTCGCTCGCCGATCCCGGTTTCCAGGCTTTCGCCGCCGCGGCGCCCGACGCGATTCTGCTCTCCTGTAATCCGGCAGTGAACACCGAGTTCAACGGCGCCTATACGGACGAACGCACCGAAAGCGAAGTCACCGGAACGGCGAAGCTCGCCTGGCGCGCGACAGATAATTTATTGCTCTACGGCGGTTACGACCGCGGTTACAAAGCCGGCGGTTTCAATCTCGACCGATCCGGCTTCGACACCATCATCCTCGGCGGCGACGGGCCGCAAACCGACGATCTGGAATTCGAAGAAGAGGTCGTCAACGCCTATGAGATCGGGGCCAAGTCGGATTTTTACGATGGGCGCTTAACCGTTAATCTGGCGTTGTTTACGCAAGACGTGAAGGATTTCCAAAACCTGGTCTTTAGCGGCGTAAACTTCTTCGTCGTCAATTCAGACCTGCGGTCGCGCGGCCTCGAACTTGAAATGGCCGTGCGGCCGATTGAAGGCCTCACCATCCTCGGTGGTTACACGCTGAATGACGCTGAGCTCAGCAACGCAGCCCAACTTATCGGCACGCCGCTTGAGGGCCAGGCCGGCGATCAGCTCAATCCGCGCCACACACTGACGGGCTCGCTAACGCATAAGGCGCCCCTTGGCCGAACCGGTCTCAACGGCTTGTTCCACTTGAATACGCGGTGGACCTCAGCCGCGCCGACCGACGCGTTGGCCTCCGCCGATAATGATGCGTTCGCTGTCGTCGGCGGCCGGATCGGCATCAGCGGCAAGGACGACCGCTGGCAGGCGGAAATCTTCGCGGAAAACATCTTCAACGAGTTCTTCATCGCCGCCAGCTTTCCGGTCCCCGAGCAGCCCGGCACGGTCGGCGTTTATCCGGGCGCGCCGCGGTTCTGGGGCGGCCGCGTACGCGTCAACTTCTAACCGGACTCTTGGGGGATCCGGTGGCCGCGGCCTTTTCCTCTCTGGGGGCCGCGGCCTTTTTTTTGTCGCGCGGCAGGCGCCAAGCCGACGCGACCGATGTGACCACCGTTTCAGAAAACGTTGAAGCGATCATTCCGTTTCTATACGGAGAAAGCGGTTCTCACTTAACGCTCTTCGCCGTCACGCCGCTCGCCGTCTTTTTTTCATGCTGAAAAGAATTGTCGGATCGTTGATCCAGGCCTTGTTTGGCTGACATGACCGTCGGCCCCTTCTCCGGCGTCATAGTCCTCAGCCTTGGCGTTCTCTTCCACAGCGGCTGGATCATCCTCGCCCTCAGAACCCGCGTCGCCGACCGCAAGAAGCATATCGGCCGCAAGAGCGCTGATGCGATGGGGTAGGGGGATGGTGGTTGTGTGGGCAATAGAAGACATAAGAATCGAAGGTTTCGATCGGGCATTTGGCCCGTTTTTGCCCTTCAAGCTTGCTGGCTGAATGTCTTCCTTCCCTTCAACACTCGTCATTGACGGGATAGAACCTCAAAGGCAACATCACTACATTTGGAATGGCCCGCCTGTGATAAAGTCAATCAAATACCTAGGCTGCAAGACATAATGCATAGATCAACTCCGGCCCTATCAATCTGCTTGTTGTTATCTGGATGTGTTTCAACAAATCTAAATCCTTCAGCAAAATATGGAGTGCAATCCTATTCTGAAAGCCTCATTGGTGATTTAGGACATATTAGTGATATTGAGTTGATGAACGATTCGACCATTGTCTTGGTCGGAAATACATCCCCCTTTTATCAACCCAAGAAAAAAAGAATCCCTGATGGAAAAATCGTCGCAATATCACCGGACGGAAGTTTAAAATGGGTTCGTCAGTTTGGCGGCTTATCCGTTGATGGCCTTCGTTCAGTTTCAATAACGCCAGGTGATAATATTGTCGCAGTTGGTGTAAAAAACAGCAATCAGCGCGATCACGCAGCTGGATGGCATATCAGTACTGACAAAGATGGTCATCTGCTATGGGAAAAAACTTTTGACCTATCTTCTTGGCAGCCGACTTTAGATGTTTTCGCCGAAAATACGGGAGAAATTTTAGCGGTTGGGAGATTTATTAATACAGATACGGAACAAGAAAGAGGCGCAAGTTTATTCAAACTGGATGCAAATGGTGAGGTTATCCTTCGTCGCGAATATGTCGATTCAGAAACACAGGGATTCCTTAGAATTATCTCAGTGGATGCAAATGGAATTACTGTACTCGCAGAGATTGAACCAGAGGGGGAGAAGAGTTCGCGGGCCGTTATTCATTTGTCGAATTCTGGCGAAAAGATTGAAACTACATTTGTACCGCCGCTTCGAAAAGGTTTCAGTGACAGAAGTTATATTGAAAAGGCAGGAAAATCGCAGTTAGCTGTGCTTTCACAGAATTCATTTGCGGATATTCCTCAAGACCGTGCAGCCTTAAGACTGCTCGACTACAATGGTGAGGAAATTTGGCGAAGGTCAATTGCAAGAGATACACCCCAATATATGCGCGGACTTGCCTCGCATCAAGGTCTTCTGTATGCGATCTTATCGTATTCAAACGAAAAACCTTTTTCATTCACACAACGTGACAATGTTCGTAAACATGAACTGGTTTGCGTATCAACAAAGGGTGAAATTCTTGGTAGGCAAGATATTTTTGGTGGCCATAAGGTTTCGTGGCCAGCAACGATTGTGGATAATTCTGGAATAGTGACTATTGCGGCCTTAAAGCTAGATGAAACAACCGAGGTTTACGATCTGTTGATCGAACGGACAGCATGTAATCAATAACACTTTAATAGGCTAGATATTTGTTATTCTAGGAAATGCTCTTTAGATATTTTTTTGGACCCTAGGGTACTTCCGAACTTAGCCGAAAACGGTCATTCGTTCAGTCCTTTGCAATGGCGCTTCTTGGCGAATATCTACGCCTCCAAATCGGGTCGCTAAAGTCCGGTCTGAGGATCAACCCGCCCAAACCTATTCCATCATAAACCGTACGCCCGCCTACTCCTCACCAAACACCTTCTCCAAAAATGCGGCCTCGCGCCGGTAATAGAACAGCCGGTTCGAGAGTTTGCGCCAGCCGTGGCCTTCGTCGGGGATGCGGATATAGGGCGCGTTGATCCCGTTTTTGCGTAAGGCCTTGACCATGGTTTCGGTTTCGGCGATGTCGATGCGCGGGTCTTTGACGCCGTGGGAGAAGAGGACCGGGACCTTGATTTGATCGGCCTGGCGGATCGGCGATTGCTCCGTGTAGAAAGCGCGCCACTGGGGCTCGTTAATGTCGCCATATTCGATAATGTCGGAGGCCTTGAGCGCGGGCGATGCCACGTCGAGCGCTGTCACCCAGTCGGCGACCGAAAAGAGCGAGACGCCTGCGATGAAGGCGTCCGGATAGGCGGCGAGAACAGCGTTGACCGCATAGCCGCCATAGGACCCGCCGGCGACCGCGGCGCGATCGGCGTCGACGCGGCCGTCCTTACGCAGATGATCCAGCATGTCGATGAGATCGCGGATGCTGTCGAGGCGCTTTTCGCGGTCGTCGAGCGCGGAATAGGCGCGCCCAAAGCCGGTGGAGCCTCTCACGTTCGGCTCAAAGACGGCGACGCCGCGATCCACATGATACTGAACGATCGGATCGAAATTGGCGCGCGATTGCCCGGACGGTCCGCCATGGACCTGAAAAAGGACGGGCGGCGCGCCGGCGTCTTTGCGCGAGGCTTCGTCCGGGAGATAGAGCATGCCCTGGAGCGTGACGCCGTCGCGCGCGGTGAGCCGGATGCTTTCCGGCCGCACGAGCCGGTCCGCGTCCAGCCCCGCCATGGTCGAGGCGAACACGCGCGCCGCCTTGCGGGTTTTGAGGTCGATCACATAGAGGTCGCCCGGCGTCCGCCAGCCGTTAATCCGTACAAGAAGGTTGTTCGTGTCTTCAGTGCAGCTCAGCGAATAAACGCCTTCGGGCAGAGCGGGCGGCGCGATATCGCGGCCGCGCTTGCGGTCGCGTATGCGCAACGCGCCGAACCCGTCGCGATTTTCCGTCCAGGCGAGATAGCGATCGCCCGCGCCGCACAGGGAAACATTTTCAATGTCATGATCCGCACTTGCGATGAGTTCCGCTGCGCCGCTCTCAATGTCGTAGCGTACGAGCGCGGCGAAGTCGCGGCCTGCGCTGCTTGCGAGATAGAGCGCCCTTGCGTCATCCGACCACGCCATGCCGCCGTCGCTATGGTTCGCGCGGTCTTCAATAGTGGGCTTTGAGAGCGTGCGCAGGGCGCCCGTTTGCGTGTTCAGCAAGTAAAGATTATCCGCATCTTCGCCGACGGTTTCGGTGACGACGATATGGGCGCCGTCCGGCGAGACGCTTTGCGCGAAAAATCCGAAGCGGCCCTCATAGACGCGCTTCGACTGGCCGCTTTCCAGATCCGCCGTGTAGATATCAAAGTCGAGACCGTTGCGTTCGGTCGAGGCGTAGGCGATCGTTTCGCCTTCCGCGCTGAAGGCGCCGAAGCGCCGGAAGCCCCCTTCCACGGCGGGCAATACGAGTGTCTCCGTCCCGCCGTCTGCGGCAATCCGGTAATAAGCTTCCTGTTCGTCGCCATTATTGTCGGCGCCGTAGAGGAGGCTTTCGCCGTCCGGCGCCCAGCGGAAGAAAGTGACGCCATTGCCGAAGGTGATCTGGCGCGGCTGGCCGCCCGTCGCGGGAACGGTCCACAATTGGCGCTCGCCGGTGGCGGAGAAAATGAAGGCGACGGTTTCACCATTCGGCGAAAGCGCCGCCGATCCAGCGCCGCGCGCCATCAGGTAGCGCGCAATGTCGGCGGGATCAGAACCGGCGAGGCCGACGCTCACCGCTTCGCTCGACGGAGAAATCGCCTCAAGCGACGGATCAGGCTCTGCGTAACCAAACGACGGAGCCGCGACAACGGTGAGCGCGGCGGCGAAAATTTTGATATTCATGAAGACGCCTCCCTAAAGACGCCGAAGCCTAATTCATTTTCGATGAACACCAAAGCTTAGCGATCAGGCGCGAATGTCAGTTTGGTCTCGCCGTCGCCGCCGCGAACGACGCGATAGAAACAGGAGGCGCGCCCGGTGTGACAAGCGGCGCCGGTTTGCGCAACGACCAGCTCAAGCGTGTCCTGATCGCAATCAACGCGCATTTCCTTCACTGTTTGTCCGTGTCCGGAGGTTTCGCCTTTGCGCCAGAGCTTGCCGCGCGAGCGTGACCAATACCACGCCTCGCCCGTCGCCAGCGTCTTGTCGAGCGCCTCGCCGTTCATATAAGCGACCATCAATAGGCGACCGGTTTGCGCGTCCGTGGCGGCGACCGCGATCAGACCATCCGGCCCGAATTTGGGCCGGAAGTCTGTTGTCTCATCGATGTTGTCCGTGGAGGCCCGTTCCGTCATCAGGATTTGATCAGCCGAAGGAACCTTTCTTCCAGGGCCGGATCGTCCTTGAAAGCGCCGGTAAAGCGCGTGGTGATCGTATCCACATGCTCCTTGTGGACGCCGCGCGTCGACATGCATTGGTGCTCGGCCTCGACCATCACGGCGACGCCGCGCGGCTGCAATACGTCATCCAGGGTCTTTGCGATCTGCGCCGTCATTTTCTCCTGCACCTGCATGCGCTTGGCGTAAGCGTCCACGAGGCGCGCAAGTTTCGAGATGCCGACGACTTTGTCCGACGGCAGATAAGCAATGTGCACCGTACCGATGATCGGCGCCATGTGATGTTCGCAATAGGATTCGAGGCGAATACCTTTCAGCAAAACGATATCATCATAGCCTTCGACTTCTTCAAAAGTCCGTGCAAGGATTTCTTCCGGATCTTCATCGTAACCGGAGAACCACTCTTCATATGCTTTGACGACGCGTTTGGGCGTATCAAGGAGACCTTCGCGGGTCGGATCGTCGCCCGCCCATTTGATCAGCGTCTTGACGGCCGCTTCGGCTTCGGCGCGGGTCGGGCGCGGAGTGAGAATATCATTTTCCGTGGATTCGTCGCGCACGGAAGCATCGTAGGCAATGGCGGTCATGGGCCTGTCCTATCGTTAGAAGCGATTACAAATTCGCGGTTCTCTCGGGAAAGAGACGCGGGTGCGAACACCAATCGTTACGCTCAAAATATAGGCCCGGATCGGTCAAAACCAAAGATAAAGTTGGGCGCCGGGGCCGATGTGGCCTTAGATTAATCAAATAAATAATTGTTTTTATTCGGTTATTCAGAATATCACATTCCCGGCGCCGCGCGCGTTCCGCCCGCCTTAATCCTTGCCTAACGGCGTGGCCGCGCTTAACACGCCAGTCCCATGGCCCTCACGCTTTTTGACACGATGGAAGGCGAAAAACGCACTTTCACCCCCGCCGATCCCGCGCGCGTGACGATGTATGTGTGCGGGCCGACGGTCTATAACCACGCCCATATCGGCAATTTCCGCGCCGCGATTGTGTTCGATTTGCTCTACCGCGTGCTGCGCCACGCGTATGGGCCCGATCATGTGGTTTACGCCCGCAATTTCACCGACGTTGATGACAAGATCATCAAGGCGGCGGCGGACGCCGGCGAGCCGATTGAAGCGATTACCAAAAAATTCACTCAGATTTATCGCGAAGAGACGGCCGCGCTCGGCGCGCTGTCGCCGACGCTTGAGCCGACCGCCACCGGACACATCGCGGAGATGATTGCGCTCGCCGAAACATTGGTCGCTGATGGCGCGGCCTATGAAGCGCAAGGTCATGTGCTCTTCTCTATTGAGAATTATGAAGACTACGGACGGCTTTCGCGGGTGGATCGCGATGAGATGATCGCCGGCGCGCGGGTGGAAGTGGCGCCATACAAGAAAAACCCCGCTGATTTCGTATTGTGGAAGCCGTCGGCGCAGGGTGAGCCCGGATGGGAAAGCCCATGGGGGCGCGGCCGTCCGGGCTGGCATCTGGAATGTTCGGCGATGATAGAAAAAAATCTCGGCCGTACCATTGATATTCACGGCGGCGGGCAGGATCTGCGCTTTCCGCATCACGAGAACGAAATCGCGCAGAGCGCCTGCGCCCATGAAGGGGCGCCGCTTGCACGCTATTGGGTCCATAACGGATTCCTCCGTATGGGGTCGGATAAAATGTCGAAGTCGCTCGGCAATATTGTCCTTGTGAAAGACTTGCTCGAGGCGTGGCCCGGCGAGGTTATTCGGTGGGCGTTGCTTTCCGCCCAATATCGCCAGCCGCTGGAATGGACCGACGGGCTTCTGGAGCAGGCGAAGAAACAGCTCGACCGTTTTTATCGCACGATTGGCGAGGTCTCCGCCGGCGATCTGCCCGATGCGCCGCCGCCGCAGAGCATTGTTCTGGCGTTGAGCGATGATTTGAATACGCCCGAAGCCATGGCGGGCCTCCACGAGTTGCGCGATATCGTGGCGCAAACGCCGTTGGACAAAAAACCGCGCGCGATTGCGGGACTGAAGGCCGCGGGCGCGCTCATGGGGTTCTTTCAAACCGACCCGGAAGTCTGGTTCAAGAGCGACGGGGGCGAGGGGCCGAGCGCGGCCGAAATCGAGGCGCTCCTTGCGGAGCGCGCGGCCGCCAGAGCCAATAAAGACTTTGCGACGTCCGACCGCATCCGCAACGATCTCGCCGCGCAGGGCGTGATCATCGAAGATGGTCCGGACGGCGCCAGTTGGCGCCGGGGCTAACGTCGCGATGCGCCTCATCGAAGCGGAATTTCCCGAAAGCTACCGTGAGCGCGTCTTAAAATATGTGGACCTTGCGGAGCCCTTCTACGCGCGGCTGGGCGATCCTGATTCAACAAAACGGGCCGTCCTCCGCGCTGTTTTCAAAAACACCGATGCGCAGGAATTCATCGATGCGCTGCAAGGGCTTTTTGAAGATGAAAAAGACTGGCGCATTATTGTATTGCCCGTGGAGGCGACGGCGCCGCGCGTTGAGCCCGCGGTCAGCGATAAGGAGCGGCGGCGCAAGAAGGCGGTGGCGATCCGCGAGGAAATTTATAATGACGTCTCTGGCGGCGCGGCGTTGACGCCAGACTTTGTCATTCTCACCATGCTCTCGACGATTGTGGCGGCGATTGGTCTGACAACGGACAATGTGGCGGTGGTGATCGGGGCCATGGTGATTGCGCCGCTCCTGGGGCCGGTGCTCGCTTTCGCCTTCGCCGCCGCGCTGGGCGACGCCGCGTTGTTGTTCAAGTCCGCGCGGACGGCGCTGTCGGGCCTTGCGATCGGGGCAGGGCTTTCGGTTCTGTTCGGCGCTTTCCTGCCGATCAATTTCGAAAGCCCCGAACTCACCGCGCGCACGATCCTCGGCCT
>CAWUIM010000088.1:0-11376 GCA_963922595.1 uncultured Parvularculaceae bacterium
CACCGGCTGGGGCGTCATTGAACGCGTCGGCGCGCGGCTCTCATTTGTGGCCGCGGGCGTTGTGCGGCCAAAGCGCGGGGCGGGCCCGTCGGCGCGCCTTGCGCAGATTTTCTCAGGGCTTTGCGATGTGCTCGACGCGCAGGCGCCCCATGAAGCGGCGGTGGAAGAGACATTTGTCAACGCAAGCCCGCGTGACGCGCTTGTCCTCGGTCAGGCGCGGGGCGTTGCGCTCCTGGCGCCGGCGCGCGCCGGTCTTGATGTGGCGGAATATGCAGCCAACACCGTCAAAAAATCCGTGGTCGGAAAAGGCCATGCGGACAAACACCAGGTGCAGGCGATGGTGCGCGTCCTCTTGCCCGCCTCCGGCGATCAGCCCGCAGACGCCGCTGACGCGCTGGCCGTGGCGATCTGCCATGCGCATCATATGGACATGCGGGCCTTCGCCGCCCCGAAAGTGAGAGCGCGCGCATGATTGGACAGTTGAAAGGAACCGTGGCGGCGGTCGACGTTGAAACCGCGCTGATCGATGTGGGCGGCGTCGGCTATGAAGTATTCGCGTCGGCGCGGACGCTACAAAATTTAAGTGTCGGCGAAGCGGCTATCCTGTCGATCGAGACTGTCGTTCGGGAAGATTTCATCAAGCTCTACGGATTTGAAACGGCGGCCGAGCGCCAGAGTTTTCGCTTGCTGCAGAGCGTTCAAGGGGTCGGCGCGAAGCATGCGCTGGCGATCCTTCAGGTACTGCCGCCTGCTGATCTTTACGACGCCGTGGCGGCGGAAGACGTCACCGCGATCTCGCGCGCCCATGGCGTCGGAAAAAAGATCGCGCAGAGGATCGCGGCGGAGTTGCAGTCGAAACTCGGCGGCCTTGCGGAGACAAGCGGCGCCGGGTTTGTCACAGCGGTGCGCACGATAACGAAGGGCCATGGCGGCGAGGCCGGCGCAAAAGCGGACGCGGTCTCGGCCCTCGCCAATCTCGGCTACGACGGCGTTGAGGCGCGCCGCGCCGTCGCTGCGGCGGTCAACGCCGCCGGAACTGATGCAGATGTTGGTGTGCTGATTAAACACGCGCTGAAGGAATTGGCGGCTTAGGGTGTGGGAATGAGAATTTTTATTGTTGTTGTCGTAATATCGATTTTGATCGGTGCTTCTTCAATGTCTTATGCACAGTCGAATTATCTACCGATTGGCGCCACGAATTCTGCAGTTCCAAATGACCTCCAAGGCCACGTGGAGGTCAACTATTCGCGATTGAAGCGGATGATTGAGGAAAGGCAAATTACGAGCGCCACGATCGCACTGAGCGGTCACTGGATGTCCCTAGAAACTGCGCAAGGGGAGAAATTCAGTACGCGTGTTTCGGCGGACTTAAAGCTCGCGGACCAGCTGGTCGCCTCCGGCGCAGAGGTTAACTTTGTTAGGTACTTTCCTTATTCATCCACAACTGGCGATCTGGATGCTCAGTATGGGGCTTATATTGTTTACTCAGTGATGCCATGGGTGATCGGTGGCGGGCTCGTTTTCGCCTATTTTTGGTTCAGTTCTCGGCGAGCAAAAAAGCAACGGGAATGGGTCGAGGCGCAGAACGAGGCGTTTTTTAAGCGCTTAGAAGACATTGTGGTTGCTAAAAGGGAAGATCGTGGCTGATCCCGCCTTCGACACCGACCGTCTCATCGAACCCGACCGCAAGCCGGAGGACGCAGATGCGGCGTTGCGTCCGAAAGCGCTTGATGACTTCGTTGGGCAGCGCCAGGCGAAAGATAATCTGCGCGTCTTCGTGCAGGCGGCGCGGGCGCGCGGCGAGGCGCTTGACCATGTGCTCTTTCACGGCCCGCCCGGTCTCGGCAAGACGACCCTTGCGCAGATTGTCGCCAACGAGCTTGGTGTGGCGTTCCGGTCCACCTCCGGGCCGGTGATCACGAAACCAGGCGATCTCGCGGCGCTTCTCACCAATCTTGAACCCAATGACGTTCTGTTCATTGACGAAATTCACCGGCTGACGCCCGCCGTTGAAGAAGTGCTCTATCCGGCGATGGAGGATTACGCCCTCGACCTGATGATCGGCGAGGGGCCGGCGGCGCGGTCCGTGAAGATCGACCTGCCGCGCTTTACGCTGATCGGCGCCACCACGCGCTCCGGGCTTCTGGCGAAACCACTGCTCGACCGCTTCGGCATTCCGGTGCGCTTGAATTTTTATTCCGATACGGACCTCATGCGGATCGTGCGGCGCGGCGCGGCGAAATTGGAAGCGGCGATGTCGGAAGACGGCGCGATGGAAGTGGCGCGCCGGTCGCGCGGTACGCCGCGTGTGGCTGGGCGTCTGCTGCGCCGGGTGCGCGATGTTGCGACCGTGGAGGGCGCCGAGATCATCGACGCTGGCGTCGCCGACCGTGCGCTGAAGCGTCTGGAAATTGATGCGCTCGGCCTTGACCCTCTTGACCGGCGTTATCTGCGCCTGATCGCGGATCACTTTGGCGGCGGGCCGGTGGGCGTTGAGACAATCGCGGCCTCCCTCGCGGAAGCGCGCGATGCGGTTGAAGACGTTGTGGAACCGTTCCTGTTGCAGCAGGGCTTGATCCAGCGCACGCCGCGCGGACGCCTTTTGTCGGCGACCGCATGGAAACATTTAGGGCTCGAAGCGCCGAAGGGCGCCGGTGCTGATCTGTTTACGGATCAGTAAGGCCTCGTTAACGCTGTCATAAAGAATTCAAACACCCACCCTTAGGAATTCAGCGCTAGACTCACCATATCTCTGTCATCGGAGATGGAAAGGGGGCTGACATGAACGGGGCGCCAATCGTCGGAGTAGTGTTCATCGGAATCTTTGTGTCGATCGGCGTTGCGATCCTTTTTTTCGCGGGCCGGTCTTATCACTTCGCCAAACAGGCCGCCACGTGGCCGACGATGCCCGGCGAAATCGTCGCCTCGGACTTTGTGGTGAATTCTGACGAAGACGGGACGACCTATCGTACGAAAGTCACCTACGAATATTCCGTCAACGGTCAATCGTATACCGGCGACCGCGTCGCCTTCGGCTATTCCGGCAGCAGCGGGCGTACCTTTCACCGCAAAATCTATGACGCCTTGCCGATCCGCACCAAGCTCGCGGTGCGATATGATCCGGAAAATCCGTCGCGCACGGCGTTGTCGCACGGGGTGAACCGATCGATCATTTTCCTTGTGATCTTTGGCTTCGTCTGGACGCTGTTCTCGGTGGGGATGGGCGCGCTCCTGGTGGTGTCGGAATCCGGCGGCGAGACGCTCCTCGGGAACATGCTGATCTACGACTGGCCCTGAAACCTAGAACGGCTGGTCGTCTGTAATCGTCTTTTCATCGCATGAGATTCGACAATTGTCGCAGCGCCGTTAGCCTGGTTTTCGGACGCTGGAGCGTTCTCGTAGTTTTCCGGCAGCCGGGGCGCGTTGTTGTCCCGCCGCAACGAAGGCGGGGCGTTTTTCAGCGAAGGAAATTGACCTCATGAACAAGCTAAAACTCACAACCGCTATCCTTAGCGTGGCGACCCTGACAGCGACCGGCGCGCTCGCCGGCGACAAATGGGAAGCGAAGATGGAGGCGAAGTTCTCCGCCATTGACGCCAATGGCGACGGCGGCGTCACGGAAGCGGAATATCTCGCTTATAAAACGGAAAAAGCGCGCGCTGCTTTTTCTGAAATGAGCGGCGATGACGGCGTGTTGACGCTGGCGGAAGCGAAGGCGGCGCAAAAGGCCGAATATTCCAAGAAAAAAGACAAGCGCGGCAAGAGCGAATAGGCTGGCCCGCGAACAACGGCCCGGCGCGATGACGCCGGGCCAATGATGAACATGAGAATTGCGTGATCTCGGCGGCCGGCTTACACCACGCGCCATGGTCACTGGCAAAACTTTCACCCTGCAGTTACGCGTCTATTACGAAGACACGGATTTTTCGGGCATCGTCTATCACGCAAATTATCTGAAGTTCTTCGAACGGGGGCGATCCGACGCTCTGCGTCAGTGCGGCGTGACGCATACAGACTTACTTGCGCGCGAACAACCGCTTGTGTTCGCTGTTCGTAAGATGACGACCGAATGGCTGGCGCCCGCGCGTATCGATGACGATCTGCAAGTGCGCACGCAATTTAAAGCCGTACGCGGCGCGCGGATGGCGCTCGCCCAGGAAATCTGGCGGCAAGAGGATCGGCTCGCATGCGCCGACGTGGAGGCCGTTTGCCTAACAGCGGACGGCGCCCCGTGCCGCGTTCCGAGCGATATTCTTGAGCAATTATCATAAATTTAAATCATCAAATTCTTATTGTCTGTATCGAGAGGGGTCAGTGACGCAATACACTTGTGGCGGAAGCGCCCGTCGATTAGACTGCTTTTGTCACATGAGGGGTGGATAAAATGCGAACTCTAAAAATCTTTGGACTTCCAGTGTTAATTCTTGGATTGAGCGCGTGCGCAACCGATGGCGCTTCGGACAACCTAACCGCAGTTGAACCGGCTACAGTTGCAGCGGAACCGGCGAACGGAGAGGCCGACGCTGGCAGTCCGCAACAGACTGCGGCGGCGGAACAATCAAGCGACGACGATAAGGACCGCGTTGTTTGTAAAACCGTTCAAATAACGGGTTCACGGTTTGGCAAAAAAGAATGCCTGACGGTTCGAGAACGCGAGGAACGAGCGCGGCGTTCGCGTGAGTATACTGATGAAACGCGCGCAAACGCGCTTCGTGGTTCTATCCCAAACAATTAGAAGCTTCAGAATTTGGCGGTGTTTTAAGTGTCCACCGTCAAAATCTGTGAGCGATTGTCAAATGACGGCTCCGCAATCCTGAGTGCTCGGCTGGGCGACGCCGGCCGCGAAGCGGATTAATTTCTCGCCATCTGAGCGCCCGCGGCCTTTTCCGGGCCCTCGGATCGCCTCAATTTTCTGCGATAAAATCACAGCGATGGGGATACCCCATGGCGGCCATGGATGTTAACCATAGGGTAGTACCCGCGGTGCAGTGTGCGGCGCGACGAAATGAAGTGTGTTCAAGAGCCCGGATCGGCGGATTACCGGGGCAAGCCTTGAGGGGTCAAAAATCATGGAATTAGCAGTCGCAACGGCGGCGGTGACGAATGTAGCGTTAACGCAGGATCTCGGCGGTGAATTCAGCCTGATCAATCTCTTCTGGCGCGCCGACTGGGTTGTGAAGACGGTGATGGCGATCCTGGTGATCGCCTCGGTCTGGTCGTGGGCCATCATCATCGACAAGTCGATGTTGTTCGGGCGCCTGAAACGCAAGGCCCGCCGCTTCGAAGACCAGTTCTGGTCCGGCAAGCCGCTCGACGAGCTGCACCGCAAACTGGGCGACAAGACTGACCACCCGATGGCGCGGGTCTTTTCAGCCGGCATGGGCGAGTGGACGCGCGCGAAGGGCGCGGGCCGCACGGACGCCTTGGTCGCCGGGGCGCGCGAGCGCATAGACAAGGTGATGAATGTGGCTGTTGCGCGCGAGCTTGAAGGCGCGGAGAAAAATCTCGGTTTTCTGGCGACCGTCGGTTCCGCGGCGCCGTTTGTGGGCCTTCTCGGCACAGTGTGGGGCATCATGAACGCGTTCCAGGCGATCGCCGCCACCAAGGACACGAACCTCGCCGTTGTGGCGCCCGGCATCGCCGAGGCGCTTTTTGCAACGGCGCTCGGCCTCCTCGCGGCGATCCCCGCCGTGGTCGGCTATAACCGCTATTCAGCGGCGCTGAACTCCTACGCGGTGCGTCTTACCGGCTTTGCTGACGAGTTTTCCGCCATCCTCTCGCGCCAGCTCGATGAGAGGTCGAAGTAATGGGCGCCATGTTAAACGGCGGCGGCCGGCACGCGCCGGGCCGCGTCCGTCCCATGTCGGAAATCAATGTGACGCCGTTCGTGGACGTCATGCTGGTGCTCTTAATCGTGTTCATGGTCGCCGCGCCGCTTTTGTCTGTCGGCGTTGCGGTGGATCTGCCGGAAACGGCGGCGAAACCAATCCAGGATCAGGGCGAGCCCCTGACCGTGACCGTTGCGGCTGACGGCACAATTTATGTGGAAGACACAGTCGTCGAAATTGACGATTTGATCCCGCGCCTCGAAGCGATCGCAACGGCGGGCTACGACCAGCGGATATTTATTCGCGGCGACCAGTCACGGTCGTACGGCGAGGTCGTGAAAGTTATGGGCCGGATTAATTCCGCAGGCTTTCGTCAGATCGGTCTGCTGACGGAACAAGAATAAGCGGATCAATCGGCCAACAGGAAAGGCCCTTTCCTCTCCATGCGTTTCGGTGCTCTCGTCTCAATTCTGTTCCACGCCTGTATTGTGGGACTGGCGTTTCTCTCCCTGCCGGAGGGATGGCGTCCGGACGTATCGCCTGAACCTTACGTGCCGATTGAAATTTTGTCGGAAGCGGAAATCGCGGAGTTGACGAGCGTGCCGGCGGCGCTTCCGGAGCCGGAACCGGTTGAAGAGCCGGAGCCTGATCCGCCTGCGGAAGAAGTGATCGAGGAAGAACCCGCGCCGGCGTCTGAACCGGAGCCGGCGTCTGAACCAGAGCCTGAACCTGAGCCCGTCGAACCGGAGCCCGAGCCTGAACCCGAACCGGTCGAGCCTGAACCGGAGCCCGAACCGGAACCGCCGAAGCCTGAGCCGAAGCCGCCCGTCAAAAAGAAAGAGCCGGTAACGGATGAACTTGATTTCGATGCGCTGTCGAAGCTCGTGGATAAAGAACGCGAGAATACCCCCACTGACGCAGGCGCGCCCTCGGAGGTCGCGGAAGTCGCCGATCAGGCCCGCAGAAGGGTCGGCGCCGGCGACCGCTTAACGGCAAGCGAGACGGCGAAGATGAAAGCGGCCATGGTTCGTTGCTGGACATCCACATCGCTCATTGGCGCGCCGGAACCGGAAAAGCTCGTGGTTCGTGTCGAGTTCCAGTTGAATTGTGACGGCTCTCTAGTGTCGGCGCCAAGAGTGTTAAATCAGACTCAAATCAACCTATCAGGAAACCGCTTTTGGAAAGTCGCAGAGCGAGAGGCGATAAATGCCGTTCTGAAATGCGCTCCCTATGATTTCCTGTCGCAGGATACATATGAGACCTGGAAAGAAATCGAATTTAACTTCAACCCTGCCGAGATGGCCGGATTTTAACTGGAAAACTTCCATGGCGCGGGGCGAAACGCGTTAGCATCATAAGCGCAGAAGTGAGAGCAAAGTGATGATGAAATCCCTTCAGATTATTGTCGGCGTTCTGATCGCCGTGATGGCGGCGAGCGCCCCCGGCGCAGAGGCCCGCGTGCGCATCGACATCACGCAAGGCAATGTGGACCCCATGCCGGTCGCCGTGCCGAATTTTCTAGCCCGCGATGATCAGATCGCCAATCTTGGCCGCGATATCACGGGCGTTGTGATGTCAGACCTTGATCGCTCCGGCCTCTTCGCGGTGATCGATCAGCGGGCCTACATTGAAAATCTCGATACGGTCAATGTGCGCCCGAAATTTGCGGACTGGCGGTTGATCAACGCGCAAGTGCTCGTGGTCGGCGAAGTGACGGAGCTTGGAGACGGCCGCATCGAGGTGGCGACGCGCGTCTGGGACGTCTTTTCCAACGAGCAGCTTGGCGCGGTGGCGTTTAAAACGCCTGCGGACAATTGGCGCCGCGCCGCCCATAAGGTTGCTGATTTCGTTTATAAATCGCTCACTGGCGAAGAAGGATATTTCGACACCCGCATCGTCTTCGTTCATGAAACCGGGCCGAAAGAAAATCGCGACAAGCGTTTGATGATCATGGATCAGGACGGCGCCAACCCGACGATCCTGACCGAGAATTTGAATTATCAGGTGCTGACGCCGCGTTTTTCTCCGACGCAGCAGCAAATCACTTATATGGCGCTGTTCGACGATCGTCCGGGACAAGTGCGCCTCTTCAATATCGAGTCCGGTGAAGAAGAGCGCCTCGGCACATTCCGGGGCATGTCCTTTGCGCCGCGTTTCTCGCCCGACGGCACGGAAGTGATTATGGCGATGGAGCGACGCGGCAATTCAGACGTTTTCAAAATGGAATTGGCGACGCGGCAATTGACGCGGCTGACCGATAATCTGGCGATCGACACCTCGCCGACAATGTCGCCCGACGGCCGGCGGATCGCGTTCACGTCAGATCGCGGCGGCTCGCAACAGATCTATGTGATGAACGCAGACGGTTCCGACCAAAAACGCATCACCTTCGGTGAGGGGCGCTATCAAACGCCGGTGTGGAGCCCGCGCGGCGATCTCATCGCCTTCACCCGCCAATATAAGGGACGGTTTTATATCGGCGTCATTCGTCCGGACGGGCGGGGCGAGCGCCTCCTGACCGAAAGCTTTCTTGAGGAAGGCCCGACCTGGGCGCCCAACGGCCGGGTGATCATGTTCTATCGCCAGACCCCGACGAACCGGAACGGCTCCGGCGGATCGACATCCTTGTGGTCCGTGGACCTGACCGGACGGAATTTGCGGCGGGTGCGAACCCCGGGCGATGCGTCGGACCCCGCATGGTCGCCGCCTTTGCCGTAGAAAAAACAACACGTTAGCGTTGTGCGGTAAACGAAAATTCATTTTCGAACCGTAACAGCCATGCTTGATAGATCGGTCGGGCGCAGTTACGGTCCGAATGTTGGTTAAAATTTTCGACTTAACCGATATACAATCGAAACGTCACACTATTAGTCTAAACGACTGATATAAGGGGCGACATCGTTGGGAATGGGGCGTCTGCAGTCTGCGGGTGCCATGAGTTTGAGGGGCTGATCGCGGGGGCGCGCTCGCATAGCCCAGTTAAAAAAGGCGAAGTGGAGCAAACACGTCATGGACACGAAACTGGTTTTGAAATTAGCGGGTATTGCAGGATCGGTGGTGCTGCTCTCGGCATGTGCGACGACTGACGGACCAGATGTGGTCGCCGGCGACGGCGCAGCCACGGGCGCTGGCGCAGGGCCAAGCGGTCCGGTTCCGGGGTCTCAGGAAGATTTGGAACAAAACGCGGGTCACCGCGTTTTCTTCGGTTATAATCAGTACACGCTGACGCCGCAGGCGCAGGCGACGCTCGCGCGTCAGGCTGCCTGGATGAAGGAATATCCGGACACGCGCCTTCTGGTCGCGGGCAATTGCGACGAACGCGGTACGCGCGAATACAACCTCGCCCTCGGCGCGCGCCGTGCGGAAGCGGCGCGCTCTTATCTCGCCAGCCTTGGCGTTGACGGCTCGCGTATTACGACAGTGTCCTACGGTAAGGAGCGCCCGATCGATCCGCGCTCGACCGAAGACGCGTGGTCGGTCAACCGCAATGCGACGACGACAATTACGAGCGGCGCAGGGTCCTAAGTTTTTCGGATTCCTTTGGGAAACGCGCCGGATTTTTCATTCGGCGCGTTTTTTCTTTTTCCGGGAATCGCTTGAATTTTAAGGCGAAGGTCCAATTTTACGCCTTAGTTTGGTCTTTCTGGATCGATAGGTAGTATGGTGGGCGGGCGTGCTATCCGGAATGATGTCGGGATAATTTCGGGCCGATGATGTCGGCGTAGTAGGGCGCCAGGGTTTTTTGAAAGGCGATGATGATGAACCGCTCTCTTTCTATTTTCGCGTTGGGCGCGCTCGCGATCAGCATGGCGTCCGCGCCTGCGGCTGCGGGCACAAAGGACCGGGTGACGGCCCTTGAAAAGACGGTAGCCGAGCTGCAAGCGCGGGCCGCTGCAGACAATTCAGCCGTTCGTATCAACCAGCTAGAGCGCCAGGTGCAGGATTTGACCGGCCTCGTTGAGAAACTGACCTTCCAGCTCGATCAGGCGAATGCGCGTCTCGACGCGGTGTCGGGCGTGCTCGCCAATGATCCGGCGGCGTCCGCCGCGGCAGCACCAGGCGGGCCCACGCCGCTCACCGGCGGCGATCCGATTGCGGATCAGATCACGGCTGCAGGCGGCGCTGCAAGCGCGGCGACGGCCGTCTCGCTGCCGGGCGATCCGGCGGCCGCCTTCGACTACGCCTCCGGTTTTTTGCTGCGCGGCGACTATGATAGCGCTCGCGCCGCTTTTGAGGGCTACGTCCAGGCCTTCCCCAATAGTCCGCAGACAGCGGATGCGCAGTTCCGGCTTGGAGAGATTTATCTCGCCACGGGCGCAAACGCAGATGCGGCTGACGCCTTCATTGCGCATATTCGCAATTACCCGAACGATCCGCGTGCGGCGGAAGCTTATCTGAAGCTAGGCACGTCGTTCGCGCGTCTGGAAAAGAACACCGAGGCCTGCAAGGTCTTCAAGACCATGCGCGGCAAGTTTCCGAACGCTGCGCCGCCGGTGATGGATCGCGCCAATATCGAGATGGCGCGCATTCAGTGTTCCTAGGCGCTGTCTAGCATCGGCAACGATCACCCGGTGACAGAGGCGGCGTTCGCCGCCTGGTGTGATGAGTGTTCACCGCCTTCATCATTGGCGATCGCAGTCTCAGGCGGCGCCGACTCCATGGCGCTCCTTCATCTGGCCGCTGACTATGCGCGCGCGAGCGGGCGAACAATCTCAGCCTTCACCGTCGATCACGGCTTGCGCATAGAAAGCGCCGACGAAGCTCTCAAGGCGGCGCACTGGTGCGCGGCGCTTGATGTGCCGCACGAAACCCTCAAATGGAACGGCCCCAAACCGGCGAGCGGCGTTCAAGAGGCGGCGCGCACGGCCCGCTACCGGCTTTTGTGCGACGCGGCCCTTGAGGCGGGCGCTGGCGCAATTCTGACAGCGCATACGGGCGATGATCAGGCTGAAACCGTCTTTATGCGGCTGATGCGCGGAAGCGGCGCTCAAGGTCTATCGGCTATGGCGCCCGTCACGACCATCGCCAACGGCGCCGGCGCGCCCGTCAAGCTTCTTCGCCCGCTCCTGAATGCGCGCCGCGGCGCCCTCGTGGCGTTTCTTAAGTCCCGCGGGCAGACGTTTGTTTCTGATCCGAGCAATGACGATCCCACATATGAGCGCGTCAATGTCCGCGCCCTGCTTGCAGCGCTCGAAGAGCAAGGCATCCTGACGCAGCACGCACTTGTCACGACCGCGCACAATATGCGCGCCGCAAGCGCGCATCGCGCCACGCTTCGGAATGATCTTTTCAATCATGGCGGCGGCGTTTTTCATCGCTGGGGCGGGGCGTCGGTGAAGAGGTCGGTGTGCGCTGCGCCGCATGCGGATATTCTGCTGCAACAACTGATCTACGCTGTCAGCGGATCGGATCGTGCGCCGGCCCTTGAAAGCGTCACTGACGCGTTCGCGCGGCTTGCGGACGGGGCCGCGGCGAGCCTCGGCGGCGCCCTTATGGAACTTCACGGCGAGAGACTATGGATCTATCGCGAACCGGCTGCGCTCACGGG
>CAWUIM010000089.1:0-11265 GCA_963922595.1 uncultured Parvularculaceae bacterium
ACGGGCAATTTCAGCCTCGCGAATGGCACGCTCGCGCGCAATATCGGCGGCGCGCGGCGCGTTCTCGCCGGTGACGGCGCCGCGAATCTCGTTCAGCGATTCGCGCAGACGATCGCGGCGGTCGGGCGCAAAGGCGAGATTGGAGAGCGCGCCGGCCAAAACCCCGGCGAGGAGAAAGGCCGTCGCCCCGCCCACAATCGCAAACAGAAGCCCCGGGTATTGTTCAAAGCCGCTGATGATTTCAAAATCGAGCCGCTCCAGAACTTCCGCCGCCGAATAACCGCTGACATTTAGAAGAAGCGAAAAGCCGAACCCGCCGCCCGCAAGCGCGCCGATGAGGGCGCCGAGCCCAAGCCCTTCGGTCCAGGCGGCGCTGACGGCGCCCGCGGCCCCGCCGCCCGATCCGGAAAGATAGTCGCGATAAGTATCGACCGCGCCGCGCATTTGTTCGTCGCTGTCGGCGGCGCGCGCATCGGCGAGAAAAGAGACGTCTTCATAAAGAAGCATCGCTTCTTGCGCGGTCACATGCGCTTCGGAGACTTCCGCCGCCACGCTGTCGTCGGAGCGGCCCTTGTCGGCGAGGGCGTCGCGATGGTCTTTGAGGCGCGCGTCATAATCTTTCAACATCTGCGCGACGCGCAGGCCGAAGTTCTGCGACTTCGACTGGATGTCGGCCTTCAACGAGATCGCCCGCGCAATCACCAACATTAAGAGCGCAATCGCGGCGAGACCGCCGGCGCCGCCGAGGGTGAAGAAGGTGGAAGCGATCGTCGACGCGTCGGCGACCGACATCCCGCTCTTGGTGACCCCGGCGCCGTCGATCAACGCCGAGGTGCGCGCCTGATGGAAGTAAATGGCGATGGCGATCCACGCGGCGGCGATGAAGAGCCGCAACATGCCGGCCACCTGACTGGTGTCGGCGCTGGCGCGGGCGATGAGCGTGCGTTTGACGCCATTCGCCAGATCGCCCAATTCGCTGATGCGCTCGGAGTTTCGCCGGGCGCTTGTCTGGAGCATGGACGGCAGATCGCGCCCGTGGCCGTATCGCCCCCCGGTTGCATCCATGGAGGCGTGGTCGCGCGGGGCGGCGCTTTCAAACGAAAGGGGCAGGAGCGTCGCCCGATGGTCCGGCGGCGGCCCGGCCGAGTCGGCCGAAGGTCTCGCGAACCGCCGGCGCAAAGGGCCGGCGAGACGGGCGATCAGCCCGGACCCCGCGCTCTCCCCGCCATTTTTCTCGTCATTCGCCATCGGCTTACCCCAACATCCCCGTTTGGTGGGAGATCATAGCTGAAAAAACGTCGGAGTCCCAGAAGGGTGGGGTTGGGGATATTTGTTATAGGCGGTCGGTGTCCCTTGCGCTCGCCACCGGTGGTAAGCACACCTTTGGGCATTTGGTTTTCGAGGAGCCCGCCGCCTCACTAAAATGTTAGCCGCGGACTGATCCGATCCGCTTGACTCTCACGTATTCAAAGCTAATTAGATGCGCATCCTTATGCCTGCAAAGACTTGCAGATATGAAGATTTGATAACGACCTTGTGAACGGCTGTGTTTCGCCCTGCGCGGGCTGGGTCGCTATCGAAGGTCGCAACCGCAACGGGAACGAAAGCCTATGCCGAGCCGACAGCTCATTGCGAAAGAACTGGCGGAGATTTTCAAGGTGATCGCGCATCCCGATCGCATTCGCCTGATTGAAGAGCTGCGCGGCGGGGAGAGCGACGTCAATTCACTGGCGAAGACTTTGGACCTGCCTGGGCCGCGCGTCTCCCAGCACCTTTCGCTCATGCGCGCGCACAAGCTCGTGGACGAGCGGCGCGACGGCCGGCGCCATCTCTATTCCCTCATCCAGCCGGAAATTGCAGGTTGGATTGTCGAGGGCGTCGATTTCATCGAAGGCCGCAACACCGGAATCAACAAGACTGTCATTAAAAACGCCAGGCGTCTTTGGACGACGTCGGCTTCTTAACGCCCAAAAGGAGAGAACCTAATGCCCCACTTCGCCGCTGGTGTCGTAAAATTCCAGAACGAGGTCTATCCCCAGAAGAAGGAATTGTTTGAAAAGCTGAGCCAGGGCCAATCGCCCGAGGCGCTTTTCATCACCTGTTCCGATTCACGCATTGAAACCGCGATGATCACGCAAACGGATCCGGGCGAGCTCTTCATTTGCCGGAATGCGGGCAATATCGTGCCGCCGCATACGAACCATACCGGCGGCATGACCGCGTCGATCGAATTCGCTGTCGCCGCCTTGAAAGTACCGCACATCGTTGTGTGCGGACACACCGAATGCGGCGCCATGAAAGGCGCCATGAACCCGGAAGGCCTCGACGCGCTGCCCCATGTGAAAGAATGGCTGAGCTATTCGCGCGCTGCGGTTCAGATCGTTCAGGAAGCGGGGTCCGCGTCGTCCGATCAGGAGAAGATGGACTTGCTGCTGGAGCAAAATGTCATCCTGCAATTGCAGCATCTGAAAACGCACCCCGCCGTCGCCGTGCGCCTCGCCAAAGGCGATCTGGAACTGCACGGATGGGTCTACGACATCAAGACCGGCGATGTGCGCGCTTATTGCGAAGCCGACAATAAATTTGAATCCGTCAACGATCGGTATGCGTCTGAAATCGCTAAAATTGCGACCGGCGATTGCGCCGCTTAACCGTTCAAGGAGAGACACTTATGTCAGACACAACCAAGGCCGGCTTTTTGAACGGCTATTTCGACACCTCAAACATGAAGGGCGATGTGTTCGGCGGCCTGACCGCCGGCATCGTCGCCTTGCCGCTGGCGCTCGCCTTCGGCGAAGCCTCCGGCGCCGGCCCGATCGCTGGTCTGTGGGGCGCTATCTTTGTAGGCTTTTTCGCCTCGCTTTTCGGCGGCACCGGCTCGCAGATTTCTGGTCCGACAGGACCGATGGTCGTTGTCTTCGCCGGCGTCTTTGCGTCATTGAGCAGCAATCCCGCGCTTGTCTTCTCCGCGGTGGTGCTCGCGGGCGTCCTGCAGATTTTGTTCGGCGTACTCCGATTGGGGCAATATATCCGGCTTGTTCCGTATCCGGTGATTTCCGGCTTCATGAGCGGCATCGGCGTGATCATTATCGCCCTGCAGCTCTCAAGGCTTTTCGGGCATGAGCCAGACGGCGGCGGAACTATCCCGGCGCTGACCGCGATCCCTGGCGCCGTTATGGCGCCGAACTGGGCGGCGTTGATCATCGGCCTTGTTAGTCTCGTCACAATTTTCTTCTGGCCGAAAAATCTTGGCAAATGGGTGCCGGGCGCGTTGGCGGCGTTGATCATCGGCACTCTGTTGAGCCTCGTCCTGAAGGGCGCGCCGATCCTCGGCGATATCCCGACCGGGCTGCCTTCGTTCGTGATGCCGACCTTCACGCAAGACACCTTTCTTATCGTATTGGAAGCGGCGTTCATTCTCGCGGTCCTCGGCGCGATCGATAGTCTGCTCACATCGCTTGTGGCCGACAACATGACCCGCACGCGCCACCATTCCGATAAGGAATTGATCGGTCAGGGCATCGGCAACTCCATCGCCGGTCTCTTCGGCGCCATTCCGGGCGCCGGCGCGACGATGCGAACGGTTGTGAACATTCGCACCGGCGGTCAGACCCGCATTTCCGGCATGTTGCACTCGCTCGTGCTGCTCGCGGTGGTCGTCAGCCTGTCGCCGCTCGCCTCGCAGATCCCGCATGCGGTGCTGGCCGGCATTCTCGTCAAGGTTGGCTACGACATTATCGACGTTTCTTACCTGAAGAACGCACACCGTGGTCCGCGCTGGGATTTGGCGCTGATGGCGCTCGTCCTTGGACTGACGGTGTTTGTTGATCTGATCACGGCTGTTGCAGCAGGCGTTGTCCTCGCGGCGCTCGCTTTCGTGAAAAAGATGGCGGACGATCAGTTGAAAGCCTTCGGCGAAGCGCAGCCGCGGGTCACCACGGAAGAAGAACGTGCGCTCTTGAAAGACGCCGGCGGCCGCATCACCATGTTCGACTTCGGCGGACCGTTGAGCTTCGGCGCGGCGGCGGATGTCGGCCACCAGGTGCGCGAGAGCGTGAAGGAACATCAAAGCGCGATCATTCTCGACTTCTCGCGCGTGCCCTTCATCGACGTCTCGGCGGCGCGCGCCGTTGAGACCATCGCCTGCGATGCGCGTCAGGCCCACAAGACGGTCTATGTGACGGGCATGAACGACGAGGTTAAGCGCGTCCTCGCCGGGCTTAACGCGGACCATTGTCTGCCCGCGGACACCCAATATGAGCATCGCATCGATGCGCTGAAAGCGGCCCTCGCAGAAGTCACGGCGGCCACGGAAAAAAAAGCGGACGTGATGAGCGCAGCGGCGAGCTTGTCACCCGCTGAATAAGCCGCGCGTTACAATCAAATCGCACAATTGAAACCGGCGCTTGCGAGCGCCGGTTTTCATTTGCGGCGAAGAGAATAGACAAGCCCTTTCAGATGCGATTATGTGACAAATGTCACGACGCCTTCAGGAGAGACCATGTTGCGCCTTCATAAATTTTTCGCCGCCGCTTTGCTGGCATGTTCCGCCGCCGCCTGTTCGGTCGAGAACGATCAGCCGGGAGCCGATAAGGCGACAGGTGCGCCGCAAGCGGCCGCAACGCTCTCCATTCCTTTCGAAAAATACACACTGGAAAATGGGCTGGATGTGGTGCTGCACGTGGACCGGTCTGACCCAGTGGTCGCCATTGATCTCGCGGCGCATGTGGGATCGGCGCGCGAAATTGAAGGGCGCACCGGATTTGCGCATTTGTTCGAGCACCTCCTTTTTCTCGATTCGGAAAATCTCGGCTATGGCGGCCTTGATGAAATGAACACGCGCATCGGCGGCGAGGGCACGAACGGCTTCACGACCCACGACATGACGCAATATTTTCAAGCGGTGCCGGCGGATGCGCTCGAAAAAATCATCTGGGCCGAAGCCGATAAGCTCGGCTATTTCATCAATACGGTGACGCAGCCGGTCGTCGACAATGAAAAACAGGTCGTCAAAAACGAAAAGCGCCAGCGCGTCGACAATCAACCCTATGGGCACAATTTTTATGTCATCAACAAAGCGCTGTATCCGGAGGACCACCCCTATAATTGGCAGGTAATCGGATCGCTCGCCGATCTCGACGCGGCGACCTTGCAGGACGTGAAGGACTTCTACCGCCGTTGGTATGTGCCGAATAATGTCACCGTGACGATCTCCGGCGATTTCGACGTGGCCGAAGCAAAGCGGCTCGTTGAGAAATATTTCGGCGAAATTCCCCGCGGTGAAACGATTGAGCCGTTGACGCCGCGCGCCGCGACGCTGACGCAGGCGCAATCGCTCTACCATGAAGACAATTTCGCCACCGTGCCGCAGCTCACGATGGTCTGGCCGGCTGTGGAGCAATATCATCCGGACAGTTACGCACTGGAAGTCCTGTCGGAATATCTCTCATCCGGTAAGCGCGCGCCGCTCAATGAAGTGCTCATCGACGAGGAAAAGCTAACTTCTAGCGTCTCCTCCTTCAGCTACACCAAAGAGCTGGCCGGCGAGTTCTATCTGTTCGTGAGCGCCAACGCTGGAGAGGATCTCGACGCTCTTGTCCCGGCGATCGAGAAAGGCTTTGCGCGCTTTGAAGAAAACGGCATTTCCGAAGAGGACCTCGACCGGATCAAGGCGGGCCTTGAAGTCTCGTTCTACGGTCAGGTGCAAAGCGCGCTCGGCAAGGCGATCCAGCTTGGCGAGTATAATCTTTTCACGGACGATCCGGGTTTCATCTCCAAGGATATTGACCGCCTGCTGGCGGTGACGACCGATGACGTGATGCGCGTCTATGAGACCTACATCAAAGGCAAGCCGCATTTATCGACGAGCTTTGTTCCCAAAGGCGCGCTTGAGCTGGCGCTTGAGGGATCAACAAAAGCGGATGTGGTGGAAGAGCCGATCGTTCAGGGGGCGGAAGCCGACGTCGCGTTCGACCCGAGCGTGCGTGAATTCGAGCCCACGCCATCGGCCTTTGACCGTACGGTGGAGCCGCCCTTTGGCGCCGCCTATGATTTGCCGTCGCCTGTGGTCTGGCGCGACGATTATGTGGGCGGCGTTTCCGTCTACGGCATTGAAAGCGATGAGACGCCGCTCATCTATTTCTCGCTCTTCATTGACGCGGGCCGGTCACGCGGCGATGCGGCCAAGCCTGCGGTTGCGAGCCTGACCGCCGATCTTTTGGAGAAGGGCACCGCCAATAAGACGACCGCAGAGCTTGAAGACGCGATCAAGGCGCTTGGCTCGTCGATCTCTATTTCCGCCGGTCAGTTCGGGACCTATGTGAGCGGGGACACCATTGCACGCAATTTTGACAAGACGATCGCGCTGGTGGAGGAAATGTTGCTTGAGCCGCGGTGGGATGCGGAGGAATTCGATCTCCTGAAACGCAAACGGCTCACCGAAATCGATCAGGCGGCGGGCGAGCCCGGCGCCATCGCTTCGCGCGAAGCGGCCAAACTTCTCTACCCGGAAGATCATATTTTCAGTTACATGGCCTACGGCACCAAAGAGAAACTGGAGGCGGTCACGCTCGACGATCTGAAAGCATTCTACAACGCAAATTACGCACCGGCTGACGCCAAATTGCGCATTGTCGGCATGGTGGACAAGGCGGCGGTCAAGTCAGCCTTCGCCGGGCTCAATGAGCGCTGGACAACGCTCGCCCCTGCGCCGGTTTCTCTGCCGCTCGCAAAGGCGGTCGAAAAATCGACGCTCTATTTCTACGACGTGCCGGGCGCCAAGCAGTCCATCTTGCGCATTCAGCGCCCGTCGCTCGCCGCCACCGATCCGGACTATCCGCTGGCGAACGCCATGAACTTCCTGCTCGGCGATATCTACACCTCGCGCCTCAACACTGAGCTGCGGGTCAATAAGGGGTATACGTACGGCATCGGATCGGGCTTTAGTGGCGTCGAAGACCGGGGCGTCTTCCGCATCAACACCAGCGTGCGCTCGAACGTCACAAAGGAATCGCTGGAATTGATCCGCGATATCGTCAGCGGCTACGGCCCGACCTTCACCGATGAGGATCTCACGGTTCTAAAGGGTGCGCTCCTGCGCGGCCAGGCGCTGCAAAACGAAACGCTGAACGCCAAACTCGGCGTCCTCGGCGCGATCAGCGCTTATGGCTATCCGGACGATTTTCAGGCGCAGAACGCGGCGCGAATCGAAGCGATGACGCTCGACGATTTCAAATCAATCGCCGCGCAATATCTGCGCACCGACGCCATGGACTGGCTCGTGGTCGGGGACGCGGAGACACAAGCCGCGCGTCTCAACGATTTCGGTTTCGGCGACGTGGTCATGTTGGAAGCGTCTGAATAGCTCGCGTGCATTGATCCTGGCCCGGTATGCGTATCACTATCCATCGCATAAAAACGTCGGTTTTCTGGATGTATTTGGCTTCGATCTCCATCGATGGGGAAAAGATATTGCGCCTGCCGAATGGCGCGGACGGCGCGGCGGACGTGCCGCCGGGAGGTCGGTTTCTACAAGTGCGGACGGGTCCCTATATGTCCGCGCCCTTCGATCTTTCCAACGTCAAAGCGGGCGCCACACTGCAGATCGCGCCGCGTGTCCGGTTTGGCGCCGGCGGAGCTTTAATTCTCGGAGTGGCTGCACTCGCAATGTCACGGGCGTTTGATGGAACCGCACTGCTAATTCTCCTTGCGTTGGCGATCGTTTTCGATCTCCTGTTCTTGCGCGAGAAATGGACAATCAAGGTAATCAATCCGTGACGACATTCACCGACTTAATCGCGAGCATGACGCCGAACGGCGATGACGCGTTCGTGTGCGATGTGCCTGCGAGCTGGATGCAGGGGCGCACGCTATATGGCGGCCTGTCGGCGGCCCTCTGTCTGGAGGCGGCGCACCGCGCCTTGCCCGACTTGCCGCCGTTGCGTTCGGCGCAGATCTCTTTCATCGGGCCCGCCGGCGGCGAAGTGACGGTTAAACCCAGCCTCTTGCGGTGCGGGCGGTCGGTGACCTTTGCGGGCGCGGACATCTATGGCGAGAAAGGCCTCGCCACGCGCTGCGTCTTCGCGTTCGGCGCGGCGCGCCCCTCGCGCTTTGACCAGTCGTTCATTGAGCCGCCCGAGGCGCCGTCGATTGCGGAGTCTGAGGTCTTTATCCCGCCGGGCCTCGGCCCGTCCTTTGCGGATAATTACGAAAACCTCCTCGCCAAAGGCGGGCGGCCCATATCCAATTCGACTGAACACGATCATTTCATCTGGGTGCGCCATAAAGATCAGAATGCCACTGACATTGTGGCGCTCCTCGCGCTCGCCGACATGCCGCCGCCGGCGATGATGCCGATGTTTTCCGAACCCGCCCCGATCAGTTCGGTCACGTGGCTCGTCAATATGCTGACCGACCATCCGCAAACCGAAGACGGCTGGTGGTTGATGGAATCGCGCGCAGAAAACGCGAGCGAAGGCTATTCCAGTCAGGACATGCTGGTCTGGAACACGAAAGGCGAAGCGACAATCGCCGGCCGCCAGAGCGTCGCAATCTTCACGTAAGGGAGGCTCCCATGCGTCTCGGCGCCATGGCGTATATCGTCCGCGACTATGACGAAGCGATCGGCTGGTTCACCGGCACGCTCGGCTTTTCTCTGAAGGAAGATACGGAACTGAGCGCGCAAAAGCGGTGGGTTGTGGTCTCGCCGCCAGGCGGCGGCGCCGATCTGATCCTGGCGCGCGCCGCAAAGCCGGAACAGCAAGACCGGATCGGCGACCAGACGGGCGGGCGCGTCTTTCTTTTTCTCTATACCGATGATTTCGACCGGGACTTCGCGCGTCTCACCGATAAGGGCGTAAAATTCCTGGAAAACCCGCGCGCAGAAGCCTACGGCAAGGTTGCCGTCTTTGAGGATCTCTACGCCAACAAATGGGATCTCGTGGAACGGCGTGACTGAGGGCGCCTAAGGGTTTGAGGCGCCGCTGAATTGGGGCATAGTGCGGCGCAATCGAAAGGTGCGCCGCCCGGTGATTTTCAGTTTACTCGCTCTTCTCGTCGCCGCCGGGGCCGCCGTGTGGCTGCTCTTGCGGATGGCGCGGGGCGATGCGCCAGGCGGCGCCGGGCGCAACGACGTCATTTTTAAAGGCGTCGCCTTTCTCGCGTTGATCGCCGTCATGCTCGCCGCCAAATGGTGGCCGCTCGCCTTCATGACCATGCTCGCCGCCGGCGCCGTCATGGGGATCGAATTATGGCGCGCCAATGAAATCCGCCAGGACGAAGCGATGCGCCCACCGGCGGCGCCGCTAAAAGCGGCCATGAAAAAAGAAGAGGCGGCCTCCGTGCTCGGCGTCGCCGTCGGCGCCAGCGCCGATGAAATCCGCAGCGCCCACAAAAAACTCATCGCGCAATTGCACCCTGACAAGGGCGGCACCGATTATCTCGCCGCACAAATCAACGACGCACGCACAATCCTCATGAAAGAGGCGGCCCTCGAGGAAGAGACCAAGACGAAGGAAGATCAGCCCGCCAACGGTGATCCGCCGCCTAACCCGAACAGCGACAGCTAACGTATAAGCCCTGAAGCAAGGCGGAATGCGCGGGTCATGGGCGATCTAATTTTGGTGTTGGGCGATCAATTAAGCCCGAAGCTCTCTTCATTGAAGGCCGCCGACAAAAAGACCGCCACGATTTTAATGGTCGAGGTCGCGGAAGAAGCGACCTATGTGCGCCACCACAAAAAGAAGATCGCGTTTCTCTTTTCCGCCATGCGCCATTTCGCAAAGGCGCTCGAAAAAGACGGCTGGTCGGTCGATTACGTAAAACTCGACGACAAGAAAAACACAGGCTCTTTCACCGGCGAGGTTGAGCGGGCCCTGAAACGCACCAAGGCGAAACGCATCATCGTCACCGAGCCTGGGGAGTACCGCGTCAGGGCGGCGATAGAGGAGTGGTCTGACCAGTTCGGCGTCGCGGTCGATATTCCGGATGATGACAGATTTATCTGCAGCCACGCTGAGTTCGCCGCCTGGGCCGAAGGCCGCAAGCAATTGCGGATGGAATATTTCTACCGCGATATGCGCCGCAAGACCGGCCTCCTCATGGACGGGGGCGACCCCATGGGCGGTCAATGGAACTTCGATGCGGAAAACCGCAAACCCGCCAAGGGCGATCTCTTCATGCCGAGCCCGAAAAAGGCGCGCAAGGATGCGATCACCAAAGAAGTTCTGGTGCTGGTGGAAGAGCGCTTCGCCGATCATTTCGGCGACCTTGAACCGTTCTGGTTCGCGGTGACCGCCGATCAGGCGGCGGCGGCGCTGGACGCCTTCATCGATGAGGCGCTCGCTTCCTTCGGCGATTATCAGGACGCGATGGTGACCGGCGAGCGCTTTCTCTATCACTCGGTTTTGTCGCTCTACATTAATGCCGGGCTTCTCGACCCGCTTGAGGTTTGCCAGCGCGTTGAAAAAGCGTACGCGGCGGGCGCGGCGCCCCTGAACGCGGCGGAAGGGTTTATCCGCCAGATTATCGGCTGGCGCGAATATATGCGCGGCATCTATTGGCGTGAAATGCCAGGGTATACGGAGAAAAACTTCTTTAAAGCCAAGCGCAAGCTCCCGGACTTTTACTGGACCGGCGAGACCGACATGTTCTGCATGAAGGAAGCGATCACGCAAACCAAAGAGGAAGCCTACGCCCACCATATTCAGCGGCTCATGGTCACCGGCAATTTCGCCATGATCGCCGGGATCGATCCGCACGAAGTCCACGAATGGTATCTTGCGGTCTACGCCGACGCCTATGAATGGGTGGAGGCGCCGAACGTAATCGGCATGAGCCAATTTGCCGACGGCGGTTATCTCGGTTCGAAGCCCTACGCCGCCAGCGGCAACTACATCAATAAAATGTCCGACTATTGTAAGACCTGCCGCTATGACGTGAAGCAGAAAACGGGCGACGACGCCTGTCCCTTCAATCCGCTATATTGGGATTTTCTGGTGCGGAATGAAAAAACGCTGCGCGGCAATCCGCGCATGGCGCAGATCTATCGCACCTGGGACCGGATGGGCGGCGACAAGAAAAAAGACTATCTGAAAAGCGCCAAGAAAGTCATGGCGCAATTGTAGGCGAGGGGACCCCGTGAGTGAGATCAATAAAGACCGTATAGCGATCATCGGCGCGGGCGTTGCGGGCGTCGCCTGCGCGTCGGCTCTGGTGCGGGCGGGGCGCGCGGTGGTGATCTTTGAAAAAAGTCGAGGCGTCGGCGGG
>CAWUIM010000090.1:0-10521 GCA_963922595.1 uncultured Parvularculaceae bacterium
GGCGGCGCGCTGGGTCCATGGCCGCGCGCCGGGCCTCTATTCCATGCGGGACGTTCTCGGCGTTTAGCCGGCGCGCTCTAAATGTTCGCCAGGCCCGTTGGACCCGATCCTTCACCCCGATCATTCATATTGTAACGATGCGCGGGCCGCTTTCTTAACCACGCGGGCGCCAAACTCTCCGGCAAGGATCGCCGAGGGGAAGGGCATGCGGCTCGAATTGGTTTTTGGAATGGTTTGCGTGACCTCAGCGGTTGTCGCGATCCGTTACATTGACCGCGCCTATCCCATTGATCCGCCTGCGCCTCAATTACAAGCAGTTGAGCCAGTTGCAATGGCGAGGCGACTTCCCGAGAGCGAGCGTCCGGCGCTTCATAATGAGGTTTATCTGACGGCCGGATATGACCGGCAATTTCGGGTGACGGCGGCGGTGAACCTTCATCCGACGAATTTCCTGATCGACACCGGTGCGGCTTACGTGGCGTTGCGCGCTTCCGACGCGGCGCGCGCGGGCGTCACTCCCCGTACAGAGGATTACGCATCCCCTGTGAGCACCGCGAACGGCATAACGAAAGCCGCCCGCATTCTCCTTGACGAGATTGAAATCGACGGCCTGATGGTGCGCGACGTCGACGCCTATATTCTCCCCGACGACCAGCTCAGCGTGAACTTGCTGGGTATGAGTTTCCTGTCGCAATTGGAAAGCGTCGAGGCGCGCCGCGACAAGATGATTTTGCGCGGCTAACGCTCCGGCTGCATCAGCGGCGGCAGATTACCGAGATCGGCGCCGGCCTGACGCATAAAGGTTTTTCTCAGCGGTTTGATCTGATTGACGACGCCCATGCCGATGGAGCGGATCGCGCGGAGCGGTGGATGATCGATCATGAAAAGCCGGTTCAGCGCATCAGTGCCGAGCGCCAGCATTGTTGAATCAAAACGCCGCCAGCGCTGATATTTCTGCAAGACAGTCAACGCGCCAATATCAAGGCCCACATCGCGCGCGCCTTCCAGGACGGCGGCGAGGGCGGCGATGTCTTTCACGCCGAGATTGTAGCCCTGGCCCGCGATCGGGTGGATCGCGCGGGCAGCGTCGCCGATAAGCGCAAGGCGTGTGGCGATAAAGTCCTGGGACAGATGAAAAGCAAGGGGATAAGAAAAGCGCGGCCCCGCAAGCGACAGATCGCCGAGATAGTCGCCGAACCGGTCGGTCAATTGTTGAAGGAACGCCTCATCGTCTAGCGCCATAAGCGCCGGGGCCGTCCGGTCTTTTTCCGTCCATACAAGCGACGAGCGCGCGCGGCCCTCATCATCGTCTGTCATCGGCAGGATCGCAAACGGTCCGGACGGCAGGAAGAATTCCTGCGCGACGCCCAGATGCGGTTTCTCATGGGCGACGGTGACGACAATGCCGTGCTGATTGTAACGCCAGCGGTTCGCTTTAAGGCCGGCTTCCGCGCGCAGTCCCGAATTTTTGCCGTCCGCGGCGATGACGAGCGCGGCGTTAACGGTGCGTCCGTCCGCCAATGCAATTTGCGCTTCGCCCTTGCGGAAATGCGTCTGCGTGCGCATCGCCGGCGCAATCAGATCGATCGCCGGGTTAGCGTCAATCGCGTCGTAAAGGGCGTTGCGTAAGGTGCGGTTTTCAACAATCCAGCCAAGGGGCGTGTCGTCTTCCAGGTCGCGGCTGTCGAAATGGAGATGAAACGGCGCCACATGTCCGTCACGAAAGCGGCCCTTGGCGCGGCCGTCCGTAACCAGAATATCGTGGATCGGCGACGCCTCTGCGGCGCAGTCCCGCCAAACGCCGACGCGGCGAAAGAGCCTTGCGCTTGCGTATGAGATAGCGGTGGTGCGGCCGTCGAACGCCGCTTCGCGCATGCGCGCCGGTTCTTGCGCGTCGATGAGCGCGCAGGAAAACCCGGCCCGCGCAAGCGTCACGGCCGCGAGCCCGCCCGCCAGGCCGCCGCCGACAAGGGCGATGTCATAAGATTGCTTGGTCATCACACTTCTATGTCGGGCGCAGGCGTCGTTCGGTCCAGTGCGGAACGCGCCCGTGCGGCGATTGGCCCGATTATCCGGCCGCCATTTGAGCCGCTTACGGCGTGCTGAGCGGCGCCCAAGCGTTAATAGAAATGCTGTTGTTGCGCTGCAAAAATCTATTGCAGCGCAACAGAGTGAATCCACCCAAATTGGTATATTATTCTATAAAACAACGATTTGTGGCGTTTTTGACACAAAAAAAGATTCATTCTGTCATATTGCGCTATTTATTGTTGTGCATCGCAGCAACACTCGTCAGTTTCGCGGCTTCTTGAACGGCCGGTTCGCCGGCGCGTTTCACTGCATCGAACTGAGTGGAAGGAAATCATCATGCAAAAATCTGCGGGCGCATTGCTGCTATCGCTTACGGTCGGCGGCGCATTGGCCATGGCCAAGCCGGCTTACGCGCAAGACGAAACGGCGGGGGCGTTTACATTCTCGGGCAATGTCACCATCGCCAGCGATTACCGCTTTCGCGGCGTCTCCCAGACCGAAAACAATTTCGCTCTGCAGGGCGGCTTTGACGTCGCGCACAAGAGCGGTTTCTACGCCGGGACCTGGGCGTCAAACCTCGCCGGGTGGGGGACGTTTGAGGGGGCGAACATCGAACTCGATCTTTACGCCGGGTACGCCGCCGATGTGGGTGGTCTCGCCGTCGACGGCGGACTGATCTGGTACGTTTTTCCCGCGGGCCTTTCCAATACAAGCTACGGCGAAATTTACGGCTCGCTCGGAAAGAATGTCGGCGGCGTCGACGTGACGCTCGGCGCAAATTACGCCTTCCCGCAAAGCGCCTTGTCGCTCAACGGCGATAATGAAGACAATATCTACATCTACAGCGACGCCGGTTTTGATTTAGGCGACACGCCGCTCAGCTTCAGCGCTCATCTCGGTTATTCGGACGGCAATCCGGGCGTTGGTCCAAACGGCTGGGTCGCCTCGCCCACCGGAACATTTCTTGATTGGTCCATCGGCGTCGCCGTTGATTTGCCTGGTCCGCTTGAAGCGTCGGTCACCTATGTGGACACCGATATCGGCGAGGATGAAGCGGCGGCTTTTGCGCTGATCAATTCCGGCTACCGTTTCGGCATCGGGCGCGCCACGGCGGTCTTCGCGATCTCGGCGAGCTTCTGAATCGATTGAAGGATGGGCGCTTTTTCAAATGCAGGCCGAGGGTTACGGTTCAGGCCCAAGCGCAATGCTGCAGTTGCGAAGCGTCTTTCTTCAGAAAATTCCGAAATAGCGTAAAATGTCGAAATACAGAGAAATCGTAGCATTCACGGCCTTTGAATAGCTCGTTTCTGCTAGATAGATCGAAAAATGCAACATTTCGACGACAGTTTGATGTTGCGTCGCAAAACAATTCGTTTACGCTGTAATTTCGGGGACAATAGCAAACACTGGTCGTAACGACATGGAGAAGCGCATTGAAGCTGATCATTGCAATCATAAAACCGCAAAAACTCGACGATGTGCGCAGCGCACTAACGGCGCTGGGCGTGCAGGGCGTGACCGTCACAGAGGTGCGCGGCTTCGGCCGTCAAAAGGGGCACAAGGAAGTTTATCGCGGCGCGGAATATACAGTTGATTTCGTGCCGAAGCTGAAACTTGAAATCGCTGTGGGCGCTGAAATCGCGGGCGAGGCGGTAAGCGCAATCGCTGAGGCGGCGAAAACCGGCGCCATCGGCGACGGCAAGATTTTTGTTCTGGACCTTCAGCAAGCGGTGCGCGTCAGAACGGGCGAAACCGGCGCGGAAGCGCTTTAAACGACGGAAATCAAAAATGAAAAAAAGATATTTATCACTGGCCGCTTTGGCCGGCGTGTTCCTTTGCTCGGGCGCGCTTGCGCAAGATGCGGGCGAACCGCAGGCGGCGAGCGAAAGTTCCGTCGTCATTTTCAACACGGTTCTGTTTCTCATCAGCGGCATGGTCGTCATGTTCATGGCCGCCGGTTTCTGCATGCTGGAAGCGGGGCTCGTGCGGTCGAAGAACGCCGCGACCATCTGCCTAAAGAATATCGCCCTCTTTTCAGTGGCGGGGATCATGGTCTGGCTCATCGGGTACAATATGATCTATGCGGGCGCCAACGCTGGGATCACGGGACATCTGTTGAGCCCCTTTCAGTTTTTCTATCAGGGCGACGACAAGGACCCGGTAACGCTCGGCTACGGCGCCTATTCCGACTGGTTTTTCCAGATGGTGTTCGTCGCCACGGCGGCGTCAATCGTCTCAGGCACGCTCGCCGAACGCATCAAGCTGTTTCCGTTTCTGATCTTCGTCGCTGTGCTCACGGGGCTGATCTATCCGATTGTCGCCTCATGGGAATGGGGGAAGGGCTTTCTCGACGCCCGCGACTTTTCTGACTTTGCAGGCTCGACGCTGGTGCACTCCACCGGCGGCTGGGCCGCGCTCGCCGGCGCTGTCATTCTCGGGCCGCGTAAGGGCCGGTTCGATGGCGGGCGCGTCACCCCGATCCCCGGATCTTCGCTGCCGCTCGCAACGCTCGGCACGTTCATCTTGTGGCTCGGTTGGTTCGGCTTCAATGGCGGCTCGCAACTGGCGCTTGGCACGGTTCCGCATGCGCTCGCGGTCGCCAAGATCATGGTCAACACCAATATGGCGGCCTGCGGCGGCGTGATCGCAGCCCTGATCATGACCCGCTTCGTGTACGGAAAAGTCGATCTGACGATTGTGTTGAACGGCGCCATCGGCGGCCTTGTGTCGATCACCGCCGAACCGCTGGCGCCGGTGATCTGGCAGTCGGTGTTAATCGGCGCAGTCGGCGGGGTCATCGTCACGGTTTCCGTGCCGCTGCTCGACAAGTTCAAGATCGACGATGTTGTGGGCGCGATTCCCGCCCATCTCTTCTGCGGTATCTGGGGCACATTGATTGTGCCGTGGACCAACAGCGACGCGCCGATTCTGATCCAGCTTCTCGGCGTCGTCATGGTGGGCGTCTTCGTCACCGCGATCAGCGCGCTCCTGTGGATCGCCCTCAAATTCACGATTGGCATCCGCGCTAGCGACGAACATGAAAGCCTCGGTCTCGACAAGGCGGAGTTGGGGCTCGAAGCCTATCCGGAGTTCGCCAGCGGCTAAGCCCGATTTGATTACTGCTGCATTCGAAAAAGGGTTAACGCGCGTTAACCCTTTTTCTTTTGCGCCATGGCAAACTAGCCGTTCGTTTCTTAATCCGCCGCGAACAGCCATGACCCGTCGATCAGTACGCCGCCGTAACGAACCAAATATAACCGAGCGTTTCCATGCGTGGCGGCGTGCGGCGACCCATCGTTCCGGCGGCGCAGCGCTGATCCTGTTAGCGGCATGGTTAACGGCGGCGCTTTTCAGTTTCACGATCAGCGACCCGAGCCTTAACAACGCCACGAGCGCGCCGGCGGCGAACTGGGGCGGCGGCCTCGGCGCAGTTGTCGCCGATCTTCTCCTTCAGCTCTTTGGCGGCGCGGCCATGGCGTTCATCGCGCCGCTGGCGATCTGGGGCGCGGTCGCAGTCGCGAATGGCGCGCCGGAGGAAACCTCGCGCGATGTCTGGCTGCGTTTTGCGCTCTTTCCGGTCGCGCTTCTGGCCGCGGCGGCGTTCGCCTCAATCCTGCCGGTCCCGGTGAGTTGGCCGTTTGCAACGGGCGTCGGCGGCGCGGCGGGCGAGGGCGTTCACAGTCTTCTTGCAGGCGCCCTTGGCGCAATCAGCTTGCCGTTCGCCGGCGCGCTCGCCGGGCTCATCTTTCTCGCCGGCGCGGTTCCCGCCTATGCGATTGTTTGCGGGCTGACGTTCGAGCGCATGGCCGACGCGCGCTGGGCTATGGAAGCGCTTTACAACGACGCCCATGCTTTCGTTGAAGACCGCTTTGCCGAATGGGGCCGTCCCCTTGGCGAGGCCGAAGGCGATCTCGACGACCGGTATGAAGAGGACGCTGACGAGGAATATGAATACGAGGAAGATGAAGACGCTGAAGAGCCCGAGCTTGTCGCGCCGGCCCGAAAGCGCAACATCATCCGCAAAGCTTCCAAGAAGAAAAAGTCAAAACGCGAAGCGCGCGAGATGCAGCCTGAACTCCCCGTGTTCGCGCCAGGCTCCTACGAGTTGCCGCCGCTCAACCTGCTGGCCAAAGCCAAACCTGAAAACCGCAAAGTCGTCTCCGATGAAGCGCTCGAACAAAATGCGCGCATGCTCGAGAATGTGCTCTCCGACTTCGGCGTGCGCGGCGAGATCATCAATGTTCGGCCCGGCCCCGTGGTCACGCTCTATGAGCTGGAGCCGGCGGCGGGCGTCAAATCCTCGCGGGTGATCGGGCTTGCTGACGATATCGCGCGGTCCATGTCGGCGGTGGCGGCGCGGGTCGCGGTCGTGCCCGGCCGCAACGCCATCGGCATCGAGTTGCCTAATCAGGACCGGGAAATGGTCTTCCTGCGCGAGCTTCTGGGCGCGAGCGAATATGAAAACACACGCGGCGAGCTTACGCTCGCCCTCGGCAAGGCCATCGGCGGCGAGCCCGCGTTCGCCGATCTCGCCAAGATGCCTCATCTGTTGATCGCCGGCACCACCGGGTCGGGGAAATCGGTCGGCATCAATACGATGATCATGTCGCTCCTGTATCGTCTGTCTCCGGACCATTGCAAGCTGATCATGATCGACCCGAAAATGCTTGAGCTTTCGGTCTATGAAGGCATCCCGCATCTGCTGGCGCCGGTGGTCACCGATCCGCGCAAGGCGGTGGTGGCGCTAAAATGGACGGTCCGCGAGATGGAAGAGCGCTATAAGCGCATGTCCAAGGTCGGCGTGCGCAACATGGAAGGTTTCAATCAGCGCATCGCCGAGGCGGAGGAAAATGGCGAGACCCTGTCGCGTACGGTGCACACCGGATACGACGAGGAAAGCGGCGAGCCGGTTTATGAAACCGAAGAGCTTGATTATGAGCCGATGCCGTTCATCGTGGTTGTGATCGACGAGGTCGCGGACCTCATGATGGTCGCCGGCAAAGACATTGAGGGCATGGTCCAGCGTCTGGCGCAGATGGCCCGCGCCGCCGGCATTCACCTCATCATGGCGACGCAGCGCCCCTCGGTAGACGTGATTACAGGCACCATCAAGGCGAACTTCCCTACACGGATCAGTTTTCAGGTGACCTCGAAAATCGATAGCCGCACTATCCTCGGCGAACAGGGCGCCGAACAACTGCTCGGCATGGGCGACATGCTGCACATGGCCGGCGGCGGGCGCGTCAAGCGCGTCCACGGCGCGTTCGTTTCCGACGATGAAGTGGAGAAGATCGTAAAGTTCCTGAAAAAACAGGGCAAGCCAGACTATATTCAGGAAGTCACCGAAATGCGCGACGAAGAAGGCGGCGACGGCGGTGCGTTCGACATTGGCGGCAACACAAATTCCGGCGACGCGCTCTACGACAAGGCTGTGGCGGTCGTCCTGCGCGACCGCAAGGCGTCCACGTCTTATGTGCAGCGCCGCCTCCAGATCGGGTACAACCGCGCCGCCACGCTCATCGAGCGCATGGAAGACGAAGGCGTGATTTCCGCGGCCAACCACGCTGGCAAACGCGAAATCCTGGTGGGCGAGGACGCCGCTTAAGGGATCCCTTCCCCGCGACGAATTTCCGCCATTCACTTCCGCGCCAGCCGCTGGATTTACCGCAGGTCAAAGCCTACACTCCGCGCTAACCAAGCCGCCTTTCCGGCGGTGATAAACGCTGGAGGGCGCCCATCATGTTAGTTTCAAAGTCTCGTCGATCCGCCGCCGTGTGGGGCGTCTCATCGCTTGCGCTCGCAATCTCGTTCGCAACGCAAGCCGCGGCCCAAGTCTCGCCACAGGATGCGCCGATCGTTCAGCCGGGCGCGCCGGGTAAGGAAACGCGCGCGCTCACCGCGGACGAGGCGGTCGCGATCGCCAAGAACAGCTATTCGCCGGCGGACGTTCGCTTCATGCAGGACATGATCCCGCACCATTATCAGGCGACGCAGCTGGCCGCGCTTGTTGAAGACCGCGCCGACAATCCGGGCTTGCGTGAAATCGCCGGGCGCATCGACGCGTCGCAGGCGGACGAAATCAAGTTCATGCAGGACTGGCTGCGCGCCCGCGGCGAAAAAGCGCCTGACCCGGCGGCGCATGAGGGCCATGGCGCTGGTCATGAAGGCGGTCATAAAGCCAAGACGCACATGTCCATGGAGATGATGGGCATGGCGAGCCCTGAGGATATGAAACGTCTTGCTGGTCTTGAGGGCGCCGCGTTCGATACCTTGTTCCTTAAGCTGATGATCACCCACCATGAAGGCGCCATCACCATGGTGGAAACGCTGCTTGATCAGCCGGGCTCCGCCTATGACCCGGTGCTCTATGAATTTGTCAACGACATTGTTTCGGACCAGAAAGCCGAAATCAGGCGCATGAACGCGATCCTCGCCGGCTTGTCGGTCGATCCGCGCGCGGGCCTCGCCCCCGGGTTCAGGGACGCAGGCGAAGCCATTGAAAACCTGACGCTGCTCGCGTCGCTGCCGAAGCCCGCCGGATTTTTCGATCCGGAAAACCCCGCGGAATTGCCGCCGGTTGTGGAGCGCGACAAAGACGAAGCGCGGGGCGAAGACCAGAGCAACGAAGACACCGAGTGGGGCGAGCGTTCGCCGCTCTTGAGTTTCTCCAATACCGACATGGCGTTCTATGACGACAAGATCGTCGTCGGCAGCTATCACGGTTTCAATATTTATCAGCTTGCGGAAGAAGGCGCGCCCGTTCTCCTGAGTTCGGTCGTTTGCCCGGGCGGGCAGGGCGACGTCTCGGTGAGCGGCGATCTCCTGATCATGTCCGTGGAGCAAACGCGCGGGCGGGTCGATTGCGGGCGCAACGGCGTGCGCGAAGATGTGAGCCCCGACCGGTTCCGCGGCATTCGCATTTTCAACATCGCCGACCCCAAAAGGCCGGTTCAGGTGGGTCAGGTCCAGACCTGCCGTGGCTCGCACACCCATTCGATCGTCTCCGGCCCCGGCAGAGACGGCAAGCTGATCGTCTATAATTCCGGCACGTCTTCGGTTCGTGACGAAGAGGAACTCGCCGGATGCGTCAGGTCCGCCGCCGGCGACGACCGCACGGCGCTCTTCCGCATCGACGTGATAGAGATCCCGATCGCCGATCCGTCAAAAGCGCGCATCATCGATAGCCCCGCCGTGTTCGCCGATCCGAAAACCGGCCGCCTCGCCGGTCTATGGCAAGGGGGCGATCATGGCGACGACACCCAGGAAACGCGCCGCACCGATCAGTGCCACGATATTACGGTCTTTCCCGAAGCGAACCTCGCCGCGGGCGCTTGTTCCGGCAACGGGATCATTTTCGACATTTCAAATCCCCGCAAACCGAAGCGCATCGATGCGGTGACCGACAAAGGGTTCGCCTATTGGCATTCAGCCACATTCAACAATGACGGAACCAAAGTTCTGTTCACCGACGAATGGGGCGGCGGCAGCCGACCGCGCTGCCGTGCGGCCGATCCGAAAGACTGGGGCGCCGACGCCATCTACGACATCATCGACGGCAAGCTTGAATTCAAAAGCTATTACAAAATGCCGGCCCCGCAGGCCGAAGAAGAAAATTGCGTTGCGCACAACGGCGCCGTGGTGCCGGTGCCGGGCCGCGATCTGTTTGTCCAGGCGTGGTATCAGGGCGGGCTCTCTGTGATTGATTTCACCGACTCCGAAAACCCGGTGGAGATCGCCTATTTCGACCGCGGTCCGGTGCACGAAGAGGTGTTGGTGCTCGGCGGCTATTGGTCGACCTATTGGTATGACGGCAAGATCTATGGCACGGAGATTGCGCGCGGTCTCGACGTTTTTGCGCTGGAAGAAAGCGATCATCTGACAGCGAATGAAATCGCCGCCGCCCGTCTCGCTAATCAGGGCGCGGCGTTCAATCCGCAACAGCAATTCCGCGTCACCTGGCCAGCGGATCCGGTGGTCGCCCGCGCCTATATGGATCAGTTAAACCGCGACAGCGCGTTGCCGGAAGCGCTGCAAGCCAATCTTTCCGGGGCCCTTGAGCGCTCGGAAGCGCAGATCGAAAAAGGCGAGGCTGACAAGGCGCTTGCAGCTGAGTTAAAGGCGCTCGCCAAATCGGCGCGCGGTCTCACCGCCGGGAAACGCAGCGACGCACTTGCGTCCACGCTCGACGGCATCGCCGCCCGCCTGCGCTAGGGCTGGATGATCCGTTTACGGACGGGCGTCATGCGACCATCCTTCGAGACACGCTTCGCGCTCCTCATCCTGAGGCGCCGATCGCAGATCGGCCTCGAAGGATGAAAAGGACACCTCCGGGTACGGCGGAGCGGATACTGCTCTGTGGCGTATTGTTCGGACGCTATCCATTTCTCCGTCATCCTGACGAAAGTCAGGATCCAGGGCGGCGCGTTGAAACTTGCGATCGCTCGTAGGGCGGGTTTTAACCCGCCGTTTCGGAGTTTGCGGCGGGCACGA
>CAWUIM010000091.1:0-10195 GCA_963922595.1 uncultured Parvularculaceae bacterium
TTGCGGTTGTCGCCGCCTGCCGCGCCGGGGCGGGGCCAGCCGCTTGCATGGCTGACGCAGTTGACGCCGCTTGGCGCAACGGCACGGGTCCGGCTATTTGCTCGGTCTGCACATTAATAGTTGGGGCCGCGGGAGCGCCAAAAACCTGAATGACGTCCGTTCCGCCCTGCAACGCCATTTGCAAACCCGGCGCGGGCGATCCGTCCATGGTTTCAATCATCACTGACACGGCGCCGGGCGAGAGAGCGGCCGTGCCGCTGCCGGCGGCGCTATCGGCGTCGATAATGCGAGCGCCGTTAATTTCTACATTGGCGGCGGCGCCGGACTGGAGCGTGAATTCGTATATACCGGCCCGATCAATCGCGAGATCACCGATGACGGATGAGCCGGCGTCTTCGATTTGTACATTCTGTAACGACTGCGCGATGGCGGGCGAGGAAATGGCGATGCAAAATACACATGCTGTCGCCGCGCGAAGAAACTTCCGCATCATGATTACGCTCCGAACTAACTAACTCACACACTTTGCGGCGATATTTGCGGAGAATTTCTAAGCGGCTATGAAGGAATACGGCAGAATTTATGGTATTATTTCTGATAATGAATTTCGAAGTCGCGCCAAGCGCGACCTAGTACATTGATTTTATTGGAAAAAATAATTGGTATAGCGAGTAATATAGTTACTCAAAAATAAATGACGGAAATTTACGGAAGTTTATCCGTGTGGATAATAAAGCGTTACTGTCTGAATACCCAAAACCGGGCGGCTATGTAATTCCAAACAAAAACAAGCGGAATAGATAAAAGTTTTGCAAAAAGATCCGGTAAAATTATCACAAATACGCCAACGATCGCCGAGGAGAGGGTCAATCCGATGAGATTGGCGATTACGAATTGCGCCCCTTGAAGCGCATTTCCTTTTTTGTGCGCATGGGTGCGAAACGTCCATCGTTGATTAAGCAAGAAACTCAACAAGATCCCGCAGGAATAGGAGAGAACATTCGCGGGAACGGGCGCTAGCGCAGCGATTTTCGTCAGGCCGGTAAAGACCGCGAAATCGAGGCTTGTTGTGATTGCGCCGACGGAACCGAAACGCAGCAGGGTGCTGTCAATAAAACGAAACACCGGCGCACGCTCGACCAATTTTTGAGGGAGCAGCGACATTTATTCCGCTGCGACGGATGACTTGACCGGCGGCGCGGCCCGTTCTGTCCGCGTTACCGGATCGACATTGAGCGCCGACTCCACAATCGGCACCGGACGGCGCTTCGACTGCATGAAAATCCGCCCTAAATATTCGCCGATAATACCAAGGAACATGGCGTTCAACATGATCGACATGAGGAGCAACACAGTGGTCGTGGCGAAGCCGGCTGGCCAGTCCTGTCCGAACAATAGTTTACCCATTAAATAGACAAAAATAACAATGAAGGTAAGCGTTGCGATTACAAGGCTGACGAGCGAGGCGACTCTGAGCGGCACCAGCGAATGATTAAGGACCCCGTCGACCGCGAGCGCTAACATCGCCTTAAATGGGAACTTGCTGTCGCCGGCGACGCGCGCCTGGCGATCATATTCAAACCCCACTTGCGAGAAACCCATCGAACTGATGAGGCCACGCAAATAAGGCGACGTGTCATCAACAGTTTGCAACTCGTCAAGGATGCGCCGGTCAACCAGTCGAAACTCGCCGGCGTCGATCGGCAAATCATCATCGCTTAGCGCGCTAATGAAACGATAGAATAGTTTACGCGTCGCCGCGACGAGGGGTGAGTCCTGTAGCGACTTGCGGATGCCGTAGACAACGGCGTGTCCTTCCTTCCATTTCTCAAGCATTTGCGGGATCAAGGAAGGCGGATCTTGAAGGTCGCAATCAATCTGGACCGAACAATCCCCGCGCGCATTCTTGTAGGCAACGAGCAGCGATCGCTGATAGCCGTAGTTTCGGGCAAAGCGGATAACGCGCACGCGGCTGTCTTTTTCTGCGATCGCCTGCAGAAGCTCGAACGTTCGATCGGTCGAATGGTTGTCGGTGAAAATAATCTCAAAATCGTAATCGGGAATCTCTTCGAACGCTTCGACGATAGCGGCGTAGGCGCGCTCGACATTTAACTCCTCATTGTAGGCGGGAACGAGGACGGAGATGAGCTTGCGATCTAATTGGGTCACTGTGCGGCCTTAACTGTTGAAGGGTGTTCGCGGATCAGGGCGACGGTTTTTTGGATCCCTTTTTCAATTGTCGTGCGCGCTCGCCATCCGAGCAGGGATTGGGCGCGTTCCGGCGATCCCACCAAGTGAGCTGCGCCGCCAGCCACTAGCGCGTCGCCGGTTTGTATCAGGGACGGATCGGCGTCGGCCGCTTCGGCGACAAGTCGCGCCACATCGCCCATGGCCGGCGCGACGCCAGTGCAGATATTGATGATATCGGTCTCCAAAGGCATGGCGGCGCTCAGCGTCTCGAATGCGTCAATGACGTCGTCAATGTAAATCAAATCCCGCTGCTCGGAAGGATTTCTGAGCACAACAGTTTCGCCCTTGAGGCAGCGTTCAATCATCAAGGGGATCAGAAAACCGGTGGATTGTCTCGGCCCGTAAACGAGCGCCAACCGCGCGGAAATTACAGGAAACGGCAAATGCGACTTTAGTGCGAAAAGGTGCTGCGTTCCCGATACCATCGATGCGCCGTAGCCGGTTAGCGGCTGTTCGCGCGCTTCCTCGCGATAAGGTATCGGTGCAGCGCCATATTCGGCGAGCGTCCCTGCACGGATGAACGCTTCTGGCGGGCGCTTCATTGCCGCAAGCGCCTCCACGAGGCGCAAGAGATTTAGGACGTCTTGTTCGAATGCGATTGACTGTTCGAAAGGCGTCATTGTGGTCGGCGGCCGCGTCATCGACGCTAAATGGAACACGCGCTGCGGATTGATGGCGCTTAGCCCGGCGGAGAGGGCGGCGGCGTCGCCCATATCAACGCTATGGGTGACGAGTGCTTTTTCCGGCGCGCCTTGAAGGCGATCAAGCGAACTTGTTGGCCGGGTTAAGATGTGCACGCGATCGCCACGCTCGACCAATCGTTTTGCGAGTTCGGAGCCGATAAACCCAGTGCCGCCGGTTATCAGTATATCGGCCATGATTCATGGTCCTTTGCGGAGATCGTCTAGACGACCCTTGGCGTCGGAAGCGGCACCACGAATTTTCCGCCCCGCTTCACAAAATCCGCTTGCTGCTCTTTGATCTCATCAAAGAAGTTCCACGCCAAGACAAAAAGCACATCAGGTTTTTCAGTTTCGATGGCCTCGACCGGCTTGATCGGGATGCGCGTGTTTGGCGAATAATGGTCATGTTTAAGGGGATTTTTGTCGACGAGGAAATCCAGATACTGCGTGCCGATCCCGTAATAAGTGATGATCGTATTGCCGCGCGCTGACGCGCCATATCCAACGATTTTCTTTCCTTGTGCTTTGAAGTCGTCAAGAATTCCGCGCAATTCTTCGCCCATGGCGTCAACGCGTTTAACGAGCGCGTCGTAACTTTCCGCCTTCAACATGCCCGCATCAGCTTCCTCGTCGAGCATTTCCTGAACAATTGGCTGACGTTCAAAATTCGCCGCTTTGCGAGTCAGGAATATGCGCATGGAGCCGCCATGGATATTCGGCAAGCGATGCACATTGGTGACGTCCAGGTCGAAATATTCCCCGAGCTTCACAAGCGATAACAAGCTGAATTCTGAAACGTGCTCATGATAAATATTGTCGAATTCATTATGCTGAAGATATTCGCGCGCGCGGGGCACTTCGATCACGAAGGAGCCGTCGTCGGCGAGGAGAGTGACGATCCCTTTCATAAAGGTGTGAAGATCGCCGATGTGATTGAACGTGTTCGTGGTGACGATCGCTTTCGCAGGGCCGTGCTTGTCGCGCAGTGAGCGCGCCTCGTCAGGTGTAAAATAACTCACGTGAACGTCGACGCCTTTCTCGCGTGCGAGTTCAGCGATATTTTCTGCGGGATCGACGCCAAGGGTTTTGGCGCCAATGCTGTTGCATTTTGCGAGCAAGAGACCGTCATTGCATCCAATATCGACAATGAGGTCGCCGTCAGCGATCTCGGTCAGGACATTCGCCAATCCATCAAAGTGACTGTGCATCGTGGCGGCGCCGGACGGGATGTAGAGATAATGCTTGAAGAAGCCCTCCGGGATTTGATCAGCGACCTGGACGAGCCCGCAATTCAGACAAACCTGCGTGTTCAGTGGAAACGCCGGCTGCTCCTTGTCCAGCTCACCGGGACGGATCAGCATTTGCGCTGGCGCATGGTCGCCGAGCGGCAGGAATAGATAAGGGTCGGACGTGAGGCACGCGCGACATTCGGTTAACTTGTCCATCTCTCTCTCCTAAAACGGGCCGGCGACGCCAGGTTGCGCCGCTAGTGTTTTGCTGCGAACGACCGGAAGGTCTCATGCATGTAATCGAGCTGCGCCTCGTCAAGGCCGTGATGACAGGCAAGCAACACGCCGCCGCCCATAACTTTATCTGACTCCGGATAGCCTGCAGGGTCCGTTTTTGCGGCCACGTCTTTCATCGCCGGTTGCCGAAGGATGTTCCCGGTAAAGACGACACGCGTTTGGATGTCGTGATTTTCAAGGTAGATCTGCATCTCCCGGCGGGTAAACGGCGCGCCCTCGCGAATCGTCAGCGGGAAGGCGAGCCAGCCAGTGCGTGAATTCGGAAGCTGCCGTGGAAGCACGAACCATTCCTCATATTCTTTGAAGAAGTTTAGCTGGCGATTGAAATTATGTTCGCGCGCCGAAATGTTCTTATCGAGCTTTTTGAGTTGTACGAGACCGAATGCGGCGCCCATTTCGGACGGCTCCACGTTGTAACCTAGGTCTTCGAATACGAATTTGCGGTCATATTCAAACCCACCGATCTTAATATCGAAACGGTTATTGATATCCTCGGACGTGGCTGCTTCCTGGAAGAGCGACGACGAACGTCCCCATGACCGGAGCAACAACGCCTCGCGCGCATGTTCTTCCGTGTTCACGCAAAGCATGCCGCCATTGCCTGCGCAATTGATGACATGCGAGCCGTAAAAGCTTGTGGTGCTGATGTGCGACCGCGCGCCTGTGCTGGTTCCGTTGATTGTCGCGCCTAATGTGTCGGCGCTGTCCTCAACCACGATCAACCCATGGGCGTCGGCGACTTCCCTAATCTTTTCCCAGTCGGCCAGGTTGCCGATCAGCGATGGGATCATGACAGCCTTCGTATTATCAGTGATCATCCGCTCAATGGCGTTCGCGTCAATATTGTAAGTGCCTTCCTCGACATCGACAAAGGACGGGAGCAGATTATTGCGAACGAGCGGCGCCACGGTTGTTGCGAATGTGAGCGCTGGGGTAATGACTTCTGACCCTTCAGGCAGATTGAGGATTTCAATCGCCAGATAATTCGCCGACGATCCGGAGTTCACCATGATGCCGTGCTTTTTGTCGAAGAGGGCGGAGACTTTCTCCTGCATTTCGCGCACATGCGCGCCCATTTGCGTTGACGTCTGCAAGACCTTCGTAACGGCGGCGATTTCCTCTTCGCCGTGAACCGTTTGACCATAATTTACGCGCATGTTCCCATTTCCCGCCAGTTAATCGCTAATTTGCCTTAAGCGGCGGCTGACGCCGCCTCATCGATAAGATTTGTATAGAACTCAATTTGATCAGAGGAGAAGGCGCGCATGTCGCGCTCTTTCGACGCGGACGCTTTGTACCAGTCCACTGTTAACGCGATCGCCTTATCGATAGAAAGTAGCGGCGTCCACCCAAGCCTGGTCTTCGCTTTTGTGCTGTCGAGACGCAGAACCTGGGCTTCGTGCGGTCCCGCCTGGCGTTCGCCAAAGTTGAATTCTGGCTTGCCGCCGCCCCAAGCGTCTTGCACGAAACCCGAGAGCGCGCCCACATCGGCGACCCCGTCAGGATCCGGTCCAAAATTCCAGCCTTCCGCGCAATCTCGATCGCCGTCCAGAAGGCGCGCAGCGAGTTGAAGATATCCCCAAACCGGTTCCAGCACATGTTGCCAGGGGCGAATGCTCGCCGGATTTCGGATGGTGACGGCTTCGCCGGCAATCGCGGCTTTCATAATGTCGGGGATGAGCCGATCAGCCGACCAATCGCCGCCGCCGAACACGTTCCCGGCGCGAACGCTCGCGAGCGCGGCCCCGGCCTCATCACTGAAGAACGAACGACGATAGGCGCTGGCGACGAGCTCGGTGCATCCTTTTGACGAGCTGTAGGGGTCCGCGCCGCCCATGGGATCGGACTCGCGATAGCCCCAAACCCATTCATTGTTCTCGTAGCATTTGTCGCTGGTGACGACGATCGCCGCTTTCAGCGATGGCATTTTGCGCGCTGCCTCAAGCACGACAGCGGTCCCGACGACATTTGTGAGATATGTATCGACCGGCGTTTCATAGGAAAGCCTGACCAGCGGTTGCGCCGCCATGTGCAACACAAGGTCGGCGTCAATATCCTCTGCAATCTTCGCAAAGCCGTCAGGGTCGCGAATATCGCCAATACGGTGATCGACGAATTCCTCGACGCCAGCGGCGTAGAAAAAGTCGCGATCATCCTTGGGCGGCAGCGCGATACCGGTTACGTCAGCACCCAAACGTTTCAACCAAAGGCACATCCATCCGCCCTTGAAACCCGTGTGACCGGTCACAAGGACGCGGCGGCCTTTTAACGTATCCAGTGAAGACGTCGCGCTGATCATAAAAACACCAACAATTATCAGGCCGCAACCGTCACTAATCCGGAGTCCGATCAAACTGGCGCCACGGCGCTGCACCGGATTCATAAAGGCTGTTCAGATGGTCGCGATCGCGAACGGTGTCCATCGGATGCCAGAAACCGTTATGTTTGAACGCGCGTAACTCGCCATCCTCAGCAATGCGCGTCAACGGAGAGTGCTCAAGCGGTTCGGCGTCACCAGGAATATAATCAAGAACCCCCGGCTCGAAGACGAAAAAGCCGCCATTAATCCAAGTCTCGTGCTTGCGAACTTTCTCCGTAAACGCAGTTACGTTATCGCCGTCAAGCTCAAGGTTGCCGAAGCGGGCCGGCGGTTGGACGGCGGTGACGGTCGCAAGCTTTCCGTGCGATTTGTGAAACTTGATCAGCGCGTCGATATCGACATTTCCGACGCCATCTGAGTAAGTGACCATGAAGGTTTCGTTCTTGATCCAATCGCGAAGGCGCAAAAGTCGGCCGCCCGTCATGGTGACGGCGCCGGTATCCACAACCGATACATTCCAGTCCATGGACCGGCTCGGCGCCATCTTCATATCGCCGTCGCCAAGCGAAACCGTGAAATCGTTATTCATCAGCGGCAGGTCGCGGAAGAAGCGCTTGATCAGCAGCGATTTGTATCCACAGGCGACAATGAAGTCTTTCTGACCCCAATGGCGATAAATATCCATCACATGCAGGATGATCGGCCGTCCGCCCACTTCCACCATGGGTTTAGGGATGCGAACTGTTTCTTCCGCGAGACGCGATCCAAGGCCACCGGCCAGTAACACTGTTTGCATACAATATCCCCCAAACGTCTGGTTCTAGAGACAAATCTAGCCCTTAACGTGCAAAACTGATACCGCAGGGCAAATAGTTGTTCAAGACGTTCAATCCCGCCCCGGTTGATTTGGCGGCGCAGCGAAAAAGCATGGTTAATTGGCGTGCGTGTTGAACGGAAGCAGTTGTCGCAAATTAGCGCAGACGCAACGACGCGGTCGATAAGCGTCCTGCGCTGTTGCAAGCGCGGCGCGCCGCGCGATTAGGGAAGGGGGAGCGCTCCAGTGTTCCAACGAGCGAAAACGCTATCGATTATCGTGCTGTGCGTTGGTCTGACGCTGGCGATATTCGTGCGTATCATGAATTACGATATGCGGCGGGACGAACAATTATATGCGCCGCCCGCCGCTCTGCTTGCCGAACAAAGCCTTTACGAGGACTTCTTCTATAATCATGTGCCGGGGACGGCATGGATGTTTCGCGCGTCTTTCGCGGCGACGCCCGGAGACCACCTTCTCTTTTCATCAAGGCTCGTTGTTTTCTTTGGATGGGTTCTATTTGGAGCGGCGGTCGCGTGGTTAACGTGGCGGCTCATGCGTTCGCGCCCGCTTGCTTTGTTTGCGGCGCTTTCTCTTATCGCAAACGATATGACGCTTGGCGTCGTCGGCATGACGGCAACCAACAATTTCCTGCCCGCCCCCTTTGCGTTTCTCGGACTGGGACTTTTCATTTTGGGTTTGCGGGGGGAGGGGTTGCGAGAAAACGGCGGCGGGACCGCAAAGGCGTCTGAGCCGCGCGCGCTCCCAATCGCCATCGCTGGCATGTGTCTCTCAATCGCCGCGACACTGAAGGTTAGCGCCGGCGCTTTCATTCCGCCTGTGGCGCTCGCCGCTTTCGTGGCGCCGGCGGGTCTCGGTTTCATCGACCGTATAAAGAAAGTGGCGGCGCCTCTAGCGGCGGGCGGGGTGATCGGCGCAGCACCGTTGCTCGCCACGTTGGCGCGCGCGCCGGATGTCTTTTTTGCGCATGTGCTTGGATTTCATACGGGGCCGCATGTGGCGTATTGGGCGGCGCAATCCGGCGCCGGCGGCGAAAGCGTGGCGATGTCGCTCGGCGCAAAACTCATGTTGGCGTTCGCCGTCTGGTTTTCCGGTGCAAACCTGATCCTGTTGTTTCTTGTTTTAGTGCTGCTGGCGTTGATGCTTGCGAACGCCGGCGGCGCATACAAGGCGCTTTTTTCTGATCGGCCGCTCTTACTGATGCTCGCGATTGTCGCCTTCGTATTCGTCTTGAGCTTTGCGCCGACACCATCGTTCCCGCAATATTTCGCGCCGCCGATTTTGATCCTGCCGCTTCTTCTGGCGTTGCTCTATGGTCATCTGGAGGAGACGCAAAAGCCTGTCATGAATATGGTCTTCGCGATCGGCGCGCTGACTTGCCTGGTGCTCGCAGCACCCCGGCTCGCTCAACATGCGCCAAAGGCGGCTGCGCCTCACAAATGGACAGTGAACAAAGTCCATCGTGGCGGTCGTGATATCGCTGCGGCCATGGCGGCGGCTGGGATTGATGGCAAAGTGGCGACCTTGCTGCCGGTCTATCCGCTTGAGGGCGGCCTGACCGTCTACGACGAATTTGCGACCGGACAATTCGCGTACCGGCTTGCCGACATTACCGAACCGTCGTTGGCGCAGCACTATAAGACGACGTCGCCCACACAAGTTGAAGCGCTTTTTCAAGCTGATCCGCCGGCGGCGATCCTCGTGGGCTTTGAGCCCGCCTTGGAGGCGCCTTTCGTACGCTTCGCCGAAAAGAACGGATATCGCCGGGTCGCCGATTTCACCCTGAAAGACCGGTATGGGGACGGCGTCTTATACCTCAAGCGCTGAGGGATTAGGTTTAACCGGCGGCGCGTAATGCGCCATGGGCCGCTTGAGGGCGCGCATATTCAGCACGCCACGCCTGGAACATCAGGACCGCCCAAAGTTGAAAACGGAAATTGCGCGAGCCGTCCAAATGATCGCGCCAACACTTCCTGATAGCGTCCGGTTTGAAATAGCCTTCTTCGCGCAGGCGTTTTTCCGAAAGCAGGTCTTCCGCCCAGTCGCGAAGCTCGCCGCGCAGCCAGTGGTCCACCGGCGCGGCGAACCCCATTTTAGGACGGTCAATAATGCTCTTCGGCACATGCCGGTAAAGGACTTCGCGCAACACCCATTTCGCCGTTCCGTCACGTCGCTTTGATGATTGCGGCAATGACCAGGCATGTTCGGCCACCAGATGATCAAGCAAGGGCACGCGCGACTCCAGCGAGACGGCCATGCTCGCCCGATCGACTTTCATCAGGATGTCTTCCGGCAAATAGGTGACGATATCGATGTGCTGCATGTAGTCGAGGAAGTCCGGAAACGCGCCGGCGATGTCTTCGTCGCTATGCGCGTCGTACCCGCCGCCGCCATTGATCACGATATCATCGGCGTCCGGCCACGCGCTTAACATGCCGCGATAAAGATCAGCCTGGCGGCCATGCAACACATCGGCAAGTTTGTGCAGCCGGTCGCCGGACATCTCATATTTGTCTGAGAGAGAAGTTCCCTTCAGCACCTTGTCCCACGATTTAACCGGCAGGAGCCGCACGCCTGAGGC
>CAWUIM010000092.1:0-9960 GCA_963922595.1 uncultured Parvularculaceae bacterium
GAGGGGCCGGCGGTGCATATCGGCGGCACCTTCGCCTCGCTCATTGATCAGCGCTTCGGCTTCACCGCGAAGGATCGCCGCACGCTCCTCGGCTGCGGCGCCGCGGCGGCGGTTTCGGCGAGTTTCAATGCGCCCCTCGCCGGGGTTCTCTTTGCGCTCGAAGTGGTGCTCGGCAATTACGCCCTTTCGGTTTTCGGGCCCATCGCGGCGGCGAGCGCGGTCTCAGCGATCATTACGCGCTTTCACCTTGGCGACTTTCCCGCCTTCGCCGCGCCGAATTATGGCGCGGCGACGTCAATCGACGTGCCCCTATCGGCGCTTCTCGGCGTATTGTGCGGCCTTGTGGCGAGCTTTTTTCTATTGTGTACGGAGCAATTAACCGAGCGCGTGCGGCTGTTCGCGCAAACCCGCAAATTCTCGATCATTTTCCTGCCGCCGCTCGCGGGCGTGATCGTCGGCTTTATCGGCGCCTTTCACCCGGAGATTTTCGGTGTCGGCTATGAGGGCGTCACGCTGGCGCTAAACGGGCGCTATACGATCTATACGCTTGTGACGCTCCTCATCTTAAAGGTGGCGGCCACGGCGGTCACCGTCTCCTGCCGGTTCGGCGGCGGCGTTTTTTCGCCAGGGCTCGTCATCGGCGTTTTCGCCGGCGCGGCTTATGGCGCGGCTCTCGGGCAGATCCTGCCCGACGCCACCGCCAGCGCCACCTATTACGCCATGATCGGCATGGGGGCGGCCGGCGGCGCAATTATCGGCGCGCCGATTTCCACAACACTCGTCGTCTTTGAACTGACGGGCGACTACACCATGACGATCTCGCTGATGGTCGCGGTGGCGCTCGCCACCCTGATTACGCAGGCGCTGGCGGGTAAGTCATTCTTCCACTGGCAATTATCGCGGCGCGGCTATGACGTTTCCGAAGGGCCGCAAGGCATGATCCTGAAAACCATCCGGGTGCGGGACGTGATGGACCGCATGCCGCAAAACGCCCCGCTTGCGAAAGACGCCGACCGGCTCGAATTACAACAATCCCTCGGCGAGGCGCTGGCGCGGCTCGACAATCTGGAGGAAGCCGGTCTTCCCGTGGTCGATCGCGGCGAGCCGGAAAAAGTGCTTGGCTATCTCTCAAAGATTAAGGCGCTCGCCGCCTATAACCGCGCCCTCATTGAGAGCCATGTGGAGCATCACACTTAAGCCGGCGTGTGTTATTCGTCCGTGATTAAATGTTTCCCGTGGCCATCGCCTTGAAGAGGCGAAGACGCCGGCTGACGCCGGAAAACGGCCCCGGCGCGGTCAGCGCTTTTTTCCCGAGCAAACAAAGATGGGCGTGCGCCGCCGCACGCTCGGGCGTCATCGCGGCGAAGACCGGCCTTAGCGCTTTGACAAGCGTTGCAGCCGTCTCTTCGTCCGACGCCTGAAACGGCTCCGACAGGAGATTTGGGCGGGCCAGATGCCCGAAGATCGCTTCAGCGCGCACCAGCAGTGTGGTTTCCCCGCTGTCAGCGTCGGCGTCTTCAAGCCGGCGCACGGCGGCGAGATAGCCTTCGGCCCTATCGGCCCACGCCTCGTAGGCGCGCGCGTCTGAAAAGCCTTCTTTGTAAAGAAGATGCGCGCGCGCGTCGATCGCGGCTTCCAAGAGCGACCGGCTCGCCTCTGTTACAAGCCCGGTCTCGGCGAGCATCTGCGCCACCGGATGCGCGCGAACATTTCCGCCCGCCATCGCCTCGTCAAGCGCCTCGCGCCACCATTGCAGCCGGATCTCGCCGAGCGGCGGCTCGGAGACCGCGCCCGGGATCTGGACCAGTTCCTGATGAAAGGCGTAAAGCGCGATCAGCCGCGCCCGCGCGCCGTCCGGCGCATAGCGCGCCGACAGCCAGCGGGTTTCATCGCGCCGGCGAACCAGGTCTTCGCAATAGGGGTCGTCGCTCATCAGGGTTTGTTTCTCGGCGTCCCGCGCGGACACGCCGCGCTTGACGCAGGGGCTGCCTGCGGTACCTAAATGCCCTGTCAAACCGAACGCAACCCTGAAGGATGAGACATTATGGCGATTACGCTACCCGATCTTCCCTATGCGCGCACGGCGCTCGCCCCGCATATCTCAGAGCAGACGCTCGACTTCCACTATGGCAAACACCATCAGGCCTATGTGGACAATCTGAACAAGATGATCGACGGCACGCCCCATGGCGACGCCTCCCTTGAGGAGATCATCAGGGACAGCGCCGCCGATGCCGGCAAGGCGGGCGTCTTCAACAATTCCGCGCAAGTCTGGAACCACACATTCTACTGGCATTCGATGAAACCAAATGGCGGCGGCGCGCCCACAGGCGACGTGGCCAAAGCCATCGACGACGCGTTCGGCTCATACGACAAATTCAAAGACGAATTCGCCGCCGCCGGCGCAACGCAATTCGGCTCAGGCTGGGCGTGGCTCGTCGCCAAAGACGGCAAGCTGGAGGTGCGCAAAACGCCAAACGCCGAAACCCCGCTCACCGACGCCGGCGTCACCCCCCTCCTCACCATGGACGTTTGGGAGCATGCCTATTATCTCGACTTCCAGAACAAGCGCCCCGCCTACATCGAAAGCTTCCTCGACAACCTCGTCAACTGGGACTTCGCAAACGAGAATCTGAAAGCGGCTTAAGCCGAGCAAACGCAGAACCAACGAAAAACGCCGCCCAATGGGGCGGCGTTTTTGTTTTGCTCCATAAAAAATGGGGCGCCCGAAAGCGCCCCATCTTAACCGAAGCGGGATATGCTTCTTAGAACTGAGACCGTACACGGAAGGTAAACGTGCGGCCCAAAATTTCTTCTGTGCCAAAGTTACCTGACGCGAAGTCGATGCGGGATGGCTCCCGATCAAAGATGTTGTTGACAGAGAACTGAATGTTCGTCGTGTCAAACAGCTCGTACGAGATCGACGCGTTGTGGATCAGACGATCACTTTGCTGATCGTCGATTACGTCCGCCAACGTCGCCACTTCAGCATCATCGCCGGCGCCAAAGCTCGAAATGAACTGGTTTCCAAGGGAATCGAACACCGGCTTGTCTTGCCAGATCGTCCGCCAGAAGAGGCGCAGGTCGCCGACACGGTATGTCGTATCGAATGTACCTTCCCATTTTGGATCCTGGAATTCACCAATAGGATCGGCGGGCTCTTCATCGAGAACCTGCAGCTCGTTCGTGATGGCGCGAAGCACCGTGGCGTCAAATTCGATTTCGCCAAGATCACGATCGGCAAACTTGCCAATACCAAGTGCTCCCGGTGCAGCGCCGAGAGCAGAGGCGACATCCACATACCAGTTAAAGCGACCTTGAACGCCTTTATACTGAGAGTTCGCCGCATTCAGGTTCGTTGTACGACCAAACGTGACCTGCCCGCCACCGTCTCGGATGAAGAGATCATCGCTACACGCAGGCGTATTCGGGAAGCTTGGGCTGTCATAACAAGCGTTAAGGACCTGCGTCAGTGTCAGCCCAGAAATGCGATCTTCGATGTTGATTCTGAAGTAGTCAACCGTAAGCGCCATACGATCAAACCAACGCGGCTTGATGATGACACCAACATTGTAAGAGCGGGCATTTTCCGGCGTCAAAGCCGGATTACCCGAGTCCGCGCCGATGATCGACGCGTTCACGACGTTCGAGGTGAAGTTATCGGGGTCAATACCGTCAGCAATACAGTTCGCGCGCCGAGTATCTGGGACCAATCCGTCCGTCACAAAGCGAGCATCACAAGGGTCAGAGGCGAACAGGAAGGCCTGAACTTCCGGCGAGAATAACTCAACCAAAGAGGGCGACCGAATAGCGCTAGAGAATGAACCACGGAACGTGACGTCCTCAACGGGTGACCAACGTCCACCAAATTCCCAAGTCGTGGAATTGAATTCACCGAAAGCTACACCGTCAATTCCCTGATTCTCGTTGTTAATTCGACGAACAGAGGCATTCATTTCGAATAAATTGAACCCGGGTGCAGTGTGTCCGTTGCCGAAAATCGGCAATAGAATTTCACCAAAGTACTCTAGAGTGCGCTGCTGACCGCCAGTCGTCGAAAATGGCGAACTCCGCGTCACTTCGAGCGCCGTACCCAAGCCTGGCGTAAACGTGGCGCGTTCACGGCGTGTTTCAAAACCTGCGTTTAGGCTAATCCAACCCGCAGGCATTTCAAATATTTCGCCGGTAATGTTGGCGTTAAAGACACGCTGCTCGTTATCGGTCGAGGTAATGCGTGGCGCGCCGTTAATGAAATTCAGGGCTGCAGCTGAATTCAATTGGCTCGCATCGCCGAAGATATTCAAGGGCACACAGCCGTCAGCAAATGGTAAGGCGCCAGCGTCAATACCAGAGCCAGATGCTGAAGAGTTGAAGCCATCGTTCGTGCCAGCGGCTACGTCAATGTTGACCTGACAAACGATATCCCCGAGTTGCGCACCGGTTACACCGCTGAGACCACTTGAATTGAAGACGCCGAGGGCTTCATCGATATCTGTCGCAAGCCCCTCGTCGATGATTGTTTGCAGCGAAGTAGCATCCAGAACAACCGCGTCGACGGCGTTAACAAACCGACCATCCACGATACCAAGAGCGCGTGTTTCAATATCCGCCTGGCCAAACACGCCTGATACTTGCCAATCGAAATTACGCTCCGCAAATTCGAAGTTGCCTTCAAAACCAGCGGCGGCGCGCCAGGTGAAGTTTTCCGTGGAATTTTCACCCAAACCGACAAGGTCGTTATTAAAGCGGTTTACGCCAAACGATGTTAAGCCGGCACCCTCCAGAATGCCCCGCGCCTGATCAGAAAGAAACGGGTTCGACGTATCCAGAATAAGTTCCGCTGAAGAACCGCCAAAGGCAAACGTCTGGAATCCACCCTGATTGACAAGCTCACTTGCTTCCGAGTTGGAGAATGTCGTTTCCGCGAAGAACCGGACGTTATCGGTTACGTCGTAATGTCCACGCGTTGAAATATTCAGCCTTTCCAAAGGCGACCGGATCTGCGCGACCGAGTCGAAGAAATCGATACCGCAAGTACCGCCCTGCGCAAAGAACGCTGATGACGCCCCCGGCGTTTCCCCAGGGGTACACGGCACCAGATTACCTTGCGCATCAAATTCCAAAATCTCGCCGTTAATGGCGCCTGCGCCAAATGACGGAATGATGAAACCAGTGGGAGAAACGTTGCCGAATGGTCCGAAGAGTTGAACCACCTGATTATCGTAAATCCGGAATTCTTGATCAAGGTCACCGTCGCCATCAACATCTAACGTATTGCCGAAGCTGACTAGGTTCGGATCGTTTGCAAAAAAGTTCTGGCGCTCGCTCAACAAGCCGCCCGCCTGATTGTTGAACTCGATCGACGCAACGACGTTACCGCGCCCGTCTGCAAAGTTTGAACCGAAGACGGTTTGAACCTGCCATGTTTCAAAGCCTCCCGCTTGGGACGTGCCCCACTGACCGGATACTTCAAAACCTTCATAATCGTCGCGAAGAATAACGTTGATCGTCCCGGCGATCGCGTCAGAACCATAAACTGCGGCGCCTGCCAGCGGACTGACGTCGATACGTTCAACGAGAGCTACCGGCAGAACGTTAAAGTCAACTTGCAGGCCGCCAGCTGTCGAAAAAGATGACGGAACATTTGAAGAAACGAAGCGGCGGCCGTTGACCAGGGTCAACGTCCGCTGAGTGCCGAGGTCGAAAAGATCGACAAAGTTTTGACCAACCGTAAAGGCGTTCTGCGCGCCATTAGGATTGATGCCGTTGCCGAATGTCGGGATTTCATTCAGCGCGTCAGCGATGTTCGTGAACGCGCGCTTGTCGAGGGCTTCGGAGTCAACTGCGAGGCCGGGGCGAACCGTGTCAATGCCCGTTCTCTTAATCCGCGAACCCGTGACAAAGACGGTATCAGTATCGCGATCGATTTCGTCCGCCGCTTCCGGCACCTGATCAACATCTTGCGCATAGGAGGTTGCAGCAACATTGAGCGCCATTAGTGACGCGCCAGCAGCCAAAAAGCCGCGTAAAGCCAATTTCTTGGCTTTTAGATCTTCGTTTCTCATAAGTGAGCCCCTTGATTTTTTCGGTATATCCTGATGCGCGACGGCTCATCGATCAGGTAAAAACGACGAAGCGCCCCATTTCAGGGTTGAGTGGACGATATTGACTCAAGCAAGAATGAGTCAATTCAAGAAACATCATCGCCACATTCCAAAAGTGCGGCGTTGCAAAAAAGCATCATTCTTTTAACCATGTTCATGAATTGTCTGGACGCTTGAAGAAAAGTAGCGCTACGTTTCAACGCTGTATTCCCCAGCTCAGCCGACTTACGGGTTCCCAAAATGACCATTCGAACGTTTCTGATTGTCGCAACCTCCTGTTCAATCGCCGCATTGAATGTTGCGCATGCGCAATCGCCGCGCGAAGCGACGTTGGAAGAGGCGTTCGCCGCTTGCAGCGCGATCAAAGACCGGTCCAGTCGTCTTGAATGTTTCGACAGCTTGGCGAATGCGGTGGATGATAATAGCCGTGACGACGCAGACGCCCCTGAGCCCGCCGCGGCCCCGCGCGCGACGATCGCTCCTAAACCGCAACCTTCGGTTGAACCTGTTCCAGCGCCGGCGCCGGAGCCTAGTGTGCGACCTATAACGCCGCCAGTCGCACCCGCACCGGCTGAAGCGCCTGCGAAGGAAAAGAAATTTCTGATTATTCCAAAGGAAGACCCGCGCGCTCAAGCGGTGCGCCCGTCACCCTTCACCGCGACCATCACAAAAGTGACGCTCCGTAACAATAAACTTTATATCCGACTTGATAATGGCGAGACTTGGAAACAGACCTCGCGCTCGCGTCCCCGCTTACCCAAGGTCGGTATGACCGTTGAATTTACCCGCGGGATCGCCGGTGGTTGGTTCGCAAAGTTCGGTAATCGGCGCGGCAAGACCAGCATGACGCTGGTCTCCTAAGCCACCGCCTCTTCCGCCGTTGGTTGTTTTGACCAGTCGCGTTTGACGCCGGTGGCGAGGAGCGCTGGCGCGGCGACGAAGACCGATGAGTAGGTGCCGATCAGGACGCCCCAGATCATGGCGAAGGTGAAGCCGCGCAGAACCTCGCCGCCGATGACGTAGAGGGCGATCAACGCAAGCAGCGTCGTGACAGAGGTCATCACGGTGCGCGACAGCGTGTCGTTGATCGACAGATCGATAATGTCCGCCAGCGGTTTTTTCTTGAACTTGCGCAAATTCTCGCGCACGCGGTCATAGACGACGACCGTGTCGTTCATGGAGTAGCCGACGATCGTGAGGATCGCGGCGATAATCGCCAGCGAGAACTCAAGGCGCGTCACCGCAAACATGCCGAGGGTGATGACCACGTCGTGGACGAGCGCCAATATTGCGCCCACGGAGAATTGCCATTCAAAGCGGAACCAGATGTAGAGGAGCATCATGCCGATGGCGAGAACAACGGCGGTGACGCCGGCGCGGATGAGGTCGCTGGAGACAGCGGGCCCGACGACGTCGGCGCGGCGCAACTGATAGCCGTCGCCCAGAAGTTCCTGAAGCGCGGCCTGCACAGCTTCTGAAGCGCGCTGTTGCGCCTGTTCGGCGGCTTTGTCGGCTTCGTCGGCGCCCTCTTCGGCGGCCTGTTGTTCAATGAAGACGACGACGCCTTCCGCGCCGCCTGCGAAATCCTGAATCTCCTGGACGCGCACATCGCCGAGCCCGAGCGTCTGGACCTTGTTGCGGACCGTATCGAGGTCGATCGGCTCATTATCTGAGACCTCGATGGTGACGCCGCCTTTGAAATCGACGCCGAAATTTAGGCCCAGCGTGGCGAGCGCGCCGATGGAGGCTGCGACGAGGATCACAGAGAAAACCGCCGCAATGAAGCGCCACTTCGTGAACGGAACATTTGTCTGGTCGGGAACGAGTTTGAGAAGCATCTGATCGGTTCCCTTATAGCTTGATTGTTTTCGGCCGCGCGCCGAGGAGCCAGCCGCCGGCGAACATTCGTGTCAGGACGAACGCGGTGAAAACAGAAGTGACGACGCCGACGGCGAGCGTCACCGCGAAGCCGCGCACGGGGCCCGCGCCGAGCTGGAACATGATCAGCGCCGCCAAGAACGTCGTGACGTTGGCGTCGAGGATCGCCGACCAGGCGCGGCTATAGCCCGTCTCGACCGCGTTGATAGGCCCCTTCCCGTTCAAAAGCTCTTCGCGAATGCGCTCAAAGATCAGAACATTTGCGTCCACCGCCATACCAATGGTGAGCACGATCCCGGCGATCCCCGGCAGGGTCAGCGTCGAGCCGAAGAGCGACAGGGCGCCGGCGATCAGGATCACATTGGCGATCAGCGCGAGGTCCGCGTAAATCCCAAACCGGCCATAGGAAAGAACCATATAGATAACGACGCCGATAAAACCGACGATCAGCGCCAGGGAGCCTGCGCGCACGGACTCAGCGCCAAGCTCCGGCCCGACCGAGCGTTGCTCGAGGATCTGCAACTCCGCGGGCAGTGCGCCAGCCTGGATGAGCGTCGCGATGCGCTGGGCCTCTTCCGGCGTGAAGTTTCCGGTGATGCGGCCGTTGCCGCCGGTGATCGCGCTTTGAATACGCGGCGCGGAGATAATCTCGCCGTCGAGGACAATGGCGAATAATTCGCCGATATGGTCGCGCGTATAGTCGCCGAAGCGGCGCGCGCCGCGGCCGTCGAAACTGAAATTGATCTGGAAGCCGCCGCCGTCGCTATTGAGCCCTGCGGACGCTGAGTTGACCATATCGCCTGTGATGACGGCGTCCTCATAGAGGACCATAGAGCCCACGAGATCTTCCGTTTCGGCGTAAGGCACATAGATGCGGCCCGGCGGCAAAAGCCCGGCGTCGGCGTCCTGAAGATCGACGGTTGGATCGTGGCGGTGGAAGCTGAGCTGACCGGTGCCGCCGAGAAGCCGCTTCAGGCGTTCGGGGTCGTCGTCGCCCGGCACCTGGATCACGATGCGCGCGTCGCCCTGAGGCTGGATTGAGACTTCCTTGTTGCCGGCGGGATCGATGCGGCGGCGGATCACCGTCATGGATGTCGTAAGCGCGTCGCGCTTGTAATAAGCGCGCGCGTCCGGCGTCATGGCGACGTCGATCCGCGCGCCCGCAGTCGTCACCTCATAGGGACGGAGCCCCAGGCCAGGCACGCCGCCGACGCCCTGACGCGTCACATCGCGTACACGCTTGGCGGCCTCGGCCACCTGGTCGGCGTTCTCCACCGTAAAGGAGATCAACCCGGTCTCTTCGTTCAACGCAACGCGTCCGCCCGAGACACGCACGCGCTCGCGGCCCGCTGTGCGGTTGGGGCGCAATTCGCGCTGGATTTCCTGGCGCAGGCTTTTCAGGCGCTGGGCGATCACGTCATCCGAATCGACGCCCACCAACAGATACGAGCCGCCCTGCAGATCGAGGCCGAGATTGATCTGGCTTTTCGGCATAAAGCCCGGCCAGGCGGCGCGCTGTTCGTCGGAGAAGAAATTCGGAACGGCGAACCAGGCGCCGAGCAGGATCGCGCCGATGATCGCGAACGTTTGCCATCTGGAAAATTGGAGCATGGGGTCGGTTCCGGTGTTACGAGCGTCAGCTTATTGATCGTTAGCGGCGGGCTGGGGCTTCGTGCGCACGTCGTTGATCGTGGCTTTCACGACTTTCACGGTCACATTGTCCGCCAATTCCACCATCACCTCGGCGTCGTCGAGCACCTTCGTCACCTTACCCACGAGCCCGCCGGCGGTGACCACCACATCGCCGCGGCGCACATTCGAGACCATCTCCATGTGCTTTTTGCGCGCTTCCTGCTGCGGGCGGATCAGCAGGAAGTAGAAGATCACGAAAATAAAGACCAGCGGCGCAAGCTGCATGAAGATCGACGTGCCGGCGGCGGGCGCGGCGGCGGCGTGGGCGGTTGAGATGACCATGGGG
>CAWUIM010000093.1:0-9908 GCA_963922595.1 uncultured Parvularculaceae bacterium
GAGCGGGTGCCTCTTCGACAACCGGCTCAGCGGCGGGTTCCGGCGCCGCCTCTTCGATGGCGATTTCGGAAAGAACTTTTTCAGCGGGGGTTTCAACGGGCGCCGGCGCAGGGGCAGCCTCGGCGCGTGTCTCGGCGAGCGCGCTCGCCACTTCGTCAATCACATCCTCCGCTGACTGCGTATCGGCTTCAGCGGATACCGGCTCGGGCGCCGCAGGTGTTGCGGGGGACGGATCGGTCGCCGGTTGAGGCGCAGCTTGCGGCGCAGGGGCTGGCTCAGGCGCAGGGGCTACAGCGACAGTCGACGCCCCGACGCAGGAAAAGCCTTGCGCTTGCAGATCGGCGACAATGCCGCCGGCTTTTTCCGCACAAAAACCGCTTGAGTTATTGGCGTGGAACGGCGTCTTGACGGTCTGGCCGTTATTGTACGTGTAACGCAGGTCGCACGCTTTGCCGACGACGCCCGGCTTCAACACTTCCAGCGTACGCACATCGGCGCCGTTGGTGCAGGTTTGGGTTTGCGCATGGGCTGCGCCGCCCGCCGCCCCTCCGGCGAGAATGATTGACAGGATGATCGCTGTTTGAGCGGTTGTTTTTGTTGACTGCATCGGTCCCCTCCGTCACGCCGCAAAATAAGGCCGGCGCTTCGTCTCCATTACACGGGTAAGTATCAGCGTTTATGATAAACAGATTGTTTAGATTCGGCGACTTAACCCCCGTTCATTCGTGCAATCAGGGGCTTGTGCGGTGTGCGCGCACCCGGTCCAGGATCAAAAACTCGCAGGAATGATCGTTTTTGGCCGATTTCTCCGCCCCGCCGACACGCACCTTGCGCCAATCGCCAGGATCAAACTCAGGGAAAAAGACGTCGCCGTCGACAATGGCGTTAACTTTCGTGAAATAAATGCGGTCGGCCTCCGGCAAAACCTGCTCATAAATCGCACCGCCGCCGATGACGCACATTTCGAGCGAATCAAGCGCCGCCGCTGAGGTACGCGCGATCGCCTCCGCTGCGTGAAGATCGGGCGCGGCGAACGCGCCCTCCGGATCATACCCCGTCTGGCGCGAGACGATGATGTTGTCCCTATCCGGCAAGGGCTTGCCGATGCTGTCGAATGTTTTGCGGCCCATGATCACCGGCTTGCCGAGCGTGATCCGCTTGAACCATTTCAAATCGTCGGAGATCTTCCAGGCGAGCCCGCCATTGGCGCCGATGACGCCGTTTTCCGCAACCGCGACCACGATCGCGAGAAACGGGCCTTCCTTGTCCGCGGTGATCATACCGCCACCGCCGCCTTGATGTGCGGCGCCGCCTGATAGTCCTCGATTGTAATGTCGTCATAGGTGAAGGCGAAGATGTCGGTCACCGCCGGGTTCAACGTCAATCTCGGCGGCGCGGTCGGCATGCGCTGCAATTGCAGCGCGGCCTGCTCAAAATGGTTCGCATAAAGATGAGCGTCGCCGAGTGTGTGAATAAACTCGCCCGGCTTTAGCCCGGTCGCTTGCGCCATCATCGCTGTCAGCAAAGCGTACGAGGCGATATTGAACGGCACGCCGAGAAAAATATCGCCGGAGCGTTGATAGAGCTGACAGGATAGACGCCCGTCCGCCACGAAAAACTGAAACAGGCAGTGACAGGGCGGCAGCGCCATGTCCTCAATTTGCGAAGGGTTCCACGCGCTGACCACAAGCCGGCGTGAATTGGGATTGGTTTTGATCTCGTTGACGACCCAGGAAATCTGATCGACGGTCTTTCCGTCAGCGCCCGTCCACGAACGCCACTGACGCCCGTAGACCGGGCCGAGCTCGCCATTTTCATCGGCCCACTCATCCCAGATCGAAACGCCGTTTTCTTTCAGATAACGAATGTTCGTATCGCCGGAGAGGAACCACAACAGCTCATGGATGATCGACTTTAAATGCAGCTTCTTGGTGGTCAGGAGCGGGAAACCGTCCGACAGATCGAACCGCATTTGATGACCGAAAACAGCCCGCACGCCGGTTCCGGTGCGATCGCCCCGGTCGGTTCCCGTTTCATACGCGCGGCGCAACAAATCCAGATACTGCTTCATCTAAGGCCCGACTCTCCTCTTTGGCGATATTTTATCAATCGCCCACGCCAGTGTCACATATTTCGCGCCGGCGCCGGTGCGCCGCTGCACTATCTCCTGCGGGCAAATCCAATAGAATAGGCCCGCGTAAAGGACATGCAGGGCTACGGGCCATGGGGTCAACGACCGTGAACAAGGCTGGGGAAAAAGGACATTGGGGCGACGCGCTCGCCGCCGCGCTGGTCGGTCTCATCGCCGGCCTCCTCGCCTATGGGGCCATGCAATTCTGGGCGGCGCAAAGCCCAAGGCCGGTGCTCGCGGTGACCCTGCTCTATGCGCTCGCCATGGGCGCTTTGTCATTCTTCTTCCTCGCCGCGCGCGGACGCGTTTTGCAGAGCGCGCTCTGCGCCGCCGTCATCGCGCTCATTTTGACGCCGTCGACCTTTCATATGGCGCGCGCCGCCACCGACCCGATGCAGCGGATCGCCGAATTCCCGGTCTATTTCTGGTTCGCGATCGCTGGGCCTTTATGCGCCTATCTTCTGGCGAGCCTCGCTTCGGGACTTTTCTTTGCAGAGAAATCATCTCGCAAATACGACCCGGTTTTTATGTACGGCCTGACGCAGCCGCTTGTCGCTCTTTGCGCAGCGCTCTTTTCCTTCGCTGGCGTCGCCTTGTTGCTGGCTGGCGCGTTTATGCTTGAAAATTTCGGGATCGCCGGCGCCCCGGCCGCCGTTCAAAAACCATGGGTGTTATTGCCGGCGCTCGGCGCACTCGCAGGATTTTCGATTGTCTTTATACGGAGCCGCCAGGGCTTTGTGGGCGGCTTGAGGTTCTTTCTGTTGTTGCTGAGCCGGTTCGCCATGCCCGCCATCGCCGTCGTGAATATCGTTTTGCTGGTTGCAATAGCGGGCGGCGGCTTGCGATTGGTGCTCGATACCGAGTTTGGGGCCGCGGCGCTCACCGCTTACGGTCTTGCGGGCCTCTTCGCGCTTAACGGCGTTTATCAAAATGGCGAGGCGGGTGCGCCGGCGGCGTGGCTGCGGGTCTCGGTGATGGCGAGCGCGGTTACGGCGCCAATCCTGCTCGCTATTGCGGTCTATGGGCTCGCCTATCAAGTGGGCGGGACCGGTCTGACGCCGGAGCGCACCATTCTCATAGTCGTCGCAGGCGGCGCCCTTCTTTACAGTCTCGGCGCCGCCGTCAGCCTCGTCGGCGCGCTTAACCGGCGCGGCGAGCGCTGGATGCCGTTGCTGGCGCCGTTCAACATGGCGATGGCGGCGGTCTGGGCGATGGCGTTTCTTGTCCTCGCGAGCCCCCTCGCCGATCCGTGGGCGATGTCCGCACGCCAACAGGCGAAACGCCTTCTCAATGGCGCGCCGCCCGCCGAAGATTTCGATTTCGGGTACCTGAAATTCAAGCTTGGCCGTCATGGCGACGCGGCGCTGCGCGACCTGGCGGCCCTCGCCGATCATCCGGATGCGGAGACAATCCGGCGCGGCGCGGCGCGCGCTCTCGCCGCCGTCACCCCATGGGATTACGAAAACGCCGCCGCGGAACCGGCGCGAATTGAATCACCGGCCGAGAGGGACACGGACGGGCCCATGGCCCTGCCGCTCAACCCGGTCGATAACCCGGCCCGCGATGAGCCGGCGGCCAAAACGCCTGAGTGAAAAACGCCGGCGCCGCTTAGTCTTTGCGCAAAACCACTTTGCGGGTGGGTCCGTTATAATCAGCGACGCCGTCAGCGATGGCGTAACAAGCCAGCCTAACCGACTGAGGGATGGTCACTTTTTCCCCGTCTCTTTCGCCTTTTTCGTAATACTGGATCATGCGGCGCTTCAGCCCCAGCGCGTGGGCCGCTTCTTTTTGCGAGAGATTGAGCGATCTGCGCCACTTTTTAAAATCTGACGGCTCCATCGTCTTCCCCTTGCCGCCTCGCGCGGTTTCTCTTCCCGATGCGCACATAGCGCACATTTGTTACAACTATCTGACAAACAGCGCGTTTTTTCATCCCCCTGAAACGCGATTTCGTCGTCGCCGGCCCTGGCCGGCCTTCAAATCGTAACAATTTCCCCCTACATAGAGGATGCCGGCGCAAGTCGGCTATGGCGATAAAAGACCCGTGTAATAAGCGGTTCGGACCCGGGGGCGGTACCCGGCGGCTCCACCAAATCCCCTGACGCGACGCGCGCGGGGTCTTCGGCGGGGCCGAAATAGGATCGACGAGCGTGTAAAGACGACGTTTTCGCCCGGTTCGCCTCCGTTATTTGGCGAAACTTGAATAGTTGCAAATGACAACTACTCGGAAGATTTCGCTCTCGCTGCGTAACGCAGTGCGAGTGATTTCGCATTAAAGTCCTGGCCTCTTTCCAAGGCCAGGCGGGGCCCCCCGGCGCCTGGCAACAGAAGCCGGGGACTTCTTTTGTTTTCTTATGCGAAACCCAAAAGCCTCAACGCAGGGGCCGGCGCGAGCGGTTGAAGGCGGGCCGCCGCTTCCCCTAATCGGCGAAAGCCGGTAATCAATTTTCAAGGGAAATACCGCCTCAAGCCTTTCCCAACCGGCGCGATCGGATTAAATCCAGCGGGCGGCGACTTCCGTATCACAAGCAGGAACAGGGCCCTTAGTCTCGTGAGCGATATCGAACTCGACTATGATTATCTGGCGCAGCAGGCGTTGCGGAAGGTCGTGGCGGACGTGCTCAATATCACCGCCGATCTTGGGGCGGCGCCGGGCGAGCATCACTTCTATATCGAATTTCTCACCGATGCGCCGGGTGTCTCCCTGCCCGACCATCTGAAAACAAGTTATCCGGAACGGATGACCATCGTTCTCCAGCATCAGTTTGAAAATCTGAATGTGACCGACGAGGGCTTTTCCGTCAGCCTCTTTTTCAAAGGCAAGCAAGCCGATCTATCGATCCCGTTTGATGCGGTCACGAGTTTTGCCGACCCGAGCGTACAATTCGGCCTGCGCTTCGACGCTGGCCCTCCCGATGAGACAACCCTGCGCGCAGATAGCAAAGAACCACCGCCGAAAGTTGAACCCCTTCCGGTGGACGAACACGCCGAGATGGGCGATGACAAGAATAGCGACAGCGCGGCGCAAGAAAGCGGCGACGTTGTCAGTCTCGACGCATTTCGAAAAAAATAGCGCCGCAACCGAACGCTCAGGGTGGCTTAAATGACAAAGACAAGAACCGAATCGGATAGTTTCGGTCCGCTAGACGTGCCGGCGGACAAATATTTCGGCGCGCAATCGGCGCGGTCCTTAATCAACTTTCCCATCGGCGAAGAAACAATGCCGGCGCCGCTGGTGCGCGCGCTCGGTATCGTCAAGCGCTCCGCCGCCGCGGTGAACATGGCGCAGGATAATCTGGAGCCGCGTCTCGGCGACGCGATCGTCGCCGCCGCCGGCGAAGTCGCCGAAGGCAAACTAAACGACCACTTTCCACTTTCCGTCTGGCAGACCGGGTCCGGCACCCAGTCCAATATGAATTCAAACGAAGTGATCGCCAATCGCGCCATTGAGATCCTGGGCGGCGAATTGGGGTCGAAAGACCCTGTGCATCCGAACGACCATGTGAACCGCAGCCAGTCGTCGAACGATACATTTCCAACGGCGATGCACATTGCGGCGGCGGAGGAAATTCACCATGCGCTGATCCCCGCGCTGCAGACGCTGCGCAACGCCCTTAGCGACAAGGCGGCGGCGTTCAAGGATATTGTGAAGATCGGGCGCACGCACCTGCAGGACGCAACGCCGCTGACGCTTGGACAGGAATTCTCCGGATACGTCCAAATGGTTGGCTACGGCGTCGAACGCGCCGAGGGCGTGTTGCCGAGGCTGTTCGCGCTCGCCCAGGGCGGCACCGCCGTCGGCACCGGGATCAATTCAAAGCCCGGCTTTGCGGAAAAGTTCGCTGAAGAAGTCGCGGCCTACACCAAGCTGCCTTTCGTAACGGCGGAAAATAAATTCGAAGCCCTCGCCGCTCACGACGCGATGGTGGAAGCGCACGGCGCACTTAACGAAATCGCCGTGTCGCTTTTCAAGATCGCCAACGACATTCGGCTCCTCGGCTCCGGCCCGCGTTCCGGTCTCGGCGAAATCAGTCTGCCGGAAAATGAGCCCGGCTCCTCGATCATGCCGGGCAAGGTGAACCCGACGCAGTGCGAAGCGCTGACCATGGTTTGCGCGCAAGTGATGGGCAATAACGCGACCGTCAGTTTCGCCGGCAGTCAGGGCCATTTTGAACTCAACGTCTTCAAGCCTGTGATCGCCTACAATACGTTGCAATCGATCCGGCTTCTCTCCGATGCGGCGAAATCCTTTACCGACAAATGCGTGACGGGCATCATCGCCAATGAGGGCCAGATCAAATCGCTGATGGAGCGCTCGCTGATGCTGGTGACCGCCCTCGCCCCGACCATCGGTTATGACAAGGCGACCGAGATCGCCAAGACGGCACACAAAAACGGGACAACGCTGCGCGAGGAAGCGGTGCGTCTCGGCTATGTCTCAGAAGAAGAGTATGACCGCATCGTCAAGCCGGAGAACATGATCGCGCCGCGTTAACCCTGATGGCGAAGATTTAACCGCGATCGCTGGCGTTTGGACTAATTCTTGCTGATACTGATCTACAGACCGGCGGGAGGTCCGCTTCCCGGACCGGTGTGGGTGTATTTAGTAGTCAGGGGTAATGACATGGCCGATACGAAATCTCCGAGCCAATTGCGGCTCGTCCTCGCGCAGTTCCTGTTCGCGCACAATATCGATGTGGAAACGCTCTACAAATCGCTGGGCGCCGATCTCGCCGAATGCGATTCCGAAGCGGTCTCGCACATGGCGGGCATCATCGACGGCGTAACGCTCGCAACATCAAAGATCCGCGCGCACGGCCTCGACAACTGGTCGAAGAGCTAACAACTGGATCATCGCTGTCCTTTGACCACGAGCGGCGTGCGCCCTATGAAGCGGCGCGCGCTCTTTCGTTGAAGGACCATGATCAAGAAATCCATCTCCATAAAAGGCCACCAGACAAGCATCGCGCTTGAGGCCGATTATTGGGCTGCGCTCGGCGAGATCGCCAGCACTGAAGCGTTGACGCTTCCAAAACTCATCGCGCGCATTGACCGCGAACGTTTGAAAGAAGACCCGCCGCCGGGGCTCGCCTCCGCCTTGCGGGTTTTTGTTCTGAGACGAATTCGGGCGCAGGCCTCAAGCGTTGGCGACGAGACCTGATACCGGACGGCCCAGCACGAGCTGCGCATAGAGACGGTTCACCTCATCCGCATACCCACGCATGAGCGGCTTAACCTGCTGGAAGCTATCGACTTCCGCAGCGCGCGCCAGCAACGCCGCAAAACGCGGACGCACCGGTTGACGCGCCGGGTCGCTCCACTTCGCGAATGTCTTCGCCACCGAAAGTCGAAGCCAGAAGGCGCGCGCGGCTTTCAGGGTTGCGGCTACATCGTGAGCGACGCATCCCGCCCGCTGCAGCGCGTCGAGCGCCTCATCGACCGAGCCAGTCTGAATAGACGGATGCGCGGCGGCGTGGCGATAGATCAACGTGCTGATGATCAATTCAACATCATGCAGGCCGCCTTCAACGGTCTCGAAATCCCATTCCGACGTCGTCCGCACCCGGCGCATGCGTTGCGCGCGGGCCCGGTCGAGATCGCGGAACAAGATATCGGCCCGTTTCGGATTGGCGACGGAGATGCGCAAGACGGTGCGCGCCGAATCCTGAGCGTTCTTTTCGCCAGCAATAACGCGCGCCCGCGACAGGAGGATCTGGTCGTAGGCGACCGCCTCTGACTGGATATAAGACTTCACGCCGTCAGCATCCGGCGCAAGCGCGCCCGCGACGCCGCCGGGGCGATGGGAAATCTCCGGCGCAACGGCGAAAAAGCCGGTGTCAAACGCATGCGCGGCTTCGATGAACGCACGCGCCGTTTGTTCGCTCGCGTCCGAAGCCTCCTCGCCCGCTGAAAAGCCGAAGATCGATGGTGCGCCCGGCAGGCCGCGCATGGGACTGTCGAACACATGGAGGGTCAGCGCCGACGCATCGTCGTTGACCGTGTCGAACAGCCGTTCGAGCGCCGTGTCGTGAACGCATTCCAACGCTTCTGCTGCTACACCAAAAGTGATGTCGCCATAGGCGGCGCCCTTTGCAATCAGCGCGATGTTTTCGCGCCGCCAGAGCGCCAGCGTTTCGGGCGTCGCTTTGTCGGCGGCGGGCGGCGCATGACGGGCGAGCCATTCCGCGCCATTTTGCGGCGCTTCGACCCCGCTGCGCGTTAAAAGTTGCGTTACACCCGCAGGCGTCGTCGCCAGGGGCGCGACCGCGGCGCCGAAACACCCGATGGCGTCCACCAGCATATTGCGCTGCGGATTATCATCGGCGGCGACAGTCATCACCGGTTTCGGATCATCGGCGACGCGCATAATGTCGTCAAAGAGCGCGATACATTGATCCGGGTGCTGCGCTTGGCCGAAGTCGGTCAGAAGCCCCGGCGCCAGAGCGGAGAAGCGTTTGTCGTCGGCGCAGGCCGCAAGACCCGCCCAACCATCGACAATACGCGATAGGAATTGACCGTCGCTGAAGCCAAGATCTTCGAGCTTATCGATGTCATCCGGATTCTCTGCGGACGGCCGGTAGCGCTCAAACTCCGCACGCGGGCCTTCCATCAGCAGCGGATAAGCGCTTTCGGCGTCAGCGATCGCGCCCGCCAGCACTTTCGACAGCGCGTCAAAATTCGAAAAGCCGCAAAGAGCCGCGATTGCGTTTTCTTCTTCCGGCGTAGAGGCGCTCGCCGCGGCCGCGCCGTTGATCATCTGCAGGCGCGCGCAATAGCCTTGCGTGAATTCAGCGCCCGCCACGAGCCGTTGACAATGCGCCTGGGGGATCACACCGGACGCGGCGGCGGTTTCGAAGATCACTTTCGCCGAGCCGGTGCGAAAGACGGGCCGCGTTCGCCCGAGACCGAAGCGCAAAATATCGGCGAGCCCGCGGAACGCGTCGCGCGGGTCGCTCGTTTCTTTACGGACCACGAGATCGAGCGCGTTTTGCTCCATGCCCCAAATCTGTTTTTCGGCTGTTTCCAGGAACGCGCCGCCCGCCTGGCGGTCGCCGGCGACAATGCGCGCGGTGGCGGCGAACCGGCGAAACGCCGTCTCCTGCTCATTATCAAGAGCCGCACCCGCGCGCGCCACGCTTTCCACGAGCCCTGCGCCTTGCAGGCCGGAGCCGAGCGGCGTCTTCACCGAAAAGATCGCGTGATCGCCAGACTTTCCTTCGAACGCTTCGCGAAACTCCGCCCCAAGACGGATAAAGGCGCGCTCGGCCATGCTCGCCGCTTGTCCGGTGTGCTGCGACTGATCATAAAGAATGGTGATGTCGATCGGCCCGAGCGGCGCCAGATCTTCATGGGCGAAGTCGCCGCCGGCCAGCGCAAAAACGCCCGCCGGGGCGCCGTCGCTAAGATCAAGGCTCAACTCGCCGCGATTGACGCCGGCGCGCAACAGCCACATGAGCGCCGTTTCCACGAGACGCTCGGCGAACTCGGCCCGCGCCGCCGACGCGGCGGAGGCGGACCATTCATAATTGATTTCGGCGACGCCGATGCTGAGATCGACGCGCGCCTTTAACGGCTCAAGCGCGCCATGCAACGCATCGGGTCCGCCGACGCCCATCTCAAGGCTCGACAAGTCGCGCGCGGCTTCGGCGATGACGCCGGAAGGACCTTCCACAAGCGCCTTCGCCGCCGCCGCCGGATACTTCATGCACAAATCAGCAAGCCTCGACGTCGAGCCGAAAATTTTAAGGAGCGTCAGGCGGTGGCGAGGCTCATCGAG
>CAWUIM010000094.1:0-9650 GCA_963922595.1 uncultured Parvularculaceae bacterium
CCCGGCGCGCCATTGAACGCCCGTTAGACCGGCGAGAAGCGCCAAAACAGGAGAAGACACATGGAACAGCCGACCCAATCCGCAACCGCCAGCATCATGGACGCCATGGCCCTTTACGGCCCCGGGCCCATTCCCATCGAAGACGATATGATCGATCAGGAACGCCCATTTCCGCGCATGGCGGCGGGGCTAGTCTCCCATCTATCCGATATGTTCGACGGGGATGCGCTTGAGACCCACATCCCCGATCTCGCCTGGGGCATGGTCAATCTCTTTCACCGTAAATGCCGAAAGCTCGAACAGGATATCGGCGCGCAGGAAACCCAGATCAAAACCTTGAGCGCCGCCCAAGACGGCTCCGAAGTCAAATCCGTCGAGCTCGAAAAAGCCACCCTGAAAGCGCTCGCCCTCCAGGACCATCTCGATGAATTCGAGCAGATGATGGACGCGCTCATGGCCGAGTTCCGGTCCGTCACCGGGTCTTCCTGGAAGCCGAAAGCCGGATCGCGCAAGGCCGCCTCATCCCTTACAAGCGCCATGATCGATGCGCGCGATTTCACGAAGGCGCGTCGGGCGCGAGAACAGGACCAGCTCGCCCCTGAAGGGCCCATCGTCGCTTTTTCCGGCGGGGCCGACTGGACCGACATCGAGGCCATCCACAAAACCCTCGACAAAGTGCACGGCCGTCATCCGGATATGATCCTTGCCCATACCGCGCAAGAGCGCGGCGCCGATCTCATCGCCTCACGCTGGGCCGAAGCCAAAGGCGTTCATCAGATCGCCTGCAGGCCTGATTTCGCAAGCCATCAAAAAGCCGCGCCCTTCCGGCGCAATGACGACATGATCGCCCTCGGGCTCACTGGCGTCGTCCTCTTTCCCGGAAACGGCATCACCGCCAATCTCGGACAAAAAGCAGAAAAATCAAAGATCGCCGTCTATCGTTGCGGTGAAGCAAAAACCGAAAAGAGCGATCCGTAGGGGGTCGCTTTTTCATGAAACGACATTCTCTTATTGATAAAGGCTTTTGCATAGATTGATGCAATTCGGCGCGTCAGTAGGTTAATATCCAAACAATTGATTTTTGATGGCTTCGCAAGTCCCATCGATACCTGGGAACATGGAAGCAGCGGTAATACCCATATGCCTTAAGTCCCGCAATGCGTTCTCCCGGTCCTCATAGTCGAGGTCAAAAGCGGTCAGAATCTCTTCTTTCATTTCCTGTTCATTATACAGAAGATACGCTTCAATATCATCGACGTTGGTCAAGGTCGTAATAGATTGCTGCGGCGCCATCCGCGGATTTCCAAAACCAGCCAATTCCAATATTGAAAAATGGGGGGGCACCCGTGTCACCATGCGCAATTGCGGACGCTGCTCCTGCCAGACCTTCGAATTAAACATAAGAATTCTCACCGGACCGTTGTCTTGTTTCGATTCCTCCCGTTTCGAACGATAGGCGAAATAAGCCGCGATAAAAGGAGAAAACGTCCAGTCCAGCAACGGCGTCGGATATCCATGATGTTGGATCAAATTATAAAATGCGCCATAATCGCTCGTATCATTCAAGTTAAACTTAGACGGCAAGAGGGCCGATAACTGCCGGAAGACGATATGAATGTCTTCCGATTCATACCGCATTAGATCTTTGCGCTTCGTTCGATGAAAGGACGTACGCAGCCTGAATGGTTCGCTTTGGCCACGGAATATATAATCTTCAATATTGATATTCTCTATATACGATTTGAATGCTTTCCAGGTCCCGACGCCTTCCACTGGCGATATCATCGATTTCTGATTTGCGCGGCTTTTTTTGAAAAGACCTTCAAAATTCAAGTCAATATCTGTTTTTAGCCTGTAGTGAATTTGATCGCCAGATAACCAAATCTCTAACTCGCCATTTCGTGAATGATTCCTATTAGGATCATTCTCCACCGAAGCATTTGATAGGAACGTATTATTTTTTCTATCATATGAATTGATCCGGATTTGTAGATGATGGTGATCGCTCTTGTCGACCGTCTTTATTGCTGCGAGATAAGCCGGCAATTCGGAATTATCGGGGAACAACGCCACAGTTCCCTGATAAAAGTCCTGTGCATCATCTAGATCAAGGGTAACAACTCCAGCGTTTTCATTATCCTTTAGTCTGCCATTCCATTGGCCGTCCATACGTATCGTCCTCTTTTGTCATACCAAAGAACGACGATTCTACGCACGGGCATATGCGGTTTCTTCCGAAAACGGATGCGAAGCGTCTGCCAGATCATAGGCGGCGCACAGCCGGAGCTCGAACATGATCGTGTCTCACTGACCCATTCACTTCCCAACTCCTAGCCCCGCAATGCTCGACAATTTCACTTACACGAATTGCAAAAGATTCGACGTGCTATGTGTGAACCTGCTGAGATTCGGGAATATCGCATTGATCTGACTATTGGAAAGGCCAAACCATTTCGCAATCGGCGCCGCATACTCCTCAACGGAAAGGGTTGGAATAAGACGACCATTCCCTGCGTCTTGGCTATGTCCCAATGTCGCCTCTGGAATATCGCCAAACACTTGACGTCCATTCACAGGCCCGCCGACCACAAAGTGATTACCACCCCAGCCGTGATCGGTGCCGTCGCCATTCACAGTGAGGGTGCGCCCAAAATCTGACCCGGTCGCCAACAACACCTCATTCGCATCTAAGACCGTGCTTGCATCAACTGCATTTTGGAAAGCGATGATACTATCATTGAGCGTCTGTTGCAGATTGGGTAGATCGCGCGCCTCGCTATCATGGGTGTCGAACCCGCCAAGCTGCACGAAAAACACCTGCCGCGACAGTCCTAGTGTTTTTCCCAAGGCCATCATCTCTGTGACGCGGCCGAGTTGCTGCGATAGCATCGAAGAATCCTGATCTGAAAAATTCTCTGATTGATCACGGTTCGCATTAATTCGCCCGGCGATGTCGTTAGCCCGGGCAACGATCGCTGCGTAATCCTGCTTATAGCGTTTTCCGAAGCCAGCCGAATTATTGAAGCGAAAATCATTGTTCACAATATCGGCAATGTCCGCGGCGTATTCCCTTTCAAATGCGGCAAGTCTCGATCCGCTGACGCCATACCGTCCGAAGGCGGCGGTTATGGCGTTTGCCAACGCCACATCGCCTGACAGCGAAATGCAATATTGGTTCGAATTCTCGCCTGACAGAAATATTGTGTCCGAGCCGGCGGAGATCGTTGACAGTTCATCGAGCGCATGCGGGGCGCGCTCGGCCAACAACGCTCCCCAGCCTGGGTCGGCGCCTTCCACGGCGAGGCTCATCCATGTCGACTGTTGATCATTGTGCGAGAACAGTTGCGGCGGTAGGTCGGCGCCGCCGCTGATAAATTGGTTTCTGTTCGTCGGCTGAAAGAGGGGTCCGACATTGCCGACAATCGCCATTTTGCCCTGATTGTAAAAATCAATGAGGCCGGGTTCGGCGGTTGTGGGTCCGCCATGCATTTCAGGGGGTAAGATGAAATGCCTGCCCGGCGCCACAGACGGCGGACCGCCATCCGATTGCCGCAGGAGCAACTCCTTTGAAGACGCGTTACGGGCCGCGTCGAGGCCGCCTTTCCGGCGCCCGCTGCCTTGCGCCGCGAATTGATCAATCAACGCGCCGCGCAATTGTTGGTATTCACCCCTTGTCGCGCCGTTATAGGGGATAATCGTATCCCAATTATCCATACCGCCAAATAAGAAGACGAAGACGAAGGCTTTGTAATCGCCATTGGATTGCGCCATCGCCGGCATCGCCGACAGAAGGGGCGAGAGGCCCGCCGATCCGGCAAATCCAAGGGCGGAGGCTGTTTTCAGGAAAAGTCGACGATTGTAGTTAGCCATTTCTAATTCTCCTGATTCTATCGCGAATATGTGGTTTCGATGGCGTTTGCGAAAAGATAGAGCGCCAGACGGGTTCTCTGCACTCTGGCGTCATATGTCATATTCGCATTGTCAGGACCGAGAATGTTTCTGAACCGTGTGATCGTATCGTGATCGAGCGTTCTTCCGTTCAGAAGAAGCGAAATACGTAAGATCAATTGATTTCTGTTATGGGCGATATTGATGAGGCTAAATCCCGGCCTCTCATAATCGAGACAATAGGCGTCCCGTCCAGGGTCGTTATCGCAGGGAAACTGCAGAATAAAATATTCGATGAAATTCGATATCCCGAACACGGTCGTCTCATTGAGGATTTGACGCTCCGGCGCTGTCACGCCTCGTGCGCCAAGTTCGGTGTCAGCGCTCGGGATAAAACCAGGCCGATAGAAATTAAAGACGGACGGAGAGGAGTGGGGATCCTGTGCGAAGTTCGCGTTCCCAAAGGCGCTGAAGGGAAACGATTGTCCTGAAACAGTCCGACGAAATTCTGTGGCGCCAAAGGAGCGCGCAAGATTAACGAGCCGGATCGCTGGCTCGCGATACTTGCCGAACGTATCCATCGGCTGCAGGGACGACGCGCTCACCGTTGTCAGTTGATAGGTCTGAGGCGTTTCAGGGACGGTCACGCGGAGCGCTTGCGGCGAGATACGCGAGGCTTCAGGATATAAGAGAACTGCAGCCACAGTCGCCATAAGGTCGCCTGTACGATTAGCGCCAACCCATTGGCCGTTAGGCATCAAGTAGCGACCTTCATTAAAGACCCTTGAAACGTAATCGACGTAATCCGGCGACGGATTGCTTGTAACCAGTCGCTGTATCAATTGCCTTGAAATAAACGGCGCGGTGTTGGGATGATCGGCCAGAATATCCAGAACGCGGTCAATGCTTTGCGGTCCGCTTAGCGCTGACGAAATTGTTTGCCCAAGAACAGTCTTACTTCCTTGATCCCGCCGCGAATTATCAAACGTCAACGCCAATCGGCTCTGTACTTCCGCAGGGCGGGCGATATCGCTCAATGGCGCGCCGAAACCCATGCCCGATAAGCGCAGGCCCGTGAACACGCGGGCCAATTCCTGAATATCCTGATTGTCATAGGTCTGGATGGTCTCGCCGTTTTGCAGTTTCGGCGTCCCGTTGCGGTTTAGCTCGACGGTGCCGATGGAAAATAATTGGAGGATTTCGCGCGCGTAATTCTCGTCCGGGACGCGCGTCCCGTTTCCTTTTTCGTTGTTCAAGTAAGTGAGATAAACCGCCATCGCCGGCGAGTAGGTGATCGCCTCTAACATATCGAAATAATTGCCGAGGGCGTTCTTACCGAGAATATCGATATAATGGCCCATGGCGGCTGGATAGTTGCGCAGATCAGTGTTCCGATCAGACACAACAATGATTTGCGATAAGGCATAAGCGACGCGTTGCCTTAGCTGATCCGGCGACGCGCCCGCCATGTACCAAAAAATATCGTCGGTGTTGCCGGCGAGAGATCCCGCCGGCAGCGGTTGGCTCGCAATAATCTGTGGGCGACCGTTGACGATCTGAAAGACTTCAGAGGCAGGCATCTGATATTGCTGTGTCAGCCACGAGCAAAAGTCCGACGCTTGCAGCGTATTTACTTCCCCCATGGTCGGACCGAATGTCGCCTGTAGAAGAAAGCGCGCGGCGCGGTCCTGACGGCGCGAAAATGGATACGGATTATTCGCATTGTCTCTTGCCTGCGGCGAAAAGCACTGGTTCGCCGCGTCTTGCGCAAAATTAGCCGGAACGGCGATGGTCCCGGTCACGGGCGGCGGCGCCGCGGCTGATGCGTGAGATGTAGTCGTTGTTGCAAAAAGAGCGCCGGCCGCAATCGCAGTCAGACTTAAAAATGAGCGCTTCGCTTTCTTCATTTATCGTCACTCCTGTTAATTAAGTCGTTGATGAAATCCCTGTCGCTTGTTCCCGATCATGAGATCAGCCGTGGCTTTTTGGGAAATTTGAAGGCGCCGAAAAAGAACATCTGCAGCCAGACGCTTCGGCGCTTAAAGTCAGATACGCGAAATCGGCGAACAATCGACTTATTCCCCTCTCCAGAAGCTCCCGCATTCACAAAATATGAGCCGCAACACACGAATTCGTTGATTTCGTCTCACTGAGTTCGCCTCTATTCTATCCCCATAAATGGGTAAGGATGATCACATCCATATGTGGGAGCTCAGAGGATCGAACGAAGCGAGGCTCTTCTCCGCCGTCAATGATTTGTCCGAGCTACGGCAATATCTGATCGTGCTTCGCGACAAGATGCGGGCGGACGGCGCCGTTCTTCGTTTTATCGATCTAAAAAACGGCCGTGATGTTTTACGAATGGAGTGCGGGGCGGGACTCCTGGGCGACGCTTTCTTTGAAGCCGGCGAGCCCTATCGCGCCATAAACCCGCATCTGCAGGTCGCCGCTTCAAAGAAATTACCTTATCCCCACATCTATAATTGTACGGATCATTACGATGCGAATGATCGAAAAGGACATCCTTATTTTCGCGACTTTCTTGCGGCGCGCGGTATCAAATGGGTCGCCGCCTACATGGTTGACGTCGACGACACAATCGGCGCAGCGGTCGCGGTCGTCAGGGAAGAAGGACGGCCGCCTTTTAATGACAGCGATAAGGATACCTTGACGCCGACAGCGCTCATCCTGGAAGACGCAGCGCGCATCATCTGGAAGGCGCAGCGAGATCGGCTGATCCAGAGCGCACAATTAATCGCAAAAGACCATCAAGCAGAATACGCCTATTGTTTAAGCGACAATTACGAGCTTTTGTGGAACGACAGGGGCCTGAAAACTCTGACGAATACATTTGGCGTAAAGGTCAAGCGATCAGCAAACGGACGCATGCTCATTCGTCAAAAAAGTATTCCGGGGCGCTTGCAAAAGAACGCCTCTTTCCGCTTTAGCGACACCGAAGAATTCGAAGAATTAATTACAGGACTTGATGGTCGGCGATACAAATTCGTCATGAAAAGGCTGCTAGCGGACGCCGTCAAATACGCGGCGATAACGCCATCCGGTTTTGTTATGCTGTTTCGAAACAAAAGTTCTGCCGAACGGCTTATCGCTGACGCGGTCTATCACAACATCTCGCTAACAAAGGCTGAACAGGGAATCATCGCGCTCCTAAGACAAGGTCGATCCACAAAACAAATCGCCGAGGACCGAAAGGTAAAAGTGTCCACAACCCAAAGCCAGCTCAAGACCCTCTATAAGAAATTCGGTGTCAAAAATCGAAGTCAATTATTGCTTGAGATTGTGCGAGCCGAGAAGAAATAATGATTAAATCGGCTATGTCTGGATCAACATCGAAGTTTCGTATTGTCGCTCATTTATTGTTATTCCTTATAGGAAGGATATCGACATGAATAATACCGCCGATTCTCGGAATACCTAGTCGGCGAGAGCGAACGAAATGCACGCAATCAATAAAATCGATACAAGAACCATAGGTGGCCACACTTGAGTAAAGAGAATGCGCCGTCAGACCAAGGCGATCAAGTTAGATTGCGCGATGAACCCAGAACATCACGTTAATTCCTCGCCAGACTTCGCCGGCGCCGCGGAGGGAAGGTAGCGGCGCCGGCGATAAGCCCGATCGCGAATGGTGGTCGATTGTTGAGATTGTTCATGCGGTGTTTAAAGCCGCCGCGGCAAGATATCCGATATCTTTGGCGCACCCCTTCTCATCCCTTCAACCCCTCAATAGTCGCGTCATTTGCGCTTTGTCCCCCATGGATCAAAGCGCCGAGCGTAAGGTAAGCACCCCCATGGATCGCACATTCATGCTTATCGCCCCGCCCGCGAGACGTTGTATAAGGATGGAACATGGTCTGACTTGAGCGAAAATAAGACAGAATGTGGCGGGCGCTCACGCCTCGTGCGCCGATATTTCAAATGCGCCTATTGCGGGTAATGTGGAGAGATTGTTCCCACCATTCTCAACCATAACGCAGTCAAACAGCTAGCTTTCATGTATACTGACAGTATTGACGGTAAGGCTTACGCATGTGGCTTGTCCCAAAAAACGATCCTGACGTGACGCCGATCTCGCTGCCGGTCGAAGACGAGACGCGCGCAAGCCTGTTAAGGCTTTATGCGGACCGGCCTGCGCCGGGCGATCAAACCCGTGTCATCGATCTCCTCTTTGAAGCGCGCCAGTCGGGCGCCTGGATCGCTTGCGACTGCCGGCAGGACGAGCAGGTGTTCCCGCTGTTAACGCCGGTCTATGTGACGACATCCGCCAGCTATTATCTGCGCCGCCTTAACGCCGCCGATCGCCCGCAACACAAAGCCAATTGCCTCTTCCATCGCGACGATTTCAGGATACCGGCCGATGAAAAGCGCAGCGGCGAATATAAGGGCGTGGCGCCGCCTGACGGATTTTTCAGCGTCCTAACGCCGGAAGACGCGCAGTCCGTCTCGCCCAAATCATTCAATGAGCCTTCCGAGAATTTATCCCGGCGCCCGCCGCCGAAGCTTGCGCGCCTGCTCTGGCGGTTCCTAAGCCAGGCGGGCGCCAACAAATGGGGGCCGGTGCAATACGCCGAAAAGCCCACCATGAACGCCGCTTTCGCAGATTTACGCCGGGCGGCCGAACAGATCGACGTCAACGCGGACACAGCGCTGGCGCGCGTCATCGGGTTTCATCCGGACGATTATCATTCAAATCGTCTCTTCGCGCGCATCCGGGCCGCCAAACGCAACGCCGGCGCACGCGCCGCAACGCAAGGCTTCCTCTGTCTCTATACAAAGGATGTGAAGAAGCGGGCGCTAACATTTTCTTCGAGCGACCCGATCGCGGTTCTCGGCGAGCTCGCCCGGCCGGCGAGAGAAGGCGACGCCGCGCGCGCGCCCTATTTGACTCTGACGGTTGTCGGCGAGGCGGGCGGGGGCGAAGGCCTTGCGGCGTTGCGCGCCTACGCTCAGCCGATCTATTCCGCGGCGCAGCTGATGCCGGTCGACAGCGGCTTTGAGCGCGCTGTGATCAAGCTTTTGAACAGCCTCAGATGGTCATTCGCCAAAACCGATCCCCACATTGAAATCACCCTCATCAAGCCTCTGTTCGACATGGAGACGCCTAACGGACCCTGCAGGCCGGACGTCATCCTCGAAGCGCGCAACACGCGCAGCGGCGCCGTCACGACGCTGCTCGTCGAAGCCATGGGGCGGGCAGGGGATCCTGACTACGAGGCCTCCAAGGCGATCACGCATCCGCGCATGGCGACCCTCGGACGATTGATCGAGATTTCGCCGTCCGATCTCTCCAATGAGCGCGCCGTGAAGGGTAGAGTCGCCCGCGCGTTGCGGGAAGTCGATTAAGATACAGAAGACACCTGATTTGTGAGGGCCCGCATAAGAACCCGATGCTCGCGGTTCCGGACAATCCGTCGCCGGCGTTTTACCGCGACGCTCTTCTTCTTAGGGAAAGTTGACGCTGCACCGCGCGAAAAGCCTTTACCGTTAGCCGCCTTAGCGGTTCCGTCGGCTCTCCGATATTCCGTTCGCGCCCTATCAGTTCCTTTTGCAATGACGCTTAAGGGGCTTTCCCTCCATCGACGGTGATTTTTTGAGGCCGCTGGCGGCCGTCTTAGCCTTCAGCCCATCACCCGTGTACGGGACGGGCAGGGGCGGCGCCTCTCGCCCGGTCTTATCGCCGGGCGAGAGCCACGCGCCCCTGGCAAGGCCGTCCCGGGCCCGCGCCGATTGATGGGCGTTCA
>CAWUIM010000095.1:0-9404 GCA_963922595.1 uncultured Parvularculaceae bacterium
CGCCGCCGCCATGCGCGACGCCTTGCGGTTTTTCGCGCCGGAGGTGGCGCTTGTGGAGTTTCCGGCCTGGGATTGTCTGCCCTATGACCGGGTCAGCCCCAGCGCCGCCGTCTCATCGGGACGCATGGCGGCGCTCGCCGTCCTGTTGCAATATGACGGGGCAGCGCCGCTGATCGTGATCACATCGGTCAACGCGGTCACGCAACGCACGCCGCCGAAAGAGATTGTCGCGGGCGCGGCTTTTTCCGCGCGGCCAGGCGAAAGCGTGGCGCTTGATAATCTGAACGCCTATCTGGCGGCGAATGGGTATTCGCGCGCCTCAACGGTGCGTGAACCCGGTGAATTCGCCGTGCGCGGCGGATTAATTGATATATTTCCTCCGGGAGCGGAGGAACCTGTCCGGCTTGATTTTTTCGGCGACCAACTGGAGTCGATCCGCGGCTTCGATCCGGTGACGCAACGCACGACCCGTCAACTTCGCCAGTTTGACCTCGCCGCCGCCACGGAAGTCCTCCTGACTGATGAGAGGATTTCGCGCTTTCGTAAAAGCTACGTGGCGCTTTTTGGGCCCGCCGGCGACGATCCGGTCTATGAAGCGGTGAGTGCGGGCCGCAAACACGCCGGCATGGAGCATTGGCTGCCGCTTTTTTATAAGCAAACGCATACGCTCTTCGATTTCATCGTAGACGGTCTGATCTTTCTGGAAAATCTTGGCGAAGAAGCCGCGCAAGACCGATTTGCCTCCATAGAGGATTATTTTCAGGCGCGTCAGGAAGATGCGGAAATTTCAAAGCCGGCGAATAGCGAATTTTCCGCGCCGGCTTATCGGCCCTTGCCGGCGGGTGCGCTCTATCTAACGCCTGCCGAATGGGAAAAGGCGCTTGGAGACGAAGCCTTGCGGCAGCTCTCGCCCTACGCGGCGCCGGAGGGCAAGCGCGCTTTTTCATTTGACGCGCGGGTGGGACGCACCTTCGCCGCCGAGCGCGCAGCGGAAAAACTAAACGTCTTCGACGCCGTGAGGGACCATATCGAGACGCTTCAGGGGAACGGTAAAAAAGTTTTTATCGCCTGCTGGTCGGAGGGGTCGGCTGATCGCATGCGCACTGTTCTCGCTGATCATGGTCTCGGGCAAGTTGCAAACGCCTCGAACTGGAACGAGGCGCGCCAAGCGTCCGGGGGTGTTGCGACCATCGTTCTCGGTCTTGAAGCCGGCTTTGAAACGCAGGACGCCGCCTTTGTTTCAGAGCAGGATATCCTTGGTGACCGGCTCGTGCGCAGCGGGCGCAAGAAACGCGCTGAAAACTTTCTCACCGAAGCGTCAAGCCTGTCGGTCAGCGATCTCGTTGTCCACGTTGAACACGGCGTCGGGCGCTACGCGGGGCTCGAAACACTGGACATTCAGGACGCGCCCCATGATTGCCTCCAGCTTGAATATCATGGCGGCGATAAGCTTTTCCTCCCCGTAGAGAATATCGATCTTCTGTCCCGCTTCGGCTCGGATGATCCAAACACCCAACTCGACAAGCTTGGCGGTCTTGCGTGGCAGAGCCGCAAGGCGCGGATGCGCGAACGCATCAAAATGCTCGCCGAACAGCTCATCGCGATCGCGGCGAAGCGGGAGATGAAAAACGCCGACATCGTATCGCCGCCGGACGGCGTCTATGACGAATTCTGTGCGCGGTTTCCTTATGCTGAGACAGAGGATCAGGAAAACGCGATCGCCGACGTCATCGAAGATCTCGCCAAGGGACGGCCGATGGACCGGCTGGTTTGCGGCGATGTCGGCTTCGGCAAAACCGAAGTGGCGCTCCGGGCCGCGTTTATCGTCGCGATGACCGGCCGTCAGGTGGCGGTCATTGCGCCGACCACCTTGCTTGCGCGCCAGCATTACAAGAATTTCTCCGAGCGCTTTAAAGGATTCCCGGTCAATGTCCGCCATCTGTCGCGGCTCGTCAGCGCCGGCGAGGCGAGCGCGACGCGCGCAGGGCTATCTGACGGTCAGGTGGATATTGTCGTCGGCACGCATGCGCTATTGGCGAAGACGATCAAGTTTTCCGATCTTGGCATGATTGTCGTGGATGAAGAGCAGCGCTTTGGCGTTAAACATAAAGAGCGCCTGAAAGAGTATCGCGCCGACACCCATGTGCTCACCCTGACCGCGACGCCAATCCCGCGCACATTGCAACTGGCGATGAGCGGAATCCGCGATCTCTCGCTGATCGCGACCCCGCCCGTAGACCGCCTTGCAGTTCGGACAACCGTCGGCCCGTTCGATCCTGTGGTTGCGCGCGAGACTCTTCTTCGCGAACATTATCGCGGCGGACAAAGCTTCTATGTGGCGCCGCGCATCGCGGACCTCGCGGGCGTCGCGGAATTTCTCGACGAGAGCGTGCCGGAAATCCGCTATAAGGTGGCGCACGGACAAATGGCCGGCGGCGAGCTGGAGGACATCATGAACGCCTTCTATGATGGCAAGTTCGATGTGCTCGTTTCAACAACGATTGTGGAATCCGGTCTCGATATCCCGACCGCAAACACCATGATCATTCACCGGGCGGATAATTTTGGGCTGGCGCAGCTATATCAATTGCGGGGCAGGGTGGGGCGATCCAAAGTGCGCGCCTATGCTTATCTGACGACGCCGCAGCGCAAGGTCATCACGCCGGGTGCGGAACGCCGGTTAAAGGTGCTGCAATCGCTGGATACGCTCGGCGCCGGGTTCACGCTCGCCTCTCACGACCTCGATATTCGCGGCGCCGGGAATCTTCTGGGTGAAGAACAATCCGGACAGGTTAAGGAAGTGGGCGTTGAACTTTATCAGCACATGCTGGAGGAAGCCGTCGCCCAGCTTAAAGACGGCGACCGGGTGAGCGAAGAGCAATGGTCGCCCCAGATCAATATCGGGACGGCGGTGCTCATCCCTGACACCTATGTGGCTGACCTCAATGTGCGGATGGCGCTTTACCGGCGGCTTGGCGATCTGACCGAGGAGGAAGATATTCAGGGCTTCGCCGCCGAACTTGTCGACCGCTTCGGCGTGTTGCCGATGGAGGTCGAGCATCTTCTGCAGATCGTCGCCATCAAGGGCATGTGCCGCGCCGCGGGCGTCGCCAAGATCGACGCTGGTCCGAAGGGCGCCGTTGTCAGTTTCCGTAATGATGAGTTCGCTAATCCTGCTGGTCTGGTGGCGTTCATTTCGCAGTCGCCCTATGACGTCAAACTGCGCCCAGATCAAAAGCTCGTCTTCAAGCAACATTGGCCTGATGAGAAAGCGCGGCTTAAAGGATGCCGACGTGTTCTCGACCTATTGAGCGATATCGCGCAAGACGCGCCCTAATTTCCGAAGCAGCGCCTAAGCCGGTGCGGGCGCGAGCCGGGGGCGGATGGTGTCATGATTGAGCGCGCTCAAAAGGTGCGCGACCATTTCCTCAAGCGGCAGGTCGTCCCAATTGTCGATGACGCTGGTCTTCGCGCCCATGGAAAAAAGGATATCGTCGCTCGTCCCGGTGTCGCGCGTTTTGAACATCGTGCTTTGCATGACGCCGGCGATGCGGTCGGCGATCCGTTCAGCGTCGTCAGCATGCGTGAAAGGGCAAGTGAGGACGAAGGTGCGCGGGGCGATCCGCGATAACATATCTTCCGGACGCGTCACATCATTGATGAGGCTTGTGGCGTGGTCGAGCGGCGGCCCGATCTCGGCGGCCCCGCCAGCGTCGATAGGCCCCGCATGAAAAGACAGAGCAATCAGCGAAAGCGTGCGATCGGTCTCGCGCGCCCGCGCCAAAAGCCGGCTTGCATGACTTGCGAAAAATGATGCCGTCGCGGCTTGCGTTTGCCGGTCGGTGACGGACGATTGCGGATCCATGCGCAGGACACGGCGGATCATCCGGGCCTGCCGCGCGTGCTTCACCGCGTCGGCGATCTTCCCAGGAAGATCGTCAGCAACATGCGCTGGGAAGACGATGTCTTCACCGTTGATCGCGTCTTCGGCGACGGTGATGACCGGGAAATCCAACTGAGCCGATCGCCGCCGCACCATGGCGCTCAGGGATCGCAGCGGATCGCTCGGCGCGCTCGGCAAAAAGACCGCGCAGTCGAACTGGTTCGTTTCGATCGCTTGCAACGCCTGCACAGGCGTTAGAACGCCTTCCACGTAAAATCCGCCGCTGCGGGCGGTTGAAAGCGCCTTGAGCGTGGTCGGCGACGGCTTGCCCGCCACAAGCACGCGCGATTGGCCGTGCGGCTTCTTCTCGTTATCCATCGGTCTCAACGCGGCGGCGGCGGCGAGGCTTTTGAGGCGCTCGCCGGCTTCTTCGGCGAGGTTGCGCCGTCTGAGCCGTGCGCGGCACGCTTCGATGAACGGCGCCGGGTCGTCATGGGTCAGCACGAGCGCGCCGGAGCGTCTCAGATACCGCCGGCGATCAGCGTCTAGGTCGGGAGAGGCGATAAAGAGAACGCCGCCATGGGGCGCGGCGCGGCGGGCGGCGTTGGAAAGTTTTCGCGCTGCAGGAGCGGTGATGCTTCGCCGGCGAAGATCGGCCACGGCGAGGTCTGCGAGGCGTTCTTCTTTCAACGCGGAGATGCCGAGACGCGCCTCGCGGCAAGCTTCTGCAAAGTCGGGGTCGATAACGCCGTCGGGCGACAACCACGCGATTTTTGCGCGCATCGCAGAAGATGTGTTCCGGGCGTTGTGGTGCGTCATAATCCGTTCCGTGAGGCGGCGCGGATTGACCAAGCCCTCTTTTAATTGGAGGCGGCGCCGTCAGTTGGATTATTCAATTTACGGGCCGTTTCGCGGGTTACGCCCGGCAGTTGAACGCCGGACGCCGGTTTCTCCAATGCGGCGGCTGCGATCGGTTCCGGGCTCGCCTGTTCAAAGCAGAGATCCACTTCGCCGATGGGCGTTGCGCCCGCAGAATTCGCCCGCTCGCGGTAGCACGGCAACGAGGCCAGGAATTCCTGCGGTTTATTAAAGGGACCCGCTTCGCGGTAAAGCTGTGCGGTTGTAACGCCCACATAACGCCAATGCCACGGCTCGAAGCTATCCGTTCCCGGAAGATAGTTATTGCCCGGCGGATAGGATAGAATGAACCCATATTGATAAGCGTTTTCTTCAAAGCACTGATAGGTGCGATCGCTTCGGCGCATGAGGCGTCCGTTCACGTCAATGTCCGCGGCAAGCCCAAGCTGGTGTTCCGACATGCCGGCAGGCGTAACGGTGCCGCGCTGGAGATTGCGCTGATGCAGCGTATGCTGTGTTTTCCAGGCGCGATACCCGGACCGCAGGGAGATGCGTTCCTGGGATTCCGATCGGCAAAGCGAGATAAGCTGCGCAAGGCGCGCCGGCATGTTGGCCTCGCGCGTATCGCTTTTGTCAGTGTCCGCGGCCAATCGCACTTTCATTTCGTCGATCGTGTAATCTTTGCTCACAGGGATCGAATAGTCCGACGCACGAACAAGATCGCTCGGCGCATATTCAGGTTCAAGAACGAATTGCTGTGAGACGGGCCGGTCAATATCGTGGCGGCGGTCGCGTTCACGGTTGACGGCGTAACGCTGCGTGCCGAACGCGTCGCGGAAGAGCCCGTTCATGTGTTCGAATAACGCCTGAGCCTCCGTGGTCCGGCCTTGCTGCTGGTAGATGTTGACTAGCAATTTTATGTAGAGGCTCAAATCCGGATTGTTGGAGCCCTTTGATTTTTCTTGAGCGTGAAACGCGTCAAGATAAAGTCGCTCCGCATCTTTTAGGCGTCCCATTTGCGTATAGACAGGACCCAGAATGAGCGTGATTTGAACCGTATCCTGATGGTCGTCGCCGAGCAGCTTGCGCCGGATCTCGTAAGCGGACGAAAGAAGGCCGGCCGCAGCGTAGCGGCCGTTCTCGCGCATGGCGAAGAAAGCGCCGAGTTCGGCCAGCTTTCGCGACGTCGCCAACTGCTGGTCAACGCCGCCGTCAAATTTTTCAGGGCTTCCGGTAGGCTTTAAAACTTCCGCGAAAACGTCCGCTGCTCTTTCGATACGCTCCGCATAAAACGCCTCTGTCGATCCCTCAACTTCGTTTTCCGAACGCGCCGCTTCATCGCCGGAGAAATTCAGGAAGATGGAGTAAATGCCGACAGCGTCGCTCAGGTTTCCGGAAGAGAGATACGCGCGGGCAAGCTCATCTTCCATGCCGGCGCGTTGGCGGGCGTTGATCTTTTTCGACCAGTCGGACGCGAGCGCCTGTTCATAGAGCTGCGCGCCTCTGTCGAACTGGCTAGACGCCAGTTGGGCGGCGGCGACTTTCGCTTTCAGCGGCGCCAGCGTTTCGGCTGCGACGCCGTCCGCGTCATGAAGTTTGAGCGCGCGTTCGCCATGGGCGGCGGCGCGGCGCGGCGCATCGAACGCCATTAACGTCAAAAAGCGGTGTTGAGCGGCTTCCGCGTCGGTTCTGACGCTGACGTTGAAACCCGCCGCATATACGCCAGCGAGCACTAAAAAAGCGCCCGCGAATAGGACCTGGGGTCTACCCAGGTTTGCCGTCAGATTTCCCCTAAGCACGCCTTACCCAATTCACGTTTGTCGAACCCCTCATCCTTTTAGCATTATCTCCCGTTTCAATCGAGTGCCGGTTCATTTTTTAAGCCAAAATCCCGATGCGGGTGGCCTTTGCGCACGGGCTTGATTATGTGGCGTGAAGAAACCCGCGAGGAGATTGAAGATGGAAGGGTCAGGTCGACGGCGCGTTTACCTTATGCGCCATGGACATGTGGATTATTTCGATCCGGACCTCACCGATCCGCGGGCGGTCCCGTTGACGGACAAAGGAAAAGATCAGGCCCGCGCTGCAGCGCAGGCGCTTCATTCCGTGACATTCGACGCCGCGGTTTGCTCCGGTCTACCCCGTACGCGGGAAACTGCGGAAATCGTTCTGGCGGAGCACGAAAATGCACCCACGCTTCAGGAAGAATTCGGTCTTGAAGAGCTGAAAAGCGGCTGGATCAAAGCAAACACCCGCGAAGAATTGGCCGCGCGCCTCGCTTTTTGTTTCGATGACGCTGATTCGGCGTCGGCGCGCTTTCTGCCCGACGGCGAGACGTTTGTCTCAGCGGAAGAGCGCGTAACACGGGCGTTCACCGATATCGTCCTCAACCAGAACTGGCGCCGGGCGCTGGTTGTGGCCCATGAGGGCGTCAATCGCATTCTCCTCGGATGGGCGTGCGGCGGCGGTCTCAAAACCGTCAGCGCCTTCGAACAGGACCTTTGTTGCGTAAATGTGATCGACCTTGATGTGACGCCGAAACCGGGGGGCGAGGGGCTCCAGATTGAGCGCGCCGTCCTTAAGGCGATCAACGTCACCCCTTATGATTACTTGAAAAGCGGCCTGCCGCGCACGAGCCTGGAACACCTCTTTGATGTGGATTTTGGCGGCGCGCGCCCCGCCGCCGGCGCAGCCGAGGGCTAAACTTTCCGGTATCGCGTGCCTTTAAAAGGCGTTAATGTCGGCCCGTGGGAATTGTTAGTCAGGGGATGGCCGCATGCCTTATGGATTGAAGCAGGGGATTAAAACACCCGGAGATTTTGGTATTTCGGATTATGCGGGCCTTTCGCTCGCGGGCGCGGCGGGGATCGTTGCAGCGCTCGTGACCGATTACCAGCAGTCGGGCGAGGCGGCCGCAATCTACACCTTAAATCAATGGGTCGTCAGCCTCGGCTCGATGCTCGGTTTTGGCGACATCCCGCTTTATGTGGTCGCGCTCGGTATCATCGCCGCAGGCGCCGCGTCGATTTTCTATTTCCAACCCATCACGCGTCAGGGCGCGTTCGCGCAAGGCTTTGGCTTGCTTGCCGTCCTGATGACCGCTGTGCCGGCTGACCTCGCAGGGGGCATCGAGGCCATGCGAGACGACTTGCCGGGTCTGGAAGCGATTTCCTCGTCGACCGAAGCCTCTATAGCCAATCCCGCCAATAGCGTTGCCGGCGGCATTGTCCCCGCGACGTTCACGCAAGGCGAAGCGCGGGTTTTCGCCGCTCAAGCGCGCAGCGCCGCGAAGTACGACGTCGTCTTGAACATCAATTTCGAGGGCGGCATCCCTAATGACATCGACTCGCTGATCCGCCGCGGCGCCATTCGCGGCCGGCTCCATAACGCCGACACTAATCAGACCTATAATCTGTTCCGGTCGGCCGGCGGTCAGGTCAGCCGTCGCGGCGACACGCTGATCATTCGCGCAGGCGTCCCGGCGCGCTCGGAAACCGCTACCCTTTGGGTGCGCATAGAGTGTTCCAACAACAGGATTGAGCAGCAATCGGCGGTAGCGACCCTCGGTGAGCGCCTCGAATGGTCGATCAACCTGCAGCCATCATCGGTGCCGCTTTTCATCCAACGCCTGAACCAATCTTATTGGTTCTGAGGATCGGCGCGCCTGTCGCCTTTTAATCTGTATACCGAATGGGTTCAGTTTGCGCTCGGTAGACGCAATTGTCTGAAGTTTAGCGCACGTAAAGTGCGACTGAGCAAGCAGCGCTTTGGTTTCCTCCGCGAAGGCAGCGGTTAGAATTTATGACGATAAAAGCACGCGCTTTGGGCTCCCGGAGCCCGAGGCGCCGAATATCGCGACTGAAGCTTTTCCTGTCAGTGCATCCAATGGAGATAATCGCGCTATATTGATAGCTGGCGGACAGGAAGGGATTCGAACCCTCGAGACGGCTACAAACCGCCTACTCCCTTAGCAGGGGAGCGCCTTCGACCACTCGGCCACCTGTCCACCGCCGAAAATGTCGGCATTTCGGGGCATTTGCAAGGGCCGTTTGGAAAAATAGACGACGCGGGGCGCGCTACTCGCAAGCCGGGCCGTCGCCTCTGAGTTCGGCGAGCATCCCGGCGTTGAGATCGGTGGCCTTGGCGTCTTCCTTCTCTGTGCGCGCAATGTAACCGCGATAGGTTTCGCACGTGTCGGCGTCGACAGACGACGCGTCGGAAGCGGCAGCGTCAATTCGGTTGCCCGCGGAAATGCTCTCGCGCTGGAGGGCGTTCAGATCCTGCGCGGAGACCGGCCCCGGTTCGACCGCTTCAGTCTCTGGTCGGTTCTTCGTCGCATCTGTTGTGGCCGCCTTGGGGCTGGCTGACTTCTCCCGGTTCGCCGCTTCCGCTTGAAGTTCGCGGGCGAGAGCGTCCAGCTCCTCGCGCGTCAGGGCCCGCGCCGGCGGCGGCGCGTTGTTTGTTGAGAGCTCCCCGCTTGTTGACGGCTCAATTGTTGTTGGCGGTTCTGGCGGGACGGCCGGCGGCGCAGGCGATGCTCTCGGCGATTCTGGCGCACTGGTGATTTGTGCGCCGGGCTCTGGCCGTGATGTTTCTGGCGGGGCTTGATCCTGTTCTACGGCGACCGGCGGCGTTGCTTCTGACGCGAGGCGCGCCGGTGTTT
>CAWUIM010000096.1:0-9275 GCA_963922595.1 uncultured Parvularculaceae bacterium
ACCTGGAACCTATTGATTAGAAGTCAATTGCTCTATCCAGTTGAGCTACGGGGCCGTGGCGATAACCGGGGTCAATGCGTCCACGGTTTTCTGCGTTGGTAAGCGAAATTGTCTGAGTACGCCTTAATGACGGGTTTCTTTTCACGCGCCTCGATGACCTGATACGGGATCGCCCGTTCCTCCGCGTAGGCGATCGCGGCGTCCTTACTATCGAACGATAATCGCACCTGGCCCGCGCGCGTATCCTCGCTGCTCGTCCATCCCATCAATGGATCAATCCTGCGCGCCGCCTCCGCCTCAAACTCCACGACCCAGTTCGCCGTCTTGGCTTTCCCGGATTGCATGGCGGTTTTTGACGGTTGAAAAATACGCGCGAACATGAGGACCAGTTTTCTTCCCTTGGTCGAAGCCTGACGGCTCCTCTCATCACTTCACCACGCCGCTTCCGCGGCTAAAATGGTCGGGGCGGCAAGATTCGAACTTGCGACCCTCTGGTCCCAAACCAGATGCGCTACCAGACTGCGCTACGCCCCGAGGAAGCCCTCATGTATAGCGCTCGCCAGTGTTTGCAAACCGTTTTTTGGAAAATTTCGGCAATTTCAGAGGCGGGCGCGCGTCACGGCGCCAGGAAACCTTAATTTTCCTGATCCGCCCGGACGTCGATCGCGAGGAGCCCCTTGGAGCCCGCCGCAAAGGAGACCTGGACGCGATCGCCCTGCGCCAACTCACCCATACCGCAACGGCGGAGCGTTTCCATATGGACGAAGATGTCTTCCGTCCCCTCGCCGCGCGTCAGAAAGCCGAAACCCTTTGCCCGGTTGAACCATTTGACACTGGCGCGAACAAAGTCGCCGGCCGGCGTCTGGCTCATCACAGGTTCGGAAGGGGTGAGCGCCGTCGCTGTGCTGTCGTCGATTGCGATGACCTTCAGCGCCTGAAGACCTTTCGACCGGCGGACAACTTCGCATTCAACCGTCGCGCCTTCGCGCGCTGTCGAACGTCCCGCATCACGCAAGCAAGATGAATGGATCAGGATGTCGCCGGACCCGCTGTCGTCAATGATGAATCCGTAGCCCTTGCCTGGGTCGAACCATTTGATAACGCCGGTTACCTTGAAGCTTTCCTCGCCATTATCCTGCGCGGCGTCTGCATCCCCAGTTCCCTCCATGCGTTCATCCATCCCTCTGGACCCCCTCGCGCAGTGCGCGCCGTAATTGCTCTTAGTCCAAGCTCGTTTACCTACGAAGTATTATCTTCCTTGCACGAATACTCAGACCCCGCTCTATGACTACTACACTGTTCGCACGCCCTAGAACACGCAAATAATGCACTATTTTGGCTTTTTCGTCTCCCCATTTCTCTAAAAAGTTGCGCAATGCTGTTGCGCGCGCGCCTGTCTCGGATGCGTAACATTCACGACGAGAGGCGTATTGCGAACGGCTCTAAACTGAGCCCCGACGCTCAATATCGGAGAGAAATTTCGAGACCAGCAACAGGAAAACATCAAAGTCTGATTCGATGTTTTTCAAGGAAATCCCGCCAGAAGCGTTCCTGTCCATCTGGATGGTGACGTCGCCGTCGCGATCAATATAAGCGCGGCCGAATTTCACTTCGCTGTTAAAGCGGCTCAAGAACTCATGGCTGACTTCGTTGAGCGAGATCTGATTAAGATAGGTGAAGTAGGAAATGTCGCCGTCGGAGCCGAAAACCCCAACCAATACAGTGACTTCACCGACTTCGACCGCAATCATGTTTGGCTGGAACTCGCGGACGGAATATCCCTGCATTTCAAGGGTTTGCGAGATTGCGTCCTTGGTGACGTTGGATTGAGCCGCCGCGGGCGCAATGGGCGCAACTGCAAGTGTCGCCGCCGCCAATAAGCCTAAAACTCTACGCATGAAAAAACCCCGCTATCCATACAAACCCAGAAATTTGGCGTTAATAGAACATTAATTTTCGGCCAAAATCAATCGCGAGCGGGTCAAATGATCGCGGACCGCCGATCACTTTGACGCGGAAACCACACCAAAGAATACGCTCGAATACCAGGTCAAAAGTTGGGGAAAATGGCAGGCCCTAGGGGAATCGAACCCCTCTTTTCAGGTTGAAAACCTGACGTCCTAACCGATAGACGAAGGGCCCGCACCGGTTACGGCCTCGCGACCGAGCGCAGTGTATAAGCGAGGACTGACGGGCGATGCAAGCTTTTTTCGCCCAAAAAAGGCCGCGTCAATAACGCTGTTTACGCGAGCGCCGCGTCGATGATTTGCAACTGCGCCGCATCTCCGCCGCGCCAATCGTCGGCGCGAATTTTACCCGCTACGTGAACGCGTCCGCCCGAGGTCAGGATGTCCGAAAGCGGCTCGCCCTCCGCCCGAAAAGCGATGGCGCGAACGGTCTCGCCGGTGTTTGAAACCAGCGTGCACGCTAGGTGGCCCTTACCGACAATCTTTCCATATTCGACGCGCATGTCCGTCAACGCGAACACGGGTTCCGGATTACCCGGCCCGAACGGCCCGACGGCCTCAATGCGATCTGCGAAAGCCTTTACGACGGCGCTTGGCGCAATGACGCCGTCGATGAGAGCGGTGCGATTTTCGAGCGCCGCCATCACGTCAGCGGACAGACGATGCCGCATAAAGGCGATGAAGTCAGGCAGCGCTTCTTCATTGATCGTCAGACCCGCCGCCATCGCGTGGCCGCCGCCGGCGCTCAAAAGTCCATCCGCGCGCGCCGCGCCGATAGCGGCGCCGAGATCAACGCCGGTGATGGATCGCCCAGACCCTTTGCCGACGCCGCCGTCAAGTCCGATCACGATGACCGGCCGATCATATTTCTCTTTCAAGCGCCCGGCCACGATACCGATCACACCCGGATGCCATCCCTCACCTGCAACGACAATGACGGGATCGTCCGCCCAGGAATTTTTCTCGATCGTCTGGGTCGCCGCTTCCTGGACCTCGCTCTCAATCTCTTGACGTTCAGCGTTCATCACGTGGAGCTTTTCTGCGAGCGCTTCACATCGGGCCGCGTCAGTGCTCGTCAGTAATTCAAAAGCAAGGCGCGCATGGCCAATCCGCCCGGCGGCGTTGATGCGCGGGCCTAACAGAAACCCCAGATGATACGTAGACGGCGTTCCTTTGACGCCGGCGCGGGCGCCGAGCGCCTTCAGCCCGGGATTTCCATTGCGGCCGAGAACTTTTAACCCCTGCGAGACAAGTACGCGTGTAAGCCCACGCATTTCCATGACATCGCAAACGAGACCGAGCGCCGTCAGATCGAGAAAGGATAGGAGGTTCGGCTCAGGCCGCTCAGTAAAAAACCCTTCCGCCCGCAGCGACCTGTTAAGCGCCACGATCAACATGAACGCGACCCCCGCCGCCGACAGATCGCCGAGACCGGAAATATCGTCGGGCCGGTTCGGATTAATCACCGCAACAGCGCCCGCCGGCGGGGCATCAGCCATCAAATGGTGATCAACGACAACCACGTCGAGCCCGTCCGCCACCGCGGCTTCAATAGCGTCGTGCGCGCTGGCGCCGCAATCGACTGTGACGATGATCTGCGCCCCTTCCGATTTTAGGGAACGAAACGCTTCGGCGGATGGGCCGTACCCTTCCAAGATCCTGTCCGGCAGATAAACGGGGATATCAACGCCCAGCGCCTTGAAATAGCGAAACAGGATCGCCGAGGCTGTTGTTCCGTCCACATCATAATCGCCGAATACGCCGATTGTCTCCCCGTTCATGATCGCACGGGTCAGCCGGGCGGCGCCGGCTTCCATATCGGTCAGCACGAACGGGTCGGGTAACGCCTCACGCAGCGAAGGGTTCAGATATTGGGCCGCCTCGTTAATCGTCACGCCGCGCGCCGCGAGCGCGCGAGCGATCATGATGTCGAGCCCCTGGTCCTGGGCGATTGCGAGCACCGTGCGCGGGTCCGCGTCGCGCAACACCCATCGCCGGCCGGACGCAGTCTCGCCCATGACCGGCAAATCAACCGGATTCAATTCGTCAATCGCGTCGAGCGTATAAGCCTGTGCTGGTGTCATCGGCGCATTAGAGCCGATTCGGTGCGCCAGCCGGGCGCTTGCTTTTCCCCACAGCAGGTCACGCCCGAAAGCGGGTCACTGCCGCCGCACAACCCACCATAAGCGCCCGCCGAGCAGGATCGAGGCGGCCACGAGGCTGGCGAGGAGCCCCCACCACACGCCCACGGCCCCGACCGGCGTGAAGAGCCCGAGCCAGACCGCGACCACAAAACCGATCAGCCAATAGCTGACGCCGGTCAGGATCATGGGCACGTCCACATCCTTGAGGCCCCGCAAACACTGGTTCGCCGCCACCTGCACCGCGTCGAACAGCGCAAATGCAGCGGCCACCGGCAGGAAGGAAAGAACAAGACCAAGCACAGCCGCGTTCTCCGGGTCCGCCACATCCATATAAACCCCGGCGATCTGCATGGGGGCGATGGCGATCGGCACCGCGAAGATCATGATCGCGCCGACGCAAACAACAATCGTGATGATCGCCGCGCGCGCAACGCCTTCTCGGTCGCCCGCCCCTTGCGCGAGACCAACGCGCGTCGCGCCGGCCATCGAATATCCAAGCGGCATCATGAACGCAACCGCAGCGGCGTTCAGCGCGATCTGATAAGCAGCGACCTCGTTAATGCCGATCCGGCCCATGATGAATGTGCATGCGTTGAACAGAAGCGCTTCGAACGCGATCGTAAGACCGATGGGCCATCCGAGCCGAACGATTTCACGCAAGCGCGGCCAGTCCGGCTGGAACAAGCGGACGAACAGCTCAAAGCGGCGCCCCGCCCGATCCCAACCGATGTAGGCGACAAGCGCGAAAAAGCCGATCATGTGCGACAGCGATGTGGCGATCCCTGCGCCCACAAGCTCAAGGCGCGGAAAGCCGAGCCCGCCGAAGATCAGCAGATAATTCAAAAACGCATTTATCGCCGTCGTCACCGCAATGATGGCAAGCGGAACCCGCGTACGGTCAATCGCCGCCAGGAAATTGCGAAGCACAATGACGCCAAGCATGAACGGCCATCCCGCCGCCAGCGCCAGAACATAGGGTCCGGCGCGCTCCGCCAGAATTATAGGCTGGCCCATCGCCGCGATGATGTCGCCGGCGAACAGGAAGACGACGCACGTAAATGGAAACAAACAGCCGATGGCCCAAAGCCCCATGCGCACCGAGCGCCGGGCGTCGCGTATGTCATCGGCGTCGGCGCCGAGCGCTTGCGAGACCATCGGGATCACCGCCATCGCCGGACCAAGACCAGCAAGGAACGTGACGTAATAGATCACCTGGCCCTGCGCCGCCGCACCCAGATATTCCGGACCCAAACGGCCGATCATCACCACGTCGATAAAATTGATAAAGAACTGGACGAATTGCGTCAGCGCCATTGGCGTACCGAGGAGCAGCAACGCTTTAAGCTCAGCGACCCACGGGCGCGACGGCGCCGCCGTTAAGGCCGGCGCCGGTCGTTCCGTTTCTCGTGCAATCTCGTGCGCTTCTTCAGTCATGACGACCTTCTAACGCCTGGTTTTTCTATGATCGCAACGGCGGTTCAGGCGATAAAAAACCCTCCGGAGCGTTTTGGGCTCGGGAGGGCGAACGACCTATTCTTATTTAAGAAATCCTATCGATCAGTCTCTCCACAAGCCATGGGCGCAACAACAAACGTCGAGCATGAGGCGCCCGGAACGTGTTTGCTGGAATTTATGGTTAGACATTTCAACATGTGATCTCCTGCGCGGTGCATACGGATGACGGAGCCGCCTGTCAATGGTTAGATTGACAAGACAACAGAGCAACTAGGCCGATGAGTTTCTATCCACTCCAATTCGAGGGTGAAATCGTCGAACATGATGTGGGCGCGCGAACATATGTTTACTCGGTTGTGTTCCTGCCTAAAGCGCTCCACAACGAACTCCCGCTTGAACGACATCCGCGTCTTCGAATCACCGGGGAGATCAACGATCAGCCAATCGACGCCGCCCTGACGCCCGTGCGCGGCCGTTGGTATATCTTGCTCTCCAAAAAATTCATCAAAGCGATTAACGCAATGATCGGCGACACGGTGGACGTTCGTTTCGATATTGCCGATCAAGACGCCATCGACATACCCGACCGACTCCAAACGGCGCTTAAGGCCGACAAGCAAATGATGAAACTCTGGAACGAGCAAACACCAGGGATGCAGCGCGGCCTCGCCTATCGCGTTGCGTCCGCGAAAATGGAGAAGACGCAAGCCAAACGCGTCGACGAGGTCTTTTCCATCCTGAAAGGAGAACGGAAATTCCGGGGCTGACCAACTTGGCGCCCCGGAACTTTTCAAGCGCCGACTAGGGTTGCGGCAATGGCGGCGCCGGAACGAATGGTTCAACAATATCGATCCATCCATCGCTGTTTGCGATAAAGTCCTCCGTCCACTGATTGAGAGGAACACCGTCAGCGCTCAATTCAAAGTAGATGTCTTCTTCGGGACATCCGAACGAGCGAAGATTGCCGCCCTGCAGCGCCGTATGCGTATACGCCACAAAACCGAAACACAGCGGGTTGCCGCCGCTCACGACGAAGCGCTTGTAACGGTCCGGAAAGGCGGCGTTTACCGCGCCATGTTCGCGATCGAGGATTTGCCGATAATCGAACTGCGAGATCGGGAAGAAGGCCGGATTGCCGGGCACGTTTGAGCTTGCAAATCCGATATTGGTGAGGTCGCCATCGGTTTCGTAAAACGCCTCGCGAATAGTGGAGTCGTTTTGAAGCCGCCATTGAATAAGGCCGGTTTGCTGGCCGAGCGGATCACATAAGCCCTGATCGACGCAGCTTTGCGGGAAAAATCTCTCAAAGCCCCAATCGCGCAGGCGCGCCGCCGCAGCGTCCACCAAGGACGTGTCGAGCGCCACCGGTCCCGCATCGTTAAAAACGGTTAGATCGATATGATTTCCCCAGATGAAGCGCGCCAGGAAAGGTGTGAAAACCGACGCGCCAACACCGCCCGCGCTTGACCCTGTCAGCAAGACTTGCTCAGGCCGCCGAAAGGTGAGCCGCGCCACTTCCATGCCGGCGCTCAGATTGCGAAGGCCGCGATGACGGCGGATCGACCCGTCGGCTTCTTCCACATCATTATCGCCGATAAAGACGGATCCGTCGCAATAGGGCAGATAGACAATCGACCAGTCGGCGAAAGGGTTGTCCACCGTTCCGTCAGGCGAGGATTGCGCGAAAATCCCGGAAAGGAATTCAACCGGCGGCGGGAATTGCGCCTCGGCCGTGCGGTTGCAGCGGGCGAAGTCCTGCCAGCAGGCGCCGCCTCCTTGCGTGAAAAAGATAAGCTTTTTCGGATCAGCCATCCGGGTAAAGACTGAATACTCGCCGCCGTCGATACAGATAGGACCGTCGCCATCGTCCGTATCGAATGTATGCTTGACCCAGTCTTCGTTGAACGGTTCGGAGGAGACAGGCCTGAAATCGCCGCTATAGGACAACATCCCCGTTTCTTTCAGCTCAATCCGCGCGGCGCGGTTGAGACCCGGGCCGCTTCTGTCGCCGCGGTCTCTTTCTTCCGGGCTCTCCGCCCGAGGCCCTTCCCGCCCTTCACCGGCGGTCGCCGCCGACGGCGTCAAAACAGTCGCCATGATCGCCGCCAGTCCGGCGGCGCCGATACGCGCGTAAACACTAAGCTGATGCATGGTCTCTCCTCCCAGGCGATTTATGATGGGGAAACCATTTCACGCTGTCTTTAAATCCGTCAAGCGTCTTATGTTGCTGCGGCGCAAAAGGAAGATCATCGCTCGCTGGCGAACCGTCTGTATATGAATGGTTTTTACGAGCTTATTTTTGAAGAGATTTGCAGCCGGCGTCGCTGCAATTAATTGCCATCTACGCGTCGTTTGCGCGCTCCAGCATTTTCTTTACATTGCGCGCCGCCTGCCGGATGCGTTGCTCGTTTTCCACAAGACCGATGCGCACAAATCCCTCGCCTTCCTCCCCAAAACCGAGGCCGGGCGCGACCGCCACATCCGCTTCCTCCATCAGCTTTTTGGCGAACTCCACCGAGCCAAGCGCTTTGAAACGATCAGGCACCGGCGCCCAGGCGAACATCGATGCGTCCGGGCACGGAATGTTCCATCCCGCGCGGGAAAAACTGTCAATGAGCGCATCGCGCCGGCTCTTATAGGTATTGCGAATCTCGTCGACGCAGTCCTGCGGGCCGTCAAGCGCCGCAGCGGCGGCCACCTGAATGGGCGTATAGGCGCCGTAGTCAAGATAGGATTTAACGCGCGCCAGCGCCGCGATAAGACGCGCATTGCCCACCGCCATACCGACGCGCCAACCGGCCATGGAGTAAGTCTTGGAAAGCGAGTTCACCTCAACAGCGATATCTTTCGCGCCATCGACCTGCAGGATCGAGGGCGACGGCGCACCAAAATAAATCTCCGAGTAGGCGAGATCGGAGAGCACCCAGACGTCGTGCCGCTTCGCCAGCGCCACCGCCTCTTTGTAGAAGTCGAGATCAACGGTCTGCGCTGTTGGATTTGAGGGATAATTGAGAACAATCGCTGTCGGCGCCGGCGACATCAATCGCGCCGCGTCGGAGACGCCGGCCAGATACGCCTCCGGGCTCGGCGCCGGGATCGCGCGAATAACACCGCCCGCGATGATGAACCCATAAGCGTGAATGGGATAAGCCGGGTTCGGCGCCAGAATAACATCGCCAGGCGAGGTAATCGCCTGCGCGAGATTAGCGAACCCTTCCTTGGAGCCCAGCGTCGCCACCACCTCCGTGTCCGGATCGAGGTCGACGCCAAATCGTTTGCCGTAATAACGCGCGATCGACCGGCGCAAACCAGGGATGCCTTTTGACGCGGAATAGCGATTGGTCTTCGGCTTGGTCGCGGTTTCGATCAGCTTGTCAGTGATATGCTGCGGCGTCGGCATATCCGGATTGCCCATGCCGAAATCGATGACGTCGCGACCGTCGCTGCGAAGCTTCGCTTTCAACGCATTCACCTCCTCAAAGACATAAGGCGGCAGGCGTTTGATGCGGTAGAATTCTTCCGTATTGGGCATAATTAATGACCTTGCCGGGAAAACATGACCAAAGTGTGCGTCAATGTTGTGCTTATTTGGGTCGGTCGTCGCGTTCAGCGGCCGCGGCGCGGCGTTGCTGCTCCACTGCTTTTTCGAGCGCGCCGCGCTTCGCCTCCAGAGCCGCGGCGTCCGCATCCGCAGCGGCGGCGGCCTGGT
>CAWUIM010000097.1:0-8740 GCA_963922595.1 uncultured Parvularculaceae bacterium
GCGCTTTCAGACCATGGTTCACGCGAAACGCGTCTAACGCGCCAATCGCCATGACGTCATTAGCGCAAATCACTGCATCCGCGCGATCTGATGTTCCTTGCATCAGCGTGTCAGCGAGCGCAAAGCCGCTTTCATATGAATAATCGCCCTCGAAGACGGGCGCATCATCGCAGCCCAGTTCTTCGACACGCTCGAGAGCGGCGGTCTTTCGTTCGACGCCGACGACTGATTCGGGCGGCCCGGCAAAAATAGCGAACTTTCGGTGACCCGCGCGGTAAAGTCCGTCCACCAACTGCCGCGCGCCGTCTTCCTGATCGCAACAGACCGAGCTTGCAGGCGTCCCGTTGAGATAGCGATTATAAAACAGGAGCGGCACGTGTCGCTTGTCGAATTCCGCCACATGGTCCGGCGACAACTCCGCTGCAGCGATCACCCCATCGACGCGGTATGGCCAAATCTGCTGGAGCGTTTCATTGGCGTCGGCTTCACTTTGCAGCGAGAACAACAAAACGCGCACATCGCGCGCGGAAAATCTTTGCGTCAACTCAGCGAGTACTTCCGGGTAGTAGAGATTTGTTAGATTCGAAATCAATATTGCGACAAGGTTCGAGCGCCGCGTAATGAGACTGCGCGCAATGGCGTTCGGCTCATAGCCGAGCTCAGCAGCGGCATTCATAACCCGTTCACGCATTTTCGCGGAAACGCTTGCTCCCGGTTTAAAGCACCGCGAAACCGCCGACTGCGACACGCCGGCGTGACGGGCGACGTCATACGAGGTCACCGCCTGCTTTCCGGCTTTTATGGGAACTACTTTAGGCCGCGTCTTTTCCACCATACCGCCTCAACCGAATGTCAGCCTGTTCTTTGTGGCCGGCAAAGCCTTCAAGCGCGCAAAGCCGCGAACAATATTCCCCGATATGGACAGATGCTTCTTTTGTCACGCGCTGATAGGTACAGGTTTTAATGAATTTGCCAACCCAGAGGCCGCCCGTGTAGCGCGCCGCTCTGTTTGTGGGCAGCGTATGGTTGGTGCCAATGACCTTATCGCCATACGAAACGTTCGTTTCCTCACCGAGAAACAAGGCGCCGTAGTTGGTCATGTTATTGAGAAAATAGTTCGGATCGCGGGTCATCACCTGCACATGTTCTGAGGCGATTTCGTCGGCTTTCGCCACCATTTCCTCGTATGTGTCGCAGACCATCACCTGCCCATAATCGCGCCAGGCGGCTCCGGCGACCTCGCCCGTAGGCAGCACTTTCAGCTGGCGTTCAATTTCCGCCATCGTATCCTCGGCGAGTTTTTCTGAATTGGTCAGCAACACCGCAGGCGAATTTGTTCCATGCTCGGCCTGTCCAAGCAAATCGGCGGCGCACAATTCACCATCGACTGTCTCGTCGGCGATCACGAGAGTTTCCGTTGGACCGGCGAAAAGATCGATCCCGACACGACCGAAAAGTTGGCGCTTGGCTTCAGCGACGAAGGCGTTGCCTGGCCCCACAAGCATATCGACTGGATCGATCGTTTGTGTGCCAAGCGCCATAGCCCCAACGGCCTGTACGCCGCCCATGACGTAAATCTCATCCGCCCCCGCCATATCCATCGCGACGACAATCGCCGGCGCCGGTGCGCCTTCGAAAGGCGGCGCGGCGGCGATAACGCGGGGCACACCTGCGACCTTCGCTGTGACGACGCTCATATGCGCGCTCGCCACCAGCGGATATTTGCCGCCAGGGACGTAGCAACCAACGGAATTCATCGGAATATTCTTGTGCCCCAGAACTACGCCAGGGAGCGTTTCCACTTCAACGTCCTGCAATGCGTCACGCTGATATTGAGCGAAATTCCTCACCTGCTCCTGCGCAAAGCGAATATCGTCTTTTGCTTGCGCGCCCAATTTTTCATAGCAGGCTTTGATGTCGTCGCTCGACAACCGAAACGTTGTGGGCGACCATTTGTCGAATTTTTCTGACAACTCACGGACGGCTGCGTCCCCTCGATCGCCAATATCTGCGAGGATTTCTTCCACGATTGAACGAACTTTGGCGTCGTCTGTCGCGGCTTTTTCTGCTGATATGCCTTCCTTGATATAGCGGATCATCATCTCTCTCCGTCTTTCAGTTCACCCCTCATTGCTTACCGCAGCGCAGATGAGGCGTGTGAAATCTTGTATTAACGCACCAGTCCCATAGATTGCATTCGAATGCAATAATCCCGGATATGCATTGAACCTCAAGGGAAGCGCCATGGAAAATACTGTTCTCAAAGATAAAATCGCGCTCGTCACAGGCGCCGGCCGCGGCCTCGGGCGGGCCATCGTCGAAACGCTTCACGGAGCCGGCGCGCACGTCATTGCCGTTGCGCGCACACAAAGCGACCTTGATGAATTATCGCAATCGCTAGAGGAACGCATTTCAGTTTGGAAACATGACGTCACAAGCGACGCCTTCGTCGACGCCGTCGGCGTGCTGCCAAAACTGGACATTCTCGTCAACAATGCAGGGTCGAACAGGCCGGAACCGTTCGCCGACGTTACTGATGAAAATCTCGACTTTATCCTCAATATCAATGTGCGCTCGATGTTTCGCACCGCCCAGGCGGCGACGCGCGTTATGTTGAAGGGCGGCGGCGGCGCAATCGTGCACATGTCATCGCAAATGGGGCATGTGGGCTCGCCGAACCGTTCCGTTTACTGCATGACGAAACACGCCATCGAAGGCCTGACAAAGGCAATGGCCGTCGAGCTGGCGCCACAAAAAATACGCGTCAACAATGTCGCGCCAACTTTCATAGAGACGCCAATGACCAAACCGATGTTGGAAAATCCTGAGTTTCGAGATTTTGTCTACAGCATGATCCCCATGCAGAAGATTGGGAAACCAGAAGATGTCGCAAACGCTGTTCTTTATCTCACGTCGCCTGCGTCCGATATGGTGACCGGCCATAGCCTTCTCGTCGATGGCGGTTGGACCGCGCAATAAAAAAAGAGACCCCGCGAGGAGCCTCTTTCTTTTTCACAACGCCTCCGGGAGGAGGAAGCGTTAGAAGTCGGCGCGGAACCGCACGCCAAAATTCCGAGGATAAAGGAAGCTTGTCTGAACGATATCGCTGCCATTGTTATTACCGCGCGCCAGAACCGCTTCGTTTTCGATATTCTCCACGAAGACTTCTGCTGAGTAATTGCCCCAACTATCTGGCGCATCCCAAATCAAACGTAGATCAGTTTTCGTGAAGCTATCCTGATCCTGGAGCGGATCGATCGAAAGCAGGTTCGAGGTGTTATAGCCATCGCTATAGTAGAACTGCACATAGGGCGTCAGCCTGCCAAATTCACCGATATCGAACTCATAAGAACCAAACAGGCTCGCCGTAAAGTCTGGCGACCACGGCGTTTCTTCGCCGGCGAGATCAACGAAGCTTTGGACCTGACCATTTAACAATTGGTACGGATTGGTCTGGCCAAACGCTTTGAATTCAGAGTCCAGGAAGGCGAGATTGGCGCCAAGCTGGAGACCTTCAACCGGGACCCAGACGGTTTCAACCTCCACGCCGAACGCTTCAATTTCACCGCCATTGATCGCCTGCGTGACCACAATCGTAGATCCGTCAGGCAGCGTCTGCGGAATCTGGAACTGACCCAAGAGATTGTCGTAAGTCGTGTAATGACCCGCAACATTGAACAGCAGGCTGTTGTTAAAGAGCGTACTTTTCACGCCCGCTTCGATCACGCGCGATTGCTGGTCGTCTGTCTGCGATCCGCTGTTGTTCAGCGCGCCGGAAAGGAACCCGGTGCTGGCCGTGACATAGAGCAGCGCATTGTCGCCCAGGTCGTATTCAACGCCTGCTCGCCAGGACACATTGCTTGAGGCGTCCGGATCAGCACGGATCGCATCGTCAGCGCTTGGATCAATTGCGAAAACGCCGAACACATCCTCAACATCGAGCGAGAAATCAGTGAACGGCCCGCCCGGCAGCACATTTACAACCGGCGGCTCAGCAATACCGTCGCCGTCCGTATCGCCAGTGAAGTTACTGCCGCCGCCAACAAGTTCCTTGTCCTCATTGTCGTAGCGAACGCCGCCAATTAACCGGAGACGATCGGTTACTGCGAATTCAAATTGTCCGTAGAGACCGAAATAAGTGGTTTCCAACGGCGTCGCGTCGGCGAAGAAACCGCCGAGGATTTGGTCGTTCGACGTGAGCGGCGTGCCGACGAGAAGCGGCAACATCAACTGCATGCCCATATCGTCGAGAACGGGGTTGCCGGAATTGTCTAAAACAGGAACAGCGCCGCCACGAGGATCGGCTGCTCTCAGGCTATTAATAAAGAAGTTGAAGTCGGTTTCGTCGCTGGAAAAGTAAGCGCCCGTGGTCCACTGCAGCCGACTGTCATAGTTTGAGCTGAACTGAACTTCTTGCGTGAAGTATTCCGCTGTTTCGTTAAAACCGCCCACCTGAAACGGATTGGGGCTGAAATCGAAATCGAAGCCGAGAAGATTTTCAAATTCCGTATAGGCTGTGATTGATTTGAATAACACCGGTCCAAGATCGACATTCGCCTCAAGCTGCCAGACCTGTTCGCGCACTTGCGCGTCCGGCACAAAGTCCTGCGAGATTGTGTAGGGACCGAGCTCATCAGCAGACGGCGCGCCGTTTGTCCCAACGTTCGGATTGGCGCAGTCTTCTACGGAGCCAAAAGGATCGGTATGGCCGGAAGGCGTCGTATTTCGGCAAATAAATGTGTACCCGAAGAGCCCGGCCTCGCGGCCGTCTTCTTGAATATTGCTGTACCGGGCGAGCAAGCTAACGCGCTCTGTCGGTTCCCATAAGGCGCTGACGCGGACGCCCTTGTCGTCCTGCGCACCGAGATTGGGCCCAGCAAGGTTTTCAACGAAGCCGTCGCTCTTATCGAAGAAACCGGCGACGCGTATCGCAAACGTATCGGAAATCGGCAAGTTAATATATCCGTCCGCCCGCGCACGATCGAACCGTTCATAACTCACATTGAAGCCAGCCCCAAGATCTTCTAAATCCGGCGCATTTGTATACAGATTAAGTGCGCCGGCGAATGTATTACGACCGTAGAGCGTCCCTTGCGGCCCTTTTAGAAATTCGACGCGGTTCACATCGAAGAAAGCTCGGGTCTGCTGTGATGCGCGAAGCTTATAAACACCATCCACATACGCGCCGACAATTGAAGCATTGTCGCCAAACGTATTTGTCGAGTTGGCGCCGCGGACATTGAATTTTGCGTCGTTCCCGACAAACGCGAAATTCACGCCGGAGACCAGCAGCTCGAGGCGCGATACGTCGGTAACGCCGCCCTTTTCCAGCCCCTCTTCGTCAAATGCCTGGATCGACAAACTGACGTCCTGAACGTTTTCTTCCTTTTTCTCTGCGGTCACGATGATCGTGTCGATCTGCGCGCTCGCCGTTGTTGCGAAAGCGAAACAAAGCGCACTCACGCCGGCTCCGCTCAAAAGAAAATTGGACAGATTGCTTCGACTGCGGCTCATTGGGCCCCTCCCTTGTTGGCGAAAATAAAAATACGACCGCCAAGAATCGTCACATTAATGTTACTTCGAATGCAGAAATCGAGCAAGGGAGTTTTGACTTCGCATGCATTTACCCGTTGATCAGATGCAAGAATGCCGCGCTGGCTAGCGACGTTTGAAATTAATTACTTCTTTCAATGGGTAACGATGGACACACGGATGCAACATCACGCGATTCGAATATGCAAAGCATTGTTTGATGAAGGTAAGACGACTCGACCACACTCCATAAACCCTACGAAATTCAACATGCATCCGACTTCCGAAACATCGGAATTGCATTCGAAGTACAAACCTGCGCACCCTTTTCCGGTGCAGTATAATGGCCGCCTGTGAACCAGCTCGACATTAAAAACGCCCGTTCGGCCGCTTGGCGCTATGCAAATGCGCAGCGCCGAGGCTCAATCGCAGCCGTCAAAGGCGCTATCGCCGATCTGTTCGCTGCCAATGCGCATTGGCGTCTTTGCTGCCCCTTCGACGACGTGCAAGATTCAGCGGACGCACTGTCGTCTTACTGGAGCCAGCTCTTTGAAGCGTTCCCGGACTTGGAGCGTCGCGACGACGTCTTCCTGGCGGGCAGCTTTAATGAACGCGCATGGGTCGCAGCGACAGGCCACTTTATCGGTACGTTCGTACGCCCCTGGCTCGGCGTTCCGGCCACTAATCAAGTCACATTTATCCGTTTCGGGGAAATAATCGGTTTCGAAGACGGTCGCATATCGGACATCTATATTCTGCTCGATATCATCGGAGCCGTACGCCAGGCGGGCAAAGATCTTATTCCAAAGGGTCTAGGCGCAGAGATCCTGACGCCCGCGCCTATCGCGCAGGACGGCTTGCGCCTTTCTCCGAGCGCCAAGCGCGAGACAGAACAGTCGATGCGTCTAGTGGATTCGATGATCGCTGGCCTTATGCGTTATGATCAGCAATCCCTTCAAAGCATGGGCCAGGAAGAATTCTGGCGCCCCGACATGTTATGGTACGGGCCAAGCGGCGTCGGCGCGACGCGCGGGCTTTCCGGGTTTCAAAATTTCCACCAACGTCCGTTTTTGGAGTTTGTTCCTGATCGAAAAGGCGGCGACCATGTGGCGCGCATTGCAGACGGCGACTATGTCGCCTCGGGCGGCTGGCCAAGCATTCGCGCAACGACGAGCGGCGCGCCGTGGATCAAAACAGCACTGCCCGCTGGTGTCGCCGTTACGATGCGGGTCATGGATTTCTGGCGTCGCGACGGCGATAGGTTGAAAGAGAATTGGGTATTTATCGATATCCCGGACATCTTCCGACAATGCGGTGTTGATGTGTTTCAGCAGCTCTAGACGAAACGCCGCGGCGACAACAAGCTTTGGTTTGACGGAGGGGAAATATGGAAAATTTCGGTGCGCTGAATTGGTCGATCGTCATCATCTATCTTCTCGGCAATCTTGTGCTCGGCTACGTGTTGAGCAAACGCATTCAGTCTGCTGAGGACTATCAGCTCGGCACAAGGATGACGCCTTGGTGGGCGATAGGGATTTCCGTCATCGCCACATATGTGAGCGCCCTTTCCTTCCTTGGCGGCCCCGCATGGGCATATGGCTCCGGCATGGCGGCGTTAGCCATCCACATCAATTATCCATTGGTCATCTTTGTTGTCGTGGTTGTCTTCCTGCCATTCTTTTACAATAGCGGCGTCGCATCGATTTACGATTATCTTGAGCGAAGGTTTGGCGTTGCGTCACGCACCGTCATTTCCGGCCTTTTTCTCATTACCCAGACAATAACATCCGCATCCATTCTTACCGCTACTGCCATTGTTATCACCTTCGTCACCGGCGTTGATGTTCGATTGAGTATTGTGCTGATGACGCTTGTCGTTCTCGGCTACACCATGCTTGGGGGCATGAACGCCGTGATCTGGACAGATGTCCTGCAGGGCGTGATCCTGTTCATCGGCGCGGGCGTCATTCTTTGGAATGTCCTTGAAGCCACCGCGCCATTATCGAGCGCCCTCGCTTCCCTCTCCGCCGACGGCAAGCTTAATCCCATCGATACGTCTCTCGATTTTTCTGTGGCGCCGACAATTTGGGCCGGTGTTTTTGCGATGACGCTATTTCATATCACTGTCTATGGCGCGAACCAGATGATGGTGCAGCGCGCGCTCGCCGCCAAGAATATCGGCGACGCGAAAAAGTCTTACCTGATGATGGGGTATGCGGCCTTTTTCATCTATTTTTTGTTTTTCTTCATCGGCGCGCTTCTTTACGTTCACTTTGAAGGCCGCCCCTTTGAACAAACGAATGCGATTATCCTGACATTCGCCGAAAGTCTCGCGATTCCAGGGCTGCTAGGCGTCATCGCGGCGGCCGTACTTTCCGCGTCAATGTCCAGTCTGTCGTCGGCGTTCAATTCGCTCGCAACCGCGTCCATCACTGATTTCTACCAACGCTTCTTCCGCAAAGACGCGTCCGAAGGGCATTATCTGACCGTCGCCCGCGGTTTCACGGTGGTTTGGGGGCTGGCGGCGATCCCGATCGCCTTCGCCTTCATCGAAAGCGGCGGATCGATCCTTGAACAACTTACGAAAGTCGGTTCCTATTTCGTCGGCGCCAAACTGGCGATGTATTTCCTCGGCTTCTTTTCAAAACACACGTCGGAACGCGGCCTCCTGATAGGCGTCATCGCCGGTTTTGTTGCGCTTATTATTGTCGTAAACGGCGTCCCGTTCGCTGGCGTCGATCCAATCAACGTCGCATGGCCATGGTATGTTGTCATCGGCGGCGGCGTGAATATCAGCGTGTCCTGGCTAGCGAGCGTTCTGTTGGATGGTTTCAAGTCAGAGTGGCACGAACAAACCGTTCCCGGACAGTTAAAGCGGTTTCGCAGCGAGGGCCTGCCCATGAAGCGCGACGGCTGGTTTCTTGTCCCGGGTAAAGTCGATCTGGTTTGCTGGGGGCTACCGCTGTTTTTCCTCGTCACCATCGCTTTCTTGATTGCATTTGCCAAACTGGGCCCGAGTATCGGCTAATTCAAAAATGCAATGCTGGGAAACGCTGTATTTATGGAAAATAGCGCCCGTTAAGGCCCAACTGAAATTTCCGGCGTAGCTTGGTTTCAATTTTCCGGTGAACGAAATGATGGCGGACAGAGAGGGATTCGAACCCTCGAGACGGTTGCCCGCCTACACGCGTTCCAGGCGTGCGCCTTC
>CAWUIM010000098.1:0-8260 GCA_963922595.1 uncultured Parvularculaceae bacterium
GCACGCCGCTCGTCGCCACCTATCACGGCGCTTATGGAAGCGCGTCGGCGCTGAAACGCTTTTATAATTCAGGCCTGATGCGCGCTGATCGCGTGATCGCGAACTCTGAATTTACGGCCCAATCGATCCGGGCTCTTTATGGAACGTCAGTAGAGCGGGTCCTCACAATCCCGCGCGGCGCCGATCTCGCTTACTTTAACCCTGAGGCCGTCGATAGCGGCCGAATTGAAACGTTGACGGCGGCTTGGGGGCTCAGCGGCCGGGGCGGGCAGGGCTTCCGGCTTTTGGCGCCGGCCCGTCTGACGCCATGGAAAGGGCAGGAGGACATTATCGACGCGCTATCAATTCTTGCGGGAAATTCATCGATCGTTCGGCCTGTTGAAAAAAACGGCGCTGGTCAGGAACCAGAATACACGGTAGTTTTTTGTGGGGATTCGCAGGGCAAGCCCGATTTTGGGCGTGCGCTGCAACAAAGAATGGATAGGCGTGGGGTGCGCTTCGAAATGAAATTGGCTGGCCATTGCGCCGACATGCCGGCGGCGTATGCGTGGTGTGATGCGGTTTTGGCGCCGTCGCGGCGGCCCGAAGCGTTCGGCCGCGTCGCGGTGGAGGCCGGCGCCATGGGCAAGCCTGTGATCGCCGCTGGTCATGGCGGCGCCCTTGAGACCGTGATTGACGGCGTCACCGGCGTCCTGACGCCGCCTTGCGACGCCGAAGCGCTGGCCGAGGCGATCGAAGATATCGCCGGCAAATCGCCGCAAGAGCGCGCAGCCATGGGCGCGGCGGCGCGCAACCATGTCGCTGAAAATTATTCCATCGAGGCGATGTGCAAAGCGACTTTGCTCGCTTATGATGAATTACCGAGGACGAGACACTAATGATGAATGAGTGGGCGCATGTTCGGTCGTAAGACGGAAAATATTCTGGTCATCAAGACCGGCGGGTTGGCGAGTTTTGTCGCGTCGGAACCCTATTTCGAGGTCATCCGCGCCGCGCATCCGAAGGCGCAAATCAGCTTGTTGACAAGCAATGAACTGCAACGCGTGGCGCGTTCTTCTCCCTATTTCGATCAAGTCGCTGTCACGCCTTCCCACCGTGAGCCGGAAGCGCGCAAAGCGTTCCTCCGTCAACTGAAGACTGTGAAATTCTCGCGCGCCTATGATCTCTCGGCCGACGATGAGGCGCGCAAGATTCAGTCCGCATTCGGACCGTTCGGCCCGAAATGGCATGCGGTGGCGCCGGCGCCGAAACGCGCCAAGAATGCGCCGGTGAGCGAAACGCTCCACGGGGTTGATAAGCTTCTCGCTTCGTCGGGCCTCGATGCGCCGACGCGGCTGCCCGATTTCTCCTGGGCGCTCTCGGCGCGTAAGGATTCGGCGAATATGCAGCCCTCATGGTTCGGCGTTTCCGGCGCTTTCGGATTGCTCATGCCGTCAACCGATCCGGCGAAACGTTGGCCCGCGGAATGCTACGCCGCCTTTGCGCGCCTCATCGCCCGCGAGTCTTTCATGCCGGTGCTGGTGGGCGCAAAGGAATTGCATTCTTTTGGCGACGAAATCGCGCACAACGCCCCCGAAATTGTCGATCTTTCGGGGAAGACCGACCACCTCCAATTGGCGGCGCTCGCGCAGGAAGCCTGTTTCTTTGTCAGCGACGACGCGGCGGAAATGCACCTCGCGCTCAGCACTGGCGCGGCGGGCGTACTGATTAAAAAAGCGGGCGACGAGGCGTCCTCGCCGACAGGGCGCCATGTGGTGACGCTCACGGCTGAGAGCGGCCTTGGTGATGTGAGCCCCGAATTTGTCTGGCGCACGCTCGACAATATGGGGCTGATCCCGGCGCTCGAATATTCGCAACACGCGTCCGCGCGTTGATTAATGCGATTTTTTACCTATATATTAGGGGTTGGAGCATAATGCGCATGGGTCGCATATGTTCCGGCTCACCTAATTTTTCCCTTTAGCAACAACAGGAGAAACGTCCATAGCCCGTAGACCAATGAACGCCGCGCCGTCCAAGCCGACAGGCCCGCGCGTCAATGAAGATATCACCGTACCGCAGGTTTTGCTCATCGACGACACCGGTGAAAAACGCGGCGTTGTCGCCACTGACGAAGCCATCAAGATCGCTCAGAATGCCGGGCTTGATCTTGTGGAAGTGTCGCCGAACACGCAGCCGCCTGTTTGCAAAATCCTCGATTACGGCAAATACAAATATCAGCAACAGAAGAAGAAAGCTGAAGCCAAGAAGAAGCAGAAAGTCGTCGACATCAAAGAAATCAAGATGCGGCCGAACATCGATCAGCATGACTACGATGTGAAGAGCCGGGCGATGAAGCGCTTCTTTGAGGAAGGCGATAAGGTTAAAGTGACCTTGCGGTTTCGCGGCCGGGAAATGGCGCACCAGGAACGCGGCGCTGATCTCCTTAAACGTGTGCAGGCTGACTTTGAGGAAATCGCTAAAGTTGAGCAATTTCCAAAAATGGAAGGCCGCCAGATGATGATGGTCATGGCGCCGAGATAGTTACCCGCTGAATTCATTGCGTTATCGGGCCGCCGACGGGGAAATTCTTCGCGGCGGTCTTTGCTTTGTGGCGCCGTGTTTGCTTAAACATTGAGTTGATTTGGGGATTTTAAGTCTAAGGCGCCGGTCGCGATGCGTCAGGCGAATTGGGGTGTGTAATGGAAGCGTGGGTCGCGAGTTTGAATATTGAGCCGTGGGTGTCGACGGTGCTCGTATACCTCCTCGGCATCGCCACGGGATATCTTCTTTTTGGCGGTCGCGCGCCTGCTACAGCGAACGGCGAAGACGCAATCGAGGCGATCGTCGAGGGTCAGGCCGACACGGAAACGGGCGATCACGCCGATGGCGACGATAAGACCGAAGCGCCGGCGGCCGACGATCGCGAAACCGCCAAGGCCCTCTTTTCCTCAGCGAAGACAAAAAACAACAAGAACGGTTCGCCCCCGAACGGTGATCCCGCGCCGAATTCCATGAAGCTCGGCGCTCTTGAAAGCGAATTACGCAAAGCGCACGAAATGCTGGCAAGCGCTGATGAAAGCCAGGAAGGCTACGAGGCGCAACTCGACGCGCTGGAGCAAGCGCTGAAGCGCGCGAACGGGCGGCTGAAGCTCGTCATGAAAGCGGTCAAGAAGGCGAAACCGGAAGACGCTTAAGCCTCGCGCGGCCGCGTACTTATTCTCCCTCCAGAAAATTCTCCAGACTGTCCGCGCCAGCCACTTGCCGCGCGCGGCGCACTGGGTTTTGATGCGTGAAAACGGGCGAGGGCGGCGATGGACGCACAACTTCTCAATCATATTGCAATTTCATGCGTCATGATGGCGGCGACCGCGTTCATCCATGCGCTGTTCGTCGCGTCGTCCGCGGCGGTCTTCCGCACCTATATGAGACGGCCGCATCGGACATTGCGTTTCATCCGTGATGTGATCGCGCTCGTGCTCTTGAGCGTCTGGCTGGTGGCGGCGCATTTGATCGAAATCGGTGTGTGGGCGACGCTGTTCCTGAGTCTCGATCAGTTCAGCGAGGTGGAGCCCGCGCTTTACTTTACCGCCGCCGCCTACACAACGCTCGGGTTCGGGGATGTTCTGTTATCGGAGGAATGGCGGTTGTTGTCTGGCGCATGCGCCGCGAGCGGTCTTTTAATGTTCGGCTTGTCCGCCGCCTTTCTGTTCGAGGCCACCGGTAAACTTGACCTCAGCGGCGACGATTAACGGGCGTTTTTAGGCAGGGGCGGGCGCGTCAGCGCGCGGACGCTGGATGCGCCCGAGAGCGACCAGCAACGGTGCGACGCCGATGATCGCCAGAACGCCCGCGAGGAAGAACGGCGCGCCCGGAAAGTAAATCGATGCGCCGCTTTCAAATAAGGTGAGGCCGAACATCGTGATTGGCTGGCCGGGGCTCGTGAAGGCGGCAAAGACTTGAGTCATCACCGGGGGCCCGAGCACCATCGACAGGCTCATAATCACCGAAATCGCGCCCTGTAATTCGCCTTGCGCGTTCGCCGGGATCGTTCGCGACATGATGCCTTGGACGGCGGGTTGGGTAAAACCGGCGAGCGATGAGATCGCGATCAGCGCGTAAATGACCGTCACATTTGTCGTGAACGCGTAGCAAAAATAGGTGACAATCGCGATTGAGACCGCGAACAGCGCCGTTGCGCGTTCTCCGAATTTCGGAATAATGATCCGCGTTAGGCCGCCCTGGACAATCGCCGCCATCAGCCCGACGAACATCAATGACCAGCCGATTTGCGCCTTGTTCCAACCAAATCGCTCGATGGCGAAGTAAGACCAGACCGACGGAAACGTCCAGTGGGCGAGCTGTGAGATAAAAAGCGCCGCCGCGATGGGGAGCATGATCGGGTACTGACGGAATTGCTGAAAATTTCCGAAGGCGTTGGCGCGCCGCCATTCGAACGGCCGGCGGTCCTCTTCCTTCAGCGTTTCAGGGAGCACAAAATAGCCAAACACGAAATTCAACGCGCCAAGCGCCGCGACGGCATAGAAGGGCGCGCGGACGCCGAAGTTCTCGCCGATGACGCCGCCAAGCCCGGGCCCGATAATGAAACCGAGACCAAAGGCGGCGCCCATTAGCCCGAAATTCGCGGCGCGTTTTTCCGGCGGCGAGATATCGGCGATGTAGGCGTTGGCGATCGAGAATGTCGCTGACAGGGCCCCGGCGAGAATGCGCGCGACCAACAGGATGCCGATCATCGGCGCCACCGCCATGATCAGATAATCGACGGAAAAAGCAGCGAGCGAAATGAGGATGACGGGCCGGCGGCCGTAACGGTCCGAAAGGGCCCCGAGGATCGGCATCATGACGAACTGCATCAGCGCGTAGACGAGCGAAAGATAACCGCCCCATCGCGCCGCCGCGGCGAGATCCTGACCGGTCACATCGCGGATCAGATCCGGCATCACCGGCATGACGATCCCGAACCCGATCATATTGATCAGGACCGTGATAAAAATGAAAAGCATGGCGTTCGCGCCGGCTTTTCGCTCCGCCATCCCTTAAGACGCCTTTTCCTGAGGGGCGTTATTCGCGCCTTCGAGGGGCGCGACGGGCGATGCGAGACCCGCCGGATTGATCGGCGTGATCTTGATCGCCGTGATCTGATTACGCCGGCGGCGCAAAATGTTGAAATGAAACCCGTGGAACGAAAATGTTTGCCCGGCCTTCGGAATGGTCTGCGCCTCGTGGATCACAAGGCCGGCGATGGTCACCGCTTCCTCGTCGGGCAGGTTCCAGTCCATGGCGCGGTTGAGGTCGCGGATGGTGACGTCGCCGTCCACATTGGTTGAGCCGTCGCCCTGAGGCCGCACGCCCTGAACGGGGCTATCATGTTCGTCTTCGATCTCGCCGACGATCTCCTCAAGAATGTCTTCCATGGTGACAAGCCCCATGATCGCGCCATACTCATCGACAACAAGTGCGAAGTGCTCCTGCTTGAGTTTGAAGGCGTCGAGCTGTTCCTGAAGGGTCGTCGTCTCCGGAACGAAATAGGGCGTGCGCGCGATGGTTGAGAGATCGACGCCGGTCGCGTCCTTGGACTGCCAGATGGCGCGTAAGAGATCCTTCGCGTGCAGGACGCCGACGATATTATCCGGATCGTTCCGGTAAAGCGGCAGGCGCGTGTGCGGGCTCGCCAACGCTTCGGTGATGATCTCCTGCGCCGGCCGTTCGAGGTCGAGCATTTCAATGGACTTGCGGTGGATCATGATTTCCTCCACCCGGATTTCGTCGAGATCGAGCGCGCCGCGGAAGAGATCGCGTACTTCCTTGCCGAGACCCCCCTCCACATGGTGAAGGTCGATGGCGCCGCGGAGTTCTTCCGTAGACGACAGAACCGCTTCATCTTCCTCGACATTCAAACCGAACAGTTTCAACGCGCCGCGCACGATAAGCTGCACGACGCGTGTGACAGGTGCGAACACGGAGACAATGATGCGCATCACCGGCGCCACGAACATCGCAAAGCCGTCCGGGCGCGCAATGGCCGCTGTCTTGGGCGCCACTTCGGCGAAGACCAGCACAAGGATCGTCATCGTCACCGTGGCGAGCACGTTTGCAGTTCCCGACTGGCCAAAGAGAGAAACGAACAGGCTGGTCGTTAGAACGGTCGCCAAAATATTGACGAGATTGTTGCCAAGGAGGATCGCGCCGATCAGACGTTCCCGGTCTTGAATGAGCCCGTTGACGTCTTTGGCGCGCCGGTCGCCGTCATTTTCTAGCTTGTGCATCCGTGCCCGCGACGTGGCGGTGAGCGCTGTTTCCGAGCCGGAAAAAAACGCTGACATGCCAAGAAGCATCAAGATCCCGCCGCCGGTCAGCAGCATCATTGGATTGGGGTCAGTCATGGTTCATTCAGGCCCGCGCCGCGGCGCCTGTCCTTTCCGATAAGAATTGTTTCAACTGGGTCATGTCGACGGCGCGTTCAATATAGGCTGCGCCGATATCGCGCATGAGCACCAGCGACAAGCGGCCCGCCTGGACTTTCTTGTCCTGCATCATGAGCGCCAAGAGGTCATCGCCGTTAAGGCTGTCGGCGTCCGGAATATCTTCAATATCAGCGGGTAATCCGACCGCGCGCATATGCGCTTTCAGCCGGTCGGCCGCCGCCGTGGAACAAACGCCTATCTGCACCGAATAGTCAGCGGCGAGCCCCATGCCGGCGGCGACAGCCTCGCCGTGGAGCAGCCGGTCGCTGAAGCCGAATGAGGCTTCGAGCGCGTGACCGAAGGTGTGGCCGAGATTCAAGAGCGCGCGCTTGCCTTCCTCGCGCTCGTCTTCTGTGACAATCGCGGCTTTCATTTCACAGGACCGCTCGACCGCGCGGGCGAGCGGCGCCGTCTCGCCCGCGAGCAGGGCGGCGCCATTTTCCTCTAACCAGTTGAAAAACGCTGCGTCGCCAAGCGCGCCATATTTTACGACCTCCGCATAGCCCGCGCGCATCTGGCGCGGCGCAAGCGTCGATAAGGCGTCAATGTCGGCGAGCACGAGGGACGGCTGATAGAAAGCGCCCACAAGATTTTTGCCCTGGGGCGTATTGACGCCCGTTTTTCCGCCCACGGAGCTATCCACCTGCGCCAGGAGGCTCGTGGGGATCTGCACAAACCGGCATCCGCGCCGCAGGATCGCGGCGGCGAAACCGGTAATGTCGCCCACGACGCCGCCCCCGAATGCGATGATCATGTCGCTGCGGTCGACCCCATGGTCGAGAAGGCCGGACAAGAGCGTTTCCAATTGCGCGAGCGTCTTGGTCCCTTCGCCGGGCTCAAGCAATATCTTGTCGAACGCAATATTTGCGGCGGCGAGGCCCGCCTCAAGACGCGCGCCTTGCGCGGTGTAAACCGTCTTGTCACTGACGATAACGGTTTTTGGGCGTTTCAGGAGAGGCGCGATGCGGGCGCCGGCTTCCTCTAAAAGCGCAGGCCCAATCACAATGTCATAGGCGCGATCGCCTAGCGCCGCGCGCACGGTCTTGCGCTCCATCAGTGTTGATCCTTTCCGGCCTTCTTGTGCGCCATCAGGGCGTCAATAATCGCCGCCACGGTTTTTGAATGGGGCCCATGCTGACTTTCAATGGCGATGTCGGCTTGTCTGTAAAGCGGCGCGCGCTCCTCCAGCAGCCGGACGATGGTCGCGCGGGCGTCGCCTTTCATCAAGAGCGGCCGCGTGCCCCGGCGCGTCGCGCGCTTCACGATCGTATCGACGTCGGATTTGAGCCAGACGGTTAAGGTCTGTTCCTTCAGGAGCGTGCGGGTCGCGTCGCTGGTGAGCGCGCCGCCGCCGGTCGCGAGGACGATGGGCGGTCCGGAAACCAGCCGTTCGATCACTTGCGCCTCGCCGCGGCGGAAACTCTCTTCGCCATGCTCGGTGAAAAGATCGGCGACCGACATGCCGGCGGCTTTTTCGATTTCCTCGTCGGCGTCAAAAAAGGGCAGACCGAGCTTCGGCGCCAGCCGCCGACCGACTGTCGTTTTGCCGACGCCCATCATCCCCACCAGCGCGATGGTCCGGTCGGGAGAGAAGGGCGTCTGATTGTTCGCGTGCGCGGCCATAAGCGCCAGAAATAAGGCGTCGCGCGCAAGCACGCTAGGGGATGACACGCGAATGTCCTTGAAAAACCGTACTTTTAGGGAGAGTGGGCGCAATCGCATCAGTCCGCTATGCTGGCGAGCGATTCGATCTCTTGGTGACGAGGGCGCATATGCGTTTTATTCTGATTATGGTG
>CAWUIM010000099.1:0-7956 GCA_963922595.1 uncultured Parvularculaceae bacterium
GGTCAGCGCGGCGACCGTCGCGATACCGCCGGGGCCCATTACGATAGCGATCACGCCGGTAATTGCGGTTCGAATAGCGCGGGCGCGGTCTGTAGCGGCGGTAATGGTCATAATAGCCGTAGCGCGGATAAGCGCCGTAGCTATTGAAGATCGAAAGCGACACGATATAGCCGCTGTTCGGATACCAGGAGCCGTAACGGCCGGCCCAAGCGCCGCCATATCCGTAGGATGCATCGGCCGTCCGATAGGGGCCATAAGCCCGGTCGAAACACTGGTTGGCTTCTACTTCGCAGCTTTTGTGGCACGCACCATAATCCGGCGTCTCAGCGTAAGCCTCGCAATCGCGGTAGCAGGCGCCCGCCTGATTATCGCAATAGGCGAAAGCGCTGGCGTAAGGCGTCGTCTCGCATCCTGCGAGGAGGATCACGATGATCGCCCCAGCGACAAACTTAATGAATGACATGCAATCTGCCCCTCTTGCAGAGACGCCGCGCCGCCCTGATCCCGTCAGGAAAGCGCCTCGCGACCCGCATCTACACCCCAGTGCCCGACCAAAGTTTAACCTCGCGCGGGCCCCAAAAGCAAACGCCGCCCGAAAGCCATCGGGCGGCGTTCAAAATGCAATTCTCGCGCAATGGTATCGGGCTTAGTCGCCCTGCGGCTCCAGCACCTGACGGCCGCGATATTTCCCCGTTTTCAGGTCGATATGGTGCGGACGGCGCAATTCGCCGGACTCTTTATCCTCGATGTAGGTTTCACCTTTGAGGCGGTCGTGGGAACGCCGCATGCCGCGCCGCGACGCGGTGATTTTACTCTTCGGAACGGCCATATCGCTCGCCTTTGTTCAATCTCGTTTCAGCGGCTAAGCCGCGTGTAGATCGGGGGACATACTCCAACGCCCTGACCTGCGCAAGCCCCTCTTTCAGGCGATTTTGAAGGGGCAATTTCTTAATTGCCTTCGAAAATTGCAGCATTCTTCTTCAGCGCGATTCAAACCTTGCGGCGTATGAATAGCGTCGATTTTCGGAGTAGTTGCGTTGCGTAAGCCCTTCACCTTCAGCCTTGTTCTGACCCTAACCCTATTGCTTTCGTTTTCGTCCGAAGCGCTCGCCGGCGACGCGCGATGGTTAGCGCTGAGCCATGATGATCGCGTATTCGTCGATCGCGTGGCCGCCGATCTTTACCAATCGGAGCTAAAACGGCCCGACGCCCGCGATATCGAAGCGGAAACGAGCCGTTCTTATGCGCGCGGCACGCCGGTGGACCGGGCGCGCTTCCGCGAACAGCGCCGCGAAGATTGGCGCCGTCTCGACCGGCGGACGCAAGCCCGATTGCGCAACGCCAAGAAACCGGCGTGGCGGAGCCTGACCGACCGCCAGAAGGCGCCTTTTCGCCGTCAGGCCATGGATCGTCTCGGCGTCGCACACCCCTCCTCGTCCGGGGCCCCGCGCCGAAACCTCTAAGCCGCCCTCACGCATCGCCCGCCCTTGGGCTCGCGCATTGCTTGTGACATTCTTCTCCCGATTGAGAAGCAATCGTCACGCAAGGAGCCAGCGCCATGGGTTGGAACTACGGAGATATTCTGGACGCGACGGCGGCGGCCTTGCCCGCCGACAGACCCGCTTTCATCCATGGCGAACGCGCCATTTCCTGGGCGGAGATGGACAGGCGGACGAACAATCTCGCACGCGCCTTCCTTGACCGTGGGTTAAAACCCAGCGACCGCGTCGCGTTCTATCATCGCAACGGCACGGAATATGGCGAACTCCTGGTCGCCTGCTTCAAGGCGCGCCTGACCCACGTAAATGTCAATTATCGGTATAAGGATGACGAGCTTCTCCATATCCTGAAAGATAGCGGCGCGCGGCTGGTCTCCTTCGATGAAGAGTTCGCGGATATGATTGAGCGCCTTCAGCCGCAAGCTGATCGCGTCGACTTGTGGCTGCAGGCGGGCGGATCGCCGTCGAACCGGATTGAAAGTTTCGAAGCGCTCGCCGAGGCCGGCGACGGCGCGCCGCTCGATATTGAGCGCTCCGGCGACGACACGCTGATGATTTATACGGGCGGTACAACGGGCATGCCGAAAGGCGTCGTCTGGACCCATACGGCGCTGCGCAGCGGACAATTAGCGGCGCTCGCTACTTTAGGGCCAGCGCCGATGACCATGGATGAGCATAAGGCGTTTATCGCTGGCAACGAAGATATTCGTCCCTTTCTGCCTGCCTGTCCGTGGATGCACGGCACCGGTCTCTCGACGGCGCTTGCGCAGCTTTGTTTTGCGCATCCAATTGTCACTGTCGACTCAACCAAGGGCCTCGACAGCGACGCGCTCTGGCGCACGGTCGCACGCAATAAAGTCAATCAGATCGCGATTGTCGGCGACGCTTTCGCGAAGCCAATGCTGCGTTCGCTGGAGGAATTCGGCGACGACCTTGAACTCGACAGCCTCGCCATCATGATTTCCTCCGGCGCCATGTGGAGCCGTGAGGTGAAGGCCGCGATGATCGAACGCTTGCCGCAATTGATTATCGCCGACATGTTCGGCGCGTCAGAGACAATGGCGTTCGGCGCCACCTTTTCCACCAAGGATAATATTTCTGAAACAGCGAAAATCATCCTGACGCCGAGCGCCAAAGTGCTGAAGGACGATGGGGTGGAGGCGCAGCCAGGCGAGACCGGCATGATCGCCATCAAAGGGACGATCGGCGAAGGCTATTTCGGCGATCAGGAAAAGACTGACAAGACATACAAAATGATCGACGGCGAACGCTGGTGCATACCAGGCGACTTTGCGCGGGTCGATGATGACGGCGCGGTCACGCTGCTCGGCCGTGGTTCGAATTGCATCAACACGGCGGGCGAGAAAGTCTTTCCGGAAGAAGTGGAAGAGGTCCTGAAGCTCGCAGACGGCGTGAAGGACGCGCTTGTCGTGGGCGTCCCCGACGAAAAATGGGGCAATGCGGTTGTCGCCGTGGTGACGAACGAGCCGGGCGCTGAAACTGCAGAGGACGCGTTGCGCGCGTTTGTCGCCGAACGGCTTGCTAGATACAAAGCTCCGAAACGTATCGCCTTCACCACGGATGTTCTACGCGGCCCCAATGGAAAAGCCGATTACGCCGCTGCGCGCGCTATCGCCGACGCTTAAGCGTTTTCCAGCTTGATCGCTTTCAGGCGCTGGTCCCTGATCGCAAGCGTTCGGTCCATGCGCGCGGCAAGGCGCTGGTCATGGGTGGCGATTAATGCTGTCAGGCCCTCGTTTTTCACAAGCTCAAGAAGCGCATCGAATACGACGTCAGACGTTTTCGGATCAAGATTACCCGTCGGTTCGTCCGCAAGCAGAACTTTCGGGCTATTCGCGAGAGCACGCGCGATTGCGGTGCGTTGCTGTTCGCCGCCCGAAAGCTGACCCGGCTGGTGATGGGTGCGTTCGCCGAGCCCCATGGCCGTTAATAAACGTTCTGCTTCCGTCTCCGCGTCGGACTTGCGCTTGCCTGCGATCAGTTGGGGCAAGGTGACATTGCCGAGCGCGGAAAACTCGGGGAGCAAATGATGAAATTGATAGACAAAGCCCAGCGAGTCCCGGCGCAACCGTGTGCGCTCCGCATCGGAAAGCGACGAAGTGGCGACGCCGTTGATGTATACCTCGCCTGCGGACGGCGCTTCCAGCAACCCGGCAATGTGCAGAAGCGAAGATTTGCCGGACCCGGACGGTCCCAACAGCGCCACCGTCTCGCCTGCGTTCAATGTCAGGTCGGAGGCGTTCAAAATGACAAGATCGCCGTAGCGGCGTTCGATGCGTTCCAGTTGAAGAACCGGGCCTTGCGTGTTGACGTTCATGAGCGGGCCCTATTCGTATCTCAGCGCTTCAACGGGATCGAGCCGCGCCGCGCGGCGGGCGGGCAAGATGGTCGTGATAAACGACATGAAGAGCGAAAAGCCCGCGATCAAACCGACTTCCGTCATTTCCATCTTGGCGGGCACGCCGTCGAGATAATAAATCTCGGCGGGAAAGAGATCGGTCCCGAGCATCGCCGAGAGGCCGTTTTCAATCGCGTCAATATTGATGACAAAGAGAGCGCCGAGAACAACGCCGGCGAGCGTCCCGAGCACGCCGATCATCGATCCTGATAGAAAGAAAATGCGCATGATGGAGCCCTGCGTTGCGCCCATGGTGCGCATCACCGCGATGTCGCCGGTTTTGTCTTTCACCAGCATAATCAGCCCTGTGATGATATTAAGCGACGCCACCATAATAATCAGGAATAAAATCAGCCGCATGATAAAGCGCTCGGTCTGAAGCGCATTAAAATAACTTCGAAACCGTTGTTGCCAGTCGAGAATGCGAAATCCGGGCGCCGCTTCTTCAATCGCGACGCGATATTGTTTGATCTTCTCCGGGTCTTCGACCTTGATTTCGATCTGCTGGGCGGTGTCCGCGAATTTGAAAAAGAGCTGCGCCTGCTCCAGCGGCATGAATCCGTAAAGCGAATCGAACTCAGCGTTGCCAGCGTCGAAGACCGCCCCAACCGTGTAGGCTTTACTGCGTGGTGTGCGGCCGAACGCGGTTTCGGCGCCGCGCCCCGTAATCAGCGAGACCTTGTCGCCCGGATAGACGCCGAGCTGCGAGGCGATGCGATATCCGAGGATGATTTCATCGCCGCCTTTGCGCCCGACGCCGAACTGATCAATCGACCCGCTCGCAATAACATCCGGTCCTGAGATATAGCTGTTCTTCTCCAGGTCCTCGCGGCGGATGCCGCGGATAATCATCCCGGTCTCACCACGCGCGCTGGCATAGACCGGCAATTCGATAATCGGCGTCGCTTCCGTGACGCCCGAAACGCCTCTTAGCGTTTCTGTGAGCACTTCGTAATTCTGGATCGGCGACACAGGGCCTTCCGCTGACTGAATATAAGCATGGCCGTTCGTGCCGAGGAGATTGTCGAGCAGGGTTAGACGAAAACCCTGCATCACCGACATGACCACAATCAGGACCGCCACCGCCAGCATGATCCCGACAAAGGCGATGATCGAAATCAGCGATACGCCTTTGCCCGTTCGCGTCGCGCCCAAATAGCGCCGGGCCACCATCCATTCGAAAAATGAAAATGGCGGCGTCGCGCTTGCGCTTGTGTCGGTTTGGACGGCGGTTGTCATAGGGCGGCCGGTTCCTGATCTTTTTTTCTTGTTCGAGTGAATCCTGAAAGTGTGACCAAATTAGGCGCGTCCGCCATCACGTCACCGCAAGCGCCAACCGGATCGCCTCAGCAACATGCGTCGCCGCGGCCTCCGGGGCCAATTCCTGTTTCTCGCCGCTCGCTCTGTCTTTGACTGCAACGACCCCGTCTTTCAAACCACGCGGACCAACAACGATCTGGAAGGGAAGTCCGATCAGGTCCATGCGCGCGAATTTCTCGCCGGCGCGGGCGTTCGTATCGTCATAAAGAACTTCAATCCCCTGCCCCTCGAGATCCTTATAGAGCGCCTCGCATGCGGCGTTCGTCTCGGCGTCGCCTTCCTTCAGATTGACGACCCCCGCATGGAACGGCGCCACAGGAACAGGCCATTTACACCCCGCCTCGTCATGGTGCGCCTCGATCAGGGCGCCGAGCAGCCGCGACACGCCGACGCCATAAGATCCCATCTGCACCGGCGTTTCCTTACCGTCCGGGCCGGCGACCACCGCTTTCATGGGCTTTGAATATTTGTCGCCGAAATAGAAAATATGCCCCACTTCGATGCCGCGCGCAGAAATCTGCTTATCCGTCGGCACGTCGCGATCGAACTCCGCCGCATCATGTTTTTCTTCGGTGGCCGCATAGTGCGCTGTAAACTGATCAAAGATGGGCGTCAGGTCGCCGTCAAAGTCGATGTCAGCGCCGGGCACGGCCATATCGACAAGCCGGCGGTCGCAGAAAACGGCGCTCTCGCCGGTTTCGGCCAGGACGATAAATTCGTGGCTGAGATCGCCGCCGATGGGCCCCGTGTCGGCGCGCATGGGGATCGATTTCAGTCCTATGCGCGCAAAGGTGCGCAGGTAAGCGACAAACATCTTGTAATAGCTTTTACGCGCGTTCTCCTCGTCGATGTCGAACGAGTAAGTATCCTTCATCAGGAATTCGCGCCCGCGCATGACGCCGAAGCGCGGCCTGATTTCATCGCGAAACTTCCATTGAATGTGATAAAGCATTTTGGGCAGGTCTTTATATGACCGCACCCCGGCGCGAAATATTTCCGTGATCATCTCTTCATTGGTGGGACCGAACAGCATATCGCGGTCAGAACGGTCGGTGATGCGCAGCATTTCCTTGCCGTAGGCTTCATAGCGCCCACTCTCGCGCCACAGTTCCGCCTGCTGAATAGTGGGCATCAACAGCTCCACGGCGCCGGCGCGATCCTGTTCTTCGCGCACAATCTGCTCGATCTTCTTTAACACGCGAAAGCCGAGCGGCAGCCAGGCGTAAATGCCGGCGCCCTGCTGGCGGATCATGCCGGCGCGCAACATGAGTTGGTGCGAGACGATCTGGGCCTCGGACGGCGTTTCTTTCAGAACGGGCAGATAATAGCGGCTTAAGCGCATGGCGCGGGATCCCTGAAAAGTCGAACCCGCAACGCCTATCGATATTGGGCGGTTAGTTCAACGCCCGGCGTCTCTTACCGGACGCCGGCCCCGCAAAGACGGTCCTTCAGGTCCTGATCGCGCAGATTGTCGCCCAAAGGCGCCCCGCTTTCAGGATCGAGGACGAAACGGGCGAAGAGCCGCTGGCTCGCCCAGCCGTCATAGCGCCGGTCGTAAATGACGATCACGTTCTCAGCAACGGCGCGCCCCTGATTGAGATCAACCGCTACAACATTTTCGCCCGCGATAATGATCGGCAGATCCGCCGTTACGGCGCAGCTATTGGCGCGCACCGTATAGGTCTTGGCGTCGCCAGGCGTGGCGATCACCGCGGCGTAGAGCGCAATAATGACGACGTAGTATTTCCACATGGGAGGCGCGATGCAGGAATCACGCCTCCCGTTAGGGATTTGTTAACCATGCCGGCGGCGGATCACGCCGAGATCGCCGAGAATGCTGTGCGCAGTCGGGACAGCGCCGGCGCCGCGCCCTTTCACTGTAATGACGCCCCCGTCTTCGGTCTCGATGCGGATGGCGTTGCGTTCTCCCTGCAAATCGTAAAGGGGGTGCGCGCCATCGAGATTGCGGTATGCGACGCTGGCTGTCGGCGCGCCGCTCTCAGCCAGGGCGACCGAGGTGATCTGGCGCCAGACGCCAGGCTCGCGCGCCATGCGGGCGAGCATCGCCTCATCAAGGACTTCGGTTTCCACCGGTCCTTCGATGGTTCGGCCGAACGCTTCGACGCTGAGGATCTTGGCCTTAGCGACGGCGTCTGCGCCCGAAAGGTCCGCTGTCGGATCGGCTTCCGCAAAACCCGCCAGTTGCGCGGCCTTAACGGACGCATCGAAGTCTTTGCCTCTGGCGAGTTCCGACAGAATGTAATTCACGGTCCCATTCACGACCGCTTCGATCCTGACGATCTTCTCCTCACCGGCGATCCGTCGCAGCGTCTCGAGGACAACCGCGCCGCCGCCGACCGATGAGCCGATGCCGAGGACGGCGCCGGACGTTTCTGCGAGGGTTTGCATTTCTACGAGCGTGTCAGCCAACGCCTGCTTGTTTGCGGAGACAATACTGACGCCGCGCTCCAACGCAGCGCGCGTCACGTCGAGACCGACGTCGCCGGATGACAGGACGTCCACGATCACATCGGGTTCGAGGTCGAGAAGCGCGTCTAGCGACGTAACGAACTCGGCGCCCGCTGTCTGCGCGGCGCGTTGCTTGCGCAAATCGCGCACGAGCACGCCGACCAACTCAAAATCGTCCGTGTGGCCCGTTAAGAGATTGGCGACGCCGCCGCCCACAATCCCGCACCCGGCGAGCGCCACGCGCAGCGG
>CAWUIM010000100.1:0-7681 GCA_963922595.1 uncultured Parvularculaceae bacterium
TCTTCGTTCTGATCGTCTCTTATTCGATCCAGGACCAGGTGAAGATGGAAGTGGTCGCCGGTTCAATGCGCGACGCTTTCGGCGTCGCCGAAGAACGCCGCTACGCTGGCGACATCAAACTTCAGGGGACGCCGGAACAGCGTCAGCCTGGGAATATTCGCCCGACGCCTAATCCAAGTGCTGACGGGATAACCGCAACATTATCGACCCGCCCGGCCGCCGGATCGAATGGCCGGAACGGGGCGTTTGAGAACGCAGATGCGGACAGACGCCAATTCGAACGCGCGAAAGAAGCGCTGGAAAAAGCGATCCTCACGCACCCGCTTCTTAAAGACGCCAGCGACGCGATCACAATCAATCTTCTCGATGACGGCCTTCAAGTCGTTCTCATCGACACGACCGGCGCGCCCATGTTCGCCTCAGGCAGCGCCGATTTGACCGCAACAGCAGAGGTCGCGCTCGCAGAGACAACGCGCGCGCTCCTGCCGCTCGCTAACCGCGTCAACATAGAAGGACACGCTGACGCCGTCGGGGCCGGCGCATATTCAGCGTTTGACCTGACCACCGCACGCGCGAATGCGGCGCGACGCATTATGGAACAAAACGGGTTTCCAACTGATCGGATCGTTGGCGTCACCGGCAGAGGCGCAGCGATACCGCTTTATCCCGAAGACCCGTTCGCCAGCGGAAACAGACGCATTGAGATCACCCTCGAGCCCGCGGCGCCGTTATTTCCGGAAGATCATGCGCTTTAGGAAATTCTCCTCACCGAAATGTAACGCGAAATTTTCTGGAACATCTCCAATTCTTCACAAATCGATGAGGAGGCCCAATGGTCGCTATTGTCAGCTTTACGGTAGGCATGAGCTGGGCTAGTCAATATGGCGGTGCGCGATGAAAATCGAAAATGGGCTGGAAATCAGTGCAGGTAGCAACTGAAGCACAGATTTTTTGCGATTTAACGCAATCGTTTTCTGCGAAAGGCGGCGGGGTCCGCACCTTTCTGTCCGAAAAACGCCGGCACCTTCTGGAAAATACCGACGCGCGTCATTGCCTGATTATTCCCGGCGAAGAAGACAAAAAAACCGTCGATGGACGAGCAATCCGTATCGAGATTGCGTCGCCGCAAGTCCCTGGCAGTCCAAATTATCGGCTACTGGTCCGCCAAAACGCCGTCAAAGCCGCTCTGAAAGAAATCCAGCCTGACTTTATTGAATGCCACGACGCCTATAATCTTCCTTGGGCGGCGTTACAGCACCGCGCACAATTCCCTGAATCAGTGCTCGTCGCAGGATATCACACAGATTTTCCAACGGTTTACGTGGAGAAATTCGGGCGTCGTTACTTTGGCGATTTCGTCGCCGGGCGGCTCAAATCCTTTTGTTACCGATACGCTGCAAATCTCTACCGGCGATTTGATGGGTTTTATACGCTTACACAGAGCGCCGCCGATTATTTCTCCATGCAGGCGATCCCGGACGTCAACATTATGACGCTTGGCGCTGATATGCATTGCTTTAACCCGGACAAGCGCTCCGCCGATCTGCGGCGGCGGCTCAATATGGGCCCTGACTCGCCGCTGTTGATTTACGTCGGCCGTATCGACCGTGAACGCAAACCGCGCATTGTCGCCGAGGCGTTCAAAAGACTGCCCGAAAGCTGGGGCGCCGGTTTGATCATGATCGGCGACGGCAATGAACGCGCGGCTTTGGAACGCGAGTGCGCCGGCCTTAATGCGCATTTTCCCGGTTTCGTCACAGACCGCGAGGATTTGGCGCGGTATCTGGCGTCAGCCGATATCTACGTTTCCGCCATGGAAAACGAGACCTTCGGGATTTCAATTATTGAAGCCCAAGCCAGCGGCCTCCCAATTGTCGGCGTTCGCGCCGGCGCGATGGTCGATCGGGTGCCCTCGACGCTTGGCCGCCTCGGTGCGCCAAACGACGCAGCGGAAATGGCGGACAACATCGCCGCCGTATGGATGAACCGGTTGACGCCTATCGGTGAAAGAGCGCGCCAGCATGTTCAGGACAAGTTTTCCTGGGCGGCGACGTTTGAAAAATTGTTTAACGAAGTCTATCCGCTAGCGTCAGGCGCACGAATGGATGCGCGGCTTAGTCAAAGCGGCGGACGACGCCGTCGCCGCGCAGGTTAACCTGCTCACTGTATTAGCAACCTAATACATAGCCGTGTACTGACTAAATATTTCTGAAAATTATGAAAAAATTTGCAAAATGTCACGTGATCGCGCGACACAGCAGCCTAAATTGAGGCCTATATAACAACCAATACAAGAAGAAGGGCGCATCGCAACGGGTGCAACGCCTTTCACTTGAGCACCGCGTACATGATGACTTCGCAAGACTGAGTAAGAGATTACAGCGCTCCGCGCTGCGAAAAACGCCTTGGTGTCTCTCCCCCAAGCAAGGCGTCAGGTCCCGCTCCGGCGTGCACGCGCCGGGGCGGGGCTGCCGAACCCCGATTTGCAAGGCGCCGCCGGCGACAATCGGTTAATGGGCTTCGTCCCAGTTCTTTCCAGCCCGCGCATCCACGACGAGCGGCGCCGATATCTCCACGGCAGGGCGATGGGCGCCTTCCATGACCCGGCTCACCAGGTCACAGGTCGCCTCCGCCTCTGATTTCGGCGCTTCGAAGATCAGCTCATCGTGAACTTGCAATAGCATTCGGGCAGAGAGTTTCGCTTTCTTCAATTCCGGTTCCATACGAACCATCGCGCGCCGGATGACATCAGCCGCAGCGCCCTGAATTGGCGCATTGATCGCCTGGCGTTCCGCGTATCCGCGCATGGCGGGGTTTTTGTCATTTATTCCGCCCACATAAGTGCGCCGGCCAAAGATCGTCTCGACATAGCCGTCCGCTTTCGCTGCAGCTTTCGTATCATCCATATATTTCTTCATGCCTGGAAATTTCACAAAGTAGCTATCGATATAGTCTTTCGCTTCACCGCGAGAGATACCGAGTTGGTTCGCAAGGCCAAAGGCGGAAATGCCGTAAATGATGCCGAAATTTATGGCCTTCGCACGCCGTCGCACCATTGGGTCCATACCTTCAACGGGAACGCCGAACATTTCCGACGCAGTCATCGCGTGGATATCGACGCCATTCGCAAACGCCTCTTTCATGGCGCCGAGGTCTGCAATATGGGCCAGCAACCGGAGTTCGATCTGGCTGTAATCTGCTGAGATTAGGACATTCCCTTTTTCCGGTACAAAAGCGGTTCGAATCTTTCGCCCATCTTCTGTTCGTATGGGGATGTTTTGCAGATTAGGGTCTGTCGAGGCTAGGCGCCCCGTCGTGGTGGCCGCGAGTGAATAGGACGTGTGAATACGTCCGGTTTCCGGGTTGATCGCCTCCGGTAGGGCGTCTGTGTAAGTACTTTTCAATTTTGAGAGTGAGCGCCAATCGAGAATGTTTCTCGGTAATTCATGCCCCTCCGCGGCGAGCTGTTCCAATACGTCGGCCTTGGTTGACCAGGCGCCTTTTGCGGTCTTCTTCCCGCCCGGTAGCCCGAGCTCGCCGAAAAGAATGTCGGCGATCTGCTTTGGCGAGCCCATATTGAACTCGCCGCCCGCGAGTTTATAAGCCTCTGCCTCGAAACGTCCCATCCGCTGCGCGAAGTCGCCGGACAATTTCGAAAGCACCGCTGGGTCAACCTTCACACCTTCGCGCTCCATTCGCATGATCACGGGCGCCAACGGGCGTTCGAGCGTTTCGTAGACGGTCGCTTTTCCCCCCGCGGCGAGGCGCGGTTTTAGCGCCGCGTGAAGGCGCAAGGTGATATCGGCGTCCTCAGCAGCGTAGTCAGCCGCCTTGGCGATCTCGATTTCGTCAAAAGTCTTCTGCTTCTTTCCTGTGCCCGCAATATCGGAGAATTTGATCGTCTCGTGCTCAAGATGCCGCTTGGCGAGTTCATCCATACCGTGGCCGCCGCGACCGCAGTCGAGCGCGTAGGAGATCAACATCGTGTCGTCGATGGGCGAAATCGAAACGCCATAACGCGACAAGACAAGGGCGTCATATTTGATATTTTGCCCAACCTTCAATACTGACGGATCCTGAAGCATAGGCTTCAGCAATTTTATCGCTTTTGCGGTATCTATCTGCTTACTGACATTTTCATCATCTAACGCCAGTCCTTTGGCGCCATGCCCGAGGGGGATGTAGCACGCCTCGCCTGGTCCGACGGCGAGAGACACGCCGACAAGGGTCGCGCGCATCGCATTGAGGCTGTCAGTCTCCGTATCAACGGCGACAATGCCGCGCGCATGCGCAGCCTCTATCCAGTCTTTGAGCGCCGCCTCCGAATAGATTGTCTCGTACTCGGCGTCTCCAATTGATTTTTTTGCCTTGCCAGAGGACGGCGCTTCGGGCGCAGGCGCGTCGAACGCTTCGGCGACCCGCCGCGTTAGCGTGTTGAACTCCATCTTGTTTAGAAACTGGAGGAGCATTTCCGGTTCAATCGATCTCATTTCGAGCGCCGAAATGGGCTCTTCCAAATCAAGATCTGTCTTGAGGGTGACAAGCTCTTTGGAAAGCCGCGCGTCATCAGCAAATTCGATCAGGTTTTCACGACGCTTTTTCTGTTTGATTTCTTCCGCGCGATCGAGAAGCGTTTCCAGGTCGCCATACTCCTCGAGCAATTGCGCGGCCGTTTTGACCCCAATTCCCGGCACGCCCGGAATATTGTCAACAGAATCGCCGGCAAGCGCCTGAATGTCGATAACTTTTTCCGGACCAAGACCAAATTTTTCAATCACCTGCTCGCGGCGCACCCATTTGTTCTTCATGGTGTCGAACATCGAAACGCGGTCTGAAACGAGCTGCATCAGGTCCTTATCGGACGAAATGATAACACACTCGCCGCCATCATCTTCTATCTGCCTTGCATAGGTGGCGATAATGTCGTCGGCCTCAAACCCCTCCATTTCGATACACGGGGTATTGAAAGCGCGCGTTGCTTCCCGCACAAGCGAGAATTGCGGCCGCAGGTCTTCAGGCGGCTCATCGCGGTTCGCTTTGTACTGATCATACAAATCGTTGCGAAAGGTATGCGCTGAGTAATCGAAAATAACCGCGAAATGCGTCGGTTCATGCTCGTCGCCTAAATCGGTCAACAGCTTGTAGAGCATGTTGCAAAAGCCGGAGACCGCGCCTACGGGCATGCCGTCGGACTTTCGCGTCAATGCCGGCAATGCGTGGTACGCCCTGAAAATATAGGCGGAGCCGTCAACGAGATAGAGCCTGGTGTCTTTATTTTTTTTGGATTTCGCCGCCATCAGGCTTACCTTCTCATTCAGGATCGATAACGAGGTGGAATTATGAAGGTTCTTGGTATCCGTTTTTGCCGGGTCGCGAAACGCGAAAACGCCGAAGCGCTGGCGAAAATGCTTGGCCCAGCGGGTCTTGGGATTAAAGAACGCGATCTCGGGGCGCTGGGCGACGCGGGAGGCTTTTCAGGAGCTGTCTTTCCGATTGAAGCGAACGAAGACAATTCGTGGATAGAAATCTGGCCCGCCGGACCTGAAATGCCGGAAATGGTGATGCTCCAAATTATTGTCGATGACGCCGACGCATGGGCGCAGAACGCCCGTAATAACGGATTAGATCCCAAGGGTCCCGATGATGCGCACGGCGAACGCATTTATTATCTGGAAGGTCCGGGCGGTTTGCCGATCGCTTTTGCAAGCAAAGTTGCGGATTAAACTTACAGCGGCGTACAGCTTATGTCAGGCAAGGCGACGCGGTCGCTGCTATCGCGGCGGATGGCAAAGCACGCGTCGCCGTCGATAACCAGATCGAAAATAATCGGGGTGGCCGGGCTGCGCGTCTCATAGTCTACCGGCCGGGGCGGCAGGACCGGGATCGCTGAGGTTTCCGAGAAATCACCGGCGCCGAGACGCACGGACGCTTTGCCCAACGCATCGGCAAGACGCTGCTCGAGACGTCCCAACGTTTCAGCGTCCGCAATTTCGAGCACTGCGGGTTTCGACGACGGCGCTGTCTGGCAAGATGAAATTAAGGGAATTAGCGCGGCAAGCAGGAGCCGGCCATATCGGCGCATCCTGACCTGCGTTCCCGAATTTTCTGTCATTGGTCCGGCATCGTTAAATCGCGGTTTTGCCGCAGTAACGCTTCAAACGGCGTAAGCGATGTTGTCGCGACACCGCCTTCCGCTGTCGATAGGTACTGCGCCCGCATGGCCGGTTGCGCCGGCGCAGTCACGGGGCAGGTTCCGTCGTCACGAAACTGGAGCGCGGCCGCCAGCAGCGCTTCATTCTCGTCGCCAAGCTCGTTATTCAAATCGTCAGTTGCAACACATCCCGGCAGACGCTCGCCAAAAACAAAGTCAGAATCCGCCGGCACAAACCCGTCCGTGTAATCCCCAAACCCTTTGTCATTCACGCCTTGAAATTGGATCGTATAGTAGGTGACGCCGCAATTGTCCGTCGGATAAAAACCAAAGGGTTTGCCGCAGGTGGTGTCGCCGATAAGGATCACTTCAATATCGATACCGCGCAGGCCATTGATCACCGCTTCGCTGGCGCTGCATGTATCTTCTGTGGAAAGAATAAAAACGCGCGAAAGGTTGAGGCTAGTCAACGGCTGGCCGACTGGCAACGAGAAGCCAAGACCTTCGCTGTAGAACGGAATTGGGCTGTTGAACGCGCCCGTGACCGGATTAAAGTTTCCCGCGTCGTCGTTAAATCGCAAAAGTTCGAAGGTCCGCCCGCTCGTCGCGGCGTCGCCCGCCACCAGATAGGACAATTGCGAGGCGACCGCGAGAAGACCGCCGCCATTGTAGCGCAAATCCAGAACGAGATCATCGACGCCTTGCGCCGCGAGACCCCCAACCGCCTCAGCGATCTCGCGTTCAGACTCAAACGGGCTGAACGTATTAAAAAGGATATAGCCGACGCGACCGCTCGGCGTATCGATCACCGATGAACGGTTCACGGGTTTGGCGGCGATATTTTCCGAAATGAGCGTGACAGTGCGGGTCGCCGTAGCTCCAGGGTCGCGCACCACAAAGGTGTGCGACTCGCCCGCCGTGCGCGGAAACAGGCCATTGTTCAGCGTGTCGAGTTCCGCTTGGGTCGCGCCGCCGTTAACGAGGTCGACGCCGTCAACCTCAAGGATACGCGTGCCGCGGACGAAATTAGGAGACCCGTTGGTCAGCGCGGACGCCGGCGTATTCGGTTCGGTATACCGCACACGGAAATCACGCGGCGGCATTGTCGAGAGCGCTGCGTAACTGACGCCATAGTCAGCAGTGGGAGCGGAATTGCGTCTGCGTAGGAAATTCTCCGTGGTTTCGCTAAAATGGAAATCATCCTTCTCCTCGCCTGACGCCGTGCGCGCCGTTGTGCGCAGGACGTCAAAATACGCGATGCGATTACTGAAGGTGGCCGGATCGCGGTCGACGACCTCGTCATTGAACAGATACGTCTCATTCGTCCAGGACCGCAGCCAGAATTTTTCCTCCAGCAACGACCCCGGAAGATCGGGGAACGGATTTCCTTCAAGGTCGAGGCCTGTCCGCACGACCTCACACCGGTCCTCAAATATGCTGGCTGATTCAAATACGCCGGGCGTCCATGTGGGACCGCTTGAAGTCGGCGGCGGAGGAGGTGGCGGCGGCGGCGGTTATGATGACCGCAGT
>CAWUIM010000101.1:0-7640 GCA_963922595.1 uncultured Parvularculaceae bacterium
GCCGCGCACGCCGCCAGCACCGCCAGCGAATTGACCGCATGGTGCTTGCCCGGCGCGCCGAGCGCATAAGAAATCTCCCGCCCGAACAGCGCCGCAGTGATGCGCGCGCCGCCGGGTGATTCCTCGTAGGCGGTGAGCCGCACGTCGGCGTCGGCGCTTTCTCCGAAGGTAAGCAATTTTGAAATGCCGGCCTCTTCCGCGCGCTGGCGCAGGATCGGATAATGTTCATTGTCGATCGGGAGAACGGCCGCGCCGCCGCGCACGACGCCCGCGAAAATTTCCGCCTTCGCCTCGGCGATCATCTCAACGCTATCGAAGAATTCCAAATGCGCCGCCGCAACGGTGGTGATGATCGCCACATGCGGCGCCACCAATTGCGAAAGCGGCGTGATCTCGCCCGCATGGTTCATGCCGATTTCGAAGACGCCATAGTCCGCGCGCATGGGCAACGCCGCCAGCGTCAGCGGCACGCCCCAGTGATTGTTGAAGCTTTTATCCGCCGCATGGACTTCGCCGCCGACCGCGAGCGCCGTGCGCAGCATTTCTTTAACGGTGGTTTTACCGACGCTGCCGGTGACGCCGATGCGCTTGCCGAAATTGCGCAAGCGCGCCGCCGACGCCAGATCGCGCAGACCTTCCAACGTATCGCGCACCAGAAGTAGCGGCGCGCCGTCGGGCGCATCTTCCGGCGCGCGCGCCACGAGCGCCGCCGATGCGCCTTTGTCAAACGCGCTCTGCAGAAATTCGTGACCATCGCGGGCGTCCTTCAACGCCACAAAGAGCTCGCCCGGCTTGATCGTGCGGGTGTCGATCGAAACGCCGCTCGCAGCCCATTCCTCCGCAAGCCAACGATCCGGATCGCCGCCGCGCGCGCACAAAGCGCCGCCCGTGGCGGCGGCGGCCTCATAAGCGGTCCATAAACCTTCGCTCATCGCTTCTACTCCTTCCATACCCCGCCTAAGAGAGACGACCCGCCGCCTCGCGCGCAACATCCCCGTCGTTGAACGCCAGCGTTTCGTCCCCGATGATTTGTCCCGTCTCGTGCCCCTTGCCCGCAATCAACAGAACGTCGCCCGCGGCGACCATCGCAACCCCATGCTCGATGGCCTCCGCACGATCTCCAATTTCAACGGCGCCCGGCGCGCCGCGCAGAACCGCGGCGCGGATCGCCGCCGGGTCCTCATGGCGCGGATTATCGTCGGTCACGATCACCGTATCCGCCGTCGCCGCGGCTTGGCCCATGAGCGGGCGCTTATCCTTGTCGCGATCACCGCCAGCGCCGATGATAACGATTAATCGTCCCTCCGTATGCGGTTTAATCGCTTTAATCGCCGTCGCCACCGCGTCGGGCGTATGGGCGTAGTCGACGTATATCGCCCCGCCGCCCGCCTCAGCGACCCGCTCCATGCGGCCGGGCGCGCCTTCAAGACCGTTGAGCGCCGGCAGCACGTGATCCGCCGGCTCGCCGCTCGCCATCACAATCGCCGCAGCGAGAAGCGCGTTTTCCGCCTGAAACGCGCCGATCAATGGCAAATCCGCCTTGAAGTCCGCGCCGCCTGAATGGATGCGAAGGCGAAGCCCGTCCGCCGTCGGCGCGCACGCCGTTAATTGAAGATCAACGCCCGCGGCGCCGCTTGTCATCGTGCGCACGCCCCTCGCCTCAGCGCACGCCGCGACGTCGCTCGCGCGTTCACCGTCGGCATTGATAACGGCGACGCCGTCAGCGGCCAGCAAATCTGTGAACAGACGTTTTTTTGCTGCGAAATAATCGTCATATGTGTCGTGGAAATCCAGATGATCCTGGGTGAGGTTCGTGAACGCCGCCACTGAAAAGCGCACGCCGTCCGCCCGGTGTTGCGCCAGCGCATGGCTGGAGACTTCCATAGCGAGGTGCGTCACGCCCGCCTCCTCCATTGCAGAGAGCGTTTGGTGAAGCTCGATGGGCTCAGGCGTCGTATGCCGTAAGGTTTTGGCGTAGCCCGGCGCCTCAGCGCCAAGCGTGCCGAGGCTGCCGGCGTTTTCGCCAAGACGCCGCCAGAGCTGCGCCGCGAAACGAGCGGTGGACGTCTTGCCGTTCGTGCCGGTGACGCCGGCGATCATGCGCGGCTGGCCGGCGTAGAAGTGCGCCGCCATATGGGCGAGCCGGCGGCGCGGTTGATCATCATGAACGGTCGGGACGGAGGCGCGCACCGACGGCGGGGCCAAAACCGCGGCCGCGCCGTTTTTGATCGCCTGATCCACAAAGTCCGCCCCATCGACTTGCGCGCCGGGTAAGGCCGCGAAGAGAAAGCCGTCGCGCACCGCCCGGCTGTCCACCGCCAGTCCGGAAATCTCCGGGTCCGGATCATGAGACTGACCGGTCAGACGCGACAGTTTCATCGCGCGCCGTCCATCGCCGCGCCGGCGCCGGGCTTGTCGCCGGCTTGCGTTACCTGTTGCGGTTCAAAAAAGGCGGCCAGCGCTTCGTTTTCGCTCACCGCCATAACGCCCAGGATCGGCGCGAGACGTTCGACCGTGCGCGCAAATGTGGGCGCAGCGTTCCATCCGGCGGTGGCGTATCCCATGGTCTCTTTAATCACTTGCGGCTCGTCGAGCGAAACCAACACCGCGTATCGCGGCGCATATCCCGGAAACGCGCCGATGAAGCTTGCGATCCGCGTTGAGCGATCATAACCGCCGCGCACCGGCTTGTCGGCGGTCGCCGTTTTGCCGATGGGAAAATAGCCCTCCACATCGGCGAAGCTCGCCGTGCCGTTGGTTAGAACGCGGCGCAAAATTCGGCGCATGACCGCGCTCGTCTCAGGGGAGAAAACCAGCGCGCCGTCGGGCGCGGCGTCGACTTTCAGAAATGTCGGCGCCCGATACGCGCCGCCGTTTACAACAGCGCAAAACGCGGTGAGGAGATGCAAGGGCGTCACCGATATGCCGTGCCCATAGGAAACAGTCGCCGCTTCAACCGGCCCCCATTGCCACGGCAGGTCCGGCGACCTGTTCTCCGGCAGTTCAATCGCCAACGGATCAAATAAGCCGAGCGCTTCCAGATACATTTTCTGGGATGCGACGCCGAGATCCTCGGCCACCTGTACGATGCCGATATTGGAGGAGTGCTGAACAACTTCAGACAACGTCAGGACCCGGTTCTCGCCGTGGAAATCATGAATGGTGCGATCGGCCACCATGTAATTGCCGCGCGCGTCATACGTGGCGCCCTCGCGGGTGACGCCGGCCTCAAGCGCCGCCGCCGCCGTGATCGCCTTAAACGCCGAGCCAAGCTCATACCGGTCATAAGTGGCGCGATTGCGGCGCCAATCTGCCTCGACGGCGCCCGGCGCGTTGGGGTCAAAATCGGGCAGGCTCGCCAATGCGATCACCTCTCCGGTCGTCACATCCATGACGCCCGCCCAACCGGCTTTGGCGTGAAACTTCTTGATCGCCGCATCAAGCTCGCGCTCAAGGGCTTGTTGCGCGCGCACGTCGATGGATGTCACCAGCGGCCCCGCGCCGCCCGTTTGATCGAGGTAGGCTTCGAGCCCCATGACGCCGCCCTTGCCGGGCTCAGTGTGACCGACAATGTGCGCCGCCAAATCCCCTTGCGGATAATAGCGCTTCGCGCGCGGGCTAAAACGCACGCCGGGCAATCCAAGATTAAAGACCGCCTCCTGCTGCGCCGGCGTCAGGCTTGGCGACACTTCCACATAGCGCCCATTTTCAAGTTTTGCCCGCAACGCCTCCGCGTCGATGTCGGTGAGAATTTCGCCAAGACGCACCGACGTCTCGCGCGCATCCCAAACCTCGGCGCCGGCGACTTCAAGAGCGATCACGGGCAAATTGGTGGCGAAGATTTTGCCGTTCCGGTCAAGCATATCCGGACGCAGTCGGTCCTGCGCATCGGCAAAAGTCGGCGCGCCGGCGGCGCCCGGCGACCCGCCAAGCGCAATATAGCTGACGCGCGCGCCGAGCGTTAAAAAGGCCGCGAAGAAAACGACGGCGCACATGCCGATGCGTTTGCGCGAGCGCTGCGCCAGCCGGGCGCGCGATCCGGCGACGGTCAAATGCGCGTTCGTCACCGGCTGCGCGAGCGGGCTCTCTTCAATCACATAAGCCTTGGCTTTGTTTTTCGAAAAAAAGAGGCCCATGACGCGCGTGTCCTTTCACGGATTACTGGGAAACGGCGCCGTCCGCCATGGCGATCGCATGCAGGATCGTATCGACGCTTTCAGGTTTCTTCGGCGTTTTCAGCGACGGCGCCCCGAACGCCACGGCGAAATCGTCGGCGGTCATGAGTTGCGCGCCGGTAAGCGGCTTCAGCGCCGTCACTTTGTCGGCGATGTCAGCGAGCCGTTCAGGGCCTTCAAGATACGCCACTTCCGCCCGCAACATCTGAATTTCCGCAACCTCCCGCGCCTTGGCCGCTTCCAGCGACTTCAACTCTTCGCGCGCCTGTTTGACGCGCACTTCAGCCTGATAGCGCCCGGCTGCGGCGGCGGCGAGAATAAGACATAGAAAAATCATTGTTACACGGATCATTGACTAATTACTCCATTGATGAAGGGCTTTTGAAAGTGACAGGGGACGCGGCGCAAAGGCGGCGTCGTCTTCTCGAAAGGGCGCGTCGGTGCGCACGCCCGCGCGCAACTTCGCCGAGCGCGCACGCGGATTTGTGCTGACTTCCTCGGCGCCGGGCGCTTGCGCTTTAGCGAAGAGATGACGGAATGTGGCCGCCATATCAGGCGCGGGCGGCGCATGGCGCGACGGCGCATTGCCTGCGCCGCCGCACCGGTCGGCGAAAAATCGTTTCACGATCCGATCTTCCAGCGAATGAAAAGTGACGACCACGAGCCGCCCGGCGGGGGCCAGAAGCTTTTCGGCCGCCAATAAAACGCGCGCCAATTGACCGAGCTCATCATTGACGAAAATGCGCAGGGCCTGAAAGACGCGCGTCGCCGGATGGATCTTGTCCTGCGGGCGGGCCGGCGCCGCGCCGGCGATAATATCCGCAAGGCGGCCAGTCGTCAGGATCGGCGCTTCATCGCGCGCCTCGACAATCGCCCGCGCGATGCGTTTGGCGTTCTTTTCTTCGCCGTACGCCTTGAAGATTGCGGACAAATCACTCGCCTCGCCCACGTTCACCACATCGCCTGCATCGGGCTTTCCCTGATCCATCCGCATAGAGAGCGGTCCGTCATGACGGAAAGAAAACCCGCGCTGCGCTTCGTCAAGCTGCATGGAGGAAACGCCGAGATCGAGAACGATCCCGTGGATGGCCGCTTCCCCCGCCTCTTTCATGCCTTCTTCGATCTCGGCGAAGGGGCGCTGGACGAGCGTGAGGCGCGGACCGTAGGCCGGCGCCCAGGCGAGCGCGCGTTCAATCGCCGTGGGATCGCGATCAAATCCGTATACTTTGCAATTGGCGGAACCAAGGATGGCGCGCGTGTAACCACCGCCGCCGAAAGTACCGTCCACATAAACGCCTTTGTTGATCGGCGCGAGCGCGGCGACGGCTTCTTCTTCCATGACGGGGGCGTGCGCAGCGAACGTCATTCGGCGGCCTCCGCCGGCGCCGGACGGACCTTGGTTGAAAACCGCGCTTCCTTGGCGCGTTTTTCCGCTTGCGCGAAACGTTCTTCGATGTCCGCGACATTCCAGATCTGGAAATAATCGCCGCGCCCCACAAAGCACGCCTCGCCGTCGAGGTTCGCGTGCTCCACAAAAACTTTCGGCAGGATCGTGCGTCCGTCCTTGTCGAGCGGCAATTTGCGCGCGCGCCCCATCAACGCGATTTCCATGGCGTCGCGATCGGGGTCGTAAGGGTCGAAACTGTCGATGCGCGCTTGCAGCCGAGCGAGGAGATCAAGCCCGCCGCAATCGAGAAACGGCCCCGTAAGCGACGGCACGCACACGAAACCGCTGAAAGCATCGAGATCGAGCGCCTTGCGGAATTCCGCCGGCGCCGCGATCCGGCCCTTCGCATCGATTTTGTTGGTGTGAGACCCCAGAAAAAGGGCCTCCGCCGACCGCAACATGAAATCGCCCTCACTCGCCACCCCGTATCGCAGGATGGTCGCCGCATGGGCGCGCCGCCTGCTGGAGCGGAAAATTCCTCCAAATTTCGGGATATCATGGGTAAAGCTGGGACGCAAAGAGATTCTTACCCTCGCGCCCGACTCTGTGCGGGCGTTTTTGGGACAGAAACGGATCGCCTGCGCCCGCTCTGCCGCCAGTGGGCGCACCAGGTCTTAATAAAGCCTTAAAATCAGAGGGTTGGCGCTAACGGCCCATGCGCGCGAAAATATCCTGCGCCGCGGCGGCGTCTTTTTGCGCCGCCTTTTTTTTCGCCGCCGCCTGAAATCGATCGAGCAAATGCTCTAGCTTTTGCCGCTCCTGATGCGCGGTTTGCACCAAGCTGCGGGCTTCGTCGATTTCTGCCGACAGGGTCTCCATCGTATCAAGGAGCGCTGACTTCTTTGCGTCCATGCCGGCGGAAAAACCCTGCATCGCCGCAAGATCCGGCTGCGCTCGCTGCGCCATCTTCAGCTCTTCCTGGCGGACCGATTGCGCCAGCCAGTCGAGAGACGCATGGGCGGAGGCATGGGCCGCTTGCAGGTCCGCGAGCCGGTTCTGTCGCTGGTCGAGATCCTGTTTGTTAAGCCGCAAAAGCTTGTGGAGATTTTGTTCGTCCCGCTGTGTGGTCATCGCCCGTCTTCTGTCGCCCCGACGTCAACAGCGGCGAGAATTTGCGCCAGTGCTGCGAACGTCTCATCTATTGTCACCGCAGCGTCGCGCGCCTGCGTTAAGAAGGCGTCAAGATCGGCCTGAAACGCCACCGCACGATCAACGTCTGCATTCGACCCGGATTGGTAAGCGCCGATGCGGATTAACTCGCGCATATCCTCATAAATGCTCGCCAATCGCCGCGCGCGATTAACCAGCGCGGCCCGTTCAGGGTCGATGTCGTCGAGCGCCATGCGCGATACAGTTTTAAGAATGTCCACCGCAGGAAACCGTCCGCGCTCGGCGATGCGCCGATCGAGCACAATATGGCCGTCAAGGATTGCGCGCGACGCATCCGCCACCGGCTCGTCATGATCATCGCCTTCGACGAGCACGCTGAAGACGCCGGTCACGGCGCCATTGTTTTTATCCTGGCGGTCAACGCCCGTCCCCGCCCGCTCCAATAATTTTGGCAAAAGCGAAAACACGGACGGCGGGAAACCGCGCGACGCCGGCGGCTCGCCCGCGGCTATCCCGATCTCGCGTTGCGCCGCCGCGACGCGGGTGATCGAATCCATCAGACACATCACATGCGCGCCCTCATCGCGGAAATACTCCGACACTGTCATCGCGAGATACGCCGCCTCCCGGCGCATCATCGCCGGCTCATCGGATGTGGCCGCAATCACCACCGACCGCGCCAAGCCTTCCGCTCCAAGACTATCTTCGATAAATTCGCGCACTTCCCGGCCACGCTCGCCGATCAACGCGATCACGCGCACATCGCAATCAGTATTGCGCGCGATCATCGACAATAGCGCCGACTTGCCGACGCCTGACCCGGCGAACACGCCAAGCCGTTGGCCGACGCGCGCAGCGGCGAAGGCGTTGAGCGCGCTGACGCCGAAGTCCACCGGCCCGCCGAGGCG
>CAWUIM010000102.1:0-7606 GCA_963922595.1 uncultured Parvularculaceae bacterium
CAGCGCTGACGACGCCCCCGCGGCGGTCGATTGGGTTGCCGTCAAGGCGCGCCTTGCTGAGCCGTCGCAATCCGGGACCGCGCCGCTGGAGCAGGCGCTCGAAACGCCGGATGTGCGACAAGCCCGGGGGGCCTTCACCCGCGAGGAATGCGAATATCTGATCGCCGCCAGCGTGCGGCTCCTCGCGCCGTCGATGATCGTCGACCCCGCCACAGGCCAGTCCCGCGCCGACCCGCACCGCACGTCCCTGACCGCGATCCTGGGCCCCGTCGATTATGAGATGACGCTCGTGCGCCTCAACCGGCGCATTGCGCAGTACGCCGATCAATCGGAAGAAACAGGCGAATTCCTTTCTGTCCTGCGCTACGCGTCCGGCCAGGAATACCGCCCGCATTTCGACTGGCTGCCAGAGGGGAGCGAGCACGCGCGCAGCGGCCAGCGCGTCGCCACCGCGCTCGTCTATCTCAATGATGATTATGAGGGCGGCGAAACGCACTTTCTGACGCCGGACGCAAAGCTGCGCCCCGCCGCCGGCGATCTCATCCTCTTCCGCAATGTGGACGAGACCGGCGCGCCCGACCAAACGAGCCGCCATGCGGGCTTGCCGGTCACAACCGGCGCCAAATGGCTCGCCTCAAAATGGTTCCGTAAACGGATGTATGAGTTTTAACGATTGTTCTATCGATTGTTAGTTTTTTTGCTAATTGCGCACCTCGACCATCCGTAAAGCAACCTAATTTGCTCGTCGCGGCCGCCGACTAAATTTGAACAATTTTAAGCACCGAGACTTTTCGCTGAAATAGACCCATTTCCGTGCTAGATTGTGAGAAATATCACAGTGATGAAACGGTATCGGTATACGATCATAAGAAACGGAGTTTCAATTTTGAAACCGTGCTTCTACGCATATTCGCGCCAAAGGCAGCATTCGTTGAAATGCCTGTCTGTATCGGTATTCGCATTGCAAGGTGCGGCTTGCGCTGCGCCGCAGGACGCCGCCGAAACCCAACAAACAACAGCGACAACAGTGAGCGAACCATTGAAATCAAAAGCAGTCGTGGGCGTTCCTTCCCCGTTGCATGAGGCGGTGCGCAGTAAAGATTTGTTAGAAGCGGAGCACCTTTTGAATGCCGGAGCCAATCCTGCGGCGCGCGATGCGCTCGGGCGTACGGCGCTTCACTATGCAGCCGCCCTTAAGGACCATGATATGGTTGCGCTGCTGATTAGATTTGGCGCCGACGCTGATGCGCGCGATGATGACGGATATTCACCGCTGCATCGATCCGTCCAACAAGGCGACTTGGAAATCACGCGAAAACTCCTGGAAGCAGGCGCTGATCCGCACGCTAGGGCGAAGTCGGATGCGACGCCGATTTCAATCGCAAAACAGAATTCTCGTAATGATCTGGAGGAGGTGTTGAAGGGAAAAAATCCGTAGCGAAATTACCAGTTAGTCCATGGTTACTTAATCAGCGCAGCCGCTATCTGGACGGCCAGACGCAATTCTATCTCAGGGGGAGATTATGATTACTAGACTATGTTTGTTCACTGCGATCGGCGCCTTGATTTCAACGTCAGTATTCGCAGCCGGCGTTGGTCAAGGTGGACGCGATGTTTATCATACGCCGATGTCATGGTGCGCTGTCGCCGGAAGCCCGGCCGCTGACAGCCCGAACATCACGCCTGAAGGATCAACTACTGCAGATACCAATACGGACGCCATTCTATGGCGACGGCATGAACGGCCGACTGACAACATCTTCTTACCACAAACGGACATCACCCTGCGCTCCGCGATCAACGACGCTTGGGGGTCTTTGAATTTCCCGATCATCGCGGACCCGGACACGTCAACTGGAACGCCGGGCGACGTGCGCGGTGAAGCGAATACAGCCTTGGGCGCTGGCTCAGAATATCAGGATGTCCTTACAGCTTGCGAAGATGCGTGGGCCGATTTGGGCCGCGCCGGCATTGGCATCACGGCTGTTAACATCAACATGTTCACAGACGGGAATGGCGATTACATCAACGCCGCCGGACAGGGGTTTCCGATCGGTTGGGGCGGATGCGTCCGGCCGGTTGGGAGCACCGATTGCAGCGAGCCCTATGACGGCACGATCATGGTGATCGATAACACTTATCTTTACCCGACAGTCGCGGACCGAACTTTTCGCCCGTCGCCGAATGATCCTGGAGGAACGCTTGCTTGGGTCGTAACTGATCCGCTCGACCAACTTGTCGGTCACGAGGTTGGTCACGCGCTCGGGCTGCCGCACCGGGATACGGACTCAAATAACTTGATGTTCTTTCAAACGAGCGACAATAGCGGAGACGGCCGCGCGGACAATATCGGTATCAATGGCGCTGAGACGACGATCACGCGCGATAATGCCGACGACGTGGGCGGCGTGCAAATCGATCCGCCTAATCAGATTAACCCAGGCGATTTCGCGGCCATGGCGCTCGTCGACAAAGAGCTGCGCACTGACGGCTTTGCGGCGCACGAAGATGCGACTGTCGCCAAGTTGATGCTCAATAAGAAGACTGGATTGCTTTATATCAGCCTTCGAATGCGCGGCGTTATGCAAGAAGAAAATATTGGCCCACGCAATATTCTGATCGGCGTGGATGCGCGCGAAGGCCAGCAATTTTCCTTTGATCAGCGGACAAATGATATGGCTCCCCTTGCCGGTATGGAAGGGATGGACTCGATCTTTATCGCGCAAGCTTCGAGCGACTCTGTTCAAGGTACCGCAGTCGCTATCGCGAATAATGAGACGTCGTTGTTGACGGAAGTGACGGACTTTTCATTGCGCCGGCTGACAATGTATCCGCACTACGCCCAAGTAAAAGGGCAGCAAGGAAATATCACGCAGCCGTCAGACGCCTTCGATATCGCCGACATTGTTACAATCGCCGTCCCTGCTGATCGTGTCGGCGTTGTTATGAATAAACCGTTTCGATTGAATATAGCGTCTATACGTTCAGACGGCGCCATTGATTTTCTGGAAACAGAAGAAACAGGACGCGATCTAACATTCGTTATGGAAGACGCAATTCTACCGAAATGCTTCGCGCAGCAGTCTGCGCCTCCCGGCGGCGCCGCCGAAATTCGTGTTGAAGGATTGACGCCGTCTGCGCCAATACATGCTCTCGTCGGTCCGATTGAGGTTTATAAAGGCGCGACCGACGCGTCGGGTGACGCCGTCTTTAACCTGCCTATCCCGTCAGACGCGCGGGAAGGGCTGCATCTCGTCACAGTTGGCGTTGACGATACTGCATTTACGGCTGACTGCGTCGTTGATGTTGATAAGGACGCGCCGGGCGTCGGTGGTCCGGCGATTGATGACAAACATGAGCGCGAAGGCGCATGCTGCTACGAGCATTATCTTTTTTACATCATCTTTGGACTGATCTTGATCGTAATTCTTCTGATTGTCTTGATCGCCTTGAAGTGGCGTCGGTAGCAAACGGCAATACGGGCGCCCGCCGGGCGCTCGTATTACCAACCCTTCATTTCCTGTTGTAAACGCTTTACGCCAGACGCCGCCTTCTTCTCCTGCGTCGCGCATTCGTCGCATTTAAGCGCTTCCGCGAACCCTCCGCGCGTCCCTAGGGGTTCGGCGTGTCTTCCCTTGATCGTGGTCCTTTGCCTATTTTACAGCGAACGAGGAGGAAATTGCTATGGTTTCATCGATTAACCCGTCGGTAACGCCGCAGGTGCAACAGAATACGTCGTTTGCGGTCGAGGATCCGCAGCAGATTGCGCAAGCGACGCAGAGCTCGAACTTTAATCCGCTTGGAAATCACAATCCCCTGTCACTGAATGATGAACGCTTGCTTCGGTTCGGGCCGAACGATTTCAGCGCGCAAGGCGCAGAGACGCTGGAAAATGTGATCGAAGACTACGACCGGATTGCGGTGACGTCTGAACGCCATTCAGAAAGTACGCGCGCCTTTTTTTATGGTCTGGCGGAACGTGGCGTGGAACTGGGTCAAACCGCATTGAAACTGCCGAAGGCGTTCTTGTCGTCAAACCCGGTTTTGCGGGCGGCGGCGGGCGGCGCATTTAACTGGCTGGAAAACCAAACCCTCGGCCGCCTGAAGCGTGAGCTCAGCGAACGCGTGTTGCCGAATACATTGGACCCGACGCGCGCCTTTGAAGGCATCAAGGAGGCCGCGACCGAATTTGAAGATTCCTCTCTGGCGATTGACGATTTACGCGTGCATGCGGAGCGAATTCTCCAGCAGCGCGGACCATTATCCGCCGAGGATCGCGGAACGCTTGACGAAATCCGCGGTCAGTTTCAGGCGTTTTACGGCTCTGATCTCAACAGTGGCACGGCGACGGTGCAGCGCGATATCGTGCGGGGGTCCTATTACCAGCAGCATTGGCGCGTAACGAATTATTACGGGGCGCAGGAGAAGAGTGCGCTTGCGAATTTTGAGGCGTTTTCCCGGGATTACCGCGAGAATATGGCGCTCTTTCAGAGCACAGAGGATTATCGATATTACAATGAAGGGAATTACGCGTTCAGCGCCATGCAGGGCGCAGCGGCGAGCGCACGCGCCCATCGCGATTCCTATGTGCAGACAGTGAACGAGTCGACGAGCGCGCGCGCCGTTTTCGAGGGCGCAGAAGGCACTTACTGGTCGGTGATGTCGAACGTGCAAAATACCTGGGCGCGGATTAATGAGCGTCTGAATTAGAGCGCGAACCGCGTCTCGCCGCTTTGATGAAATCCGGAAGAAAGGCCAAACAATTTAATGGGGGTGTATTGAGCCTGGTCAGAGACGGGCTTCAACAAAAAAGCCGCAGACGGAGCGTCTGCGGCTTTTTGAATTGGAGATTGCTCCGCGCTTAGCGCAGCGGCGACCTGTTCGGTGCGAGGAACGACGGGGTGTCGCTCGGCTGCGCGGGCGCTGCGTTATGCTCTGGCATGGCGCCGTTATTCTGTGTGGTCACCGGCGCCGACTGCGGCGGCGCGGAGACCGGACGCTGTTTGCGAAAGTCGCGCGAGGACGCTTCCGACAACGGATCGTCAGAGTGGCGGCAGGCGCCTTCGAAATGCGCGCCGTTCTCAACCGCGAGGGAGGAGTGGACAATATCGCCGAGGATGTGCGCAGTGGCTGCGAGCGCTACTTGCTTGGCGCGGATGCCGCCTTCGACCTTGCCGCGGATCGTGACGCGGTCGCACATGATCTCGCCTTTGACCGAGGCTTTCTCGCCGATGATCAGCGTGGCGGCCTTGATGTCGCCTTCCAGCGATCCGTCGAACTGAACTTCGCCGCTGGCGTTGATATTGCCGTGCATGACCACATCGGAGGAAATGATCGACGGTACGCCCATCGACTGTTTCGCCGGCGCGGAGCGCTTCGGCTGGTTCATGAGATTATTGGATTGCGCCGGCGCTTTTTCCGGCGCGGAAATGCTCACCTGAGCTTCCGCTGCGTTTTTGTCTTTAGCTTTCGAAAACATATCTGCCTGCCTCTATAAAGCGCTGCGGATTTTTCGGCTTACCCTTGTAGAGGATTTCATAGTGGACGTGAGGGCCTGTGCTCCGTCCGCTATTGCCCAACTCACCGATCTTGTCGTGCAGCTTTACTTTTTGCCCCTTTTTCACCGTGTAGCGATTGAGATGCGCATAGCGGGTGACGAACCCGTTGCCATGGTCAATTTCGACGACGCGTCCGAACCCGGAGCGCACGCCGGCGAATTTGACCGTCCCAGTCGCTGTCGCCGTCACCGGCGACGCCCATGCCGCCGCAAAATCAATGCCATAATGGTTTGAGCGGCGGCCGTTGATGGGATCGCGCCGCACGCCGTAGCCGCTCGTGAAGCGGCGGCTGACGGTGAGGGGCGAGGACAGCGGAATGCTGTCGATGACGTTCTGCATGGCGGTCAGCTCTTCAACGAGCGCGCCGGCGCGGTTCGCATGGCGGAAAAAAGCGGAGTCCGCGGACGCCATATTGTCCGCGTCAATAAAGGGGCCGCCTTGCGCGAGCGCCACATTGCGAATTTTCGCGGGGCTGACGAACGTGTCGGTGCTGAGGCCGGTGCTGGCCATGACCATTTTCAGTTCTTTGGCGGTGTCGACGGCTTTTTCTTCAAGCGAGGCCAGGAGCAGCATTTGCTCCACCAGCAAGTCGGCGGAGGCGCGCTCCATCTCTTCGATGGCGCCGGCGGCGGGGCTTGTCGCCGGGACGAGATCAGACCGGTTTAGCGCCGCTTCCTCCATAGCGCGGCGGCGCAGGACCGAAAGGCGCGACTGGCGCGGGGTCGGCTCGGCGGGCCGCACGTCAATCATGATGCGGTTGCCGTTCGCCGGCTTTTGGCCATTAGGCGCGCCGGCCTCTGATAATTCGTTGGAAAGGGCGTCAAGGCTCTTAGAAACGGCGGCCGAGCGCTCAACCATGTTTTTTAACGTTTGATGGCGGCTCGTGATCTCCGACATCGTCGCGTCGAACTCTGACTGCATCACCTTGTTAAGGGTGTCGATCTCAGCGTAGGCCTGCTGTTGTTTGACGATTTTGCGGCTGTAGTCCTGCTCCATCCGGCGCGAATCGCGCTCCTTGGCGACGATGATTTGTTCTTTAAAGACCACGTTCACCGAAGCGTAAGCCACCCATAACAAGGCGGCGCCGACCACTGTCGCCAGGGCGATCTGGGTCTTTGTGGACATGGAAATGAAATGAACGACGCCGTCGCTGCGATGATAAATCTGCCGCTCTTTGAAGAACTGGCTGACAATACGCTTTACTTGGCCGGACTTGCGGCTCATGCACTTACGCCCCTTTAACACGTCCCCGCGTTATACACCTGCACCCCTTAACATATTGCAGCCCATCTAAGATGATTTCGCAACACTTATGTGATGTAGTAACCATACTTTTTCCACATTGCGTTAAGAATTGCGGCGATCGGCGCCGCGCGCCTTCTCCTCTTCCGTGCAATCGAGTTCCGTGCAATCGAGGTAATACGCTTCAGGCAGCCCGGCTTGCGTGCGGGCCGGTTTGTTGAAGGGCGGTTTCAGATCGCCCGCAAAACGATCCCTGACGAGCGCCTGAAAGGTCGGCTGCGGATCAAGGCCTCTGGCCGCGCAAACCCGCTGAAACCAACGCCGTCCGGCGGCGACATGGCCGATTTCGTCTTCATAGATGACCTGCAGCGCTGCGGCGCTCTCCCCGTCGCCGGCGGCGCGCAGCTTCTCGATCATTGCGGGCGTCACATCGAGCCCGCGCGCTTCGAGCACCATCGGCGCGATGGCGAGCCGCGCCAGAACGTCGTCGGCGGTCGATTGCGCTGCTTCCCACAGACCGTCATGGGCGGGCAGGTCGCCGTAATCCGCGTCGAGCGCGTTCAACCGGGCGCGGACCAGCCCGAAATGGCGCGCTTCGTCGCCGCCGACGCTAAACCAGTCGCTGACAAACGCCGCTGCGTCGAGGCCCATCGCGCTGATATCAGCGGCGAATCGCGCCGCCATGTCGAAGGCGAGATCAATGGCGTTGAACTCGATATGCGCAACCGCGTGGAGAAGCGCGACCCGGCCTGATGGCGAGGAAAGACGCCGGCGCGGCATGTGCGCCGGGTCTGCAAGCGGCGGGC
>CAWUIM010000103.1:0-7603 GCA_963922595.1 uncultured Parvularculaceae bacterium
AAAACTTGAACAGAAAATGAAGGATGCGCAGGGGCATTTCGCTGCGAAAATCGGCTTGTCCTTGATTAAATCATTGGGCGAAGACGACGCGGCGAAACTCGCCGACACGATCGCCTCAATGACAAAGTCCGCGCGGCGAAAATGGTTCGACCAGCTGATCGAAAATGAGCGCGGCGGCTCGTCAAATAATGCGGCGAAGGCTTCGCAAACAGACCCCGAAAAGCCGGGCGACGCCGCCCTTGAAAACGGCGCCGCCCATTGATGGATCCGAAGACGATTTTAGACGATCCCGCCGCATCTCGTTGGCTGAAAGAGGCGCTGCGATCAGCGCTCAAACGCGATCCGGTAGACGCCGCGAATGATGCTGAAGTTTTGGCGACGCTGCTCGTCTATCGCGCCGCCAAGATAATGCGCGGACCGAGCAAGCCGTCAACGTGATCGCCGGCGCACAAAACCGCAAATCGCGCCTCGCCACTGAAGGCGATAGAGCGATCAGACGGAAACGAATAAACCGGCGTCATGGAGATGGTGACGCCGGTTCTTTTTGGGCGATACGTCACCCCCTGATCCGTCGACAGTCAAGCCATTCGATCGCGTCCCGGCGCTCCTGGTCCAGGCAATCGAGGAGGCAGCTTGACGCCGTATCGGCCTGTTCCGGATTGGCGTCGATCCAATCCGAAACCCTCGCCATCTCGGTTTCGAATTCTGAGGTCAAAGCAGCGATGTAAGCCTCGATGGTCGGCGGTCCAAAAACGAAGGGCTCATCGTCCCCGCCGCCGTCTGGATCGTCATCATGGTCCTCGTCGATCTGCACGCCCTCGCGGCGTTCGAGCCAGGCTTGTTCGCTGTCGATCTCGCGCTGATTGATCGCGATTTCTTCTTCAGTGTCGAAGGGATAATCGACCTCTTGGTCGAACTGATCGAAGATTGCGTCAATGTCGAATAATGGCGCTGATGTCGCTGCGATCTGTTCGATTTTGTCGATAGATGAATTCGTCATGTTGATGTCTCCTTGTTGTCTTCAACAAGGCCCGCCACGGTAAGCGGTCGACGGGGTCAATGACGGCGAAGCCGCCGCGGGACGCGGGGCGTGGGGGAGCCGATTTTTTTAACGCCGAAGGCCAACAAAAAAGAGCGGCGCGAGCCGCTCCGCTCACATAAAAAAATTGGGGGAACCGCGCATCATTGACGCCGGCGGTCGGGCTTATGGTATCCTTGGCGCATGTGAAAGACCCCCTCTCTCAAGGGACTTCGAACACTATTTTTGATGTGGGCGAAACTGTTATCGTTAAGACAAATATAGGGTGCGCCGCCGCGGCCATGACACAAACTCTACCTGATTAGAATATACCGCAATTTTTGGGCGACGACGTAAGTGATACATGAAACGAAACAAAAGCTTTTGTTGCGGATTAACAATGCGGATGGAAGCTGTTATAAAAATTAAATGACAGACAAGGGTAAAGCCGTGGTTCGATTTGCGGGGAACTTCTGTATATGTAACTTTTTTGGGCTATGTATCTTCGGCGTTCTTTCGTGGGTATCGTCATTTATTTCAGGGGACGCCATCACCTATAGCCAAGAATTTTATCGAATTATGGTCATCGTTGCGTTTGGCTTGGCCACAGGTGCAACCTTTATCGGCGTTGATTTGATGGAACGCTATGGACGCGGGAATAAAATCTAAGAGATGGCGCCTTATCTGAGAAACATCGCTTTTTGGGTCGGTAGCTTTTACATCGTTATGGCGGTTTGCTGGTTATTTATGTCGATTGCGCGCGGCGCGCCGGCGCCCATTGACGCATCGGATTTGTTTTTCCCAACATTTATTTTATCGATTTACGGGATCCTAACGCCGATTTTGGGCCAAGACCTCGCCGGTTTCTTCTTAGCAGTCCTCAAGGGCGATAAGGACGTTCTTGAACGGTTCCAGTGATCTAATCGTTTCAGAAACAGTCATAAGGTCTGTAGGATGAATCTCTACATTGGCAATCTCGCGGCCCTTATTGCGTTAGCCATCATTACATTTGTCGCCGCCTGGATTGGGTGCTCATTTCTGTTGCAAGGACCGGCGCCGATTGATCTGCCTGACGTGCGTTATGTGGTGTCATCGGTGATCGGGTTCCAGGCAATTGCAAGCGCCGTGATCACGATGATGGGCGTCGACTTAACGGAAGGGATTTTTACGCCTCGCAGTAATGATGCATTCGGTGACGATTGAACGGGCGCTTGAAAAACTTCCAAATTATTCCCTCAATAAAAATAAAGCATCGCTACTGTTGAAAAATAGGCCCTGAATAATTACGACATTATCTCCCGCGCACCAAAGCGCGCAAGCGATTCGCTGAGATAACTGAAACACAAAACCCGAAAGAAGAATAAATGGTGGAAACGACTAAAACGTTGATCGATGAAACGCTGCATTTAACGACGGATATTGTCGTCTCATATTTGTCAAAAAATTCTGTCAGCGCAGAGAAAATTCCAACGCTGTTACAGGAAGTCCATGACACTGTCCGCGCGCTCGCCAAAGGGTCGCCTGCAAATCGCGGCAATCAGGAGCCAGCGGTGCCGATCAGCAAATCGATCACGCCGGACGCCATTATTTGCCTCGAAGACGGTACGAAATTGAAGATGCTGAAGCGTTATCTGCGCACGCAGTATAATATGTCGCCTGAGGAATATCGCCAGAAATGGGGATTACCGGCTGACTATCCGATGGTGTCGCCGAATTACTCAAAGCGCCGCTCGAAATTTGCAAAAGAAATCGGTCTTGGCCGCGCGGCGAAGAAAAAAACCGCCGCCAAGAAACGCGCGCCCACGAAAAAGAAAACCGCAGGCAAACGCGGCCGCCCGCGCAAGGCAGCGTAACGTCTTTTTCTTACATGCACCAAAAAATAAGCCCCGCTCTCGCGGGGCTTATTTTCTCTCTCCCAGGTCGAACCGGTTAGACGAACTTCATCAAAGCGACGATTAAACCGGCGATGCCGATTTGCGACGCGAACAGCTTTGTCGTCATCCGCATTTCGAGCGTCGTGATCTCTTTTGTAAGATCGGTCCTAACTGTCGTAATCTCTCTGTGGAGATCATTTTTCACCGCTGCAAGGTCTTTCGCGATCGTAGCGTTAAGGCGCGCTTCCAGCTTTTCAAGGCTGGTCGCCAAATCCTGTTTGGTCGCGAATTCGGTCAAGACGTGGTCCTCAACCTGTTTGTTAAAGCCGTCAGCGATGGCGTCCGCCTGCGCGGTCGGCACGCCGCTTTTGCGAAGATATTCCGCGAATTTAAGCGTATCAAGGGCTGGCATGATCTGATCCTTTTTGAGGTGCCTCAGGAGGCCGAAGCCTCCTGAGGGGCGAGGTGCGGCGCTAGGCCGCCTGCTCTGATTGCGTTTTGGGAGAAGCCTTGGTCCGAATGACCGTGCAAGCGTCATAGCCGTTGACGACGATCTCGGTGGAGTAGCGATCGACGCCATCGTTATCCTGCCATTTGCGGGTCTCGAGTTTGCCGACGATGCGGACGAGATCGCCCTTGGCGGCGTCGACCCGTTCGAAGGCTTTAACGGCGCCTTTCGACCAGACGGTGACGCGGTGCCACTCGGTTTTTTCGTTCCATTCGCCGGTATCTTTGTTTCTCCAGCTTTCAGTGGTGGCGACGGAAAGGTTCATCACCTGAGCGCCGGAAGCGGTTAATCTGATCTCCGGGGCGTTTCCGAGATAGCCGATCAGTTCAACGCGGTTTGAAGTGAAGTTCGTCATGAGAAGTCTCCTTGTTCAATCGAAGGGCCGATCCCTTCATGGCGCTTGAGTTTTGGGGACAGGGCGCGTCACAGCACCGGCGTTCACGAATAAGGGGGAGCGCGGATTGCGCTCCCTCCCCTTCAATCGAAACGCCGGCCGCAACGTCAGTGAAGGATCGGGATCGGCGTCGGATGGCGCGGGCAGCGAAGCGAAAAGCGGTCAAAGGTTCCGGGCCGGCGAAGCCCGGTCCCGGGTTCTTATGATGCGCTCGCTAAGCAACACGGGGGAGACGCCGAGCGCGATTGTGTGTCCGCCATGGGCCCAACAAAGCCGCCATGCAAGGAAGGGATCAGGCCTTTGATTTGGCGTAAGGGGAGACGGTTATGATCGTCACTGAACAAATTCGATTGACCGTCCGAGGTTCTTCGTAAAACGACTGTGAGATTATCTCTGATCATTGCAACAGTGACGCCGCCCTCGACGCCTTGCGTGAGAGAAACAGACCCGGCGATGCGCCGATCAAAGTGTTGCAGGCGTAACCGACTGATCCATGAACGGCGCCGTCAATAAAGAACGGGCGTGCGTACCAGTGATCAGAGGCTTTCGTTGGAAATGACCGGCAACTGAAATCACGGGCGTAGATCGCATTCGACGGAGGCGTTTTTCAAAGCATATGACTCGATGTTATTTGGCGCCTGTCTCCCAACCGTAAAGATAGGCGCCCGCAAGCGCCGCCAGCGGCGCTTCGATGAGGCCCCAGGCGATGGAGGTGATAGCGATGGTCCCGGTGACAAACCCGTTCGCCCAAACAGAGAGAAGAAAAAGCACATAGGCGATGACCCAAAAGACGGCGCCCGCGATGATCGCTGTCATCGGTCCGGGTCCGAAACGCGGCGCAATCGCAGCGTAAATCCAGATCATAACGAGACCATAGGAAAGCGTGATCAGCGCGCCGATCATGTACTGCGCAAGGACCGGGTCGGCGATCAAGTGCGCGTCCCGCAGCGCCATCCAGTCATCGCCAAGGACGACGCCGTTCAACACATATTCGCCGGCGATAATGATCAACCCGGCCGTAAGGCCTCCGATGAACACACGGATGTAATTGATATCAGACATTGGGCCTCGTCCCTTCAACGGCCACCGTCAACGTCAACGATAGGTTGATATTAATAGAGATGCATACGCCGCCTTCTTTGATATTCGTCAACGAGACAGCGCAGAGCTGCGTCGACGCGTCCGATCATCGGACGGCGCAATGAGCATCCTATTGGATCATTGTGAGGGCGTCGCAGCCTTGACGCGCGCTACGCCGTATCGGCGAACTTGACGATGTCGCTTAAGACATAGGCGAGCGAACTTTCAAGGTAACACAAGCAAAGCAGCTCGTCGGTCCAGAGCGGCAAGTCCCCGCGGGCGAGCGCTTGTTCCCATTTGGCGAGTGCTTGCTCGTACTTCAGATATTCCGAAAGGGCGAGCGCGGCGCCTTCGACGGGCATGCCGCGCCTTTGCACATAGCGTTTGCAGGTTAGCTCCATGGCGGTGAGGTTCCTGCGCATGCCCAGAAGTTGAGATTGGCAGGTGATCGGGAAGTCTTCCGTATGCATTGGTTTGGCTCCTTTGTTGTCGGCCGTCCAAGGCCGCCGATGGGGCCCAAAAGAAGCGGGGGATGCGGACGTTAACGCCGCATCAGACAAAAGGGCGGCGCTATCGCGCCGCTCCATAAAAACACGGATGCGGGGCGCGAGCTTAGGCGAAGCGGCCTGAGACGCCCCCCCTGGCGCGGGCCGCGCGGGGGATGACATTCAACGGTTCTGAACCGCGCGTGAGCGGTTCAGAACCGTATGAATGACGCCCGCGCAACACGGGGGGGGATGCGTCGACGGGCTGTGGTCCGGATCGCTCGCTTCAAAAAGCCCCGATAAAGGCGATCTTGGCTGGCCTTCAAGGTAAACGGACGCCACAATCGGTGCGGAAGACACGCTATCAATAGCGATCGATAATGGGGGTTTCGTGCGCAGGCTTCGTCAATGGCGTTAATCAAGAACTGGATTGATATCGCGGCGCCGCCGGCGAAGGCCGTTCCAACGCCGTCGGGATTTGCTGATTGGGTGTATTGCAACGCCAATACGAAAAAAAACGTCCGCGCCTCAGGGGACAAGGCCGATCAGGACCGTCTTGATATCGCCGCCTACGCCCATGACCGAATAGAATTTTTTACACGGCATGTCTGGACGCGCGGCGCCATTGGCGATCTCGATACGCCCGACTGGCGGCTATACTATCTAGATAGAGACGATGAGCGTCCCTCGCCGTTTCGAATGTCGCGTCTTTCCATTGGCGGCGCTCCTGTCAAGGGATATCCCGATCTTGTCTTGCACAACGAGAACAAGAATATCTTTATCGTCCTTGAACGGAAGACGACGTACGTAAATGAGCGTTTTTTGCCGCGCAAGGGATGGCCGAATGTCGAAGCGCAATTGTGGTGCTATTCCTGGATCGATGAGTTTCAGAACGCTGAAGAGGTTCTTTTAGTCGGTGAGGTTTGGCGCAGAGGCGCGCCTCAAAAATCGGGAAAGATGAACCCGCTCTTGAAATTGTATAAGACCCACTGGCTTTGGAAACGATCCGACCTTGAGCATCAAAGACGCTGTTCGCGCTGGTGGACGAAATATGGCGGCGATATCGCTTAACGTCGGCTGTTGATCCGGACATTCACGTCCCACGTCTAATCCTGAATAAGGAAACCCGCCGCGCGCGGTTGGAGTGCGAACGGCGGGTATTCCAACAACGCAGCGTCGGGGGGAGGGTGACGCTGCGAGTAAGACGATAGGCTGGTGCGATACTTCGTCAAAGTGCGCAGTTAGAACGCCCACGCTCTCGCTAGCGTCATGGCCGAATTGTCGAAGAAAAGGTCAAAAAAACCCGCCACTCAGGGAGAGGAAGCGGGTTTTCTTTGAGGGGATATCTCGTTGCGGACATCCGCCGTCAATGTAGCGCCCCCCGGTGAATCAACCCTCAATGAATATTGTAAAGCTTCGAATGGACCCCAGTCCAAAAAAACCGCCGCAGCAGGACTGCGACGGTTTAGGTCAAAGCGATTGTCAGTCGGGGGAGAGGAGACGATCGCTTCTTTCATCAAAGGCGACGTCAGTGACGCACGACATCGCCTGATTCAAGTACGTCTTGATTTTGAATGCGGATCAGAGCTGATCCTGCGATGAGGCGTCTGACTTCAGGAGACGCAAAAAAACGCCCCGAACGATACGCAACATGTCCGGGGCGGCGGGAAACGAAGCGGTCCTCCAGGGGCGAGAGGAGCCGCTTCGCAGGTCCCTAGTTGGCGATGACGGCGAAGACGGCGCCGTCTTCGTTCTCCACATCATTGGCGACGCCGAGATTGGCGAAGATCGGCGGCCCGCCGCGTGTGATTTCGGGATGCTTGATCGCGAGGTTCACATAAGGCTCGCCTGATTTTTTGGAGGTGCGAACCCGGGCGGTGCCGATGGGCGCCCCGCTTTCGGAAACAACTTCCATTTCAGGGGCGTTTTCAGTGCGCCGGTCCTGCAGGGGACGGATGTTGATGCGGCCGCGGAAGCTTAAGAGGCCTGTCAGTTCGCCTTCGAAGCGGTGTTCGCCAGTCTTTGTGAGATATCCGAGAGTGGTCATTGTCGTCGTTCCTTTTGCTATATCGATGATCAAAGGGCTCTTCCCTTCGACGTGATGAAAAGGAGGTCGCGAATGGCGGTTGTCGGCACCTGCGCGCCAAAGTAAGGGCGCGGGCGCGGTAGCGCCCCTCTCTTCAAAAACAGCGCGCGCAGGCGCAAGGGCGCGAGCCCGTAGCGGCCTTGAACGCCCATCAATCG
>CAWUIM010000104.1:0-7267 GCA_963922595.1 uncultured Parvularculaceae bacterium
GCGCGCCCTCGGCCATCCATTTCGCCTCGCGGCCCGCGAGCTGAACCACGAATGGGAAGACCGACGCGTCTCCCTCCGCGCGGCGAACCACGTCCGGCCTGGCGCGCGCCAGCTCCTGACTGGCCACCATCTCCGAGACAACCAGTCCTGCGCCGAAACGCGCCGCGACCCGGCGAAACGGCAAGTCGCTGATGCCCGACATCGGCGCCAACGCCACATTATTCGCGAGCTTGATCTGGTCGATTGAAATTGTCATAGCCTACCATAATCCATCGATGCGCGCCGTTACAACGGCGGTTACGGGCAATCAAAAAGGAGGCGCCGGTGTCGGGAAGTGTCATCGCGCTCATCGTCGCCGCCGGCCGCGGATCGCGCGCAGGGGCCGAAGGCGGTCCAAAGCAATATCGTCCGTTAGCCGGCAAAGCTGTACTCGCGCGTACGGCCGAAGCGTTTCTAAACCATGACCGGATCGACGCGGTGCGGATTATCATTCACTGCGACGATCATGATTTGTACGAAGCAGCGCTCGCTGGTTTGACGTCTCACGCAAAACTGCTCGCGCCGGTGATCGGCGGCGCTGAACGCCAGGACTCAGTGCGCCTGGGGCTCACCTCACTGGAAGACACCGCGCCGCAATCGGTTCTGATTCACGACGCGGCGCGGCCCTTCATTGATGCTGAAACGATTGCGCGCGTTATCGACGCGCTTGACGCGCACCATGGCGCAATCGCTGCTTTGCCGGTCTTCGACACGATTAAGAAGGCGGACGGCGCGGCGAGCCCTCGTATCGCTGACACCGTGCCGCGCGATCACCTCTGGCGCGCGCAGACTCCGCAAGGGTTTAGGTTTGCGGACATTCTTGCGGCGCATAAGACCGCCGAAGGACAAAAGCTCACGGACGACGCTGCGGTCGCCGAAGCGTCAGGATTGTCCGTCGCGCTTGTGAACGGGTCGCCTGACAATATGAAGATCACACAGGCCGAAGACTTTGGGATGGCGGAAACGCTCCTTGGACGGAAAGCAACCATGAATGAATTTCGCACAGGCCACGGCTTTGATGTTCACGCCTTTGAGGATGGCGACGCTGTTATTCTCTGCGGGATTGCGATCCCGCACGACAAAAAACTGAAAGGCCATTCGGATGCGGATGTGGCGATGCATGCGCTGACTGATGCAATCCTCGGCGCCCTGGGCGCAGGCGATATCGGCGACCATTTCCCACCGTCCGATCCGCAATGGAAAGGCGCCGCGTCGCATATTTTTCTTGAAAAAGCCCGCGACCTCGTTGTTGAACGTGGCGGCGCCATCACCCATTGCGACATTACGATTATGTGCGAGGCCCCGAAGATCGGCCCTCATCGCGACGCCATGCGCGGTTCGCTTTCGGAAATTTTATCGGTTTCTACGGAACGTCTTTCTGTTAAAGCAACCACCACTGAGGAATTGGGCTTCACCGGCCGGCGCGAAGGCGTCGCCGCCATGGCGACTGCAACAATAAGGTTGCCAGCCGATGCCTGACACGGACGACATACCCGAATTGAGTCGGCGCGTTGTCGAACTGGCGGCGGCCCAAGGCGTCCTGATTGCGACGGCGGAATCCTGCACCGGCGGGCTCATCGGCGGCGCCCTCACCGACGTTGCGGGATCGTCGGCCGTCTTCGACCGCGGCTTCATCACCTATTCCAACGCCGCAAAAGCCGAAATGTTAAAAGTCCCCGCCTCGCTGATCGACACCCATGGCGCTGTCAGTGAAGAAGTGGCCGGCGCCATGGCGCGCGGCGCAGTCGAGTACTCAGAAGCGCTCCTAGCCGTTTCCGTGACGGGGATCGCCGGACCCACCGGCGGCACCAAGGAAAAACCTGTCGGCCTCGTTTGCTTCGGGCTCGCCGATGAAACGACGGTGACCACGGAAAGAGTGAAATTTACAGATGAAGGGCGTCACGCGATTAGAGCCGCGACAGTCGCACACGCACTCAGCCTAATACTGAAGAAACTTCAGGCAGGCGTCAGCGCATAAACTCTTTCTGCTCGAGCCACAAACGCATCGGTCATTTTCACGAAGGCTTTTTCGAAAACGTTGCGCGCCGTCGCCTGCAAAAGCAGATTGCGGAACTCAAATGCTATTTCGAATTCCACTGTACTGCCGCCCTGAGGCCTGTTTGTAAAACGCCACTTATTATTCAAATGCCGGAATGGGCCGTCCACATACTCGACATCGATCCGGCCGCTCATCCGATCCAATTGCGCGCGGCTGCGGAATTTCTCACGGAATACTTTATAGGCCACGAGCATGTCCGCGGTGATCGCGCCAATTCCTTCCTCTGCGTTATTTGAGACAACGCGCAGGCCAATACAGTACGGAATGAATTCGGGATATTTCTCAACGTCCGCCACCAGATCAAACATCTGTTCCGCGGTGAACGGTACGTCTGTGGTCGTCTTGCGGGTCGTCATGCGGCGCGCGGAGCCTTCCGTGCGTACCCGTCAAAGAGATCAAGTATGCGCTCGAACCACGCCGCAATTTCGTTCGGCGTCTCGAACAAATGTTCATCGGTTAAGGCGTGCTTCCACATGAACGGACCAGCGACCACATAGTCGCACAGGTTCGGGCTATCGCCGCCATAAAAAGCGTGATCGCTCAGCGGCGCCGCAAGCGTCGCTAAGGCCGCTTCAGTTTTTTCTGACAAACCGTCTTGGGCCGCCAACGCTTCAAGCGTGACGCCGAACCGTTTTTCGCGCGACTCCCGGAAATAGGCTTTGTTATCGTCGTTCAGCGCATCATGCACCCGGATAAACATGAGCGGCGCCAAGGCCGGAAACAGGTGCGCGCCGAGAAACGCCTGATAAAAAGAGGCGGAGGCCTGCGCGTGATTGGTCTCAAATAACGGTTTTTCCGGATGCTTTTCCTCCAGATACGACACGATCGTCATACTATCGCGAACAATGTCGCCGTCATCGTCGAGAATTGGGAAGCGGCCATACTCGGGATCCGGAAGCTTATCCTTCTCGGTGAACCCCAGCGGCACAGTCTCAAAATCGAGACCCTTGTGCATGAGTGCGAATTTCGCGACCCAGCAGGGCGGGCTTAAGCGTACGTCCCTATCCGCCGTGCACAAATCATAAAGTTTACGCGCCAAATCAAACGCTCCCTTTAGCGGCCCGCGCGGCCTTAAGCTTCGCAAAGTCCTCGCCGGCATGGTGCGATGAGCGCGTCAGCGGCGAGGCTGACACCATCAGGAACCCTTTGGCTCGTGCAACGGACTCGTATGATTTAAATTCATCCGGCGTCACAAACCTGTCCACGGCCGCATGCTTGCGCGTCGGCTGTAGGTATTGACCAATCGTGATGAAGTCGACGCCTGCGGACCGCATATCGTCCATCACCTGCATCACTTCATCGCGACCTTCACCAAGTCCGACCATGATGCCGGATTTTGTAAACATTTGCGGATCGCGCTCTTTCACCCGTTCAAGCAACCGCAGCGAATGGTAATAACGCGCACCGGGACGGATCGACAGATAGAGCCGCGGCGTCGTTTCCAGATTGTGGTTGAACACGTCCGGCTTGGAATCGATGACGATTTCAGCGGCGCCGTCTTTGCGCAAAAAGTCCGGCGTTAAAATCTCGATTGTCGTCCCCGGCGACCGCTCACGGATCGCCGTAACGACATCGGCGAAATGCTGTCCCCCGCCGTCCGACAAATCATCGCGGTCAACCGACGTGATTACAACGTGCGACAAGCCCATCTCCGCGACCGCCTCCGCAACATTGCGCGGCTCCTCGGGATCTAGCGCCTGGGGCAACCCGGTTTTCACGTTGCAGAATGCGCAAGCGCGCGTGCAGGTGTCGCCCATGATCATCATGGTCGCGTGCTTCTTCGACCAGCATTCGCCGATGTTCGGACACGCCGCCTCTTCGCAGACCGTGTGGAGATTTTTCGAGCGCACGATTGCGCGCGTTTCAGCGAACCCAGCGGAGGTGGGCGCCTTCACCCGGATCCAGTCGGGCTTTCGCAAAATCGCCGAATCCGGCCGGTTCCGCTTTTCGGGATGCCGGGCGGCTTTTTTATCGTTCAGGTCAAGAAGCGTCGCCATTGCGCCCATGTAGCAAGCGCCGGGCCTGAATGTAAGGGGCGAGACGCCGCTCCGGGGCCGCGCTTTTTCGCCGCTAGAGCATGCGTTCGATAGAGTCCACAAGCTCGTGGAAGGGGCGATGAATGATCGCGCCATCCAACGGCTCGCCAAGCGCCAAATCGACCGCCTCCCAGACATCGATCGAGTTGATGGTTTTGATGTCCACGTTCTGCGGCAGTTTGGAGCCCTCGGTTTTGAACGTCACCAATTCGCGCGATACGGGAAGCCGCATCCAACGCCAAATTTTTCGATAAAGCGCGCCGTCCAGATAAAGCTGCCAGCGCGGATCGTCTGCCTCGTCGCGAACGGACAAAAAGAGGGTCTTGAAGTCGCCCACATCAACGAACACCAGAACGCCATGCTCATGCTCGATAAACCGGGGCGCGCGAGTGAGACTCAGAAAGGATGATTCGGTGAACCCGCATTTCAGATCGGCGGTGGCTTTGCGTTTCTCAACCGAGCGCGCTTCAAACTCGCTTACCAGGTCCGGCCATTGATCGCGCCCGACAAGGTAAAGGCCCGCCGCCGCGACAACGAAATAACTGGAGGCAATCTTGACCATCGGGATCAAGCCGGCTGACGCATAGACAAAAGCCAGAACCAGCGGCGCAGTAAACGCGAACGTCGCCGCCAGCGGACGGCGAAACCCGATCAAGTCTTCTCGCGCGAACTCCATAATATTGTCGACAAACTCGGACGACCGCTGGAGGCGGGCTTCCACAGATACGGGGATGTCAACACGGGCGGTGCTCAGCATAGCGACGACCTCTCATATGAATTACTTACCAAGAGTGCCGAGCGAATGTTGGCGTCCGCTTAATCCGCGTCAGCCATTTTTAAAAATTCAGATTGTCGCTATTTCGCTTGCTCCGGGGTCAACGCAATCGCCTGTGCGCCGTCGCCGTCCGTAAACACGAGCGTCCCGCGGAAATCGCCATGCTCGATATTGACCATATTCCCCTGATCCTCCCAAAAATCTCGGAGTATTTGGTCGTTCACGGTCAATTTCGCGTTGCCCTTTGGCGCAGGCGCTTCCTGATAAACCCACAAATAGGGCCCCTCGATCTCATGGCCGACCGCTTTTAATTCAATTTTTTCGTTATTTTCGTCGCGTAACTCAAACCGGCGGCGCACATAATCAGCGAAACGTTCCTGTTGCGCTGCATCCGTCACAATATCGGCGTGGCCCCACATATCCTCCGCCGCGTGCTCTGCGTCATGCACAAAGACTTTGTGCATCACTTCCAGATTGCCCGTGCGATCATTGAAGAGAACCGTCGTAAACGCGGCGCGCTGTTGGTGCGCTGCGGCGACAGAGAGCGAAAGCGCGGCGATGACGAAGAGGCCCAGGAATCTAATTATCGCTTTCATCACTATCTTCTTCGTCTTTGTCTTTTAGTTTCGTTTTGACGTCTTGCATCAGATCGCGGCTCGGGCGACGCGCTTTGTAAGCCTCAACGCGCGAAGGCATAATGCGGCTCGGATAGTAGTTATTATCGAGGTCCACATCAGCCGTCTCCAGATGCGGATCGACGACAACATCCTTGATTTCTTTTTCTGTAATAAAGAGCTTTGCGACCTTCTTCGGGCTGCGCCGCCAGATTTCGGCGGGCATGCGATATTCTTCCTTGGTGTCGTCCGCATACGTGATTTCGAGAATAATCGGCATCACCAATCCGCCCTTATTGGAGAAATGCATGACGTAATAATTCTCGTCTTCTTCAACGGCGCGCGCAAGCGCGTCGCGCTCCCAGTCCTCAAGCCCTTTCAGGAAGGACTGATACTTATTCCGGTCCTTGTTCGAGACGGTGAACTTATCGTTTTCATCGTAGAAATCTTTAAGGTCAGTCATACGCTCAACGCGGAATTTGACACCCTCCTCCTTGTTTCGCGTATCCGTCAACGAAGACGGCGCCTTAAGATCGAATTCGCGTTCGCGCGCCATATCGATATCCGGGTCTTCCGTATCGAGACGCAGTTGGTAGATGCGGTCGATCGAAATATCCACATGATCAGTTGAATAGAACCAGCCACGCCAGAACCAGTCGAGATCAACACCGGAGGCCTCCTCCATGGTGCGGAAGAAGTCTTCCGGCGTCGGTCGTTTGAATTTCCAACGCCGCGCATATTCCTTAAACGCGAAATCGAAAAGCTCTCGGCCAAGAATTGTCTCGCGCAAGATATTCAGCGCTGTGGCAGGTTTCCCGTAGGCGTTGTTGCCGAATTGAAGAATGCTCTCCGAGTTCGTCATGATCGGCACCTGCCGCGTCGATTTCATATAGTCGACAATATCGCGCGGCTCGCCACGGCGAGAGGGATAGTCCGGATCCCATTCCTGCTCCGCAACAAACTGCAGGAATGAATTGAGCCCTTCATCCATCCAGGTCCATTGACGCTCATCGGAATTGACGATCATCGGAAAATAGATATGGCCAATTTCATGGATAACGACGCCGATCAGGAACCGTTTTTCGGATCGTGAATAGGTTCGCGTACCGTCGTCCTGGAGTGTGGTGCGCGGACCATTGAAGGTAATCATCGGATATTCCATGCCGCCCACTGGGCCGTTCACCGACTGGGCCGTGGGGTACGGATAATCGAAGCTGAAGCGGGAGTAGACCTCCATTGTCTGGATGATCGCCTGCGTCGAATATTTCGACCACAAAGGCTCGCCCTCCTTCGGATAAAAGGACATCGCCATGACAAGGGGCTGCGCGGCGCCTTCTTGCTCGTATCCTTGGGCGTCCCAAATAAATTTTCGCGACGACCCCCACGCAAAATCGCGCACATTTTCCGCCGCGAAACGCCATGTTTTCATGTCAGCGCTTTTCGTTTTCTCTTTTTTAAGCGCTTCTTCAGGGGTGACGATAAAGATGGGCCTCTCGGCAGTTTTGGCGGTTTCCAAACGCTCCTTCTGCGTTTGGTCGAGAACATCATCTGGGTTTTGCAGAACGCCTGTGGAAGCGACGATGTGATCCGCTGGCGCGGTGATCTCCACAGAATAATCGCCGAATTCGAGCGTGAACTCGCCGCGCCCGAGAAATTCCTTGTTGTGCCAGCCTTCATAGTCTGAATAGGCGATAAGACGCGGATACCATTGAGCCAGCAAAAAGATATCGTTGCCGTCGTCGAA
>CAWUIM010000105.1:0-7260 GCA_963922595.1 uncultured Parvularculaceae bacterium
CGCGCCGCCGCTCAATGAGCCGCCTCTGCCCGCAGCGGCGGCGCCTTCGTTCGCAGGCGATGAGATCGACGCCAGCCGTTACGGCCTCATCATCACAGACGAAGACTGCGCGCCGGAGACATTAGCGCTGGCGCGCCCACCCGCCGCGATCCTGGCGCTCGCCGCGCCGACGCCGGTTTCGGTCTGGCCCCTCAGCACACGCGTAAGCGATTTTTCATCAGCGGCGGTCAACGACGCCGCAACCCGCGCTGAAGCGCATTTCGGCGTCCCGTGCGTACACGCAAACATCGAAGGAAGCGGAGACAGAAAAGAGGATGAATGGAGCACCGCCATCGCCGACCTCACGGCGGCGCACGGCCTCGACGCCGTCGTCGCCGCACGATGCTCCCTCGGCCCGGTTCGCAAACGCCTTTATAAAGCCGTGAAGAAAAGCGACACGCGGCTCATCGAAATCACACGCGGCTACGACCGCGCCGTCTGGCCCCACGCCGCCGGCGGCTTTTTCGGTCTGAAGAAAAACATCCCTGTGATCTTGTCGGAGATCGGTTTGGGTTAGGCGGGAAAATCCACTGTCGGCGCGCTGCACTTCTTTTCGCACGGCCGAATGCGCCTTTGCCGTTTTTTGTAGAATCGCCACAGTTGCCGGCGTTGCGCCAAAACGCCGTCGCCGCCGGAAATTGAGTTCCAGCGGCGACTGCTTTTTTTTCGGCGGCATTGGTTACTCGAAACGATAACTCTTGCCCCAATTACCATATGACTGCGTGGTAACGCCGTTCCTTGTTGAGCCGGAATAACGCCGCTGACCGCGCATCATCTGCAGACGAACGACACCACCCTTGCGATCAATCTTCCCGGCATGAAGCGCCGCTTTGCATATCGAAGAGTCCGCGGTGTAGATATCAGACCCCCATACTGTTCCACTCCGGGTATGGTCACCGCTACAAGCGCAGGTCAGATCGCCGGTCACACTCGACGCGTTTTGCGGACACATTGCGACTGTCGCGCGGTCCTCATTGTTTAAAAGACCATTGTTCCAGTCGAAACGCTGCTCAGCGTCACCTGACCCGTAATCAACCTTTCCGCAACTTGCTTCGTCTTCGACCCAAACAATTCCCCAAACATTGAGGTTGGCGTCAATGAGCTCAAAGAGCCCAGCTTCCGCGCCCTTTGAAACAACGGCGATCGCTGCACCCGACGCCGCAATTGCGTAAGGGCCCGTCGGTGAAGCAATGAAGGCCGTGCCCGCACCGATGATCGCTGTCGTAATCCAACTAAGCGCATCATCAGCGTCCGCCAAAACACAAGCCGTCGGCGCCGATGTGTCTAGAATTCTTCCATCATGCGCCCGCCCCCTAACGCGCGCCTTTCGGCATGCCTCCAGCCAATCACCTCCCGCATTATATAAGACGGCAGAATAACTGCGGAATCCTTCGCCCGATATCCCGCCTGCATTGGCGTCCGGCGTTTTCATATCGCGCACGCAGCCATTGTCCTTAAACGTTCCCCATTCAAGTGGCTTCGCGCACCTTTCATTTGTATACCACTGCCCCCAAACACCAGTGGAAAGAGCGTCTTTTGCGCAACGCGACGGCTTACCCAATCCATTGGGGCCATTTGTGGCGCGACAGGTCTCCACCCAATCTTCTCCTGCCGGAATATCCCATAGCCTCGCGGAATAGACCTGACGGTTTGGCCCAAAGCAGCCGTCTTTTTTCAATGGATCCCAACGAATTTTTCGGGTGCAGGCCGCGACATCCTTCTTGTCCCACTCACCGTAAATGCCCGCCGCCGTGGTAATGCAGCGATGTGGACGTCCCGACACGCCCTTAGCGCTGACCGCGCCAGCAGCATTGAAATTTCTGCAGGCTTTTTCCCAATTTTCTCCACTCGGAATATTAAAGAGCTTGGCGGAAACCGTTTGTACGCCATCGCCGGAACAACTTTCCTTCACTTCCCCCCACTCGTATTTCGGCACGCATCGCGGATGGTTTCGAAGGTCCCACTCGCCCCACATGCCAGCGTTGTTAATGCAACGGTCGGCCTTGCGTGTAATACCGAAGCCGACGCCTCGTCCCGATTTTCGAGCGCAGGCCGCTTCCCAGGACTGGCCCCAGTGAATATCCATGAGCTGGGCTGAGACTTTCAGCGTACGGCCACTGCATGAGCTACGAATATTGTCCCATCGGTCCGCCAGCGCCGCCGACGGCGTTAACGCCAGTACTGCGATAGCGAGCCCCGTTTGAGCTTTCAAAAACTTGAACATTGTCTACTCCCCATTTTTGGAACCGTTATCCAAAAAACATACGGCCGTCGGCCGATCGCGGGTATGGGGCGACTAACCCATTTTGGGGAGCATCAAGGGGTTTCTGTCAACGCGAGGCGTACAACCGTGCCGCGTTGCGGATAAGACTGAATATCGAATTCGATCCCTAAGCGTCTCGCCGCTTCTTCCACAAGATGAAGGCCGAGCCCTTGGCCCTCCGACGCGGCGCCTTTTTCGCCTTTTTTACGCATTGAAGATAACGCTTCGGCGGTCATTCCAGGACCCGTATCGCGAACACCAATCTCGATTTTCCCGGCTCGACGATGGGCGCTAATTAATACGCCGCCGTTCTCGGTGTTTTTTACGGCGTTCGAAACGAGGTTGCTGACGATACGCATAAGCTCAAGCGGATCCGTTTCAACGTTAGCGACGACCGCCCGGCGCCTGAATTCGAGGCCCTTCACTGCGGCCTCGCGCGCGAAGAGGGCGACAACATTGTCGAGGATGACCGACACCTGAAATGTCTCAATACCGGCGTTCGATCCTGGGCTATCACCAGTCACCTGATCAATCAGGGCGCCCTGCCGCGCCAGCGATTCGAGATAGTCAAACGATGCATGCAATTTTTGCGTTGTCTCTTCATCCACGCCTTCAAGGTTGACCATAGCCGCACGCAGTGATGTTAGAGGCTGGGCGATATCGTGGCGAACCGACGACAGCTCATCGCGCCTTCGTTTCGCCAATGCGCGCGCTGAGTCATATTGCGCTTGGCTTTTAAAGAGCGCGTTCTGCATCCGGAGTTTGTCTTGGGCTGCGTGCAACTCCGCCCGGAGAGCTTGATCTCGCTCTATACGCACAAGATGCATCCGTATTGCGATGGCTGCGGCGAACGCAATAGATTCGATCAACAATGTGATGTGCCCTACATCAAGGGTGGCCTCCAGGCTAATGACGCCAGGCCTGAGATGCGCAAGGAGCGCGAATAGCATTGACCCCAGAACGCAAACAGCGCCGACCAAAAATGGCGAAGAGCCGGGCAGGCCATTCCGAAAGGCGAGCAGCGCCACGCCCACATGCAGTGACGTCGATATTAGCACCAGCGAATAAGCGATTTGCTTGAATAGCGCCGAATGAAAAAGCGGGAACGTCAAAACGGCGAAGACAAACGCTGTAACAACAACGCTAAGCAAAGCACGATTTAGAAGCGGACTGTGTTTATCGATTTCAAAGAAGACGCGTCCAAACGCCGGCCCCGCCGCCGCCATCATCAGAATGAAAATCAAATCAACGGGATCGTTAAGCGAAGGCGCATTGGGCCAAAGATATTGAAATGCATATCCCTCGGAATTGAAGACGAATAGACTGCCTGAGATAATGTAGGCGCAAAAGGCGAGACTTATTTGCCAGCCGACCACTGGAAAAAGAATCAACGCAATCACCAGGACCGCGCCAAGAGCACCATTAAGAAGCCAATTCACGAGGTTTTCGCGAGCGTGCGCGACAGCGTAAGCTTCTTTTGTCGAAATTAAATAAGGCAACCAAGTCGACGCATCGGATTCGTAGGCGACGATAATATCGACCGTTTCTTGTTGATTGACCGGAACATCAACCGCGAGATATCGGTTCGGGATCGCGCGCATTTCAAACCTATCGCGTCCGGTATGGGTTAGCACCTTTTCGGCGCGGCCATCTCGTATAACATAAACGTCAAGCGCCTTGACAAACTGGCGCTTCAAATCAAGCCGCCAGACGTCGCCTTTTTGCGAAGGATTGATCAGAGACGTATGCAGCCAGATCCGCGCGTCTGTTAGTCCGAAGTCCACATATTCTTTCGTGACCGGGGTCATTTCTTCGGGCGTGTCGAGCAAGCGGTCGATCGTCACAGAGCGCGATTTGTCGAGAAACACCTGCGAGTGACGCGATAACGCCACGCGGAAATCACCATCTTGCGATAGAACGACCGGCGCAGTTTCAGTCTCAGCCCCGGCGCTCGAAATAAGACCGATTGTGATTAAGGTTAGGATGAGCCCCAACCACAGAAGAAATTGAAAAATGGCGTGGCCTATTGCCGGTCCGCTAGACATACCCACACTTTTCATGACTTGAATGCGATCATCAATGGGGCGGATACCCCGTTTACCGTCGCCGACGACTGATAGGCCCCAATCAAAGTTGTTTGTGCTCGTCAAGCAAACCTTCGCGGAGCGCGAAGGTCATAAGCTCGGCGATGGAATGAACCCCAAGCTTTTTCATTAAACTGGCGCGATGTTTTTCGACTGTTTTGATGCTGATTGACAATTGTGCGGCGATTGCCGGGTTGGCTTTTCCGGCAGCAAGTAAACTTAACACTTCACGCTCTCGGCTCGTCAGAGCAGCGGCGGGCGGCCTTTCTGCGATCAGGTCGTTTATTTCATCAGCGATATAATTTGCGCCATCAAGGACGGTTTCGAAGGCGGTTTTCATCGTATCCGTTGAGCATGTTTTTAGCACCATGCCGTCAACGCCTGCATCCAGCCAGTCAAGCAGAATCGCGATGGACGTGAACCCGGTCACCAAAACCACACGCGTATCCGGAGACCACCTTCGCGATTGCGCAAAGACCTCAATGCCGCGCGCCAGCGGCATCGCCGCGTCAAGGACAAGCAAATCCGGTTTATGGGTGCGCACGGCCGTGACGGCCTCTACGCCATTCGCCGCCTCAGCCACAATTTGCGTCGCTGGAATCTTTTGGATTACGCTCCCGATCGCTTGACGCACAAGAGCATGATCGTCCGCGATGACAACATTTCGCAAACTGCCGCTCCCCTAAGGCATCATCTTCTCAATCGGCAAAACAAGGATCGCGCTGGCGCCTTCGTCTTTGAGCGCTTGCAGCGTCGGCCAGAAGACGCTTTCGCGGCAGACCGCGTGGATCGCCACTTTGTCCGTGTCGCCCGCAAGTTCGAGGATTGTGGGCGCCTCAGCGCCGGGCAGCAATTTCGAGATGGCGGCGACGGCGCTGCGCGGCGCGTTCATCATCACATATTTCGCCTCGCGCGAGGCGAGGACGCCGTCGATCCGTTTCAGGAGCGCCTCGAAGATCGCCGCCTTATCGGGCGGGAACGCCGCCGCGTTGCGGATCAGGGTCGCCTGCGACGCAAAGACGGTCGCCGCCGGCTCCAGCCCGTTGGCGTCGAGGGTCGCGCCGGTGGAGACGATGTCGCAGACCGCATCGGCGATTTTGAGCCGCGGCGCCACTTCCACCGAGCCCTTCATCATCACCGGTGTCGCGTCGACGCCTTCGCGTTCGAGGTAGCCGCGCGTGAGCCCCGGATAAGAAGTGGCGATGCGCTTGCCGCGAAAGGCGGCGTTCGATTTGTCGGCCCATTCCTTTGGCGCGGCGAGCATCAGCTTGCAGCGGGAAAAGCCGAGCGCCATCACGGCCTCGGTCTCGCTCGCGCGACCCGTACTCCGACGATCTTCTTCAAAGACATTCTCGCCGACGATCCCGATATCGCAGGCGCCGTCGGCGACGAAGGCGGGGATGTCGTCGTCGCGCAAGAGCAACACGTCGATCGGCATTTCGCGCACGCGCGCATAGAGCTTGTCGCGGCCGCGCGAGACGGTCAGCCCGCAGCTTTTCAGCAACTCAAAACTGCCGTCCGACAGACGGCCTGATTTCTGGATGGCGATCCGCAATCGCACGTCGCTCATAACGCAATGTCCCGATGGTTAGACCGACTTCATCCGGTCGATGAGGCGGCGGTAGCCCTGATGGGGCTCTTCTTTCAAAAAGCGCGCGACCCGCGCCACGGTGGTCGTCGACGCGCCGGTCTCAGCGGCGATCTCGCGATAGGAAAGCGCGCCCGCGTCGAGGAGAAGCGCAATCCGCCAGCGCTCGGCGAACGCCTTGATCTCAGCGGGCGTCGCCAGATCGCGCAGGAACGCTTCCGCCTCCTCGGCGCTTTCGAGCGCGTTCAGCGCCTCGCAAAGGGCGGCGATATTGTCGGCGGTGGTGGCGGCTGTCATGGCTTCTATCCTTGCGCGGCGCGTAGTAATACGCTGATACAGCGGTGTCAATCGCTCCGCAGCATAACCGCTCGCCGCCCCATGGAACAGGGAGATCGCGCATTGCGCCGAAAACCAGACGCCCGCCCGCCCCCTTACCGGCCCCGGAAACAGAGCGTCCGGCGATCGGCGCCGCGCCCGTCCGCGTATCAGTCAGTATACTGAGTTTATCGCTATCTGAGACAACGCATCATTGCCTGACCCGCCCGCCTTGCCTACATCTTCACCCGCAGCCCCATCAGGAACCGCCATGACCGACAATGTGAAACTGGACATGAACTACCGCTTCAACGACCAGGAGCTGGAAGAGCTTAAACCCTATGGCGAGGTGCGCCGGCATGAGGCGGGCGCAATCCTGTTCGACGAAGGCGACCGCGAGACCGACCTTCTCGTCCTCCTTAACGGCGCGCTCAATGTCTACCTCCATGAGCATGGCGAGGAGCGCCGCGTCGGCTGGCTGGAGCCCGGCCAGTTCACCGGCGACGTCTCCATGATCACAGGACAGCGCTCCCTCGTAAAAGCGCGCATGGAGGAAGCGGGCGAAGTATTACACATCCCGCGCGACGCGCTGAAGCGCTTGCTGGTGGAGCGCTCCGGCCTTTCCGACGCTCTCGTCACCGCGTTCATCGCACGCCGCGCCTGGGCGCGTGCGTCGGGCCGCGCCAGCGTCGTCCTTGTGGGCCGCGCCTTCGACCAACAGGCGTTTTCCATTCGCGATTTGCTGACCAAACATGCGGTCCCGCATCTGTGGGTGGAAGCGGACGCCGATCCGCAGGCGACAGCGATCGTGGAGCGGCTCCGCCTCACCCTCGACGACACGCCGATCCTGGTGAGCGGCGCCGACGAGACGCTGGTGAAACCCTCGCTCTCGGAGGTCTCCCGCGCCCTCGGCCTCGACCTCCTGCCCGATAAGGCGTGTGCGGACGTGATCGTCGTCGGCGCCGGCCCCG
>CAWUIM010000106.1:0-7166 GCA_963922595.1 uncultured Parvularculaceae bacterium
GAGGCCCGCCAGGCGCGGTCCGGTCGACCCAGACGCCGACGCGGTCGTCGCGCCGTTCGCCGTCCACATTGAACCGCGCCAGCGCCGCAATGATCCACGCCTCAAGCGTCGCCACAAAGACGCGCACGTCACGCCCGCGTTTTCGCAGGTCAAGCATCGCGTAAGCGACGCGCTGGCCCGGACCGTGATATGTGTATTGGCCGCCGCGCGCCGACTTATAGACCGGGAATTGCGGGTCGCGCAGATCGTCCGTTTTTGCGCTGGTTCCAGCCGTATAAAGAGGCGGGTGTTCCAGAAGCCAGATGAGCTCGTCGGCCTCCCCCGCGCGCATCGCCGCCACGTGAGCCTCCATCGCGTTAACGGCTTGTTCATAGTCCACAAGCCCGTCCGATTGCGCCCATCCGACCGATAGATCGCCTTGTCGGTTTGCGATTAACGACGGTCTAACCAAAATCGGGCAAGCTCCTCACCAGTTGCGTCAAAAAGGGGCGGTCCTCCAGTCTATGGCTTCGGTCAATGATATAGAAGTCGAGCTCACCATTATTGTGGGGAGCGCTGAGATGCCGCTGGAGCGTCTTCTTTCCCTCGGCCGCGGCGCGGTAATCCCGATCGGCGGCGACGGCTCGCAGCCTCTGAAAATTCTCGCGAACGGCTTGCCCGTGGGGCAGGGGCGCGTGCTCCTGGACGGCGAGCGCGTGAACGTGGAGGTCGCGCCCTCAGACGCCGTCTACGTCTGACCCGCAAGATCAATGAATTAGGGCTTGAGAGTGGCGCGCGAGCCTGCTATCTCCGCCGCTCGCTCAAAACACCTCATTTGCGGGCGAATAAGAGTGCGGCCGTGGCGGAATTGGTAGACGCGCAGCGTTGAGGTCGCTGTCCGGTAACACGGGTGGAAGTTCGAGTCTTCTCGGCCGCACCATTAATTCGAGCCCGCCCGTCATAGGAACGCCGCTCAACGATACGGGTTCGCCTCATTCTTCGTCCTTTGTACGCTTTGATCCGCGCGTTCGCGTGGTCAATTTTGGATAAATGCGAGTTCGAAAAGGTCTCTCTGAAACGAGTCATTGACCTACCAGATGTTGCGTCTGCGAACAGAATTTCTATTCCAATTTTAATGTAAGCAAACGGGCGTTTTCTTGCGATTAATTGGATCATTCTTTTGATAAAAATTTTGCTCATTATACTGAGCGATCGAATGCCATTGACGTATTCTTCGCAATGGTTGCAGTTTTATGTTGCGAGAGTTGCCTTTCACGATACAAATTTCCATATTTATCCTTGTCGCGGCAAGAACGGCGGTTCCAATTTTTTCATATGGACGATTGAAAATCTTCCAACGATCGGAAGGGTTATTCTGCATTCTCAGTACACATCATGTTGACATAACCAACAAGTCGTTAGATAGAAAATATGTTGCAAAGTCTTGCAGCTCACCTGATCGGATCCTTTTTGCTCGTGGTTTCCGAAACGGTTTATGGGAGAGAAATGGGATACCACAATTAGCGTACGGCGGTGATCAATTGGTCGCCGCCGCGTGATTTGCGAAAGACCTTGTCTTCGTAGATGACGGCTTCGTGCACTCACATTTCACGCACAGACGATGTGGCAAGTGTATCGCTTGATCATACGGAGAGAAAACTTGACAAAATTCCACTCAAAATTTTCTAAAGCGCTTGCATGCGCTGTAGCGGCTGCGCCGCTTATTGCGGCGGCGCCGGTTTTTGCGCAAGAAGACACCTCGCAGAAGTTTACCGACATCCAAAAGCTCGGCTATCTCGGTCAGACGAGTAAGTCGGAATTGACGCAAAGCGTTATCGCGCGACTGAATGCACAAACGACCGCGCCTGCGTTGGAAACAACGGCCGACCGGTTCATCTTCTGGCACAATGTGCTGCTGGATTCGATCGCCCTCGATCATACGGGTTCTGATGATTTTGGCGGTCTGCCGCCGTTCGTTCAGGGCGGCCCCGGCCGGACAAGCCGTGCTTTGGCCATGGTCCAGATCGCAGTCTTTGATGCGATGAACGCGTTTGAGCGTGAATTCTTCAATTACAATAATGGTGTTCCGCGGGCGCGTAATGCGTCGATGGATGTGGCGATTGCATTCACGTCCTTTGAGATGCAGCGCGCATTGTTCCCATGGCGGGAAGACGTGCTCACCAGCATTTTTCAATCGGATCTCGATCAGATCGGTCTCGCCACGACAGACCGTGAATTCCTGAACGGTCGCCGCGTCGGTATTAGAGCGGCGCGGGCGATGTTGCGCGCACGGTCGAATGACAATTCCACTGATGCCGAGCCGACATTTGGCGGCGGCGGTCGCGTTGCTGACGGTACGGCCACGTTCCGCGGCGGCACTGTCAACGATGGCGGCGTCAGCCCATTCGACTGGACGCCTGACCCCAACACGCCGGAGTTTGATGTCCTAAACTTCAACGTGTCGCTCGGCGCGTTCTGGGGCGGCGTGACGCCGTTCACGCTCTCCTCTGGCGATCAATTCCGTATTCCGCCTCCGCCGGAGCCCGGTTCTGAGGAATATATCGCGGCCTATGATCAGGTTGCAGCGCGAGGTGGTTCGCCGGAAAATGTGAACACGCCGTCGACCTCAACGCCAGCGACGCGTTTCAATGGCAACTACTGGGGTTACGATGCGGTGCCGCTTCTGGGTACGCCGCCTCGTGCATATAACCAGTACGCTATCGGCGTCATTCTGCAGGAACTCGGTTGCGATGATCCGAACGATATTCTCGTCGACGATCCGGAGTCGTGTGATGCGGATCCAATGGACATCGCGCGTCCGATCGCCATGGTTAATGCAGCGATCGGCGATGCTGGCGTCGCCGCATGGGATAGCAAGTACTTCTACAACTATTGGCGTCCAGTTACTGGCATTCGTATTGACGACGGCGTTGCTGACACGCAGGTTGATCCCACCTGGGACCCTGTGGGCGCGTCGATCATCAATGTCGAGCTGCCTGACGGCGAGGACTTCATTCGTCCGACCCCGCCATTCCCGGCATATCCGTCAGGTCATGCGACCTTTGGCGCGGTGACGATGCAAATACTCGCAGACTTCTTCGGTGACGAAACGCCTTACACGTGGGTCTCCGACGAATATAACGGTGAGGGTGTGGACCCAAGCGGCACGCCACGGCCGCTGGTGCCAATTCTGTTCAACACGCTGACAGATGCGCAAGTTTCGAACGGCGTCAGCCGGATCGATAACGGCGTGCACTGGGCCTATGACGACACAGAAGGCCAGGCTCTTGGTGTAGACATCGCCGGTTGGATCCTGAACGACATCCGCGCCTTCCAGCCGGTGAGCGAACGTCGTCCGGAAGGTCGTCGCGATTCAGAGTAATGTCGCGTCAACCTTAGCATTCAAGGCTTTGTGAGTGCGTAAAGACTGAAGGTGCCGCTCCTTAATGGAGCGGCATCTTTGCGCGTAGCAGCTCGCCGATCTGACGATACTCCTTGGCGTTTCGGCCTTTGAAGGTAAGATGCTGAGCGCAATTTGCTTTGGCGATCATTGCCGATAGGGTGCGTAGGGAAGAATTAAAAATTAATGGGGACTGTAATTGTGGAGAAAATAATGAAGTATACCGCTGGCCTGTGTTCGTTGGTTCTGTTGGCCTCATGCGGCGGCGCGAAGGATGACAGTCCGGCGCCAGACGCGACCGCCGATCAATCGACGGAAGCAGCGCCTGCGCAAGATGCGAAGCCGGAAGAGGGCGAGCCTAAGTATACACGCCAGGATGTTCCCGGGTCGGTGATTGGTCGCGAAGTCGCTGAGGTGACGCTCGATGAAATCAAGCCGGCATTTACGACGGAGACGGTCACCAAACTCAACGCGATTGTGAAACGATCGCTCACCGTCTCAACCGAATATTCAAGAACCGTGAAGTCAATCCGCCGCGCTGTCGCCGCTGCGGCTGAAAAAGACGCCACCGCTATTGAAAAGGATGCCGCGCAGGAAGGCATCGATCAGTTGCGCGCGTGGCATGAAACCGCTGTGGCCGCAAAAGCGGATATGGACGAAGCCGCCGCGACGCTTGAGGCGAGCGATGAAAGTTATAGCGAGGAGCTTCTGGCGGGTATGGTGAAATATGTCACCGATGTCGAAAAATCGATTGGTACAGAGATTTCTACGCTGACCGAGAAGTTAAACGCGGCGTAGCATAAGCGCAGCGCGCGTTTAATCATGATACGGAGTACGGGACGACCGAGAGGTCGTCCCATTCTTGTGTGTAGCAGTGGGCGCCGACCCTCTACCGCCAACCGGCTGCATTTCGGCTGTGAGCGCAAAATCTCAAAAATCCAGAATTTTTAGTTGACTCTGCTTTTTCGCGTTGTATCTAGGAAACGTAACGCGCCGATTTGAACCCTTCAGCTTGCGGGCGCGAAATAAATCACGCTAAAGCGAAGGGTGGAAACGACGCGATAGTTCTCCACGCTTCCGATTTATTTCATCCCGCACGACTTAAGACACGGCGCACGAATTGAGGCGTTGTGAACGAATGTCGTATGCCGTTTTACATGGATGGACAGCCGCCGTCGCGGCCGCGGCGGAGACGGAAATCGCCGTTGCGAGCGCGGCCGCGTCGCCGCTGATTTCCACTGAAATCGTTGTGGCGGGCGTCGCCGTACTCGTCTCGTTCTTCTCGCTTCTGACGACGATCGCCTTCGCTTTGAGGCAAGGACGCTCGTCGGCCATCGCGTCAAGTTTCGCCTTAATGGCGCAGGCCGAAGCGATGCTGAAGGACGTTCCGAGCGCGCTCAAATTTCATGGCGTTAGCGACGAGGACCTCCGCCGCGCCGGCATAACGCCCGAAGAATTCGTCTACCTTATCGTCAATTTCACTGGCGCCGGCGTGCTTTACCGCATGTCTGAACCGGACAGCACGGCCCCGTTCCAGAAGGGCTCCTATCGCTATGTGATGCTGAGCCAACCCGCGACGCAGCGCGCTTGGCCGTTACTTCGAAAGCTGATCAACCCGGAGATCGGTTCTTATGGCAAGCGCATCGAAGCCACGTTGAAACTCATCGAGAGCGACGCCGCTAATGCGCCCGCCGACCAGAATACCCCAAGCCCCGAGACGTCCCACCCAGCTCAACCCCCGAAAGGAGCCGCCTAATGTCTATCGCTCGCCATCCCGAAACCGCCGCCGCCGCCATCGGCGTTAGCGCAGACGAACATCATCGTTCCGTTGCGCCTGCGCTGCACCTTACATCCACATTCGCATGGCGTAATTTCGATGCGAAGCCGGAATATAGCTACTCGCGGTCTGAAAACCCCACGCGCGCGACGCTCGCCAGCGCCTTGGCCGAACTCGAAGGCGCCGCTAGCGGGATCATCACGTCGAGCGGCATCGCCGCCGTTGATCTTGTTCTGTGTCTCTTATCGCCGGGCGACACTATCGTCGCCCCCACGAACTGTTACGGCGGCGTTTATCGATTGCTGTCGGCGCGCGCGGCCAAACAACAATTCAATGTGGTCTTTGTTGATCAGACGGATGACGCAGCGCTCAACGAAGCTTTGGCGGCGAAACCGAAATTGTTACTGATCGAGACGCCGAGCAATCCGCTGCTTTGCATCACCGATATCGAAAAATGTGTCGCCGCCGCCCATAAAGTGGGAGCGCTCGTCGTCGCCGATAACACGTTCATGTCGCCGGCGCTGCAAAAGCCGATTTCGTTCGGCTGCGATATCGTCATTCATTCGACGACGAAGTTTATCAACGGCCACAGCGATATTGTCGGCGGGGCCGTCCTGACGAAAACCGCTGACCTTGGCGAAGAACTCACATGGTGGGCGAACTGCACAGGCGTCGGCGGCGCGCCGTTCGATTGTTATCTGGCGCTGCGCGGCTTGCGCACGCTCTTCGCGCGCATCGAACGCCAGCAGGCGACGACGGCGGCCTTTGTTGATGCGTTGCAGAGCCGTCCGGAGGTCAAGAAAATCTACTATCCGGGGCTTAAGAGCCATCCGGGCCATGAGATCGCTGCGCGCCAGCAGAAAGGGTTCGGCTCCATGCTGAGCGTCGAGTTTAACGACGATGTCGATGTGCTTCGCCTGTTGCCGAGCTTTAATATTTTCTCCACGGCGGAGTCTCTTGGCGGCTTTGAAAGCCTGACCTGCATCCCCGCCGCGATGACCCATGCGTCGATGCCGCCGGAGGCGCGTAAAGTGGCCGGAATCGCGGACACGCTTGTGCGGTTCTCGATCGGTCAGGAGCATGCGGAGGATCTGATTGGGGATGTCTTTGGCGCCCTTGATCAGTTAAAGGTTTCCTCCGTGAGGGACATTAATTTTTCGGGCAACGCCCGAAAACAGGTTGCGTAGAAAGAGGGTGGGCGACGTATGCGACAGGTGAATTCAACATTGGGTGCGGGCGCGCAGGCGGCGACTGCAACAATTGCGGGGCCCGCGCGCGTCCTGAAATTCGGATCCTCGATATTGCGGGGAACCGATGACCTGCCGCGCGTCGTCGCCGAACTCTATCGTCACGTGCGCAAAGGCGAGCGCATTGTGGCGGTGGTGTCCGCTTTTGAGGGCGATACGGACGATCTGATCGCCGAAGCGGCGGCGCTCGGCGCGACGGAAGAAAGCGCACATGCGCCGCGTTATATTGCGCTTGGCGAAGAAAGGGCGGCCGCGGCGTTGGCGCTCGCCTGCGATCAGGCGGGCTTCGCGGTCCGCGTCTTGGGCGCCGAAGCGCTCGCTTTTCGCGCCGACGGCGACCCGCAGCGGGCTGATCCCGTCAGCATAGATGTCGCCGTCCTCAACGATGCGCTCGCCGCCAATGACGTCGTTATTGTCCCTGGCTTTGTCGCCTTTAATGACCGCCACCAGCCGGTCCTGTTGGGAAGGGGCGGGTCCGACCTCACGGCGATCATCCTCGCATCGGCGTTGGGGCTCGCAGAAGCAACGCTCCTCAAAGACGTGGACGGCGTCTACGATCTGGACCCGGCCAAGGCCGGCGAGGCCGCGCGCCGCTATGCGCAGATCAGCTTTGACGATGCGCTTGAGGTGGCCGGCGAGCTTGTTCAGTCGAGGGCGTTGAACCATGCGCGCCGCCGCGGGGTGTCGATCCGGGTCGGCCGTCTCGGCGCCGCTGAGGAAACGCTTATCGCCGATGAGACGCGCGCGCCGGAGCCGCCCGGCA
>CAWUIM010000107.1:0-6983 GCA_963922595.1 uncultured Parvularculaceae bacterium
GCCGCATACCCATCGCGTCTGCTGCCGCAGCGTTGCGAAAGGCCGATAACGCCAGGCGGTCCGCCTCAACTGTCGCGGCCTGCGCCGCCGCCGTCGCTGACCGCGACGCGCGTTCGTTAATGATCGCAAGACTTAGCAAAATCAGCAGGCCGGCGACCGCCACCAGGCCGAGGAGCCAATGCATGAGGAAGACGACAAGCAGGAAAACCGGCGTCCATGGCGCATCGAACACCGCCGTCAATGCGGGGCTCGACACGAACTGGCGAACCTGACGCAAGTCCTTGATCGGCTGATCGGCCCCGCTTGCTCCGCTCCGCGCCGCATCCGCTGACAGATTAAACGTCGCGGTCTTCAGACTGTCTTCGAAACGCCCCCCGGCCCGCGCCAGAAGCGCGCCGCGCGCAAAATCGAGCAGCGCCATCGCCGCGAATAAGCCGAACGTTAAAATCGTGATGACGACCAACGTCTCCACACTGCGGCTGGACAGAACCCGGTCATAGATCTGGAGCATGTAGATCGGGCCCGTCAGCATCAACAGATTGACGAAGAAGCTGAAGGTTCCCGCGCGCCACATGATCGGCTTCAGTGCATTCCTTGCGCTCGAAAGCTCTTTTCGTCCGTCAGATGGAAGACTTGCGGCCATTCATTGATCCATCAAAAACCCGATCATACTCAGCCACTCTGAATAACCCTTTACAGCGAATTTTTCGAGGCGGGGCCGAAAACCTTATTTGGGGCGAAAGACCTTTTTTGGGGCGAAAGAAAGGCTTGACGGTTCAGAACATATGTTCTAACTGTCAGAATAAGTGTTCTAGGCGCGCCTGATGCCCCAAGCTGAGACCAATCTTTCAAACGCCATTGTCGTCTCGCGCGAACTGTTCTGGCGGCGCGGCTTTGACGAGACTTCCGTGGCGGAGATCGTCGCGGCCACCGGCATGAACCGCTACGCGCTCTACAACGCTTTCGGCGGCAAGCTGGAGATTTTCCTGGCGGTTCTCGACGCGTACTACGCCGAACGCAAAAATATCTTTTTGAATAATTTGAACAATCCAAACTACGCGCCGATGGACGCCATCCGCAGCGTGTTTGAGTTCGCCATAACAGAAATGGCCGAACGCGGCGCCGGTTGTTTGATGTGCAATGTGGCGTCGGAAGTCGGCGCCCACGAAAAAATTGTTCTTGACCGGATTAATAATTATCTCGACGAAATTCGAGGGGCCTATACGGAAGCCCTCGCCCGCGCTGAGACGCGCGGCGAATTAAATCCGGACATTACACCGGCCGATGGCGCTGAAATACTCCTGACACTGAAACTCGGAATCGGCGCGCGCGCAAAGCACGGCGCAAGCGCCGAAGCTTTAATGTCAATCTTCAATGCTGGAATGACAGCCTTAAGCAAAGCTAAGGAGAAATAAATTTTTTCTGCAGGTGTCGAATTACTTTCTGCAGAAACGTCTGAACTGAAAACGCCTCAAACCCGTAATGAAAGCAGTATCCAATTCGCTTCAAGGTCCGATATGATGAAGAACAGTATTGATCAATTCGCCGTGTCGCTTGCGCAAGTCGTTATTAAATTGCGCTGGCTCGTAATCCTTCTCGCCCTTGCCGGCGCTGGCTATATGGCTACGGGCGCGGCCAACCTTGCCTATGACAACAATTACCGAACCTTCTTTTCGAAAGACAATCCCGAGCTTAAGAACTTCGAGGAATTTCAGGCGACCTATACGAAAAGCGATAATTTTCTGGTCGTGATCGTCCCGAAAGACGGGTCTGATATTTTCGAAAATGACACGCTGGAGGCTGTCCGCCGGGTGACTGAAGGCGGCTGGCTCATCCCCTATGCGACGCGCGTCGATTCCATTACGAACTTTCAGTACACCTACGCTGACGGCGATGATCTGATCGTTGAAGATCTTGTTGAAAATCCGCTTTCGCTTACGCCCGCTGAACTGGCCGATAAGAAAGCAGCCGCCCTCGCCGAGCCGCTCCTCAACGGACAATTGATCAACACGGAAACGAACGCGACGATCGTTAATATCGTTCTGACCTATCCGGAAAAATCTCTCGCAGAGGTGCCCGAAGCCGTCGCTGCAGTGCGGGAACTGCGCGAAGAAATTGAAACCGCCTACCCTAACCTTGATATTTACCTCACCGGTCAATCAATGCTGAGCAACGCATTTTCGGAAGCTATCAAATCCGACTTTGCGACGCTTATCCCGGTCATGATCGGAATCATCCTTGTCACAACGGCGATCGCTGTGCGGTCCGTATCCGCGACTGTGTCGACACTGCTTCTGGTAATCCTATCAACAATGGTCGCCATGGGGTGGGCCGGTTTCATGGGCATCAAGCTTGCGGGCCCGTCGCCGAGCGCCGTGATCGTTATTTTGACGTTGGCCATCGCCGACTCCATTCACATATTGATTTCTGCGCGCTCAGGCATGCGCGCAGGCCTCTCAAAACGCGACGCCATCATCGACTCCGTCCGGATTAATTTCCTCGCCGTCTCGATCACGTCGCTGACGACAATTGTCGGCTTCATGTCGCTGAACTTCGCCGACTCGCCGCCCTTTCGCGATTTCGGGAACATTTCCGCTGTAGGCATCCTCGCCGCATGGTTCTTTTCCCTAACGCTGCTGCCCGCCCTGCTCTCGATCATTCCATTACGTGTTAAACCGCGTGCGACCGAGTCAGGCCGAACGCTTGTCGGCGCTTTCGCCGACATTGTGATCGGCAACTACCGGAAGCTCTTTTTTCTCGCCGGCGGCGCCTCTCTCGCGCTCATCGCGTTTATTCCGCAGATCGAACTAAGCGATAATTTCCGAAAATATTTCGACCAACGAATCGAATTTCGGACCGATACGGACAAAACGCTTGACTATTTCGGATTCTATCAGATGGAATTTTCCATCAAATCCGGCGAAGCGGGCGGCGTCAGCGATCCCGAATATCTCGAAAAACTGGAAGCCTTCGGCGAATGGTTACGGGCGGATCCGCGCGTCACCCATGTTTATTCCGTCGCCGACATCATGAAGCGGCTCAACAAGAATTTGAATGGTGACGATCCTGACTTCTACCGCATCCCTGATGATCGTGAACTCGCCGCGCAGTATCTGTTGCTGTTTGAGATATCCCTTCCCTACGGCCTTGATCTTAATGACCGCATCAATATCGACAAATCAGCGACCCGGCTAACTGCAACACTGACCGGAGAATTCACCACCCAGGATTCTCGCCAGCTAATCAAAGCGTCGGAAGCCTGGTTCCGCGAAAACGCGCCGGAATACATCGCGCCGCCAACCGGTCCGCAGATCATGTTCACCTTCATCGCAAAAAGAAATGTGGACAGCATGATCGTGGGCACCGTAATCGCGATCTTCGCCATCGCCGTCATCATGGTGTTCGCCCTGCGCAGCGTTCCAATCGGACTCTTGAGTATTGTGCCGAACGGCTTGCCGATCCTTACCGCGTTCGGCGCATGGGCTGTGCTCGTCGGCGAGGTCGGCTTCTCGGTGGCGGCGGTTGCGTCGCTGTCTCTGGGGATCGTGATCGACGATACGGTGCACTTCCTGACGAAGTTCCTTCGCGCTCAAAGGGAAAAAGGTCTCTCGACCGCCGACTCGATCCGGTACGCCTTTGAAACCGTCGGTGTGGCGATCATTTTCAATACCTTTATCCTCGCAGCCGGCTTCATTGTGGTTTCCCTGTCCGCTTTCAAAATTAACGCCGAGATGGGGCTCCTCACAACGCTTTCAATCGGCTTTGCGCTCGTGCTCGATTTTCTCTTCTTGCCGGCGCTCCTCATGATGCTGTCACGTAAACCAGCTACGGTAGAAACCAGACAAAGTGGAGAATCCTATGCTTAACCGAAACCTTCTCAGAGGCGCCGCCCTGGGCGCCATGGCGGCAATAATGACCAGCGCCGCCCTCGCCGTGCAGGACATACCCGTCAGCGACCCTGAAGCGCGCGGCGAAACCGAAGAAGCGCAAAAAGGATATGATATTTCTGCGCGCAGCGACCAAACGGACAATGGCTTCGGCGACAGCAAAGTGTCCGCCGAAATGATCCTGCGCAACGCGGCCGGGCAGGAAACCCGTCGGGAACTGTCCTTCTCCACTCTTGAAAGGGAAAACGCCAATGTGGGCGATAAATCGCTCGTCATTTTCGAATCGCCGCGCGATGTGGAGGGCACGGCTCTCTTGTCCCATGCGAAAATTCTCGACCCTGATGACCAATGGCTCTTCCTCCCGGCGTTAAAGCGCGTCAAGCGAATCGCATCGGCGAATAAGTCCGGGCCGTTTGTCGGATCGGAATTCGCCTTCGAAGACTTCACCACGACAGAGCTCAACAAGTTCACGTACAAATATATCGGCGAAGAAGAGCTTGACGGCATGACCACTGACGTGATCGAGCGCTTTCCGCGTTATGAAAAATCCGGATACACGAAGCAAAAAGCCTGGGTCGATCAGGACGTCTTCCAAACGCGAAAGGTCGAGTTTTACGACCGTAAAGGCGAGCTTCTAAAAACGCTAACGCTGCTTGATTATCGCGAGTATGACGGCATTTGGCGCTCACACCGCTTCGTCATGAAAAACCACCAGACAAACAAAGAAACGGAACTCGTCTATGGCGACTTCAGTTTCAAAACCGGATTGGACGATGGCGATTTCCAACAGGGCGTCTTGACGCGACTGCGCTAATCGATTGTCTGCGAGCGGAGCCTTCGCCATGAATCTGACTAATTGGTTTTGTTCCACATTCTGCGCCACGGCGCTGGCGATGTCCGCGCCCGCCGCAGCAGGCGAGTGGGAATTCGGCGCCGAAGTTGCGAGTGAGGTGCGGTACTTCACCAATGACGCGCCATTACCCGGACAATTCGATCATTGGCAGCCGTCTCTCACCATTCAGCCCGATATTCGGTGGGAGACAGAAGACCGCAAACATCAGATTGTTATCATTCCCTTCGTAAGGCTGGATGCGCAAGACGATGAGCGCACGCATTTCGACCTGCGCGAAGGCTATTATCGTTTCAACTCTGACAATAACTGGTCTCTCACGGTTGGCGCGGCGAAAGTGTTCTGGGGGCGGACCGAGTCCAGACATCTCGTCGACATCATAAATCAGACGGACGGCGTCGAGGATATCGACGAAGAAGACAAGCTTGGGCAACCAATGATCAACCTCAGCATTTTGAAAGACTGGGGAAATCTCGATTTCTTTGTCATGTCGGGCTTTCGCGATCGCACCTTCCCGGGCGTTGAAGGCCGGTTGCGCTTCGATCTCGCTGTTGACACTACAAATGCTATCTTCGAGCGGGACGGCCGACGGGCGGCGCCGGATTTTGCAGCGCGCTATTCTCACTATATCGGCGCATGGGATTTCGGCGTCTCTGTTTTTCACGGCACGTCCCGCGAGGCGCGTTTCAATTTGGCGCCGGACGGCGGAAGCCTCCGGCCGGTCTACGATCGCATAACCCAAGGGGCTATCGATCTTCAGTACACCAAAGATGCATGGTTGTGGAAACTGGAAGCCATTGTCAGGGAGGGACACGGCGACACGTTTTTTGCCACCGTCGCGGGGTTTGAATACACGCTTTACCAGGCTGTCGGCAGCGCGGACCTTGGTCTGTTGGCGGAATTCCAATATGACGGACGCGATGAAGGGTTTGTGCAGGAGGCGTTTGGCCCGACGCTCGCCGCGCCTGTGACCGTCGCTAACAATGATGTGTTCCTCGGGGCCCGGCTTGGCTTTAATGACACGCAAGATACCGCTGCGCTCGCGGGGTTAGCGATTGATACAGACGATCAGTCGATCGGGATGTTTATCGAAGCTGAGCGGCGCATCGGCCAAAACTGGACAGCGGAACTCGAAGCGCGATTATTTCTCAACGCCGATCCGGAAAATGTGGTTGCGGCGTTCCGTGACGATGATTTCATCACGGTGCGTCTGACGCGATTCTTCTAGGACGGAGTGTCGCCGCGAAGAAAGCGACGTAGCGCGCTCATGAAATCATCAAAACGATCATGATGCAGCCAGTGCCCTGCATTCTCGAACTCGGTGACGTGCGCCGTTGACAGATAATCCAACCGGCCGTCTTTTTCAGGGTTTGAGGCCCAACTGTTCGAACCATAGGCGAGCCATACAGGGCAGCTAATGCGCGATAACAGGACAACGAAGTCGTCATGCGTAATATCGCTTGGCGAGCGCGCGGTGATCGCCGGGTCATACGCCCACTGAACGCGGTCGCTTTCCAAGACTTTAACGCCCGTTCGTGTGAGGTGCTCTAACTGAGCGTCGTTTAATTGTCCGTGCGCCGCCTTCATCCGACCAAACGCTTCGTCAAACGACGCCATCACACGCGGCGCGCGCTCGGATTTCTTGCGGCGATTTTCGATCCAGTCACGCAGGCGTTCATCGACCGGCTGCGCCATCCGTTCCGCAAGCATTTTCGGCGACGGCCCCAATCCCTCTATTGCCGCCAGCTTTTCAACGCGCTGCGGAAAGAGCCCTGCATAGCGCAGCGCAACGTTTCCACCGAGCGAATGCCCGACCAGAATGAAGCGATCTATGTCGAGGCGATCCGCAAGCGAAGCAAGATCATAAACATGATCCATGACGCCATAATCGCCGTCGCTCACCCAATCGCTTTCGCCGTGGCCGCGCAAATCATACGCGACCACATGATAAGCGCCGGCGAGCTGAGCGGCCGCCCAATCCCAACTGCGCTTCTGGTCGAGCGCGCCATGGACCAAAATGATCGTTGGCTGCGATCGATCGCCCCACTCGGCGAAAGCGAGGGACAATCGTTGAGATGAAAATCGGGATGTCACGGGATCGTTGCGCATGCCGGTTTATACCGCCGCTGCAATCCGCCAACGAGCAGTTTTGACAGTCATGTCTGATTATGAATGTAACGATGTGAGGTGGATGGTGGGCGGTGACGGGTTCGAACCGCCGACCCTCTCGGTGTAAACGAGATGCT
>CAWUIM010000108.1:0-6935 GCA_963922595.1 uncultured Parvularculaceae bacterium
ACGCAGCCCTGCCGGCTGCGCGAGGCGCGGAAGGCGCATCGCCACCAGACTACAATGAGAAGTTCCCGCGTCTCACGCAGGCCTCTCTTACGACGAAACGAAACCTCTCGCGGGAATGTCTCCCGCGGAGACGATGAAGGCTGGAAGGAATGAGGAATGGCTGGTCAATCGGGACGACATCACACCGGCGCGATCCGTCTTGAAAAGACGCCATGCGCGCTTATCTCCATGTCAACGGCGCGTAAGCGCCGCTTGTCCCTAAAAATTTACCGGAAAGAGGCTTCGCGATGATCACCATCCGCAAAGGCGTCGATCGCGGCCATGCGACCCATGGTTGGCTCGACACGCACCACACTTTTTCGTTCGCCAATTATTACCACCCGGACCATATGGGGTTCCGGACGTTGCGCGTGATTAATGAGGATCGCGTCACGCCCGGCGCCGGTTTTCCCGAACACGGCCATCAGGACATGGAAATTCTGACCTATGTGCTGGAAGGCGCGCTCGCCCATAAGGACTCTACGGGCGCAGGCGGCGTTATCCGGCCAGGCGACGTTCAGTATATGGCGGCCGGAACCGGCGTCGCCCACAGCGAATACAACGCGTCTGAGGACGATCCCGTTCATTTCTATCAGATCTGGATTCTTCCCGATCGCGCCGGCCATGCGCCGCGTTATGATCAGCGCAATTTTGAGGGCGCGGCGGACGGCGCCTGGCGGCTGCTCGCCTCCGGTGACGGCCGCGACGGGTCGATCGCTGTCAATCAGTCAGCAGATTTCTATGCTGCGTCTTTGGCGTCGGGCGCGGGGCTCGCGCATGACTTCGCGCCGGGCCGCGCCGGCTGGTTGCAGGTTGCGCGCGGCGGCGTTCAGTTGCCCGAAGGCTCGATCATGCAGGCCGGCGACGGGGCGCGAATCGAAGATACAGACCGGTTGAGCTTTACTGCTCTCGACGATGCGGAGGTGTTGTTGTTCGATCTCGCGTGAAGGCGCGGTAACGCGCCGCTGGCGCCGAACGAACAGAGATCATATATCTGTGACAATGATTAGCGATCTTTATAGCAACCAATTGCTCGAGGCGGCGGCGGCGATCCCGCCGGCACGCCGTCTCGATGCGCCGGATGCAAGCGCGTTGAAAGTGAGCCGCGTTTGCGGGTCGGAAGTCGAGGTGGATCTGACCGTCGAAAACGGCGTCGTCGCCGATTTCGGAATGGCGGCGCGCGCCTGCGCGCTCGGCCAGGCGTCCGCGTCGATTGTGGCGCGCAATATCATCGGCGCGCGTGTTGAGGAGCTCTACCGCCTGCGCGACGACATGCGCGCCATGCTCAAAGAAAACGGGCCGCCGCCCGCGGGTGCGCGCTGGGCCGATTTGGCCGCGTTGCAGGCGATCCGCGACTACCCGCAGCGCCACGCCTCGACGCTCCTCATTTTTGACGCTGTCGCCGACTGTCTTGATCAGCTTACGGAGCGAATAGAATAAGGCGCGAACGCCAAATTATCGCCGTATTTCAAAGTTTCACGAAGGCGTTATGCGACAATTCTCCGGGCGATTTTTGCTTGAATGACGCGCTGCAATACCCACCTTTCAATTATGCAGTAACGACCGTTTCTCTCCCCCCCCCTCAGGTCGTTATGTTGCAGGAGCCGTCTGCGCCATCCTCTCTCCCCCCGTCGGCGCAGGCGGCTTCTTAATTCGCCGCCGCTGCGCTCATTTCCGCGCCGTCGGGCGTCGCCTTCGCTTCAGCGTGCAGCCATTGCTTAAACGCCTTAACTGTCGGCGCGTTGGCCTTCGATGGGGGGTGTACGATGTAATAGGCGAATGTGGAGGGCGTCGTTAAGTCGAACGGAATAACGAGGCGCGCTGCTTCAAGGTCGGCGAGCGCCAGCGCCGATTTTGCGAGCGCCACGCCTTTGCCCGCGACGGCCGCTTCAATGACAAGGCTCGACTGGTTGAATTTCACGCCGCGCGCTCCGTCCACATTGTCGACGCCCGCTGCTTTCAACCACATGGACCAGGTCGGAATGGAATCGTCCATGTCGCGGCTTGCGTCATGAAGAAGCGCATGGTGCGCGAGGTCCGCCGGCGTCTTCAGCGGATTGGCGCCGCTGAGCAATGTCGGGCTGCAAACGGGCACGATGGTCTCCGCCATCAGATGCTCCACTTCAAGGCCTGCATAGCCGCCTGATCCGTAGCGAATGGCGAGATCAACCTCATCGACCGCAAAGTCGACGACGTCCATATCCGCCGACACCCAGACATCGATTTCCGGATTACTCTTGTGGAAGTCGTCGAGGCGCGGCACCAGCCATTTGGCGGCGAGCGACGGCGCGACGGAAACGGTGAGGCGGCCCGCGTCTGCGCGCGACATCAAAATCTTTCCCGCCTCCGCGAGCCGGTCGAAGCCTTCGCGCAAAACCGGCAAGCTTGCCTGCGCCTCATCGGTGAGCAGCAGGGCGCGCTTTTCGCGGCGAAACACTTTCGCACCGATATAGTCTTCCAGCGTTTTGATTTGTTGGCTCACGGCGCCCGGCGTCACATGGAGCTCTTCTGAAGCTTTAGTAAAGCTTAAATGACGGGCGGCGGACTCAAAAACCCGAAGCGCATTGAGGGGCGGGATGTTTTTCATAAGTTTATCTAAAGTGATGAGGCCTCCGATGTCTACACATATCGGAAACGGCATGCTCTCTCGGGCGCAGATGTTCACAAGCCAGCGAGGTAGAGAAACGGTTAGCGCGCAAGCAGGCGCATTTCGGCGGTTTCTGCGATGAAAATAGAAAATCTTCGCCAATCGCCAAAAATACTCGTTTCCCGTGGGGCCGCCGCGCGCCTAGGTATCGATTCCGCAAACCATGTTTTTTGTGCGCAGGCGCGCTCTTCAATTAGAAAAACTATCATCATGAAAAGTCTTCCCGCATTCTTGGATCTAAAGGGACGCAAGGTTGTCATCGTCGGCGGCGGCGCGGAAGCCCTTCGCAAGGCGCGGCTCTATGTGAGCGCAGGCGCCGACATCACGATGATCGCGCCGACCATTGAGGACGACGTGCGTGACGAACTGGCCGATCGCGTCAAGATCGTGGACGCATCGGTCACGCGCCATGATTTTTACGGCGCCGCCATCGCTGTCATCGCCGATGTGGACGATGCGACAGCGGAGAAATACGCCGCTTGGGCGCGCAGCCTCGGGGCGCTCGTGAACGCTGTGGACCGTCCTTCGCTTTGCGATTTCACGACGCCGTCGATTATCGATCGCGGCGACATTACCATTGCGATTTCAACAGGCGGCGTCGCGCCGGTGTTGGGTCAAAAGCTCCGCGGAAAAATCGAAGCGCTCGCCCCGAGCAATCTTGGCGACCTCGCGGCGTTTGCAAAATCGTTCCGCACCGCTGTTAAAGCTTCGGTGCCGGCGGACCAGCGGCGCACTTTTTGGGCGTCGGTTTTTGACGGTCCCATCGCCGCCAAATTTGTTGCGGGCGATGAAGCGGGCGCGCGCGAAGACATGATCGCGGCGATCAACAAGCCGCAGGCGCAGAGCCATCAGGGCGTCGTGCACATTGTGGGCGCGGGTCCCGGCGATCCGGAATTGCTGACCCTGCGGGCCCATCGGTTGCTCCAGGAAGCGGACGTGATTGTCTATGACAAACTCGTCAGTGAAGAGATTATGACGTTGGCGCGCCGCGACGCTGATCGGATTTTCGTCGGTAAATCCAAAGCCGATCACACCATGCCTCAGGAAGAAATCGGCGCGTTGCTTGTACGCCTGGCGCATGACGGCAAGACTGTCGTGCGTCTCAAAGGTGGTGATCCGTTTGTTTTTGGCCGCGGCGGCGAGGAGTTGGATGTCCTGCGAGGCGCTGGCGTTTCGGCCTATATCACGCCGGGCGTTACAGCGGCCACGGGCTGCGCGGCCGCCAGCGGCATGGCGCTCACGCACCGCGATTATGCGCAGGCGCTAACTTTCGTCACTGGCCATGCGAAAGGCGACGAAGAACCAGACCTCGATTGGACGGCGCTTGCAGCGCTTGAGCATACGCTCGTGATCTATATGGGCGTCACGAAAGCCCACGATATCGCAGAGAAGCTTGTAAGCGCCGGGCGAAGTATGGCGACGCCGGTGGCAGTCATCGAGAATGGGACGCGTTCTGATCAACGTGTTCTGAAGGGACGGCTTGACGGACTTGGCGCACTCGTGAGCGATCACGGCGTCAAGGGACCGGCCCTTCTGGTCGTCGGGGAAGTTGCGGCGTTGGCGGATGATGCGCTTTGCGAGACGACATTATCATCAGAAAGGCTGAGCGCATGAAGGCGGTGACGGTCAATCTCTTGCGCGACGGTCGTGTCGCTTATCTTGGCGCGGACAATGACTTTAAAGTGCACCTTCAGGATGCAGCGCGTTTTGATGCGGAGGAGGCGGAGACAGCGCTTGCGGCGGTCGCGGCCCGCGCAGATGAGATCGCGGATGCTTATCTTGTCGATGTGGACGACGGCGTCCCCGCTGGCCGGGCGCGCCTACGCGAGGCTATTCGCAATGCTGGACCGACAGTGCGCGCCGACCTCGGTAAACAGGCGGGGCGGCCCTGATCATGAGCGCGTTCAAAATTTATGGCGACCCGATCAGCGGAAATTGCCTGAAAGTGAAATGGACGGCCGACTATCTCGGTCTTGATTATGAGTGGGTCGAGATCGATATCCTCAAAAAGGAATCCCGTACGGAAGATTTTTTGAAGCATAACCCGTTTGGTCAGGTACCATGTGCTGTGTTTCAAGACGGTCGCTCACTCAGCCAATCGAATGCGATCGTCCTTCACCTTGCGGAAAACGCAGGCGACAAGCTTCTTCCCGCACACGCTGCGCAGCGCGGTAAGGTCTATGAGTGGATGTTCTGGGAACAGAATTCCCATGAGCCCTACATTGCGGGCCGCCGTTTTCGCAAAGCCTACCTCAAACAAAATGACGAACAAATTGATGCGGAATGGTTGCCGCGCGGCGTTACGGCGCTGAACCGGATGGAGCTGGCGCTGAGCGGCGCGTCTTATCTCGTTGGTGATCGGATCACCGCGGCTGATATCGTTTTGGTTCCCTACACCCGCGCCGCCCACGAAGGCGGCTTTGACTTAGGCCCGTTTCAGAAAATTCAAGAATGGATCGCGCGGGTCGAACATGACCTCGGCGTCGAGCCCTATGGAGCGCGTTAATGTATCGGTATGACGAGTTTGATGCGACGATCGTTCGCGAGCGCGTCGATCAGTTTCGCGGCCAGGTGGCGCGCCGCCTCGCAGGCGACCTGACCGAAGATCAGTTCAAGCCCCTGCGGCTGATGAACGGGCTCTATCTTCAGCTTCATGCGTACATGCTCCGTGTGGCTGTGCCTTACGGAACGCTTTCATCACGGCAATTGCGGGCCCTCGCCGACATCGCCGAGAAGTACGACAAAGGCTATGGGCATATCACGACGCGCCAAAATGTGCAGTTTAACTGGCCCGCGCTTGTGGATGTTCCTGATATTCTGGATGCGCTGGCGGAAGTGGAAATGCATGCGATCCAGACGTCAGGCAATTGCATTCGCAATGTGACGACCGATCAATATGCGGGCGCAGCGGCGGACGAGATCGAGGATCCGCGCCCATGGTGTGAAATCATTCGTCAGTGGTCCACCTTTCATCCGGAATTTTCTTTTTTACCGCGAAAATTCAAGATCGCGGTCACCGCCAGCGAGAATGATCGCGCCGCCGTACGCGTACACGATATCGGGTTGCAAATGCGGCGCGATGAAAACGGCGATATCGGCTTTGAAGTGATCGTCGGCGGCGGGCTCGGGCGCTCTCCCTTTATCGGTCAGACCGTTCGCAGCTTTCTCCCCAAGGCCCACCTCTTATCCTATCTGGAGGCGATCCTTCGCGTTTATAACGAAGAAGGCCGGCGCGATAATATGTACAAGGCGCGGATCAAAATTCTGGTCAATGCGCTTGGTATTGACCGTTTCCGCGAGCGCGTCGAAGCTGAATGGCGTCGCATCCGTGATAACGCAATTGACATTCCTGAAGAGGAAATTGCGCGCATCAAAGCCTATTTCGCTGAGCCGCAATTCGACGCGGCGCCCAGCACTGATGGTGCGCTCACCGACCAGGCGAAGGAGAACCCAGCGTTTGGCCAATGGCTGCGGGTAAACACGGTCGCCCACAAGAAACCAGGCTATCGCATCGTCAATATTTCGCTGAAACCCATCGGCGGCGCGCCGGGCGACATTACCGACGTGCAGATGCGTATCGTCGCAGATCTCGCCGAGCGGTATTCATTCGATGAGGTCCGCGCCACGCATGAACAGAATCTGTGCCTGCCCCACGTGCGCGAGGCCGATCTTGATGCGGTGTGGACGGCGCTCAATGACGCGCAACTCGCCACCGCCAATATTGGCCTTGCAAGCGACATCATCGCGTGTCCGGGACTTGATTATTGCACGCTTGCGAATGCGCGCTCGATCCCCATCGCGCAACGACTCGCGGAAAACGTAGCGGCGCGTGGCGGCGAGGAGGCGCTTGGCGAGCTGAAGGTGAAAATCTCAGGCTGCATCAACGCCTGCGGGCACCATCATGTGGGGCATATCGGCGTCTTGGGCGTCGATAAAAAAGGCGAGGAATTCTACCAGATTACGCTTGGCGGATCGGCCGCCGAGGACGCAAGCCTTGGTGAAATTGCCGGCCGCGGGCTCTCCTCAGACGAGGTGGTGAACGCCGTCGAGAAGCTTATTGATTTTTACAAAGACAATCGACGCGGCCAGGAACGGTTTCTCGATGCGTACCGCCGAATCGGCGCGGAAAAGTTTAAGGATGCTCTATATGAAACTGCTTAAGTTTGAGAATGGATCGTTTATCGAAGCCGAAGGTTTCGCTGGTCACGGCGTCGCCGGGTTAACCATCAGTTTTGAAGAGTGGCGCGAT
>CAWUIM010000109.1:0-6918 GCA_963922595.1 uncultured Parvularculaceae bacterium
GCGGCTGTCACGTCGCCGTCGACGCCCGCGAGCGCCTCGCGCGCTTTATCCATGGACCGCGCCGGGGCGATCACTTTCGCGCCGCAACCGGCGATCGCGCGCGTCGTCTCCAGCCCGATGCCGCTATAGCCGCCGGTGATGATCGCGGTCTTACCGGAAAGGTCGACGCCTTCGGCGATTTTGGCGGCGGCGGTCTTCGGCTCGTAACCGGACCCGATCGGTTTTTGCTGGTCGGAGATATCCATGAAGCGCTTCCTATTCTCCCGCAATGCGGGGGCTACGGCCGGTCATTGCCAGCAACCGCGCTGCGGCTTATGACGGGCGACACTTATTACCCTAGCCCATCGGAGGCGGTCCCATGAAGGCGAAAATACATATCACTTTGAAATCCGGCGTGCTCGATCCGCAGGGCAAGGCGATCGAGGGGGCGCTCTCCGGGCTCGGCTTTGACGGCGCCGCGGATGTGCGCCAGGGCAAGGTGATCGAGATGACGCTGGCCGAGACCGACGAAGCGGCGGCGCGCGCGACAGTGGAGGAGATGTGCAAGAAGCTGCTCGCCAATCCGGTGATGGAAAACTACGCCATTGAGTTGACGCCGTGACCGCCAAGCAATTCGGCCCCAAAGGCTGGACGCCCGACCGCCTCCCCGATCTCTCGGACACCACCTATGTGATCACCGGCGGCAATAGCGGCATCGGCTACGAAGCGGCGCGCATGCTCGGCGAAAAAGGCGCAACCGTCACCATCCTCTGCCGCAATGAAGACAAAGCGCGCGCCGCCGTGCAGACGCTTAAAGCCAAAGCGCCGGCGGGAACATTCGACTTTGTCCGGCTCGACCTCGCTTCTCTGGCATCCGTACGCGAGGCCGCGGATGCAGTGCGCGACAAGCATACGCAGATTGACGCCCTCGTGAACAATGCCGGCCTGATGATGATCCCGAGCCGTCAGTTGACGGAGGACGGTTTTGAGATGCAATTCGGCGTCAACCATCTGGGTCACTTTGCGCTCAGCGGTCTCTTGAGCGACGTGGTGGAGGCGTCGGGCGGGCGTTTTGTCAGCCTTGCGAGCATCGCCCACAAATATGCGCGGGGCTTGCGCTTTGACGATCTGATGTTCGAACGCGGCTATCGGCCCGTACCCGTCTATTGCCACAGCAAGCTCGCCGACCTCGTGTTTTCGCAAGATTTAAACCGGCGGCTTGAGCGCCACGGCAAGGCCGCGCGCGCCGTCGCCTGCCATCCCGGCTATTCGGCGACGAACCTTCAGTCCACCGGGCCCAGCGGCTTGATGGCGACAACGATGAAACCGATGACGGCGGTGTTTTCGCAGTCTGCGGTCAAAGGCGCGGTCCCGACGGTTCTGTGCGCGGCGGGCGCGGAAGCCGATGCCGGCGCCTATTATGGGCCGACCGGGTTTCAGGACTTCTCCGGCCCTGTCGATCGCGCGGCCATGACCCGCGCGGCGCGGGACGAGGAGGCCGGCGAAAGACTCTGGGCCGCGTCCGAAGAGCTGACCGGCGTTTCCTGGCCGATCTTTGAAAAGGCGCAAGCAGCATGAAACCCGCCCCGTTCGCGAAGGCGAACAAACAAAGAATTTTCGCGAAGGCGAACAATAGAAAAAACGGCGGCGGCAAAAGGAACGTTCGATGAAACCCTCTGTCATTGTCTTTCCGGCGTCCAACTGCGATCGCGACGCCGCCGTCGCCCTGAAAACTGTCACAGGCGCCGAGCCCGCCATGGTTTGGCACGACGATTCAGACCTTCCGGAAACGGACTTTATTGTCCTGCCGGGCGGATTTTCCTACGGCGACTATCTGCGCTCCGGCGCCATGGCCGCGCGCTCACCGATCATGCGCGCGGTCATCGAAAAGGCGAACGCCGGCACGCCTGTGATCGGGATCTGCAACGGCTTCCAGATTCTGTGCGAGGCGGGGCTCCTCCCCGGCGCGCTGATGCGCAACGCCAATCTCAACTTTGTCTGCCGCACGGTGACGCTCCGTGTGGAGAACACCGCGTCGCCCTTCATGAAGGGCTTTGCGCGCGGCCAGATGGTCGATTTCCCTGTCGCCCACCATGACGGCAATTACGAGGCGGACGAAGCGACGCTCGACGCGCTCGAACAAAACGACCGCATCGCCTTTCGCTATGTGGATAATCCCAACGGCTCGGCTCGCGACATCGCCGGGGTCCTTAATGAGGCCGGCAACGTCCTCGGCATGATGCCCCACCCCGAACGCGTCATCTCCCCTCTCCTCGGCGGAACCGACGGGCTCGCCTTTTTCAAAGGCGCGATTGAAGCGGCGGCTTGAGACGGGTGTTGAGGGTGCGTGACGATTGGCGGGGTTCACCAGTTGTTTATTGTTCAATCAGTGGGAATTCCAGCGTGACCTGGACCTATTCCGCTTTCCGGATGGTTGCTTGACAAATTTGTTGCCAGTTTGGCGCTTCTTAGAATGAGAATGTTCTCGGCCATTCAATGTTGACAACCGGCCACTCTTCAATCTTTTTCGAGCTATCTGGATTGTATCCAGTTAGATTTTGGATCAGCGAGTTGCGCTTTTATCGCGTCGCGATGACGCGCGCGATTCTCTTCCATTTTAGCATAGTAAAGTTTGAATTCAGGCGTCTCTCGCAGTCCGTCAAATGGCGGTTCATCAAGAATTTTGTTGACAATACCGCGGTCGATTAACTTGTCGATCGAAAAATAAGCCGCGTCCGGATTGTTTTTGATAATCTGGTACACTGTCCACGCTAGTAATCCATCTTCGCTTTCAATACTTTCCGGGCTCTTGGCGCTAAAATATTCATCTAGTTTCGCAATCCTGGCGGGCGCATCTGCGTGACCTGCCTGACTGTAAAAATATGTTGTAATTGCGTACCAATATATGAGGCCTGGCACCAATTCATTAAGTGGTCCTGTTTGCATGGGTTGAATGCCGCGGAGGAGTGACAAAACTGTCGCAAAATCACGTAAATAATAATGCACCACGATTTGGTCAAACGGCGGCGTATTTTCTGATATCAACTCAAGCGCTTCAGTCTGCTTCCCCGTATAGGCTAATATGCTGGCTTTTTCTCCGGGTACAGTAACGGTCTCCATCGCCTCTTCGTTCATACCCATAAGTAGATAAAGATCCGACAGCGAGGATTTCGCCTCATCACCTTCCGGGTTGAGCGCTTCTGCATCTTTCAAAAGGCTATGGGCCTTCGAATAGTCGGTCGAGATCATCGACAATTTTGCGAGGTTTAAATATCCAAACGGTTTGCTTGGATTCCAGCGTATATTGTCCGCTGCAGTTTCTTTAGCGGCTTCAATTTGTCCCAGATCGGACTGCACACTAACAATATTATTGAGCAAGACAGGAGATAGCGGGTCCAGAGCTCTTCCTTTTTGAAACGCAGCAAGCGCGGCTTCCGACTGCAGTATTCTCTGCAGAGCCCCTCCTAGTCTAAGATAGGCTTCGGCATGATTTGGATTAGCCGCGATAGCCTTGTTTGCGTAATCGATTGCGCTTTCTACGTCTTGTCGCGTCAAAGCCAGAAGCGACGCACTCGATAAGGCTTCAGCTGAAGTCGGCTCGAGCGCCAGCGCCTTGTCAATTATAGGTCTGGCTAGCTGCACTGCTTCCTCAGCATCCATGCCAGCATAGGTATCCATCAGCAAATAAGCATCGGCAAGACCTGAAAAGGCAGGCGCAAACTCCGGATCAATCGCAATAACCTCTTTGTAGTCTTCAACTGCTGCACGCAACGAGTCCGGATGGCGTGTACGGACTTGCTCACGGGCGCGAAAATACCGGTCATACGCTTCAAGCGAGGCAGTTCGGATTAACGGCGTTGCGGTATTCAAGACAAGTTTGCCCTTCAACTCCCTGACAATCGCCGCTGTGATCTCATCTTGCACGGCGAAAATATTCTCCGCCGTGAGCGGACGATCATATGTATCCGACCACAAATGCTGGTCTGTCGCTGTTTCAATAAGCTGGGCGGTAATACGCAAGGTTTGGCCCGACTTGCGCACACTGCCTTCGAGGACATAGGAAACGTTCAACGCCTGCCCGATTTCCGCAATGCTGTTGCCCTTGCCCTTGAGGGAAAAAGCCGATGTGCGCGAAGATACGCGCAGGCCGTTAATGCGCGACAAAACATTCAACAATTCTTCCGAAATGCCGTTCGCGAAATAATCCTGGTCCTTGCCGGAGGAAAAGTCATCGAACGGGAGAACAGCGATTGATTGCGTAATATCTGCGTTTTCCGCAGAATTTGATTCAACTTGTGTTTGGACTGGTCGTCCCGGCGCAAAATTCTGCCACCCAAGCACCGCCAGAGATAAGCCCAAAGCAACCATGAGCGCATAATTCAGCCCACGCACGGTTTGCGGGTTACCCTCGTCACTTTCGGTCGCTTTAGGTGTCGGCTTTACCCCGTCTGCGGTTAGCTCAAACGCCCAGGCCAAAATAAGAGCGATCGGAAAGCCGATCAGCGTGACCACCGTAACAAATGTATCAAACCAGGAGGGTAAATTGAGCGCCCCTTCCAGCTGGGTCGAGACCTGCATTAATAGCCAGCCGACGACCGCATAGACCATCGCGACGCGAAAAACATTTCGGCGTTTGAGTTCTTTCAGCAGAGTGTTCAATCTATTCATAACACTGAGCGAAGAGTAGCATGTATCTGCAGTTCTGTCGTGTGGAATTTAGGGCAGGGCAACGTCCGATTTTATCCGCTTTGAGTCTGTTTCGGTCGTTGCAGAAATTCGCTGTGGCCGTCGACAAAGGGCTCGAACGATTCATCCGCCCTTTTACAGTCGTTGAGAATATGCCCCCTACTCGCCGGCGCCCGCTAATATCCCCCTGCGGGGCTTCGATTTTTCGAGCGCCTCCGAGAGGCCGATGAAGATTGCTTCGGCCTGGCGCGTGAGGCCGCTTGATTGGGCGTAGCCGCCGATTTCGGCGCCGAGGAAATCGATCGCCTGTTGCGCTTCGGCGAATTTTGAATGGTGGAGCCGGCCGTCCACGTCGAGTTCCGACAGATCCACCAGCTTGATGCCTTTAATGTCGCTGATCTTCGCGGCGTAGACATCGTCCTTGACGTCGATGGCGCCGAGGCGGCCCACATTGCCCGCGAGCACCCGCGACAGCGAGAGCGCTTTATCGTCTGTTGACAGAAGAACCGTGATCTCCGGACGCGCGCGCCCGAGCGCGTTTACCTGGGCTTCGAATACGTCAATGTCGATATCGGGCGAGGCGAGAATGACGCTCTTGATCTTCGGGTCGAGCGCGCCCTTACGGATCGCATATTGACGCAAGGCCTCCATGGTGATCCAGCCGCCCATGGAATGGGCGAAGACGGTGATGGTCTTGGTCTCGTCGCTCGCCGCGGCGATGCGGATGATCTGCTCCAGCGTGTCGCGCGCAATGCTCGCGCTTTCGCGGTCATAAAGGTACGAGCCGAACGTGCCCCGCGAGGGCCAACTGAAGAGCACCGGCGCGGCGTCGATGTCGAGATCGTGGGCGAGCTGCGCCAGCCGCAACACGCCTTCGCCGTAGCGCGTGTTATAGCCGTGCGTGAAGATCAGAACGTGACCGTCCGTTTCCTGTTCGCGAAACCAACCGCGCACGTCCGCATTCGTGGGCTCGGTGATATCGAGAACGGAAAATTCCGTCATCGGATCGCCCTTTTCCGGCCATTCGATATTCCCGGTCTCGTGGCTCGGCGGGATGGCGACCGTCACGATTTTCGTGCTGGAGGTTTCGCTGCGCTCGCCAGAATAGATGACGCCCGGCTCATCGCTTTCCTCGCGCGTTGAAATTGTGAAAACGCTCACCGTTTCCGCGCCGGCCGCCTGACCGGATGTGGGGACGAGCCGCGCGTCGGGGCGCGAGGCGCACGCGGCGCAAAGGCTCACGACCGCAAGGATTATCGCCGCGCGCATCATGTGGCCGCAAACACCGGCGGCGTGCGGCCCCGCCAGGGCAAGGCTTCTTCGAGCTCATAGCCGAGCGCGAGCAGGCGTCCTTCGGCGCCCACAGGCGCGTTGAACAAGGTTCCGATCGGCAAACCATCCGCTGACTGACCAAGCGGCAAACATAAGGAAGGCGCGCCGGCGATATTGGCGATGGAGGTATACTGCGCATAAGCCAGGAGGCGTTCAATGGCCATGTCATAGTTAAGCGTGGTGTCGAGATAGCCGATCTTCGGCGGCGGCGCGGTCAACGCCGGCGAGAGCAGAATGTCCGTCTCCGCGAACATTTCACGATAGGTTGTGGCGAACCCGATCAGCGCCAGGATGGCCGCGCCTATATCCTTTTCATTGGCGCGGAAATGGTCCTGCAGCCCGAGCGTCAACGGCTCGAAGACGGTGTCGTCGGCGGTCCGGCCCGTCGCTTCCTCCCAAGAGGTCACGACGAAGTTGGCGATCGACGCCCAATAAAGAAGGAAACTATTGCCGAGGCCGTTATCCGCCGGCGGCGCCATCTCGCGCATCTCGTGCCCGAGGGACCGGCAGAGCTCCACCGCCTCTTCGGTCCGCGCCCGCACCTCGGCGTCGACAGGCACGCCCGACGGCGCGTCGATGAAGTAAGCGATGGTCAACCGCTCTTTCGACGGACCGGCCACAAGCCCAACCGGCGCCAGCGGTCCGTTGGCATCTTCAAGGGCGGCGAGGAACGCCGCCGTGTCGCGCACCGTCCGCGACTCGCACCCTTGCACGGAAATGCGCACCGGGATGCGACTTTCATCGCGCGCCGGACGATAACGGTCATTGGAAACTTTCAACCCCACTGTCCCACAGCAAGAGGCGGGAATGCGGATCGATCCGCCCCCGTCGCTTGCATGGGCGATGGGCGCGACGCCCGCGGCCACCAGCGCCGCCGCGCCGCCGGAAGACCCGCCCGTCGAATGCTCCGGGTTCCAAGGA
>CAWUIM010000110.1:0-6782 GCA_963922595.1 uncultured Parvularculaceae bacterium
CGCTTGGCCACCTGCGCATCGAGCGCGCCGGCCCCAGCGCGCACGGTCAGCCCATCCACCTCGATTTTGTTAAACGGGGCGGCCAGCCGGATCACAACGCCGCGCACGCCCCCGTCCCTGACGAGCAGGTTTGACCCCACCCCCATGGGAAAGACGGGCACGGACGGATCGAGCGCTCTCAGAAACGACGCCAGATCGTCTTCGTCGGCGGGCGTGAACAAAATGTCCGCAGGACCGCCCACGCGAAACCAGGTGATCGCTGAGAGGTCGAATTTCTCCGTATAGCGACCGCGCACCTGGGGAAGGTCAGCGAGTGCGACGCTCATCTTTTGCCGCCCGCTTTTTCAAGAGCGCTTTCAAGCGCCGCCGCATGTTTGGTGATATCGCCCGCACCGAGCATCACCACATAATCGCCCGGCTCGATGTCCTTCGCGAGCAACGCCGGCAATTGATCGAAACTCTTTAAGGCGCGCACATCCTTATGGCCATGGCTTTCAGCGCCCGCCACAAAGCTGTCGCGATCAACGCCATCGATGGGCGCCTCGCCGGCGGCGTAAACATCCGTGATGTAGGCGATATCCGCCTCATTAAGACACGCGCAGAACTCATCGAAGAGACTTTGCAGGCGCGAATAGCGGTGCGGTTGAACGACGGCGATGATCTTGCCCTTGGCGACAGAGCGCGCCGCACGCAACACAGCGGCGATCTCCACCGGATGATGGCCGTAATCGTCGATCAGCGTTGCGCCGTTCCACTCGCCCACTTTTGTAAAGCGGCGTTTAACGCCTTCGAATTTCGCAAATCCGTCGCGGATCGCTTTGTCGCTGGCGCCGAGCTTTTTCGCAACGATCGCGGCGGCGAGCGAGTTCAACACATTGTGGATGCCCGGCATCGGCAGGCGGACGTCGGCGATGCGCGATTGCTCAGCGCCGCGCTCACGAAAGACGATATCGTACTTGGCGAGCCCTTCCTCATAAGTGATATTTTCTGCGCGAACATCCGCCTGCGGATTAGAGCCATAGGTGATAAGCTTGCGATCGGTGACACGCCCGACGAGCGCTTGCACTTCCGGGTGGTCGAGGCAAACGACGCCGAAGCCGTAGAAAGGCGTATTCTCAATGAAAGCGTCAAACGCCTCACGCAGTGTTTCGAAATCGCCCCAATGGTCGAGATGTTCGGGGTCGATATTAGAAACGACGGCGACGGTTGTCGGCAGGCGAAGAAACGCGCCGTCGCTTTCGTCCGCTTCAACAACCATCCAGTCGCCTTCGCCGAGCCGCGCATTGGCGCCGTAGGCGTTGATGACGCCGCCATTGATCACCGTGGGGTCGAGCCCAGCCTCATCAAGGAGCGCCGCGACCATGGTCGTCGTTGTGGTTTTCCCGTGGGTTCCGGCAACGGAAACCGTCCATTTGAGCCGCATCAATTCAGCGAGCATGTCTGCGCGCTTGACCACAGGGATATGACGCGCCCGCGCCGCGCGCACTTCCGGATTGTCGCTTCTGATCGCCGTCGAGACGATCACCGCTTCCGCGCCCTTAACATTCTCCGGGTCATGACCAATGGAGACCGCGATGCCTTTGTCGCGCAACGTTTGCACGTTCGGTCCGTCCGCAACGTCCGATCCGCGCACTTCATAGCCGAGATTGTGCATCACGGACGCAATGCCCGACATGCCGATGCCGCCGATGCCAACGAAATGCACAACGCCGGCGCCGAACGGCAGGTTGATTTTTATCTTTCGCGTTTCACTCATAGTCGTCTCCGCAGCTTTACCGCCGCGCAATCCCTTCAACCAGATCGGCGAGCGCCGCCGCCGCGCCTTCCCGCACCCGGCCTTTGGCGCGCGCCGCCATCTCGGTAAGGCGCGCAGGCTCGGCCAGCAATGGCGTTAGCGCAGCTTTCAGCGCTTCTTCAGTGAATTCTTTTTCAGGCAAGACAATGGCGCCGCCCGCCTCAGAAAGAACACGGGCGTTGCCGGTCTGATGATCGTCCATGGCGATCGCGAGCGGGGTCAGAATTGACGGGCGGCCGATCAGCGACAGCTCCGTCACCGTAGAGGCGCCCGCCCGCGCCATCACCAGATGCGCCGCCGCAATCCGCGCGGGAAGATCGGCGAAAAAGGGCGCGACCTCGTGGGGGACGCCCGCTTCCTTATAGATCGCACGAACCGTATCCGCTTCGCCTTCCCGCGCCTGATGGGTTACGTGAAGGCGCGCGCGGATCGGCTCCGGCAACGCCGCGATGACATTCGGCGGCGCGCCGGAAAAGAGCGACGCGCCCTGGCTGCCGCCAAAAATAAGGATGTTGAGAATGCTGTCGTCGCTGATTGGAGGGTAAGCCGTTTCAGCGGCCGCCTTGACCGCATCGCGCACGGGGTTGCCCACTTCAATCAGGTTCGCGCGCGCCGGGGCCTTCTCCAACACGGAAAAGGCGTGCGCCGTAAATTTCGCCGCACCCGCAAGCTGGCGATTGGCGCGCCCCAGAACACCGTTTTGTTCGTGCACGCCGTAAGGAATTTTCATCATGGCGGCGGCCTTGGCGCCGATAAAAGAAGGATAACCGCCAAACCCCACAGCGGCGGCGACATCGCGTTTTTTAAATTCGGCAAGCGCCTTGAACAGCCCGCCCGCGATTGAAACGGCGGCGATCGCCTTCGCCACAACCCCGCCGATTGAGGGGCTCGCCGCGGAGATCAGGATGCGGTCGTCTTCTGGAAAGTTTTGCGCATAGCGCGCGCCGCGTGCGTCGGTGACAAGGAGGATGCGCCGTCCGCGGCGCCGCAACTCCTGCGCCAACGCTTCAGCCGGAAACATGTGTCCGCCCGTACCCCCAGCGGCGAGCGCGATCAGCGCGCCATCGCCCGGCCCCGTCACGGCATAATTTCCTTGCGCCGCCACGCGGCGCCCGGCGTGCGCGTCAGGGCGAGAACGAGCCCCAGCGACAGGCCCATCGCCAGAAGCGATGATCCGCCGTAAGAGATGAACGGCAGCGTCATGCCTTTCGCCGGCAGCGCCCGCAGATTGACGCCGATATTGATAAAACTCTGCAGGCCCACCATCGCCGTCAGGCCGCAGACGGCGCATTGCGCAAACAGGCTGTTAAGCCGCGAGGCGCGAAAATAAAGCCGGACGACCAGCGCCGCGAATAAGCCGAGGATGACGAGGCAAAAGAGGACGCCGAATTCCTCCGCCCCGACCGCAAAGATAAAGTCCGTGTGCGCATCGGGCAGTTGGTGTTTGACGCTCGGCCCATCAACGCCTTTGCCGAAAACGCCGCCGTTTTGAATGGCCTGCAGGGCTTTGTCGACCTGGTAGGTTTCGCTGGTCTCAGGGTTTAAAAACCCGTCGATCCGGCGCGCTAGGTGCGGTGAGAATGCATAGCCGGCCATGATAGAGCCAATCCCGACGCCGCCGATCCCGACGATCCAGAGCCAGCTCCAGCCCGCGATGAAAAACATCACCATCCAGATCGCGGTGATCAACGCCGCCTGTCCGAAATCCGGCTGCGCGACCATGAGCCCGGCGCAGAGGAAATAGAGCGCCATGGCGATCACCGCCCCCGGAAATGACGGATTGCGCGCGCCTTCCGCCAACATCCAGGCGGCCGCGACAATGAACCCCGGCTTTAAAAACTCAGAGGGCTGAAGAGAAAATGAACCGAACGTCAGCCATCGCTTGGCGCCGTTAATCTCAGGTCCGGCGATTAGCGCCGTCGCCATCAAGAATAACGCGCCCGCAAAAACAAAGACGCCGACCCGCCGCGCTTGCAGCGGCGATAACATTGAAACCGCGATCATAACAATGAGCGCCGGCCCCAAAAATAGCATCTGGCGAAGGGGGAAATGAAACTCGCTCGGTATCCGCAACCGCGTCGCCGCGGACGGCCCCGCCGCCAGCAACATCACAAAGCCGATGAGGACAATGCCGCCGAGCAACATCAGGCTCACCCTGTCGATGGACCACCACCATTGCGCTAACGGCGAGCGGTCAAGGCGCGACAGCGTCTTCATGCGGCCGCTCCGTTCTTTTCCGTCGGCGCGTCTTCCGCGGCGGCGGCCTCATCCATCACGAGCCGGCGAAAAGTCTCGCCGCGATCTTCGAAATTTTTGAATTGGTCGTAGGACGCCGCCGCCGGCGACAGGAGAACGACAGGCGCCTTGAGGCCGCTCTGGCGCGCGTCGCGCGATGCGCGAGAGACCGCCGCCGCGAGATTGCCGCACTGGACGCAGGGCGCCGCGCCGGCCAATTGCGCTTCGAATGTCTCCGCGCCGTTTCCGATCAGATAGGCGCCGCGCACGCGGTTCATCAAAGGGCGCAACGCTTCAACGCCGCCCTCTTTGGGTTGGCCGCCCGCGATCCAGAAAATATCATCGTAGGCGGATAAAGCGCTCGCGGCGGCCTCAGCGTTGGTCGCTTTGGAATCGTTGACGAAAGTGACGTCGCCGATGCGCGTGATAATCTCAAGACGGTGGGCGAGCCCTTCGAACCGCTCCATCGCTTTAACAGCGACGGAGGGCGCGACACCAAGTTCGATCACCGCCGCAAGCGCCGCACCGGCGTTTTGCCAATTGTGCGCGCCGCGCAGGGTTGCGATATGGTTGATCGCGCCCGCCTCGCCGCTTTTTTGCGCCATATTATAAAAGAGCCGGCCGTCCAGCGTGTAGACGCCGTGACCGAGCGCGCCTTCGGTTGAGACAGGCACAACTTTCGCTTGGCGCCGGCCCGACAGAATGGCGCAAACACCCTGACAATGCGCGTCATCGACGCCGATAATCGCTGTGTCTTCCGCTGTCTGATTATAAAAAATGCGCTGCTTGGCGGCGAGATAGCGCGCCATGTCGCCATGACGGTCAAGATGGTCCGGCGATACGTTCAGCAAGATGGAGATATTCGCGCGCAGCGAGGCGGCGAGATCAAGCTGAAACGACGACAACTCCAACACATAGGTGCGCTCGCGATCGAAAGACGGCATCGCCAGGAGCGGATTGCCGATATTGCCGCCCATGAAGACGTCGCGGCCGGTCTCGGCGAGAATATGCGTAATAAGCGCCGTGCAGGTTGACTTGCCGTTCGAGCCGGTGATGGCGACGATCTTGGGACGGTCCTTTTCCGGCGTCGCGTTCACCGCCATGGCGAACAGCTCCAGATCGCCGAGAATTTTCACCTTCGCCGACCGCGCTTTACGCACGATGGGATGCGGCTTGGGGAAGGTCAGAGGAATGCCGGGGCTCAGGCAGAGAAACTGAAGTTCCGCCCACGGCCAGTTTTTCGGATGATCAGCGGCGTAAGCGGTGTTCTTCGTCTTCTCGCGGGCGGCGGAATTTTCATCCCACGTAAAGACCTGCGCGCCGGACGCCACCAGCGCTTCCGCGGCGGCGAGCCCCGTGGCGCCGAGCCCGAAAACGGCGGTCTTTTTATTTTTGAGATCCGGCAGTTGGATCATAACGCCTGTTCCTGTCCCGTTTGTTTACCGCAGCTTCAACGTCGCAAGACCGATCAACGCGAGGATCACCGCAACGATCCAGAAGCGGATGACGATGGTCGATTCCTTCCAGCCGAGCTGTTCGAAATGGTGATGGATCGGCGCCATTCGAAACACGCGCTTGCCGAACAACTTGAACGAAGCGATCTGGATCATCACCGACAATCCTTCGAGCACGAAAAGCCCGCCGACGATCGCCAACACAATCTCATGTTTGGCGGCCACGGCAATCGATCCGATGGCGCCGCCGAGCGCGAGCGAGCCCGTATCGCCCATGAAAATCGCAGCGGGCGGCGCGTTGTACCATAAAAAGCCAAGCCCGGCCCCGATGATCGCCCCGCATATAATCGCAAGCTCCCCGACGCCCGGCACGTAAATCACCTGGAGGTAATCGGCGAAGTCGGCGCGGCCGACGAGATAGGCGATCAACATATAAGTGGCCGCCGCGATCATTACAGGCACCGTCGCAAGACCGTCGAGGCCGTCCGTTAAGTTCACCGTATTGGAGGCGCCGACAATCACGAAAGCGGCGAACGGCACAAACATGAAGCCAAGGGGAATGGCAAAATCCTTGAAGAACGGCACCGGCACCGAACTCGCCATACCGGGCGTCGCATCGGGCGCGGCGCCGAGCGTGCGCATGCAGGCGTAGCCCGCCACGAGCGCGAGCGCGAACTGGAAGATCAGTTTGAAACTGCCGACGACGCCGCTCGTATTTTGTTTGGTGACTTTCAGATAATCATCGATGAAGCCGAGCGCGCCGAAGCCAAGCGTAACGCCGATGACGATCCACACATAAGGATTGTCGAGGCGCGCCCAGAGAAACGTCGCGACGGTAAGGGACAACAGGATCAGGACCCCGCCCATGGTCGGCGTTCCGGCTTTTTCGATAATGTGGCTTTGCGGCCCGTCATCACGGATCGGCTGACCGCGCCCCTGCTTGCGCCGCATCCAGCGGATCAGCGAGGGCCCGAGCAAAAAAGAGATAATCAACGCTGTCATCACCGCGCCGCCCGTCCTGAAGGTCAGGTAGCGAAACACGTTGAAAAGCTGAAAATCCTCAGCCAACGGCGTAAGTAAATGATAGAGCATAATATACAGGTCTTTTCTGAGTTATTATCCGGCGACACTCACCCCGTTTTGCGCTTCTTTTCAAGGCTTGCGCGCTCCAGCATGCCGATCAGCGCGCTGACGCCGGACGCGTTGGACCCCTTCACGAGAAGGACATCGCCATCCTGCAACTCGCCCAGGATCGCCGACGCGACCGCGTCGAGCGTTTCGCCTGCGCCCGCGCGCAT
>CAWUIM010000111.1:0-6527 GCA_963922595.1 uncultured Parvularculaceae bacterium
CGCGCGCGCCTCAAAGATGCTTGCGGCGATCCGCAAGCCGGCGCGCCGGTGATCGTCCTCGACCAGGTGACGGACCCGCAAAATATCGGCGCTATTTTTCGCTCCGCTGCGGCGTTCAACGCCCGCGCTGTGATCTTCCAGGACCGGCGCACACCGCCGCTGGCCGGCGCGCTCGCCAAAGCGGCGGCGGGCGCGATTGAAACCGTGCCGGCAGTGAGCGTCGTCAACATTGCGCGCGCCATTGAGGGGCTCCAGGGGCTTGGCTATCATTGCGCTGGGCTCGCCGGCGCAGCGGCGGCGCCGATCACGACGCTCGATAAGCGCGCGCCGCTCGCGATTATTGTGGGCGCCGAGGGCCAGGGCCTGCGCAAGCTGGTGGCGGACACATGCGACAGCCTCGTGCGCATCGAGATCGCCCCTGACATTGAGAGCCTCAACGTATCCACAGCCGCCGCCATCGCGCTTTATGAAGCCACGCGCCGGCCGCAAGAAGGAGAATAGACAATGACAGACGCGCCGACCCTCTATCACTGCCCGCAGACCCGCGGCGGCACGACCCTTTGGATGAATGAAGAGCTCGGCGCGCCCTGCCGCGTCGAAATCGTCAATATCAGAGACGGCGAACAGAAAAGTCCCGACTATTTGGCGATCAATCCCATGGGCAAAATTCCAGCGCTCGTCCATGGCGATACGGTGGTCACCGAATCTGCGGCCATTTGCGCCTATCTCGCCGATACTTATCCCGACAAAGGCCTCGCGCCGGCCCACGACGACCCGAAGCGCGGCGCTTATTATCGCTGGATGTTTTTCGCGCCGAGCTGTATCGAGCCGGCGATGCTCGACAAATTTTCCGGCGCTGTCCGGGAAAATCCGGGCTCGGCGGGTCACGGCGCCATCGACGACGTTTTGACGACCATCGACCACGCGCTTGCAATCGGCCCCTACCTTCTCGGCGACCGGTTCAGCGCCGCGGACGTCGTCTTCGGCTCGACGCTGAATTTCGCCATGATGTTCGGCGCCTTCGAGAAAAAGCCGCTTTACACGGACTATGTCGATCGACTGATGGCGCGCCCAGCCGCGGCCGCCGCTAACAAGAAGAATAAGGCATGGATGGAAGAGCTCGGATGGTCGTAGCAATCTCCGATTGCGGTTGGTCATAATCCCGAAAGCCGGTCTTCGCGTATTGCGCATTAGATACATGTCGCGGTCGCCGTTCGGTCGGCGTCTCGCGCACAGCACATCGGACCAGACAAAAGGAACATCATGAGCGATCTTCAAAAATCCGTCGTTGTCACCGGCGTCTCCAGCGGCATCGGCCGCGCCATCGCCGTGGCCCTGATGAAAGACGGCTGGCATGTGTTCGGCAGCGTCCGCAAAACGCCGGACGCCGAGCCGCTCGAAGCGTTCGGCGACGCCTTCACGCCGCTTATCTTCGATGTGACAGACGACCCGGGCGTCGCGGCGGCGAGCGAACAGGTCAGCGCCGCGCTTAACGGCGTAACCTTGAAAGGGCTCGTCAATAATGCGGGCGTCGCGATCGGCGGCCCGTTGCGCTATTTGCCGATGGAAGATTTGCAAAAGCAGTTTGAGATCAATCTCTTCGGCGCCTTGCGCGTGACGCAAGCGTTCCTGCCGATCCTCGGCGCGGATAAATCCTTTACGGGCCCGCCGGGAAAAATCATCAATATGAGTTCCGTCGCCGGCAAAATCGCCTCGCCGATCATGGGCCCCTATTCGATGTCGAAACATGCCCTTGAAGCCTTCTCTGACAGCCTGCGTCGCGAGCTTTTGATGCACGGGATCGACGTCGTCACCGTCGCGCCCGGCGCCATTAAAACGCCGATCTGGGACAAGGCCGACGACATCAATGTGGACCAATATAAGGGTACGGAATATTTCGACACGCTCATCGGCATGCGGGAAAAATACAAGGATCTGGGCGCGCAAGGCCTGCCGCCGGAAGCCGTCGCGGCCACCGTCTGTGATATTATGAGCCGGCCGAAACCAAAAACGCGGTATGCGATTTTACGCAACAAGTTCATCATGTGGACCCTGCCGCGTCTGTTGCCGAAACGCGCGGTCGACAAGGTTCTCGCCGAACGCTTCGGCTTTCCGGAAAAAGCGCCGTCATGACGGCCCTCAAAGCAGCCATCTTCGACTTCGGCGGCGTCTTCACCACCTCGCCTGTCACCAATTTCGCGGCGTATGAAAAAGAGCGCGGCCTGCCCCACCGATTTATCAGCGGCGTGATCAAAGCGAACATCAATGACGGCGCCTTTGCACAATATGAACGCGCCGAAATCGATCTCGACGCTTTCGATCGCGCCTTCGCTGAGGAAACCCGCGCCGCAGGCCACGAGGTGCGCGGCCGCACCCTTGTCGGCCTTCTTTCCCTGACATTCCGCCCGGACATGATCGACGCGCTCGCGCGCGTGAAAGCCGCGGGCTTCCTGACGGGCTGCATCACCAACAACATGCCGAGCCATGACACGCAGGAGATGCTCGCCGATGAGAAGGATCGCGAAACGCTTGGCGCTGTCTTTTCGAATTTCGACCACATCATCGAGTCCTCAAAAGCGGGCGTGCGCAAACCCGAACCGCGCATCTATGAAATGATGTGCGACGCGCTCAATGCGCCGCCCGAGGCTTGCGTCTTCCTCGACGATCTCGGCGTCAATCTGAAGCCGGCGAAAGCCATTGGTATGCGGACGATTAAAGTGTCCTTCGACGATGTGCGCCCCGCAATCGCCGAGCTGGAAGGGATGCTTGGGCTTTAGACCGTACGATGTGGGATTTCCTCTTTGTACCGATAAATCGTTCGTACATGGCGGCGACCGTGGGCCGCTAAACCCGCCGCCATCCTTCGAGGCCCCTTTGGGGCGCCTCAGGATGAGGAGTGGCGATTGTTGAAACAGAGAAACCTCCGTATCTTGACGGATATGATAAAAAACGCGATCGTACGAAACTCGTCTCCGAACTTCACCTTGAGGGTGACGGGATGGGGACCCATCACACGAAGTAAACCTCGAAACCTCATCCTGAGGTGCGAACGAAGTGAGCCTCGAAGGATGGTCAGGAACGCAAGCGGTTGAGCGCTGCGCCACCATGGACGCCATGCCCGCGCGCGAAGGCAGCCGAACATTGAAGAAGCGCGGCTTCGCGCGCGACCGTGGGGTCCATCTATCGTCGGGGTGTGGTTGAAGCGACTGCGTCTCCCCCGACGCTTTCTTTTCTACTGCAGGCATGGACGCCATGGTCAAGCCATGGCGAGTCGGAGAAAGGTGTAAGCCTTCGGTGATAACTTCAGCTCTAGCGGCATGGATTGCGTTAGCGGAACGCACATCCACATCACCCCACTCCGATTCCCCACGGCTCGACCGTGGGGTCCATCCATCGTCCGATCGTGGTGTCAGCGGCGAATGCTGATCAACGACAGCGGCGTACCGCGGCGACATGGACGCCATGCCCGCGCGCGAAGGCGCGCTTGCTCTTAAGAAGGCCGCCTTCGCGGCCGGGCCATGGCGAGTCGGGGATTGGTTGAAGCCTACTGGACATTCTTCGGCTTTAGAGTTTCGATTGGCTTCTGCGACATACCCGGAGGAGGCCGCACCTTCCGACTCCCCACGGCTTGACCGTGGGGTCCATTTCTCGTCCGGATTCGATGCGACATTTGGTACGCCGCACGCAGCTTCCTTTTCCGACGCAACCGTGGACGCCGTGGTCAAGCCATGGCGAGTCGGAGATTGGTTGAAGCGTTCAATACTAACCTCTGACGGAGCAGCGCAATCTGATTCAGCAAGCAACGCCATTCCACCCTCCAACGACTCCCCACACTTAGACTGCAGGCTCCCTCCATCGTCCGCACACATCTCTCCCGGCGGAGGCACCCTATCGCCCCGCCCCGGATCACCACCACCTCGCAACCGTTCAATCACGCGATGCGCCCAGATCGCGCGCGTCATCGCCCTGGCCGCGAAGGCGGCCAAATCTAAAGAATGCGCGCCTTCGCGCGCGGGTCTTCTATCAAAAAACACGGGGCGCACGCCCTTCGTGTCCACGAGCGAAAAGTTAACGGCGGCCTCGCCCGCTTCCTCCGCAAGGTCCAGCGTCAGGAGCGAGAGCCGCCGATAACGCGCTTCAAGCGCAGCGGCGAAATCCTCCGGCGTATGATCAATCTCATCTTTCATGACCCTCATCATAAGGGACGCGCCAAAGGGGGAAGATAAGTTTCCCACAAATTGTCCAGTATCTCATCGAAACCCGCGCACGGCGCGGGTTTCAGGATTTCCGATTTTCAGGAAAAACGGTTGAGCGAGAAATTTTTTTCTCCACCCACGGATGAAAAGGGGCGCCGCCACGCCGTCATTCCGGACTTGATCCGGGATGTGAGGGTTTGGAACTAAAATGGTGCGGCGACGACGTCCGTTGATCGCACCATTCGCAGGTCACCGCCCTGGATCCTGACTTTCGTCAGGATGACGGTAAAATGGATAGTATACGGAGAGTTAGCGGTAGGGCGGGGTTCACCCCGCCGACACGGCGTCCGCTGCGACTGCGTTATTGGCGGGCTAAAGCCCGCCCGACCGAAGATACGCTCCTATTCATAATTTGACTCGCCATAGCTTGGCCATGGAGCCCAGGCTCAGCAGGTGCGGACGCCGGTTTCGCGTCGCTGTTTATCAATCACATTGCTCACGACCCCAAAGGGGCGCGGCGATTATTGTAACAGGCTCAACCTTTCAAGTGGCGCATCGCGCGCGGCGCGCGCGCCCCCGTCAAACGGCCAACGGAGAAAACCGTCATATTCGCAGCCAGAGGTTCGCATTTGCGCCTTCCGCCCGACAATGCCTATATGAATGGGCGACGTTACCAAAAGCCCGCCGCTCATGTCCGCCCTTTCCCATATTCCTTCCCGCTTTGACGGGCGCACGCCGACGGCGGTGCTCGGACCGACCAATACGGGCAAGACCTATTTCGCCATTGAACGGCTGCTCTCGCACCCGACGGGCATGATCGGCCTGCCGCTGCGGCTTCTGGCGCGTGAGGTCTATGACAAGCTCGTCGACCGGCGCTCCAAGCACGAAGTGGCGCTGGTCACGGGCGAGGAAAAGATTATCCCGCGCGACCCGAAATATTGGGTGGCGACGGTGGAGGCGATGCCGCTTGAGCGGGAGGTCGCCTTTGTGGCGATCGATGAGATCCAGCTCGCCGCAGACCTGGAGCGCGGGCGCATTTTCACCTCGCGGCTGCTCCATGCGCGCGGGACGAGCGAGACGCTCTTTCTCGGCTCGGAGACGATGCGGCCGATCCTGAAGCGGTTGTTTCCGGAGATCACCTTTGTCTCACGCGACCGTCTGTCTGTGTTGTCCTATGCGGGACCGAAGAAAGTAACGCGTCTGCCGCGCCGCTCGGCGATTGTCGCTTTCTCCGCCGACACTGTTTACGCGGTCGCAGAACTGATCCGTAGACAGAGGGGCGGCGCCGCCGTCGTTATGGGCGCCCTGTCGCCGCGCACCCGCAACGCGCAGGCCGATCTCTACCAGTCCGGCGAAGTTGATTATCTCGTCGCCACAGACGCCATCGGGATGGGCCTAAACATGGATATCGACCATGTGGCGTTTGCAGCAAACCGCAAATTCGACGGACGCGGCCCCCGCCTGTTGCGTCCTGACGAGATGGCGCAAATCGCGGGCCGTGCGGGACGGCACATGCGCGACGGCACGTTCGGCGTCACCGCCGATTGCCCTGTCTTTGATGAAGAGACCGTTGAAGCCATCGAGGAGCATCGCTTTGAGCCCGTGCGCAATCTGCAATGGCGCTCCGACACGCTCGATTTCGGCTCCCTGCCCGCCCTCCTCAATGCGCTCGGCAAATTGCCCCACCGCGAGCACTTATTGCGGGCGCGGCCCGGCGATGACGAAGAGGTCTTGCAACGCCTCGCGGCCAATCCCGATATTCGCGAGAAAGCGGGCGGCGGCGCGGCGCTTCGGCTCTTGTGGGATACCAGCCAGATCCCCGATTTCCGGAAAGTGGCCATCGACGAGCACGCCCGGATTTGCGGCGAGGTCTTTGAGCAGTTGATTGACCATGGCCGCATTGACGAAGACTGGCTCGCCCCTCGCGTCGAGCGCCTCAACCGCGATGACGGCGATATCGACGCGCTGTCAGCGCGCATCGCCTATGTGCGCACCTGGACCTACCTCTCCAACCGCAGCCAATGGCTGGAAAAAGCGCGCTATTGGCAGGAGAAGACAAGAGGCATAGAAGACAGGCTGTCCGACGCGCTGCATGAAAAGCTGACCCAGCGGTTTGTGGATCGGCGGACGTCAGTTCTGTTCAAGAAACTGAAAGACGACGCGCCCATCCTGGCGGGCGTGACAGAGGACGGAGACGTGATCGTGGAAGGCCAGTTTGTGGGCCGGCTCATCGGGTTCGAATTTATTATCGACCCGCGCGCCAAGGGAACCGAAGCAAAGCGCGTGCGCGCGGCGGCGGAAAAAGCGCTGACGCCGGTGCTCGCGGCCCGC
>CAWUIM010000112.1:0-6487 GCA_963922595.1 uncultured Parvularculaceae bacterium
GGCAATCCCGTGGGCGCGCGCCCATGCGGCCACCTCTTTGTCGCGCGCATAGGTCCAGGCGTTGCCCGTCTCCTCGTGGGACCAGAGCGCGACGGCGCCGAAGCGCCGTCGCGCCGTCTCAAGGATCGGGATTGTCTCGCCAGTGCGGACGATGAGCGGCTGGCCGAGCGCGGCGAGATCGCGCCGAAAAGTCTCAAGGCATTCGGCGACGAACGCCCATTGCCGCGCGGACATATCAGGGCCGCGCCAGAGCGCCGGCTCGGCGATGAAGAGCGGGAGCACTGGGCCCGCCTCAGCCGCCGCGCTGAGCGCGCGATGGTCGTGAATCCGCAGGTCGCGTTTAAACCAGACGATCTGAATTTCAGAGGAAGGCGCCATGGTCAGAGGGTAGTCGACCGCGCGCCCGCTTCCATCCGGTATGTTGTCGCGTGTTACCGGCCCTTGATGGCGCTGAAGGCGGCGACGCCGGCTGGCGGCAGCGTCGCGTCGCCGAGGCGAAACATTTGTCCGGCGGCGATTTCAGACGGGAGCGTCGCGGCGTCCGGTCCGTAGTTGAACGCGAATGTTTCAGCGCCGTACTGGCGCAGGCGTAGATCGTGCGGCAGCGCATGCAGGCCGAGGTTTGTCTCTGACGTCATGGACCGGATCACGGCGGCGAGTAAGGCGCGCGATGGCCATGTGGTTAAAAGCCAATATCCGTTCTCGGTGTAAAGCGCGCCGGCGCCGTCGCGCGTGATCGCGCGCGGGCGCAGCGCCGTCTCCACGTGGTCGAGCCAGACGCCGCTGTCGAACCTCTCATTGTTGAACGAGATCTCCTCGCGATGATCGGCGCGCAGGCTTTCAGATCGGGTGACTTTGAGCGGCAGAAACTTTTGCAAAGGCCCCGGCGCCAAGTTCGGCGGTATTTGCATCTCGCGCGTTTTCGCGCCGGTGCGCGGCCCGAACAGGATGGGCGCGTCCGCTTGTTCAAAGAGGGCCGTCGTCTTGTCGTCAACATAAGGCAATGACGGCGCCATGATCAGAGAATATCCGTTCAGAGAGCATCCCGGCGGCAGGATGTCGATCGACAGGCCGAGCGCGCGCAAAACCGAATACCATTCAAAGCACAAGCGGCTATAGTCCCAAGCGGCGCCCTGCGGTTGCGCTTCGAACATCCACTGCGCGTCGTAACTGTAAATGAGCGCAACGGGCGCGTGAGCACGCGCGCGCCCTTTGATTTCACCCGCAGTCTGCGCCGCTTCTTCATGAGCCGGCGCCGGCTCATCGTCGGGGCGCAGCAGCCCGGCGTGCATCTGTTCCTGTGCGAAGGGCGCCTGCCGCCAGCGAAAGTAACTCACAAATTCAGCGCCGTGGGCGATCGCTTCGTGCGCCCATAGCCGCGCCATGCCCGACGACGGCGCGGGGTTGTTCGGGGCCCAGTTCACTGGGCCCGGCTGCTGCTCCATCACCGCCCAGCGTCCTGCGCCGCAGCCGCGATAAAGATCATGGTGAAAGGCCGCAAAGTCCGGATGGCCTGTCCGCATGTAGCGTGTTTTTTCTTCGGCCGTGAAGAGATCTTCCTGATCGGTGAATCCCAACGGATAGCTGTCCCACGAGGCAATATCGATGTCCTCGCAAAGCTTGAAATGATCGAACTCGGTGTAGAACCCCATAAAATTATGGATGATGTCCCGTCCGGACGCATATTTGCAAAGAATATCCGTCTGCAGACGATTATAAGAGATAACCTGATCTGAGGAAAAGCGATAAAAATCGAGAACATGCGCCGGGTTCGGCTCCGTCACAGTAAGATTGGGCAAGTCAACTTCGTCGAATGAGCGATAGCGTTGGCTCCAGAAGACAGTCCCCCATGCGGCGTTAAGCGCGTCGGCGTCGCCATATCTCTCTTTGAGCCAATGCCGGAACGCCGCGGCGGCGGCGGGCGAATAGCTGCGCGTCGTATTGTGACAGCCATATTCATTGTCTGTCTGCCAGGCCGTGACGCGCGCGTCCGCGCCATAGCGTGCGGCCATGGCTGTGACGATGCGTGCGGTCTCTTCGCGATAGCTCGGCGAGGAAAAACAGTAATGCCGGCGCGAGCCGAACCGGCGCGGGCGGCCTTCTGCGTCCCATGCGAGAATTTCGGGGCGCTTGTCGATCAGCCATTTTGGCGGCGTCGCCGTGGGCGTGCCGAGAATGACCTCAAGGCCGGCCGCGCCGAGCGTCTCGATCGCCCGGTCGAGCCAGTCCCAGTGCAGGACGCCGTCCTCCGGCTCGATCACGCTCCAGGCGAACTCGCCGATACGCACCTTGGCGATCCCGATCTTGGCCATGCGCGCAGCGTCGCGCGCCCATAGGCTTTCGTCGCATTGTTCCGGATAGTAGCAAACGCCGAGGCAAGGGGATTTATGGGCGGGCTTCTTGGTCATGGTCGTCAATCGCTCTATGACTGCGCCGAGGATCAAGACGTCTTTTGTGGCGTCAGTAAAGAGGTTTTTGGATGCGAGGGTTGCGTTGAGCGGGGGCGGAAACGAAGCGGGAAAAGCGCTGCGCCGGGGCCCGTTGCGGCTCGGTTTCGGCTGTTCCGGCGCGTGGGGCAAGAAGTGGTTTTCCGAAGAAAAGGCCCACGCAGTGTTACGCGCGGCCATCGACGGGGGCGTCACCCATATCGACACGGCGGGATTTTATGACGAGGCCGAAACGCGTCTCGGCGCAATGTGCCGCGATCTGCCGCCGGAGAGCCTTTTCATCAGTACAAAGACGGGAAGGCCACCGGAGGAGGGCGTCAAGAAAGACTTTTCTCTGGCCGCCGTCACCGCTGATGTGGAAGCGAGCCTCAAGCGTCTTGGCCGCGAGCGTCTCGACCTTCTCTATCTCCACGGGCCGAACATCACGGAAATCCGGGCGGCGGCCGAGGTCATTGAGCGGCTGAAAGCCGACGGTAAAATCGCGATGGCGGGCGTTTGCGGGGAGGGGCCATTTCTCGCCGAGGCGGCGCGCGCGCCTTTCATTGATGTGGTGATGGGCGCCTTTAATCTTTTTCACCGCGACCATGAGGAAACATTTCGCCTCGCCAAAGAGGCGGGCAAAGGGGTCGTCGCTATTGCGCCGCTGGCCCAGGGCCATTTCCGCCGTGATTTTTTTCGGCCCAAATCGCTCGCCGACGGCTGGCACTTGGCGCGCGCACTCGTCAAGAATCGTCCCGAGTTGAAACGCGCCCGCGCGGCGCGCGAGGCTCTGGAAGAGCCGGGATGGTCGCCCGCCGGCCTCGCGCTCGCCTTCGTCTTGGCCCACCCCCATATCGACATTGCGGTGACGACCACCACCAAGACCGCCCATTTGCGCGAAACGCTGACCGCGGCCGCCGCGCCGCCGCCGGAAGAGACCCTTGCGCGCCTTACCGCCGAGGTACTTGACGGCGACGGGGCGGGCGCCTAGCTAGCCAGAAGGAAAAAAGGGAATCCCGCGCTCATGTCAGACACCGCTGTTCACACCGATATCAAAGCGAAAATCGACGCGAATGACGTTATGTTGTTCATGAAGGGGACACCCCAATTCCCCCAATGCGGCTTTTCTTCCGCCGTCGTCCAGATGCTCGACTATCTCGGCGTCGCCTTCGGGTCAGAGAATGTCCTGGCGTCGGACGAGTTGCGTCAGGGCATTAAAGAGTTTTCCGACTGGCCGACAATCCCCCAACTCTACGTCAAAGGCGAATTTGTCGGCGGCTGCGACATCGTGAAAGAAATGTTCGAGAACGGCGAACTCCGCGGCTTTCTGAAAGAGAAGGGGATCGCGGTCGAGGGGTAGCCGTTTTGGTATTCTGGCGCGATTTGCGTTTCCAATAATCGCTCACCGTCATCCTGACGAAAGTCAGGATCCAGCTAAAGAATGAAGTCGCGCTTTGCGCGGCTTTTTTATTTTTCTGGATCCCAAATCAAGTTTGGGATGACGGTTATTGCTGAACTGCTGACGCGTGAATTTAGCCGAGCGCTGAACCGCTCATGCCCCCAACATCGCCTCCAGCGTTTCCAGCACATCCGCTTCCGCCGCTGGTTTGTCCCATCGGATGCGGTTGATGCGCGGAAAGCGCATGGCGACGCCGGATTTGTGGCGGGTTGATTTGTTGAGGCCTTCAAAGGCGATTTCTAAAACCAGCCCGTCTTCTCCGGTGGCGACCACCTGGCGGACGGGGCCGAAACGGTCGGTGGTGTTTTCGCGCACGAACCTGTCGAGCTTTTTCAGCTCTTCGTCCGTAAACCCCGAATAGGCCTTGCCCACCGGAACGAGCGCGCGGGCGCCGTCTTCCCCGCGCCAGACGCCGAATGTGTAATCGGAGTAAAACGAGGAGCGTTTGCCGTGGCCACGCTGGGCGTACATCATTACCGCGTCAACAATGAAAGGCTCGCGCTTCCACTTCCACCATTCGCCTTTCGGCCGGCCGGGAACATAGGGCGCGGCGCGCTTTTTCAGCATGAGGCCTTCGATCGCGTCCATGGGCGGGGCGGCGCGCAACCGGCCGAGATGGTCCCAATCGTCAAACGCCACTTGCGGCGACAAATCCATGCGCGCGGGCGCCGCGGCGCCGAACCATCGCTCAAGGGCCGCGCGCCGCTCGGCGAAGGGTGCGCTGCGCAAGTCTTCGCCCTCCGCCCACAGAAGATCATAAGCGCGGATGAAAGCCGGATGCGAGGCGAGGAGTTTCTTCGAGATGGTTTTGCGGTTGAGCCGCTTTTGAAGATCGGAAAACGGCGCCACGTCAAATGGCGGGGCATCCGGCCGGTAGACGAGTAGTTCCCCGTCGATCGCCGCATCGGTTTCAAGGGTTTCGAGAATGTCCGGAAACGCCGCCGAGATATCGTCGCCTGTGCGCGAATAAAGCCGTCGCACGCCGCCGTCGCTCACCGCCTGAACGCGAATGCCGTCCCACTTCCATTCCGCTGCGAAGTCCGCCGGAGCGAGCGCTGCGAAATCTTTTGCTTCGTCGATAGGATGGGCGAGCATGACGGGACGGAATGGCGCGCGCATGGCTGAAACGGGTTTATCGGCTTCTTTTTCCAACCAGGCGAAAAGGTCCGTATAGGGCGGGGTCAGCCCATGCCAGAGCTCTTCGATTTCGGTGATCGCCACGTCGCCATAGAGCGCCAGCGCCTGTTTGGCGAGGCGCGAGGAAACGCCGATGCGCAAGCCGCCGGTAATCAGTTTGATCAGCGCCCAGCGCCCGGACGCGTCGAGCGCGTCGAACCAGCGTTCCACAATGGCGGGGCCTTCAGCGCGCGAGGCGGCCTGCAGGGTCTCGACAATCTCCGAGAGCGGCGGCGCGGCGTTGGCGCCCCGCTTTTCGGGCCAGGCGAGCGAAATCGTCTCGGCCATATCGCCCACATAATCATAGGAGAGATCGAACAGCACCGGGTCCATACGGTCGTAGATTAGCGCACGCAGCATCGCCGGTTTGACGCTTCTGATCTCAAGATCGCGGGTGATCGCAGCGACGGCGTAGCCGCGGTCCGGGTCGGGGGTTTGCGCAAAATAATCCGCCAACAGACGCAATTTCCCGTTGCGCTGCGGGGTCAGGATGAGGCGGTCGAGAAGAGCAGCGAAACGGTTCATGCGCTAGTGACGCCTGCGGGGGGAACGGGTGCGGCCCTATTCATTTTCATCCTCATACCCGACGAGGGAGAGCGGTCGCGCTTTCATCCCTGCAAGTTCCGCCCAGCGTAAGAGCGCATCGTCGCGGCCATGGGTGACCCATAATTCCTGTGGCTGAATTTCAGCGATGGTGCGCGTCAGCTCATCCCAGTCGGCGTGATCGGACAGGATGAGGGGCAGTTCGACGCCGCGCTGCTTGGAGCGCATCTTGATCTGCATCCACCCCGAAGCGAACGCCGCGAGCGGCTCTGCGAAACGTTGCGACCATTTATCGGCGAAGGCGGACGGCGGGCAAATGACTATTTTTCCGGCAAAATCGCGTTTGGCTTTTTTCTCCTTGTCGTTAATCGTCGCAGGCTCCAGCGGCCCGAGGTCGACGCCGAAGTCCTCGTAGAGCGCGCAGAGTTTGGTCATGGCGCCGTGGATGTAGATGGGTTCGTCGTATCCCGCCTCACGCAGGAGCGCGATGATGCGCTGGGCCTTGCCGAGCGCATAGGCGCCCACAAGATGCGTACGCTCCGGGAACTGACGAACCGACGCAAGGAGCTTCGCGATTTCGCCGCGATCGTCCGGGTGGCGGAACACCGGCAGGGCGAAAGTCGCCTCCGAGATGAAGACGTCGCAGTCCATGGGCTCGAACGGCGCGCAGGTGGGGTCGCTGCGGCGCTTATAGTCGCCGGAGGCGATCAGCCGCTTGCCCCCGGTTTCAACGACCGCCTGCGCCGAGCCCAGCACATGACCCGCCGGGATCAGGGAAACATCCACGCCGTTGATCGCCGTGACTTCGCCATAAACGGCGGCCTGCCGGCGTTCGGTGAACGCCTCGCCATAGCGCGCGGCCATGATGGCCAACGTCTCCGGC
>CAWUIM010000113.1:0-6354 GCA_963922595.1 uncultured Parvularculaceae bacterium
TTGCCGCCGCCATTATTGCGGGGCGGTTGTCCCCAGGGCCCGCGCGTGGGTCCGCGCCCGCCGTTGGAGCCGTTGCCGTTTCCGGAATTATCTGACCAGGGCATTGAAATCCTTTTTTTCTTCAGCGCCTGAAAAGCTGGCGCCGCCTTGCGTGACGTATATATGTCAATGGATTCTCCTGGTGCAATGATAAGCAACGGTAAATGGCCGACGATTCTCTTTTGATGCGCGTCCGAGCGGCGCTCCAGTCGATCGACGATCCGCAAAGCGGGCGCAATGTCATCGCCTCGGGTGCGATTTCAGGGCTGAGCGCCGATGCGAGCGGCGCTGTGCGGTTCGCGCTGGAAACTGGGGCGCTGGATGAAAAAGCGGCGCTAACGCTTTTGGAGGCGGCGAAAAAGGCGGTCCGGGCCGTCGGCGGCGTCGCCGAGGTCTCAGCTGTGGCGACACGCCACACGGCAGGCGCCCGCCCTCCTTCCGGACCTGGGCCCGCCTCCGCCCACGACAACCCGATGGGCCTCGCTGGCAAAGAAGCGCGGCCGGCGACTGAGGATATCTTGCCGGGCGTAAAGAACGTGATCGCCGTCGCGTCGGGCAAAGGCGGCGTCGGCAAATCGACCCTCGCGGCCAATCTCGCCGTCGCTTTCGCGCAGGCCGGGCTGCGGACCGGATTGATGGACGCCGACATTTACGGCCCCTCCGCGCCGACGCTGTTCGGCCTCTCAGAGAAACCCCAGATGCGCGACGGGCTGATCGTCCCGATCGAGGCGCATGGGGTCGCGGTCATGTCGATCGGCCTTCTCGTCAACGCCGACCAGGCGCTCGCCTGGCGCGGGCCCATGGTGATGGGCGCGGTGCGCCAGCTCATGAACGATGTGGCGTGGGGCGCGCTCGACGTCCTCGTCATCGACACGCCGCCCGGCACCGGCGACGTCCACCTGTCGCTCGCCCAGACCAAACGCCTCACCGGCGCCGTCATCGTCTCTACGCCGCAGGAAATGGCGCTCGCCGACGTGCGCCGCGGTGTTGAATTGTTCCGTAAGGTGAATGTTCCGATCCTCGGCGTGATCGAAAATATGGCCTGGCTCGACCAGCCCGGCGGCGAACGGCTCCACCTCTTCGGCGAAGGCGGCGCGCAAGAAGCCGCCCGCGCGCTCGACGCCCCCTTCCTCGGCGCCCTGCCCCTTTACCCGGACCTCCGCCAAGCCAGCGACGCCGGCGCGCCGGTCACAGCAACAAAAGAAGGCCCCGCCGCCGAGGCGATTACTGCGCTTGCACAGAAGGTTGTAGAGCGTATGGCGAGGTAAATTTTTTGCACGACACTTCTTGAAAGCACAAGTCGTCTGACCGGCACAAAAGGTTCGTTTTCAACACTGCATTCGGAAATTCTGCAACGTGTCCATGCGAAATATCTTCAACATAAACCAATACTTCATGCGCCTGCATTCACCGTATAAACTCGGCACACGGATTTGATTTTGAAACACGCCTAAACGAAATCGCGTTCGTTTCTATGAATTCGCCGTCCGGCCGCGGCTTGCTCGAAAATGTTTCAAACGCCGCTAATGTCGCATCGCCAACAGTGCGATAGGTGCAAAAGCCCATTTCGTCACCCGCGATGAAGGAAGAATCGAATGCGCGCAGTTCCTGATCGAACATGCCGCTTAGCCGGAAACTCTCTTTAATTTCGCCGCGTTTACGCCACGACCCGCCGGCATTTCGCACATAAACAACAAGCCTTCCGTCATTTACCGGTTCGTCAAGACCCATCCGCGACCCAATCGGACGCGCCATGAGAATAACCTCGCCCGATCGTTTTCGGATCATCGTCGCAACATGCATTATCGGAAACGGCATCGCCGACTTATCGATTGGTCCGTATGCGGCTTTGGGCGAGCCCGTGATTGTCGTCTCGGTTTTGCAGAAATTAGGATCTTCGGTGATCACTTCAGGGAACAAGCCTGGTGTTCCTCTTGGCGACCAAACATCCATACCGGGCATCATTCTTCCAAAACTGCCGCCTTTAACTAAGTCATACTTGCTCGCTATGAACTTGCTGGCGTCATTTGGAAGCGGCGTCATCGTACAAAACGTGAAGCTTTCGGGAGCCACGGATAACTTCAAAGTATCGGACGACCCCAAAGGTATTTTGCGATCACCGGAGCTGAATTTGGCGACGAGCGATTTTTCCCCGGAAAGCTCTTCCCGCTTCGAGGGATCCTTGGGATCGATGAAAAAACCGCTCAGAAATGAAAGCTTGTATTCGCCTCGCCCAATGCCAGCAATAGAGTTCAGAGACTCAATTTGCGAAATCGATAAGATATAGCTGTCAGATTCAAGGTAGTTGCTCTGCGCCACTAGAGCTGGAACTTGTTGAGGCCGCGACAGCTTGATCTTTATTTCGCGGTTTTTGATCGACTTGATCAGATGATCGATCGATATTGCAGTGCCGCGACCATCTCTTTCATCATAATCGGACCCCCACTGAATGATCATACCGACGATATGACCGTTACTATCGATTAATCCGCCACCGGAGCTACCTGGAACGGCGCCCGGTCCATCAAAGTCGATGTCCCAATATTCCTTCGATTCTAACGCTTTCAGCCCTGTCTTCTCGCTCCACTTCTTTTCGCATCGTGGATAGCCAATCGACCGGAGCGCACTCCCGTTCACAGGTTCCGCGCCTGCAAGTTCAAAATCAGCATCAGAAAACGTCGCCGCCAACATTGGCGCCTTCACTTCAAGCAACACCCAGTCAAATGAATCGCCGCCTGCATGTCCGTCAAAGCCTTGAACGCGTTGCGCCTGAATCCACGTTGGAAAGCCGTTGAACATAACTTCCACGTCATGCTCTTCGCCGTAGACGTCGCCGCCAACATAAAGATTATGAAGCGCGCTTAGGACGAAGATCGAATGCGCATTCGTTGACGCAACGATACCCGCCGCGCAAACCTTACTGGACGAGTCGTCATTCGGCGCAGACCGAAGCATCACCACCAATTTCACTGGATCAGCGGCGAATGAAGATGTGAGCAGGATTTTTCCTACGATGATTAACAACGCAGTTGAACGAAGCATTTTACCCCCGATTACGGACCAGTTGCGTGAATTCAAGAGACACAAATAAGGAAAGGGCGAGCCCAAGAATACCGAAAACAGGGCGTTCACTTAGCAGCCTTAAATAGGTGGGCTTCAAGTTTTCTTTTTTCCGGCCGGTGGTTTTCTGGATAGATGAGGCCTCTCCCTGAATGAATAGCGAAAACTTTTCTCCAGTGTGAACGACCTCTCTCAATATGCCGTTTTTTATTTTGCCCAGTGTCAAAATATCAGTAGGACCAATGGCCGGTTCTACGGCGCCGCGCCCCTCGAGCCAAAGACGCCCCTGGTCAATTGCCCCGAGGCGAAACTGCCCCATTCCATCAACGTAGGCGACATTTTCAAATGACGCGCTCGCGATGGCGGCGAACGCCGTCAATTCTGTTCCTCCGGCTAATCCAGAAACCGAGAATTCGCATTCGGTCGATGCATCAAGCTGAAAATTCGCATGTAGGGCGCTGTTGCGAATCGGGCGCCCAGCGTCATCCTCCATGCCCTCGGAATTTCTAAAAGAAACGGAGATCGGGTCAGGCGCGTTTTTCGCAATTATTCTTAGTCCGCCCTTTTGAGCGTTAAGCCAGACTCTCGTGTATTTTGGGATCAAAATTCGTGTTATTGTGATTTTGGATTCTGAGGTTACGAATAAACCACTATCCACATTCTCGAATCCATCGCTGGAAATTACGTCGCAGCGTGAGCTGAATCCAAACTCAGACACGCCAAGGCTTGAAAATTCGAGGGCGCCGGCTAATTCAAATTCGATATCGCGGGTATGCGCGAGAAGATTGAATTCGGGACTAAGTGCGCGTGTCACTGCAAGCGGCATAGCTAATATCGGCAACAGCAATATCATTGTGAGCATGGGAAGGCGAACCCAGGATAAGCTCTTGTCTATGACGCGCCACCACGCCGAAACGAACGCCTTCATGGCACATAGATCTCAAACCGCCGGCTATCTGCGGTGTCGTTGGCGGCGGATGCAGTAACCGATAACTCCCATCGCCCGCTTTCAAGCTCGCCCGGTCTTATGGAAATTGGCTGCCCACCATAGTATTTTCTTCGAGATTTTCGTTCAACCGGTTTCGCATTTGGATTATCAAGCGGCGTAAGAGTCCAATTGAGAAAAGAGAACGTCGCCTCCGACCACAACAGGATTTCTATTTTTTCCAAGCCTGACCTTGACGCCCCGAAGATATTCGCCGGGGAATAGACCGCAGATTGCGAACAGCGGTCGGTGCAAAGAACACCGGCCAACTCATCAATTTCAATTCTTTTGAAAACCCCGTTTAAAATCGCCGACGGCCAGGCAAATTCCTGTCCGCCCCCGACATCCACAACGTCCATGGCATAGGGGTTTTTTGAGCGCGTGGTCACCACCATCAATGACAGCGGATCCTCCGAATTTAGTCTGCTCACGCCCAGTCTTATCTCATCAAGTTCGTCAAGGGTTTCATTCTTGACGGCGGAATCAGTTCTGTACCCAATCAGATGGAGTTCGGCCGTGACATTGTTCTTGATCTCAAACTTTCCCTCGCACCGGTTATCTCGAGGCTGGTAGCTCGTACGAGACTTCTTATGGATGAATACAGAACGCAACGGACACTCGTCCAAACGATCGTTCGCCCCAGCAAGTGCAACACTAGGCGAAAAACCGATCACCAGAAAAAAGGCAGCCAATGACCACCAGAGAATACTGATTTTCAATGGTCCCCTCCGAAATTACCTAACAGATGCTAGCGTGTTTTCTCTTTACCGTAAATATTGTGGCAATTGGCACATCGTGGATTTCACGATTTGCCGAATTCACAATTCACCATAAGTAAAATTTACACCGTTCGGAAACCGTTTTGCTCTGAGAATCAGAATGGCGGGGTGAAACCGCCTAACGGAACGTCGCCTGCTCGGCTTCCACTGTCGTCATGAACTCGGCGCTCCATTCCTTGAACCGCTTTAGCCGGAGCACGGTCGATTGATGGAACCCTTCGGTCATGATGAGTTTGCGGCGAAATTCTGTGTCTTTGCATATCGCCTCCATCGGCTCGCTGAAGACGAATTGCGACGCGAGAGCATCGCCGTCCGGCATCTCAATACCGACGAGCGGGTGATTGATCGCGTGCCGGTCCCACATGAGCCCGAAATTGATCTTCAACTGCTCGCGTTCGTCGCTGAGGCGGCCGCTATAAACGCTTAGCGCCACGCGGAAATCCTCCGATAACAGATCAAGGTAACGGTCCTGGCGGGCAAGCTCGCGCAGCGTGTTGTCCACGAATGACGGTATGATGTCGCCAGTGAGATTGCCTAACGCCTCACCCAGCGCCTTGGTCGCCTCCGGCGAGCTGTCGCAGGAAAGCAGTGCCGTCACGCCCGCGCGGCGGACATCCGCCGAGTCTTCGATCGCCGCAAGGCGATCGTCCGCGGCCGCGATATTGGCGTTCACTTCGATATGCAATCGATTAAGCGCGCTTGCGGCCCCCGCCCTGTCAGCGCGCGCCGCGTTCCAGTTATTGACCTGTAAGGCGGTGAGAACGCCGAAAATGACAAGGGCGAATTCGATGGCGACAACGGCCCAGTCCTGACGCTTAAGGGCGGCGGCGACCCGGCTGATCAGCATCGTCTAATCCATTTCGAGCAAGAGCGGATACGCCAGGAAATTACAGGAGAAGAGGCGCGCCTTATTCCGCAGACGCCGTTTTTTCGGCGGCTGTGTGATCATGCACGATGCGCCAGCGCCCGTCGATCTGTTTCATAACGAGCGTAAAGACGCCTGTGTTCGTGGCTGCGTCGCGCTCCAGGTAAAACCGGCCGACGACAATCGCCACATCGTCAGTGACCATTTCCACGTCGAGCTTTTTAAACGACAATTGCCCGAGATCGCCGCCGTCGCCATAGCGTTTCTGGTACCGTTTCAGCGTTTGCGACCAGCCGCTGGTGACCTCGGTGTCGGAGACGAACCGCAGATCGGGGCTCTTCCAATAGCCGGCCATGAAGGCTTCAAGATCGCCTTCGTTCCAGGCCGCCGATTGCGCTGCGAGAACGCCGCGGATGATCTCCGCCGCAGGGCGTAATTTTGATGACTTTTTCTTCTTCGGCTCCGCTTTTTCCGTATACGGTTCCTCTACGGCTTTGACTGGCGCGGCGGCCGGGGCAAGCCGTTCTTCCGACGCTGGCGCCGGCGTTTCGGGTGCGGGTGTCGTCGCCGCCTGGGCGATCTTCACCGGATCGGGCGCGGCTTCGGGCGTCGCGCCGACGAGACGG
>CAWUIM010000114.1:0-6197 GCA_963922595.1 uncultured Parvularculaceae bacterium
CGGCGGAGGCGCCGCGGGCTGGCGCGCCGGCCATTACGTTCTCGCCCGTTGTTGCGTCCACATGGGTTTCCGTGGTCGGAATATCGCGGCGTTCGGGCATCGCTTCTTCCGGCGCGCGCACCTGAACATGCATCAGCATGCGGGTCACGTCGCGGCGCAGACCGTCGAGGAGGCTTTCAAACAGAGCGAAGGATTCCGTCTTGAACTCGTTGACCGGATCGCGCTGCGCATGAGAGCGCATCCAGATCACCGAGCGGAGGTGATCGAGCTGCTGCAGGTGCTCACGCCAATTGGTGTCGAGGACGTGGAGGAGAAACGCTTTTTCAACCCGGCGCATCGTTTCCGATCCGACTTCCGCTGCGCGCTGCGCCGCGAGCTTTGACGTTTCTTCGCTGAGCCGTTCGACGATTTCCGCGTCGGCGACGCCTTCCTCGGCGGCCCATCTCTTCACGTCGAAGTCCTTGCTGAAGACTTCGTCCAGGTCCGCGCTGAGGCCGTCAAGGTCCCATTGCTCCGCATAGGATTTGGGCGGGATGCGCGCAGCGACGACATCGTCCACAAGCTGTTCGCGCATGTCGGTGACGATATCGTCGACGGTGTCAGACGACATGAACTCGATGCGCTGCTCGAAGATCGCCTTGCGCTGATCGTTGATGACGTCGTCAAATTTCAGGACGTTTTTGCGCATGTCGAAATTGCGCTGTTCAACTTTTTTCTGCGCGGTCTCAACGGCTTTGGTGAACCACGGATGCTCGATCGATTCATCCGGCTGAATGCCGAAGCGTTTGAGCATTTTCTCCATGCCGGACCCGAAGATGCGCATGAGGTCGTCTTCCAGCGACAAGAAAAACTTGGTGGCGCCGGGATCGCCCTGACGGCCGGAACGTCCGCGCAACTGATTGTCGATACGCCGGCTTTCGTGGCGTTCGGTGGCGAGAACATAAAGACCGCCGGCCTCCAGCGCCTTTTGCTTCGCGCTTTCGATTTTCGCTTCGATGTCGGATCTCTTGCTGGCGATGGTTGCTTCGTCGTCGCCTTCTTCGAGGGACGCCATCAGTTCCATGTCCACCGAGCCGCCGAGCTGGATGTCGGTGCCGCGGCCGGCCATGTTCGTCGCAATCGTGACGGCGCCGGGCGCGCCGGCCTGCGCGACGATTTCCGCTTCCTGCTCGTGGAAGCGCGCATTCAGAACATTATGGGGCACCGGGATCTTTTTGGCGGAGAGCGATTCAAGATAATCCGCGCGGTCGAGCGTTTCGGCTTTTAGATCGGCTTCCTTCTCTTTCAGTTCATCCGCACGCTCACGCAGGGACTGCGCCACTTGCTTGAAGAATTTTTTGTCGGAGAGGAGGTTCGACAGAACTTCCGACTTCTCAATGGAGACCGTGCCGACGAGGACAGGCTGTTCGCGGCGGTGGCAATCGGCGATCTGGACGGCGATGGCTTTGTATTTTTCTTCCGCCGTCATGTAGAGTTCGTCGTCGAAATCCTCGCGCGCGATCGGCTTGTTGGTGGGGATTTCAAACGAATTCAGTTTGTAAATATCGGCGAATTCGGCTTCTTCCGTCATCGCGGTGCCGGTCATGCCGGCGAGCTTTTCATAAAGCCGGAAATAATTTTGGAAGGTGATTGAAGCGAGGGTCTGGTTTTCGGGTTGGATCTCGGCTTTCTCTTTGGCTTCCACCGCCTGGTGCAGGCCTTCCGACCAGCGCCGGCCTTCCATCATGCGGCCGGTGAATTCATCGATGATCACGACCTTATTGCCGCGGACGATATAGTCTTTGTCTTTCTGGAAAATCTTATGCGCTTTCAGCGCCTGATTCACATGGTGAACGACGGAGATATTGACCGCGTCATAAAGACTATCGCCTTCAAGCAGACTCGCCTCGCGCAAAAGGTCTTCGATCTTCTCATTGCCCTCTTCGGTCAGAACGATGGAGCGGGCTTTTTCGTCGATTTCGTAGTCGTCTTCGTCAAGTTTCGGGATGAAGCCGTCGATCGTCATATAGAGTTCGGATTTATCATCCGTAGGCCCTGAAATGATCAGCGGCGTACGCGCCTCGTCGATCAAAATGGAATCGACCTCGTCCACAATCGCGAAGTGGTGACCGCGCTGGACCATCTCTTCCATGGTCGATTTCATATTGTCGCGCAGATAGTCGAAACCGAATTCGTTATTGGTGCCGTAGGTGATGTCGCAGGCGTAGGCCTCGCGCCGTTGGCGGTCATCCAGTCCGTGTACGATGCACCCGGTTGTCATGCCGAGGCGTTCATAGACCCGGCCCATCCATTCCGCGTCGCGGCTGGCGAGATAATCGTTGACCGTGATGACGTGGACGCCGCGCCCGGTGAGCGCGTTCAGATAAACGGGAAGCGTCGCGACCAGGGTCTTGCCTTCGCCGGTCTTCATCTCGGCGATGTCGCCGCCATGGAGCACCATGCCGCCCACCAGCTGAACGTCGTAATGGCGCTGACCGAGCGCGCGCTTGGCCGCCTCGCGGACGGTGGCGAACGCTTCTTCCAGGAGATCGTCGAGCGTCTCGCCGTCTTCGTAACGCTTTTTATAGTCGGCGGTTTTCGCCGCCAATTGCGTGTCGGTCAGTTTCGCGAGGTCGTCTTCAAGGGCGTTGATGGCTTCGACGCGGCGCCATTTGGGCTTCAGCCGACGGTCGTTTGAGGACCCGAAAATCTTCTTTGCAATCCCGAGAAGCGCCATAAAGGTAAGCCTTAATCAGTAATTTCGTGTCATCGCGCGGAGGAGAAGCCCGCCGAGACATGCGATAACCCCATGTGATGAGTAGACGTGAGATAAGCAGGGGCGTTTTAAGTGTCAACGAACGCTGTAGAATTCGAATTGGAGCGGCGCGAGAGGCAGGGGAACGGGAACGCGCAAGATGAGGGTCCGTCAACGCTGTCTATGACCAAGAGCGGCAAATCTTCAAATCTCGATACGGCGGGCGATATTGGCCGCGCCGTCGGCGGGGCCGTTATGGCGGTGCTCCGGGCGGTCGGAAAATTGATCGCCACGGTTTGGCGGATCGCTGGCGCGCTCGACGGCGCTTTGTGGCAGGGCGTCCGGCATTTTCTTATGGCGGTCACGGCGGGGCTCGGTACAGCCGCCCGGGCTGTCTGGCGCGGTTCCAAGGATTTCATCGCCTGGCTCCCCACGCGCGCCGGGCGCGCCTATGTGGCCATCGCCGGCATTATCTGGATCATTGCGGGGTTGTGGATCGCCGATAATGTGTTTTTCGCGCCGCAAGATTACGCCGAACCCGGGGAAAGCGGTCCGCGCGCGCCGGTGGACGCCGAAGACCCCATCCTGGCGCGCATCGGCGGGCGCTATGTGCATCTTTCCGATGTGACGGCGGCGGCGCGGTCCGCTGGGCAATTGCGTGAAGGCGAGACGTTAACGCCGGCCACCGCTTTTTCGCGCGGCCTCGTCGACAGCTATGTGGAGCAACGCCTGTTGGCGCGCGAAGCCGTTGATGAGGGCGTGCATCGTAAATCATCGGTGGCGCGGCGGATCCAGATCGCACGGGACCGCATTCTGGCGGCGGCGCTCCTGGAGGACCGCATCGGCGCTGTGGTGACGCCGGAGGCTGTGCGCGCTTTTTACGAGTCCCAGGCCGGCGTGACCAAGCTCGGCGATGAGGTAAAAGCGCGCCACATTGTCGTTGAGTCTCAGGAGGAGGCTGTGATGCTGTTGCAATTACTGGTGGCCGGCGGCGATTTCGCCGAGCTCGCCAAGGACAATTCGCTGGATCGGGCGACAGCCCCGCTCGGAGGCGAGATCGGCTACGTAACAAAAGACATGGTGACGCCGGCGTTCGCAGGCGCGGCCTTTTCGACCGAGCCCGGGAATTTCGCACCGCTCTTTCAAACGGAATTCGGCTGGCACGTGCTTGAAGTAACTGATCGGCGTCCGACTGAAGGCGTTGGCTTTGAAGAGGTGAAGGAACCAATCGAACAATTCCTGCGCATGCGTGAAATCGAGGCGGCGCTGGCCGCGCTGGAGGAAGAAAAGCAGGTCACGTTCTATCGCCCCGATGCTGTGCAGGCCGTGCCTGAGACGCCGCCGGCCGGCTCGCCGACCAATTGAGGCCAGGCAATGATTGCGTAATGGTTTCAACAGATTAACGATGAATGCTCATTTACTGTGTTTCATTACTCTTTGGTAACGCCCGCGGGGGCACAATTAAGGCGAAAAGATGGCCAAGCTCATGCTCGTGGCGGCGTGCGCGCTGATTGATCGCGATGGTCGCGTTCTGTTGGCGCAGCGTCGGGAAGGAGACCCTCTTGCGGGTCTTTGGGAGTTTCCCGGCGGCAAGATCATGGAAGGCGAGACGCCCGAGCAAGCGCTGGTGAGAGAACTGAACGAGGAATTAGGCGTCGATACCGAGACCGCTTGTTTGGCGCCGGTCGCATTTGCGTCCCACGATTCAGAAGACTTTCATCTATTGATGCCACTTTTCGCGTGCAGGAAGTGGACCGGACAACCACGCGCGATTGAAGCGCAAGCCATAAAGTGGGTTCGGCCGCAAGAATTGAGTGGATGCAAGATGCCGCCCGCGGACATTCCGTTGGCGGCGCAGTTAAGGGATATGCTATGTTGAGCGGACTGAAAACCAAGCTCGGTTCAGGCGATTTGCCGGCAATTTTCGCGCGGTTTCTTGAAGATGAAGACGGCGCCACAGCCATCGAGTACGGCTTGATCGTTTCCCTGATTTTCGTGGCGATTGTCGGCGCCGTTCGTCAATACGCCACCAATACAGAGGGTATGTATTCGGAAATCTCAAGCAATCTTGAGAACTAGGGCTCACAATTTTTTCACAGCCTCGGCCATGGATTGCGTCGCGGAGCCGGGGCGCAAGGGCTTCGGCTGCGTCGTCGCCGGGGCCCATCCCGTCAGATAGACAAGATTAAATTCCACCTCGACACTGTCGGCGTCCGCTGACGCGTCGCGCATCCCTTGGGCGGCGCGCGCAATCATCTGACGTGTTAGCGGCGCGCCCCGATTTTTGAGAACATTCGTCTCCCCCATGGCGCGCAAGTCCGCGAACAATTTGAGGGGATTGGCGTAGCGCACGGTTACGGCGTCCATGTCGGCGACCGGCATCGCGAACCCTGCTCTTTGTAATGCGCCGCCGAGATCGCGCACGCTCGCGAACGGAATGACGCGTGGCGACACCCCGCCGGCGGATTCCGCTTCCGCCGCATAGAGCGCCTCGCGCATCGACTTGAGGGTTTCTTCGCCGAACAAGACGCCAAGAAATAGACCGTCCGGTTTTAACGATTGACGCATTTGGGTCAGCGCGCCCACCAGGTCATTGGCGTGATGAAGTGTCAGTAAGCTGACGATCAAGTCAAATTGCGCCGGCGCAAACGGCCACCATTCCTCGTCGCACACAATGCGGGCGCCGCCGCTCGCCACTCTCTGCGCCGCCAAATCTGCGTTAATTATGTGGCTGATCCCGCACTCGGCCGAAAGCGTTTCAACGAGCGGCCCTGCGCCATAGAAGAGGGCGCGATCAAATCGCCGGGTCACCGTCTCCAACCGGTCCACAATATCGGCCATCGCCCGCTCGTGAAGAAAAGATGCGGCCGCAAGCGTTTTCGCCGCTCGTGCGCGGCGTTTGCGGAGCAACGACCGGTCAAAGATTTCCGGCGGCGCGCCCGGTGAAGACGGATTACGGTTCATGGCTCAAGGTGACGCGATCGCTCCCGTCGCGCAATCGGTTTGCCTCACGCAGGTGATCGCGCCTAAAGTCGATGCGATGTTCAGCGCTCTGTTAAGCCATATGGCGCCGCCGGTGGCGCGGGGCGCCCGGCGTCTGCTTGACGCCGTTCTGCCGCCCCAATGCCCGGTCACGGGGGAGGCGGTGCGTGATCCCGGCGTCCTCAGCGCCGCGGGTTGGTCGAAGCTTCAATTTATCGACGATCCGGCCTGCGCTTCATGCGGTGCTCCCTTCGCCTACGACCATGGCGACGGCGCAATGTGCGGCGCTTGTATCGCCAACCGTCCGGCGTTTGACAGCGCGCGCGCCGCGCTTCTCTATGACGACGCCAGCCACAAGCTGATCGTCGCCTTCAAGCATGCCGACCGGACCGAATATGCGCCGATGTTTGGCGCGTGGCTCGCGCGCCGGGCCGCCGCGACAGCGCCCGACGGCGCGGTTCTTGTGCCGGTGCCGTTGCAT
>CAWUIM010000115.1:0-5847 GCA_963922595.1 uncultured Parvularculaceae bacterium
TCAGTTCCCCGAACATACGGTGGAATCCAACCGCGCCGCCGCGCGCATGGGCGCGCGCACGCTTCTGGCGACCCATCGCAAAGACACGATCGGCGAGATGTCTTGCAATCCGGCGATCGGCGGACTCGGCAAAGGCCACCTCGTCCGGGAGATCGATGCGCTGGATGGGCTCATGGGAAGCGTCATCGATCAGGCGGGCATTCAGTTCCGGATGCTGAACCGATCCAAAGGACCGGCGGTGCGTGGCCCCCGTGCGCAGGCCGACCGCGCGCTCTATCGCAAACATATGCAGGGGGCGATCGCGGCTACGGAAAATCTCGACGTACTAGAGATGGCGGTGGAAGACGTGCTCACCGAAGATGTTTCACGTGGAACATCCGTGGTCGGCGTCTTGGGCGCCGACGGAACGGCGATCCGCGCGCGCGCGGTGGTGCTCACTACGGGCACGTTTCTGAAAGGCGTCATCCATATCGGCGACCGGCGTATTCCGGCGGGCAGGGCGCGTGGGGCCGATGGCGTCGAGGCGCCGGCCGTCGGTCTGTCCGACCGGCTCTATGGCGCTGGCTTTCGGATGGACCGCCTGAAAACGGGGACGCCTGCGCGGCTCGATGGCCGAACGATTGATTGGGCCGCGCTCGAAATGCAGCCTGCAGACGAGCGGCCGGTTCCGTTCTCTTTCATGAATGCTGCAATCACAGTCCCGCAAATCGCCTGCGGGGTGACCCATACTTCACGTGAAACGCACCGGATCATCGAAGAGAACCTGCAATATTCTGCGGTCTATGGCGGCGCAATTTCCGGGCGCGGACCGCGCTATTGCCCGTCCATCGAAGACAAGATCGTCCGGTTCAAAGAAAAAGAGAGCCACCAGATCTTCCTGGAGCCTGAAGGTCTGACCGCGCCGGAGGACGGAACGCCGCCGTGCCACACGGTCTATCCGAACGGCATTTCCACGTCGCTGCCGGAGACGGTTCAGGATGCGTTTTTGAAAACAATCCCCGGCCTGGAGGCGGCGCGGGTTATCCGTCACGGCTACGCCATCGAGTATGATTATGTGGACCCGCGCGAATTGGCGCCGACGTTGGAGACCAAGCGGCTGCCGGGCCTCTTCCTCGCCGGGCAGATCAACGGCACCACTGGATATGAAGAAGCCGGGGCGCAGGGCCTTATCGCAGGGGCCAATGCGGCGGCGAAAGTGGCTGGCTCGGAGCCGATCCTGATCGACCGGTCGGAAGGTTATATCGGCGTGATGATCGACGATCTCGTCACGCGCGGCGTCACCGAGCCCTATCGGATGTTTACCTCGCGTGCGGAGTATCGCTTGACGCTCCGCGCCGATAATGCCGACCAGCGTCTGACGGCGCGAGGCGAACGCATCGGGCTTGTGGGCGCCGAGCGGGCGAGCGCGTTTCACGTGAAACATCGCGCGCTGGAAGAGTTAAGGGCGTGGGCGCGCCAGACGACGCTCACCCCCAACGAGGCTGCGAAATACGACATCGCCATCAATCAGGATGGCCGTCGCCGCTCGGTCATTGATCTGCTATCCCTGCCGAACGTCGGGCTCGGTGATCTTGCGTGCATCTGGCCGCAGCTCGGCGACCTTGCGCCCGACATTGGCGAGCAGCTTGAGATCGAGGGGCTTTACTCTGGCTATCTTGATCGTCAGGAGGCGGATATTCTCGCTTTCAAGAAAGACGAGAGCCTGAAGCTTTCCGTCGATTTGCCCTACGAGGCGATCAATGGGCTTTCGAACGAAGTTCGCCAGAAGCTGATGGACGCGCGCCCGATGACCCTCGGTCAGGCCGGACGGATCGAAGGGGTGACGCCGGCGGCGCTAGCGGTGTTGCTCGCCTGGGTCAAAAAGCACGGACAGGCGGCGGTCCGGTAATGTCGGAAACCCAAACGTCGACCGCAATAACGCCAGAAGAATTCGCGGCCCGCGCAAATGTTTCACGTGGAACGCTGGAAAGGCTTGAGGCCTTTGATGCGTTGTTGCTGGAAACAGCGGCGCACACGAACCTGATCGCGCGTTCGACCATCGATGATCGGTGGTCGCGGCACTACCTCGATTCCGCGCAGCTATTTCCTTTGCTGCCGGCCGGCGCCAGGACGCTCGTTGATCTCGGCAGCGGCGCCGGTTTTCCCGGCCTGGTGCTCGCGGCGCTCAGCGCTGACGAAAAGGGCGGGCACGGACTATCTGTGACTCTGGTGGAATCGACGGGTAAGAAGGCCGCGTTCCTGGAAACGGCGGCGTCGGCCATGGGGCTCTCCAACGTGACGGTCTTACCGCAACGGATTGAGGCTGTGTCGGTAGCGCCGCCTGATGTCATCACGGCGCGGGCCTTAAGCGCTACCCGCAAGCTTTGCGCCTACGCCCATGGAATTTCAGGAAGAAATACGACGCTCCTGTTTCCGAAAGGGGCGAAGGCCGAGGAAGAATTGACCGAGGCCCTCAAATCATGGCGAATGGACGTGTCGCGCCATCCAAGCCTGACCGATGAGAACGCGACCATATTTGAGATCAAAAACCTGGTTCCACGCGGACCCGCCCCACGCTGATTGGATTTGTTGCTTTGCCCAGCCGTCCCACTCCTCGCGTTCTCGCCATCGCCAATCAGAAAGGCGGCGTCGGTAAGACGACGACTGCGATCAACCTGTCGACAGCGCTGGCGGCGGTGGGCGAGCGTGTTTTGATGATCGACCTCGATCCGCAGGGCAACGCCTCCACCGGCCTTGGCGTCGCCTCGTCGGATAGGGATGTGACCACCTATGACGTGCTCATGGGCGAGTATCGTCTGGAGGCCGCCGTCGTGGACACGGGCATACCGCGCCTGAAACTTGCGCCCGGCGGCGTCGATCTCGCCGGCGCCGAGGTGGAGCTGATCGACGCCGACCGCCGACACTTCCGCCTTAAGGACGCGTTCGAGGAATATTCGCGCCAGGCGGCGTCCGATGAGGCGTTCACCTATGTGGTGATCGATTGTCCGCCATCCTTGAGCCTTTTGACGGTGAACGCGCTGGCGGCGTCCGATGCGGTGATCATTCCGCTGCAGACCGAATTCTTCGCCCTTGAAGGCTTGAGCCAGATTCTCCGAACGCTGGAGACCGTGCGTGAGCGGATCAATCCCGATCTCGTGCTGCAGGGGATCGTCCTGACCATGTACGATCGGCGCAACAATCTCTCCGCCCAGGTGGAAGACGATGTGCGCGCCCATATGAACGACAAGGTCTTCAAGACGGTGATCCCGCGTAATGTGCGCATTTCCGAGGCCCCGAGTCATGGTAAGCCAGCCTTGCTTTACGACCTCAAATGCCCGGGCAGTCAGGCCTATATCCGGCTCGCGTCGGAGGTCATTCAGCGCGAAAAAGACGGCCGGCAGGCGGCGTAAGAAGAGAAGAAAAGACCATGGCCGCACAAAAGAAAAAAGCCGGAAAGGGCCTGGGACGGGGGCTCGACGCGCTCCTCGGCGACTCCCCGAAAAAGCGTGAAACCGTTGAAAGTAAAAGCGAAAAGGTTGGCGCGGATGGCCCGCGCCCACGTCAGACCCTGCCGCTGGAAGCGCTGAAACCAAACCCCGACCAGCCGCGGCGCGCCTTCAATGAGGATGCGATCGCCGACCTCGCCGTGTCGATCAAGGCGCGGGGGCTTTTGCAGCCGATCCTGGTGCGCCCGCTGTCGGGCGGCGACTATGAGATTGTCGCTGGCGAGCGCCGGTGGCGCGCCGCGCAAAAAGCGCAACTCCACGATGTTCCGGTTTTAATCCGTGAACTGAGCGACCAAGAGACCGCTGAAATCGCGCTGATCGAGAACATTCAGCGCGTCGATCTCAACCCGATCGAGGAGGCCGAAGCCTATCAGCGCCTCGCCGATGTTTATGGGCGCAAGCAGGAGCAGATCGCCAAAGCGGTGGGCAAGTCGCGCAGCCATGTAGCGAACATGATGCGGCTTCTTGATCTGTCGGAGACGACCCGCGCCGCCACCATGGTCGGCGACATTACGATGGGCCACGCCCGCGCGCTTCTCGGTGCGCCGGACCCGGACGCCCTCTGCCTCAAGATTGTGCAGGAACAGCTTTCCGTACGGGAAACCGAGGCGCTCGTTAAAGCGCTTACGGGAGCCCCCGATGGCGGCAAGAAGCCGTTTCTGGAGGAGCCGAAAGCCAAGTCTTCCGGGGCTAAGAAAGACGCCGACACCCGCGCCCTTGAGGCCGATCTCGCGGCGGCCTTGGGCCTTGAGGTTGAAATCGAGCATTCGAAAAAGGGCGCCGGCGCGGTGACAATCCGCTATCTCAATCTCGACCAGCTCGACGATGTAGTCCGTAGACTGATGGATTCAGGCGTCTAGGCTTTTATCATTGTCAGGCCGTCACTGGTCGACGATGAATACCGATCCTTTGCGTTTTTCTTTCTCGTGGCGCCGGTCGAGACCGCGTTCATCGACCCCCTCGACGACCATGTCGAGAAGCATTTCGCGGCATTCTCCGACGCCTTCCTCGACTTCCCGCCATTGGCAAAAGACGCCGATTTCGGTTTGCAGGCGTTCATAGAAACGCCGTGTGCCGCCAACCGTATCGAGATCCTGGTCGGTGAAGTTAAACGTGAACACCGACTCCGGCGTTTCAACGGTGGCCTCTCCCGCTGTTTCTTTTTCGTGTAAGTCTGTCAGGCTCTTATCGTCCAAATTCTCCACCGTTTGGGCGATCGTCATGCGGCGGCAAGCGTCGCTCATTTCCTCGCCGGCGCAGCGCTCTTCGGCTTCCTCGCCGATGCGCTTGTAGATGCGTTTTATGCCCTGGCTGCTGTCCAGCGTTTCCTGATCATAATGAAAAACAAATGGCGGCGGCGCTGCAAACGCTGCGCTGGCCGTTATGGCGCTAATGGCAGCGCCGGCCAAAAATGTTTTGATTGATTTCACGCCCATGGCGCACCTTCCCTTCTGTGTCTTGGTTCTCAGAAGGATAGGCCGAGGGAGGCTTGCCCAGGTTTGACAAAGGTCAATCGGCGTTCTGGGGCAGGCCGTTGCGCTTATCTGCCCGCCATGTGCGACAGGCGCAGGGCGGTGCGCTCCACAATTTCGCGTTGCGGTGAGCCCGTTGTCTTGGCGGCGAGTTCCGCCTCGATCAGCATATCGAGCGCCAAGTCGAGGCGCTTCATCGGCCATCGCCGCAAGCGCCGCTCGAACGGCTTTTGCTCGATATAAAACACCGGCGGCTTCAGGCGTTTCATGGCGCTCGCGGGCGCATCGCCCTGCGCCACATAGGTTTGCGCCGTATGCAGACGGCTGAATGCGCGCTGTAACGAACGCAAGAGGCCGATGGGGCTTGCGCCGGCGCGGGCCGACCGGTGCAGCGCGGCCGCCAATATGTCGGGCGCGCCGTCCGCGACCGCGTCCGCGGCTTCGTTCATGACGTCGCCCACCCCGTCGACCAGCATGATTTTCACGTCCTCTAGGCTGATCTCGCCGGGGCCGTCGCGCTGATCTTTCAGTCCCTTGTAGAGAATAAGCTTGTCGATTTCCGACCGGCTAACGCCCCGGTCTTCGCCAAGGAGCGAGATCAGAAAATCGAGCGCGTCCTTTTCAAACGTCAGGTTTTCGGCCTGCGCCGCTTCCATGGCGAGAGCGCGCACGTCGCCGGGACCGTCCACGTAACAGGGCAGGGCGGCGGCGCGCTTGGCCTTTTCAAACATCTTGCGCAAGCCGGAGCGCGGCGTCAGCTCGCCCGCCTCAATAATGGTGAGGGCGTTGGCGGTCAGATAGCCGCCGTCGAGCCCGTCGATCAGCGCCTGCGCCGCCTTGGACGCCGCCTCGCCCTGGGTTTTGAGACGCACCACACGCTCGCCGCCGGC
>CAWUIM010000116.1:0-5764 GCA_963922595.1 uncultured Parvularculaceae bacterium
GGCGGGCGAAAAATTCCTCGCCCGGATCGCCCCGGCGCTCGATGAAATTGACGCCGCGGCGGAAGCAGCGGCTTCTGGCGTCAGCGCGGTGGCGGGCGCGTTGCGCGTGGCGGCGTCCGTTTCTTTCGGTCAGAAAGTGATCGCGCCGGCGTTGGCGCAATTCCATGATCAGTACCCGAAGCTCTCTGTGGAGCTCATCCTCTCTGACGGCGTCAGCGACCTGATCGCCGAACGCATCGATGTGGCGGTCCGCCATGGCGCGCTCGACGACAGCGCGTTAATTGCGCAGCGGTTGGCGGACGTGCGGTATCTGTTGGTCGCTAGTCCCGCCTATCTTGAAAGCGCGCCGCCGTTGGCCTCGCCGCGCGATTTGGCGGATCACGCGTGCCTTACCTATCCCTACCCGGCGTTTCGCTCGCGCTGGCGCTTTGAATGCAACGGCGCGGCGGAAGAGATCGAGATCAAACCAGCCGCGTCGATTTCCAATGCGGCGGCGCTCGCGTCTTGCGTCAAATCGGGCATGGGCGTTGCGCTTCTGGCTGATTGGATGGTCGATAGCGACATTGCTGAGGGCGCACTCGTCTCTGTACTGACGGAATGGACCGCCAGCGGCGCGGAACCAGGCGGGTCGTCGGGTCTCTGGATCGTCACGCCGTCCCGCCAGTTTACGCCTGCGAAAACCAAGGCCTTCGCTGACTTTATGCGCACTTTGATCGGGCCGCGCGCGCCGATTGCTTTTCGGTCCTGAACGCCTAAAAACTCGGCGCTATGGCTGAATGCGTCGCGATTATCGATTACGGCTCGGGCAATTTGCGCTCGGTGCAAAAGGCGTTTGAGCGGGTCGTCAGTGAGCGCGCCCTCGACACGGATATTGTGGTTACGGGGTCGGCGGACGCGGTCGCGGTCGCGGATCGGATCGTCTTGCCCGGCGTCGGCGCGTTCGCCGCCTGCCGCGCCGGCCTTGATGCAGCGCCGGGCATGATCGCCGCCATGGAGAAAGCCGTTTTGCAGTCGAGACGACCTTTTCTTGGCATTTGTGTCGGCATGCAGCTTCTGGCGACGCGCGGGCTTGAATTCGGCGAGACGCCGGGGCTCGGCTGGATCGCGGGCGACGTCAAAAAAATTGAGCCGGCCGATCCCGCGCTTTCTGTCCCCCACATGGGCTGGAACAGCGTGTCAGCCTCTGCCCCTCACCCCATGATCGATGGCCTCGACCTGCCCCAGGATTTCTACTTCGCGAATTCTTTTCATTTCGATGTCGAAAGAGCGGAAGAAAAAATTGCCGTATGCGATCATGGCGGCCCGCTCGCTGCGGGCGTCGCGCGGGACAATATTGTGGGTGTTCAGTTCCATCCGGAAAAAAGTCAGCGCGCCGGCCTTGCGTTGATCGCCGCCTTCCTCACATGGACGCCGTCATGACAGCCGCTCCCGACAACAGTAAGACCGCCCTCACCCTTTACCCCGCGATTGACCTTAAAGGCGGCGTTTGCGTGCGCCTCATGCACGGGGAAATGGATCAGGCGACGACCTATAATGAGGATCCGGCGGCGCAGGCGCATGCGTTCGCGAGCGCCGGGTATGACCGGCTTCACATTGTCGATCTTGACGGCGCCTTCGCCGGGCGATCGGAAAATGCGGCGGCGGTCACATCGATCCTGAAAGCGACGGATGCGGCGTGCCAGCTTGGCGGCGGCGTGCGCGGTATGGCCGATGTGGAAGCCTGGATTTCCCGGGGGCTCGCCCGGGTCATTTTGGGAACCGCCGCCGTGCGCGATCCCGACTTTGTGAAGGAAGCCGCGCGCGCTTTCCCCGGGCAGATCATTATCGGCGTCGACGCGCGCGATGGCCGCGTTAAAACGGACGGCTGGGCGGGCGATACCGGCCATACCGCGGCGGAGATCGGAAAACGCTATGAAGATCAGGGCGTTGCGGCGCTCATCTATACCGACATTGGCCGCGATGGCGCGCTTACCGGGGTCAATGTGGACGCCACGGCGGCGCTCGCCGAGGCCCTTTCCATCCCCGTAATCGCCTCCGGCGGGGTCTCGTCGGTCGCTGATATCCGCGCGCTCGCCGCCGCGCCCGAAGGGATTGAAGGCGTCATTATCGGCCGTGCGCTTTACGACGGCCGCATCGACCGCGCCGAGGCGCGCGCCGCCGCCATGCGGCCCTGACGCGCCAGCCATACCCACGGCAATTCATTGGCGCGCCGCTTGCTGTCGCAATCCTCCGGCGCCATTACCGACGCCACGTCCACCACCCGCAAAAATCCGGTTTTCATGACGCACGACCCAAACAAGCCCCAATTGGTTTTCACCGGTAGCGCCGCGGCGGGTTCGGCCTTCGCCCGGTCATACGTTGTGCGGGCGTTGGCGAAAGGCGCCGTCCGGCGCGCGATTGTCCATGAAAAAACCGCCATCGGCGCGGGCGGCGTCTTTTCGGTGGAGCGGGCGCGCCAGACAATGAAGCTGCGCAAGGGCGGGACGCGGCTGATTGCGACCGTCGATCAGTGCGTGGGCGATTTCGGCGATGAACGGCGGGCGACCTTCGCGGAGATTTCTCTCACCGTGAAGAAGGGGCGCCGGTCGGCGCTTTACGACGTGGCGCGGCTTTGCCTTGAGGAAAGCGCGGGCGCGTTGACGCCGGTGAGCCCTGATCCGGCGGTGAGGACGGCGCGCTTCACAGATCGCGCGCGTCTCATGGCGCCGGCGAACAAAATCAGCGTGCGGCCTGATCAGACCGTGGGCGCGGTTTACCATGGCGGGATCGCTTTCTGTGCGCGGCGCGCTCTTGCGCTGGCGCCGCTCCTTCAGGAGCGCCCGGCGGGCGAGCCCCTTCGTCAGATGCGCGTTCTCTTGCGACGCCTGCGCACCTATGAGCGCATCTTCCGCGCCGCTGCGCCGAACAAGGATTTGAGTCGCCTCTCAAGGCGCGCGCGCGGCTTTGCGCGGCTTCTCGGCGAGGCGCGCGACTGGGACGTTTTCCTCACGCAGACGCTGCCGTCTGTCGCCGCGACGGGGGAGACGCCGGGTGGTATGGCCGACTTGCAAGCGGCGGCGCGCCAGCATCAGCTTGCGGCGGCGGCGCGCATCGCGGAGCTGAACGCCAGCCCTGATTTTTCCCTTTTTCTTCTGGATCTCGCGCGCGTGGCGGACGCGCCGTCAAAGCGCGTCTTCAGCAAAGCCGAGACCCCCGTGGTCGCGTTCGCGACCAATGCGCTCGAGGCCCGGCTTGCTGCGGCGCGCGAGGCGGGGGCGGGCCTTGCGCTGAAAGATCTCGCCGCCGGTCATCCGTTGCGGCTGGCGCTCAAAAAATTGCGCTATAGCGCGCAACTGTTTCGCGACCTCTATGGCCGGGACGCGCGCAAACCTTATTTTCAGGCGCTGGCGTCATTGCAGCAGGGCTTCGGCGCGCTCAATGACGCGGCGGTCGCTCAGGCGCTTGCAACGCGCGCCGCTTCGGGGGAAGGGAAGGCGGCGATGCGCGCCGCGGGGTTTGTCAGCGGCTATCAAACTGCGCGCGCGCACGCTGCATCGGCGCGCATTCTCGAAGACTGGCGCGCGTTTTCGTCGATGACGCCTTATTGGGCGTAAAGGAACCGTATGCTGAAGGTCAGGGTTATCCCTTGTCTCGACGTCAAAGACGGACGCGTCGTGAAAGGCGTCAATTTCGTCGATCTGCGCGACGCCGGCGATCCAGCCGAAGCGGCGATCGCTTATGATGAAGCGGGCGCGGACGAGCTCTGTTTTCTCGATATTTCTGCAAGCCATGAGGGGCGGGGCGTTCTCCATGACAAGGTCGCCGAGGTCGCCGAACGGTGCTTTATGCCGTTTACCGTAGGCGGCGGCGTGCGCGCCGTTGAGGATTTCAGGGCGTTGTTGCAAACCGGCGCCGATAAGGTTGCGGTCAATACCGCGGCGGTGAAAGACCCGGACTTGATCGGCCGCGCGGCCTCCCAGTTCGGCGCCCAATGCGTGGTCGTCGCCATTGATGCGCGGCGTGTCGGCGAGGGGCGGTGGGAGATTTTCACCCATGGCGGAAGGACGCCAACGGGGCTCGACGCGGTGGCGTTCGCGCGCGATATGGCCGCGCGCGGCGCGGGCGAGATTCTCCTTACCTCAATGGATGGCGACGGCGTCAAGACGGGCTATGATATCGCCTTGACGCGCGCAGTGTCGGACGCGGTGTCGATCCCGGTGATCGCATCCGGCGGCGCCGGGGCGCTTGAGCATCTGGTCGAGGCGGTGCGCGACGGCGGGGCGAGCGCCGTTCTCGCCGCGTCGATCTTCCATTTTGGCGAATTCTCCGTAGGCGACGCAAAAGAGACTTTGGCGGCCGCGGGCGTAGAGGTGAGGCGATAGCGATGAGTGAAAAAATCAGTCTGGGCGATACGCTGGACCGTCTTTACGCGGTGATTGACGCGCGCAAAGGCGGCGATCCCGAGGCCTCCTACACGGCGAAACTCCTGAGGGAGGGGCCAGCGCGTTGCGCCAAGAAATTCGGCGAGGAAGCGGTTGAAGCCGCCATCGCCGGCGCCATGGGCGGGCGCGAAGAGCTGGCCGCCGAGGCCGCCGACACGCTCTATCATCTGCTCGTCTTAATGGCGGCGGCCGGCGTCAAGCCAGCGGACGTCGCCGGCGTCCTCGCGAGCCGGGAAGGGGTCTCGGGCCTGGAAGAAAAAGCCTCGCGGTAGATTACTTCCGCGAGGCCAGAAACGCTTTCACCTTCTCGGTGGCGTCTTTGGCGTATTCTTCGATGTAATACTGCGCGTCTTCGCCTTCGAGCGCGGCATTGTCGAACACATGATCGGCATCCGGATAATAATGTAAATCGATGTTCTCGCCGCGCCGTTCCAGCGCCTTGAAGACCGACAGACATTCGTCAGCGTTCACGATCCGGTCGGAGCCTGCGATGAAGGTGATCGCTGGCGCGTCGCCCGCCCATCCGGCGAAGCGCGAGCGGGCGCCTTGACCGCAATAGGGGTAGAAGAGGATGACGCCTTCAGGCTCATGGCGCGCAAGCTTCTGCGTGCGCAATTGCGTCGGACGCGCGCGCTTCATGTCCATGGTGAGGAAATCCATCAGCGTCCATGCGCCGTGCGACCACCCGGCGAGGACGATCTTGTCGCCGTCGATATCGGGGCGCGCCTTGATGATGTTGAGCGCCGCCTGAACGTCGCCGGCGCGTTCCTGACCAATCAGGCGTTGGCCTTTGCACACCGTCTCCCACGCTTCGTCAAACCCGACGCCACGGGGCCCGAGACTGTCGACGATCACGGCCATGTATCCGGCTTCGTTCATCGCGTCGGCCCATTGATCCATAAACGCCTGGCGCACGCCGACGCAGCCATGGAACAGCGCCACCGCCGGATAGGGCCCAGCGCCGGTCGCAGGCGGGCGATACTGAATGTGCGTGCGCAGAAAATCTTCATGTTCCGCCAGCGCCACGGTCGGCGTCTTCGACGCAAAATACCCGAGCAGCAGGGGCTCGCGTTTCACATACGCAAAGCCGAGCGCGAGGAGAACAATGGCGAAGCCGATAAAGATAATCCGTTTCATGGCGCGGGACGCTACGCCAGCGGCGCGGCTTTGGCGAGGGGTAATTTCAGCGCCCGTCCTGTCTGGTTCGCCTTCATCTTGTTTGCTTTACCAAAGAGCGCGTCTAGAGTTGCGCCGATCAAGACAGGAGGTCGGCAGCGAACATGAAAGAGGCGCGCCTGATTATCGCCGGATGCGGCGGCGCCATGGGCCGCGCCGTGATCGAG
>CAWUIM010000117.1:0-5686 GCA_963922595.1 uncultured Parvularculaceae bacterium
CCGGGATCCTCCACAACCGCGCAAGCGTAACGCGGATTGTCGAACGGCGCGAAACAGGTGAAGAGCGCATGGTCCCGGCGATGGCGCGGAAGCTGTTCGGGCTTCGTCAGGCCGCGGGCGCGTTCTTCTTTTGTGATGCGATAAACCTGGCTCGTCCCGGTCTTGCCGGCCATCCGCCATTCGGGCTTTTCAAGCTGCGAGCGCCAAGCCGTGCCGCCCACTTCATTGACCACCGCGTCCATACCGGCGCGCGCCACGTCGAGATAGCCTGGGTCGATATCGATCGGCGGCGCGGTCGGCTCCGGCACGATAAGCTCGCCGCGCATACGGACGATGCGGGGCTTTACTTGCCGCCCGCTCGCGACCCGCGCGGCCATGACGGCGAGCTGCAGCGGCGTTGATTCGATCGCGCCCTGCCCGATGATGACGGAGAGCGTCTCGCCCGGAAACCAGATCTGATTGGCCGGATCGCCCGCATAATATTCTTTCTTCCAGGCGCGGCTCGGGATGATCCCCTTTTTCTGCCCTGGAATGCCGAGTTCGTAAGACTGGCCGAGGCCCATCTTGCGCGCCACTTCCGCCAGCAGGTCAATGTCCATGGTTTTCGCGACATCGTAATAAAAGACGTCGCAGGACTTTTTCAGAGAGTCCTTCATGTTGACGGCGCCGTGGCCGCCGCGTTTCCAGCAGTGGAAGAAGCGGTTGCCGTAATATGTTTTGCCGACGCAATTGACGCGCTGCGCTGGCGAGCGCCCGGCGATTTGCGCGGCGATCGCGCTTATGATCTTGAATGTCGATCCCGGCGGATAAATCGCGCTGATCGATTTATTCAAAAGCGGTTTATACGGACTTTCGTTGAGCTCTTTCCAGTAGGCCGGATCGATACCCACATTGAAGGCGTTCGGGTCGAACGCCGGCGTCGAGGCTAGAATGAGGACGTCGCCGGTCTTGATGTCGAGCACCACCGCCGATCCGCTGATCGGATCTTCGCCCTCTTTGTGTTCGGCGAGGATCGACGTCGCCTTCGCCTGTAGTTCAGCGTCGATCGTCAGCGCCAGGGTTGCGCCCTGAACCGGCGGCACAGCGTTGTCTTCGAATTCTTCAATCACGCGGCCATGGGCGTTGACTTTAACGTCCATCTCGCCGGCCTCGCCGCGCAACTCTTTGTCGTAGGTGCGCTCAAGTCCGTCGCGGCCAACCTTAAAGCCAGGCTGACGCAAGAGGTTTTCATCCGTCTCATTTTCCGGCGCCGCAAGGTCCCGGTCCGTGACCGCACCCACATAACCGAGCACGAACGCCGCCGCGTCTCCGAACGGATAATTGCGCGTTTCGCCCACATCCGGCAGCACGCCCGGCAGGTGCGGCGTTTCGAAATTGATTTTTGAAAATTCCTGCCAGGTGAGATTGTTTTCGATCTCCACCGGCGTGAACTCGCCGCGGCGGCGGATTTCGCGAATGATCCGCGCGCGTTTCTGATCGCTCACCTCGATGTATTTTTCGATCTCGTCGAGCGCTTCGTTCACGTCGCGCGCCTGTTCCGGAATGAACAGGAGACGGAAGTTCTTGCGATTGGACGCGAGCTTCTCGCCATAGCGGTCGACGATTTCGCCGCGCAGCGGCGTCACCACCCGGGTGTTGAACTGGTTTTCCTGCGCGAGGCGATCGAATTTGTCGTGATCGACGACTTGCAATTGATAGAGGCGCCCTGCCACGCCCGCAAACAGAAGACTGACGCCGCCGCCAAAGAGCATGGTCCGCCGGGTGACGACTTCCTGCTTTTCCGGATCATGGGCGTTTACGCGCATACTCTACACCTCGACGATCACGCGGCGATGCAGATGAGAAAACGCGGCGGCGAATAACGGATAGGTCGCGACCGTCGTCATCATCTGCCCGACCAGCGCGCCAACAGGCAGCAGCTCGCCGCGCATCAGACTCATTACCATCCACAGTATAAGCGCTGCGCTCGTCGCCGCAAACGCAAATCCGATCCACACGACGCGCTGCTCGCGCCCCTGAAAGTAGGATCGTTGAGAAAGAACGACATATTGCGTTAACAAATAGACCGCCGGCCATAGCCCGAGGGGCCCGCCGGAGAGCAAATCCTGCAACAGGCCGATAAAAAACACGCTCACCGACGGCAGATAGTTGGGGCCGTAGATGGACCAGAAAAAGACGACCACCAGCGGCAACAAAGGGGTCGGGATCAGCCCCTCCGCGAGGCGCACCGGCAACGCCAGGAGCAAGACGCCAAAAATACCGATGACGGTCGGCGTCGATGCTTTGGCGATGCGTGACAGGCTTTCGGCGCGCTGTCCCATCACTCGCCCTGCGGCGCATCGGCGCTCGCCTCCTGCTCGGCGGGCTCCGCGTTTTCCGCTCCGTCGTCGATCACGTCGTCCCCAGCAGTGTCTTCCAACGTCGGGAACGCGTAATTGATGACCCGCACTGTCCGTGTGCGCGCATAATTCGCGTCAAGCTCGACAATCGCTTCGTCGCGGCCGGCGCGGCGAATCTCCCCCACTGAAAGGCCGCGCGGCAGGGCGCCGCCGGCGCCCGACGTGATGACGCGCTGTCCGACCGCCAATGTCACGGGTTCGGAGTTTTCCGTAAAATCGATCACAGGCCGCCCGCGCGAGCGGCCCGTCAGAATGCCGTCCACATCAGCGCCTTCCACATAGACCGGAATGCGGCTTTGAATATCTGTCAGCAATAGGACGCGTGCGGAGTTTGATCCGGTGTCGACAATGTGGCCGACGAGGCCCCGATCATCGACGACGGCCTGACCGCGCGCGACGCCGACGCGCCGTCCGGCGTTGACGATCATGGAATGGGCGTAGACATCGTTTGACTCGCCGATCACGAACGCATCGATCGGCAGAATGTCGGGCGGCGCATTATACGATTGCAATTGTTCGTAACCGGCGATGGTGGCGCGCAATTCCAGCGCCTGGCGCATCCACTGGCGCAGCTCTGCGTTCTCTTCGCGCAGCGCCTTGTTCTGCTCCATGACGCCGAAATAGTCTTCCACATTGCCGATGACGTCCTGAACGAACGCAATGGGTCCGGCGAAAATCGAAAGCACAGGCGCGGACGCGTCGATCACGGTCTCGCGCGCTTTTTTGAAAACGGAAGCTTCAGCGGCGTAAAGGCTCGACAACAAAAGCATGCTGGAGACGAGCAACAACAGGACGAGCACAAAGCGGGAATGCGCTTTACGCCCTAACCCTTCCCGTTTGTCCTGACCCAATACATCCATTTGCCGTTCAGCAATCTAATCCCAAAAACCCCCTGCTGAAACGTTTAGCAGAGACCCCGGTTAAATAGCAGACGTTAAAACGCTGCGCATCGTTTTGTCGTTCTCAAGCGCTGCGCCCGTGCCAAGCGCCACGCAGGAAAGCGGATCGTCAGCGACCGACACCGGCAAACCGGTTTCGTCGCGCAGCACCTGGTCGAGGTTCTTCAACAAGGCGCCGCCGCCAGTGAGCATGATTCCTGTGTCCACAATATCGGCGGCGAGTTCCGGCGGCGTCGCTTCAAGGGCCACTTTCACGGCCTCGATAATCTGGCTCACGGGTTCGGCAAGCGCTTCGGCCACTTGCGCCTCGCCGATGCGCACTTCCTTCGGCACGCCGTGCATAAGGTCGCGGCCCTTAATCTGGATCGTCACGCCCGATCCCTCATTAGGGATCATCGCCGAGCCGACTTCTTTTTTGATGCGTTCAGCGGACGCTTCACCGATCAACAGATTATACATGCGCCGAATATAGCCGATGATCGCTTCGTCCATTTTGTCGCCGCCAACGCGGACCGAGCGCGAATAGACGATGCCGCCGAGCGACAGGACTGCCACCTCGGTGGTGCCGCCGCCGATATCGACGACCATCGAACCCGCGGGCTGCGTCACCGGCAAGCCGGCCCCGATGGCGGCCGCCATCGGCTCTTCGATCAACTCAACTTTGCGCGCGCCGGCCGACAAGGCCGACTCCTGGATCGCACGGCGCTCGACCGCTGTGGCGCCAGACGGCACGCACACGATGATACGCGGGCTCGCGAAGGAACGGCGATTGTGCACCTTTCTGATGAAGTGCTTGATCATGGCCTCGGCCACCTCGAAATCGGCGATCACGCCGTCGCGCATGGGCCGGATCGCTTCGATCTCGCCAGGCGTGCGGCCAAGCATCTCTTTGGCTTCATTTCCGACGGCGCGAACAATTTTGCGGCCCGACCGCGTCTCGATGGCGACGACGGAGGGTTCATTCAAGACGACGCCCCGGCCCTTCACATAAACAAGCGTGTTCGCCGTGCCGAGGTCGATCGCCATGTCCGCTGAAAGCATGCCGAACAGAGTTGAAAGCATGGGTCTTTTCCTATCGCCGGTTAATATTTCCGACGTCTCATTTAACCTTAATGGGTTCCGAAATCGTCAACAAAACCGGACGATCTCACCAAAAACAACGGATCAATGTTGAATAAAGAGATTCTTCAGCGCCGCCCGCCAAAAGTCTTAATCTTCGTCATCCCTGCGGCGCAAGCGCAAATAGAGCCGCCTTACCAAAAGTAAAAACACGAGCCACGCCCCGATAATCGCGAAGAAAACCGCCCAATCGGCGGCATTGCGGCTGGCGAAAAACGCAGCAATTCCGTCGACCCCGTCGCTAACAGTAAAGGCGTCGCTGCCATAGGCGTAGAGGACCGCCACCACGGCGATTTTCGGCACAATGCCCAGCGCTGTGCCCGCCCAGAATTTCCACAAGGGGATGTGCGCCGCGCCCGCCGCCGCATTGACGACGATAAACGGTGCAGACGGCACCACCCGGACGAGCCCGCTCGCCACCGCGCCATGACGGCCGATGAAGGCGATCGTGCGCTTGACACGATCGCCGCCGAAGCGCTCGACCCAATCGCTGCCTAGAAAATGGCCGATTGCAAAGGTAGCCGACGCGCTCGTCATGGTCGCAATCCACGCATAAAGCGCGCCCGCGCGCGGCCCGAAGGTCAACACGGTGGCGCCGATCAATACGATTTGCGGAAAGCCTGTGAGCGCAAGCGTCACATAGACTGTCACGACGCCGATAATGGCGGCGGGCGAAGAGGCCATGCGATCCAGAATCTGATTGACGGCGTTCTCGCCCTCCGCCGTGCGCAAATCCTGTCCGAAGGTGAACATGAAGATGACGAGCGCCAGCAAAATCACCGAGACGCCGAGCGAAGTCGCCGCTTTTGCGTCCATCGTCGTGAGAAAGCGCCCGACGCGACGTAGTAACTCAGACATGAGATAGGATCCGCTGAAGCGTTGACACAGGCGCGAGCCATGGATCGTTGATCACAGCCTGTGGCGATAGCCCGCGCCGCCCGCCAATGCAATCGGACGTCAGCCGCCGCTCGCGAAAAAGGCCCCGTTAATGAGGGCGTGCGCTTCGTCTGGCGTTTGCGCGCGCAGCCAGTCGGGCGTCTGGTTGCGGAACCACGTCATTTGGCGCTTTGCGAACCGCCGCGTGTTGCGCTTGGCGAGGTCGATCGCGGCGTCCAAATCCATGTCGCCGCGCAGATGCGCCAGCAACTCAGCCGCGCCGAGCGCCTTCATGATCGGCAGGCGCCGGTCGAATTCCGCCGCGAGAAGCGCGCGGGCCTCATCCAGCGCGCCCGCCGCTATCATGGCGTCGAAACGAACGTCGCACCGCGC
>CAWUIM010000118.1:0-5653 GCA_963922595.1 uncultured Parvularculaceae bacterium
CGGTGCGCGCCGCGCCGTCGCTCGCGGCGAGAGCGAAAGAAAACGCCGCCGCGCCGTTCGCGCCGGCTCCTACGCTCTTTGTTCCGTCTGCAGTGTCCGTCTCGGGCATGATGTTCGTTTCCGGCGCTCCGCGCATTTTAGTCATGGCGGGGCAACGCCGCCCGCCGCCCGTTCGCTCGCCGATTTATCACGGCGGCCAGCGCAAACGCTTACGCCCTCCGCCCCGCTTTGTGAAGGCGGCGCGGCGGCCGGTGCTTTTTGTGGGAACGGCGCGGCGGCCACGGGGCCATCGCGGTCCGGAGATGGAACGCCGACGCAATCGTCCGCGGCCAGATCGGCCTCCGCCAGCGCGTCAATCATCGCGCCAAGCCCAAGTCCATCGTTAGTAATGCTGTCGATCAACGCGGCTTCGTCGGAGCTAGCGGTCTCAACGCGGACGTCGACGTCACGTTCAACCTTTGCACCCATCACACCCGACTCCCCACGGCTTGACCGTGGGGTCCATTTTTCGTCCGAGCGCTGCTGGATCAAATGGGCTGCGGCCGCCAAACTCTCTCCTGACGCTGCCATGGACGCCATGCCCGCGCGCGAATGCGCGCTTGCTCTTATAAAGGCCGCGTTCGCGGAGTCATTTTTGTTTGCCGCGTTCGCGGAGTCTTTTTTGTTTGCCGCGTTCGCGGAGTCTTTTTTGTTTGCCGCGTTCGCGGAGTCTTTTTTGTTTGCCGCGTTCGCGGCCGGGCCATGGCGAGACGGAGATAGGTTGACGGCCTTTCGTTCAACCTCATCGCCCACAACGAATTCCGACTCCCCACGGCTTGACCGTGGGGTCCATCCATCGTCCGGACGCCAGCCTCTCGAATCTCCACCACTCCGCAACCTCTCAATCACACGATGCGCCCAGATCGCCCGCGTCATCGCCGCTAATCTTCTGTCGAAAAACGCCAGCCGCGCGCCCTTCGTATCCACCAGCAAAAAATTAACTTCTTCCGATTGGTGCGCCTTCGCGCACCGGGCGGCCTCGCCCGCTTCCTCAGCGAGATCAAGCGTCAAAAGCGACAAACGCCGATAGCGCTCAGCCAGCGCCGCCTCAAAATCCGCATCGCACGCGCTCTCATGAACGGGCGTCGCACGCCGCGCGTCCACTCTATCCGTATGCCTATCGTCAACATTCATGGCCCCATCATAAAGGCGCCGCCAAGGGGGGAAGATAAGTTTCCCACAAATTGTCCAGTATCTCATCGAAACCCGCCAACGGCGCGGGTTTCAGGATTTCGAATTTCCCGGAAAAACGGTTGAGCGCAAAACTTTTTTCTCCACCTGCGGATGAATTTGTCTTGAAGCGCCTTCGTAGGGCGGGGTTCACCCCGCCGACAGGACGTCCGCCGCACCCTCGAAAAATGGCGGGGTAAACCCCGCCCTACAAGCGACGCCCTGGATCCTGACTCTCGTCAGGGCGACGACACCGCAACAATGATGATGTCCACAGGTTCAATGACCGGTGCAATCGCTCACGTCACCTGTGCGAGATGCCAGAGAACGCCGCTCGGGTCCCACATATGCGTGACGAGCTTTGCGTAATCCGCCGGCGCGGGCGGCTTCGTCCGCGCGGCGCCATAAGTCCTCGCCGCCAAAACCGCTTCAATTTTCTCGTGCCACGCCGTTGCGTCGTCAACCGAAAGATAGAGCATCGAGTTGTTGCACCATTCCGCCTGATAATATCGCTGCAAGTAAAACCGCTGGTCGCACAATTCCAGTTCGGCGAGGTCGCCCTCCTGGAAATTGACGCGCCAGCCGAGCGCCGCATAAAAATCCAGTGACACGTCGAAATCCTTGGCGCCGACGAAGGTTTTCAGATCTTGAACGGTCAGTTTCGGATCGAGGCCGGTCATACGGTCATCAGACTTTCCTGTGATCAGACGCGAAGACGGACCAATTGGTCTGTCTATTCTCTCACACGTCCCGATATCGCTGAACGAGACCTAAGTGTTTTCCGCAGGCCGTTCAATGCGCCGCCAGACCCGTTGTCGATGACCCGCATATGCCGCATCTCTCACCACGGTCCACCAAGCCACAACCGCCCCCTCCGTCATCAAGTGCGCCACTGCGAAATTTGAATCGAACTCCGATAACAAGTGAATCTGAGATCACATCAGGAGCCGAAACATACCAAATGAAGATCATCAAGGCCGTCAACTATCGTAGATAACCATCCATCAATTCTCGCAATTGATATATTGCTCGATCCTAAATGGGCAATTTGATTCTTATTCCCAACAATTGAACCAATCGCGTCCGCCAACCGCTCGTCTGATTTCAAATGTAATTTTGCTTTATCTGAATTGTTCGGAATGAAAATTTCAAGAAAGCGAACAATCTTCTCAGACTTAAAATTATAATGCGACGAAATGGCATGCTCAATGATCCGGTAGGCATCATTATCACATCTCGACCGATGATGCGCCAAACCGCAAGCGCGGAAATACGTCTCAATATGACCGTTAGCTGAAACGCATGCAGATTGAGCGACTGAAGATTGAATAATCTCCGAACACGTTCGCGCCGACTCAAGAACATGCCGCAACTCATTTATTCGTCGACGAAGAATTATCCTGTTTGTCACTGGCGTAGAGTTGCAATTGCTTTCGCGAATCGCGCCTGCACTCGCTCCTCGTCTGCCGTCGACCTCGAGGTAAGTTCTAAAAACATATCATCTGATAATAAACGATGATAATTCTCAGCGAAATTTTTTAGCTCCACATTTTCGGAAAGTAGCTTAGCGGTCGCCACGGCCACACAGTCAAAAACTGCGGCGTTAAATGCACGCTCCGGACGAAATAGCTTTTCAGATACATTTTCTCGAATAAAAGATAATGTCCGTAAAAAGATTTTTTTGTATTCGGTCTGATCGGCGTCTTCAATTTTAGAGACAGACCCCATATAATCGTCCAAAAAACGTTTCATTGGGCTACTGTATAGATCAAGTTTGAAGTAAAATGCGAAAAAACGAAGTATCAATTCGTGGTCCTTAAGTCTTTTGCTTTTTGACCTAAAAATGTCTTGCCAAACGTCCTCACTTGCAAGTTCTTCAAGAAATTCCACAAATCGGCCATGATTGATGCATGAACGAATTTCTTGCGCGGACAATTTTGAACCGCCGGTATTTATTCGTTCAAACACCTCATACACACTGCTGATATCTCCGGATGGGCTTTCCTGCTGAAATATGGTCGCATGAATAATCGACTCTTTAAGGCGTCTCTGATCAGCATCATCTAATTCTGAAAAGGTTTTCCCTTCGAATTCAGGTGCAACATCTGATAATCGAAAGATTTTATCATTAAATTCACCTCCCTCTAAAAAAAGCTGGAGAGACTTCGTCCTTTGCTGACCATCAATAATAAGATGTTTTCCCGTAGCGAGTTCTTTAAACAAAAAAATCCCAGGCACGGGCAAACCAAGCAAGAGGCTTTCTATGAAGCGGCTAGCTTGGTTTTTCGACCAAACGAAATTTCTTTGAAATGTGGGGGCATACCAATCACCGCTAGTTATGCGGAAAGGAATCAGCTCGACTGGATAATCAGCCCCATAGCTCGTGATTGAAAAAGTCTTGTGTAGTTTTGCTTCCTCCCCAACAGGATCATCGATATCAGTTTCATCATCGTCGACAACAATCATGATTTCTCCTTGGCAGACAGTGCGAAAAAAATATGGTTATAATCACCTTATGATGCAATAAACGTAGTATGAAATATTGCTCCATAATAACGAAATACAAAGTAGGCATACATCATTTTTGGACTTTTTAGGCCTGGTCACCGACACGCCCAGAGTTTCCGTTTTTTCAACGAGATAGTTATTTCGAAGGGTTGGAAGGGCGAGCTTCAGCCCGCCATTGGCCGCCCTACGTTTGGTAACTGATGCGCATGAGTCCGCCGCCGCCCCCAAAAACACAGCGGCGGGGCCCTAGAACCCCGCCGCTCTCCCCCTCTGCTCGCCAAAGCCAGGGACGCGACTATGGAACGCTCCAGCTTTGACGATCTTAGATGCGCAAAACGCAGCATCTCCCCCGCTAACGCTTCCGACCGTAAGCGCGGAATTCGTTGTTTCAAAGGGGTTTTTCAGCCTTTTTTCGGATCGAAAAACGGCGCAGCGGCGCTTCTATACCGCCGCGCGCGGCGGGCGGCGCGCTGGCTTCGCCGCGGCGGGGTGAAAATTTTTCGTTTTGAAAATCACTTTTCGCGCGCCCAGGGGCTCTCGATCCGCGGGGTTTGCGCGGCGTCGCTCACATAGGACGCGATGAGCCGGTCGATGGCGCCGCGCACCACGCGGCTGTGCGCGCGCGAATAGCCGAGGCTCGCCACGAAGCTCCAATGGGCGTGCATCATGGAGACGAACAGGAACGACAGCTCCGCGCAGGCCGGGCCGTCAAGCTCGGTGTGCGCGATCGCCAATTCCTGGGCGATGACCTGGCCGAGCGTTTGATATTGCGCGCACAAGCGCTCGCGCATCGCGCCGCCGCCCACCGCATAGGCGACCATCGCGTCATAGGCTTCAAGATTTGCGGGCATGCGATAGTCCGCTGTCAGATCAAACAGGAAATCCAGAAAGAACGGGAGACGCTCCACCTCGCCCACTTCCACAATTCCCGCCACGAGAATTTCACGGTAGACATTGCCGAGATAGTCGCAAAGCTCCGTCATCAGACTATCAAGGTCGGCGAAATAATAGCGGATGAGCTGGCGCGAGAGGCCCGCCTCCTGCGCGACCGTTTCAAAAGAGAGCGCCTGCAGCCCCTTTTCATTGAGGATTTTCGTGGTCGCTTTCAGGATGTGCGTTTTCTTGTCTTGCGCCTGACGATTGTCGCCCACTGCTCTCTCCGCTTTTCGCTCCCTTTGCACAATCGTGCCGCTGAACGGCGCGCGGGGCAAGCGCCGGCGGCAGTATGGGCTTGGGCGGCGTTAGAGGGGGCCGCGCGTAAGGCGTTTGATGGCGAGCGTCGATTGTCCGTCGGCGGCGGTTTCGCACAAGGCGATCTCAAAGCGGCAGCGCGCGGCGTCCGGGGTGATGACGGTGAGGTCGCCCGCGTCCCCTGCGCTCTCCATGCGATGGCGTGCGAAATGGGGCCCATATCGGCGCGGCGGCAGGCGTTCGGCGACGAACACCTCGATTGCGGCGGCGCCCTTAATGTCGCCGAAGGGCGAGGCTGTGGACCACACGCCGTCCGGGTGGAAAAGCGCCGCGGCCCCTTTCCCGTCGCGCCGGTCGACACAGTCGAGGAACCGCATCAGGAGCGCGCGCTGAGAGCCCCGCGCCGCGTAGCCCGTGTGTAGGAGCGCATGGGCGGCGGGGGCGTTGGGCCGGTCGAGCTCGCGTTCGTAGAGCTTTTGCACATCCTTATTTTCAAAGGAGCGGCGCCGGCGCGCTTTTCTGTCCACGTCGTAAATCGCCTGGCTGCGTTTGGCGAGGATGTCCGGGTCCATGGAGCGCGGCTCGCCGCCCCCGCCGAGGCATCCGCCCACGCAGGCCATGACCTCAATCGCCGCATAGTCCGTACGCCAATCCTCGCTCTCCAGCATGCGTTGGGCCGCCGCGATGCCGTTACAGACGGCGACGGTTCCGACGCCCGGCACGTCCGCGGTCTTGACGCCGGCGC
>CAWUIM010000119.1:0-5323 GCA_963922595.1 uncultured Parvularculaceae bacterium
GCGAGCGCCGGGCCGGAAGGCGCGCAGGTCTCAATCCGGTTCGCAGACGGCGAGCGCGGCGCGGTCCTTGGGAAGGGAGGCGCGCCCTTAAAGACCGCGGCGCCGCCCCGGCGCGCGGCGAAAAAAATCGGTTCCGCCGCCCAGAAATCCCTTTTCGACTGAGGGATCGCCGGATGAGCGGGTTTTACTTTGACCCGCGCCGCCGCATCGCGATAATGCGGAAAATGTCAGTGGATAGTGAGTTTCATTCTTGTGAACCCGTTTGATGGACTTGGCTCTGGCCGCGAAGCGGTGCTCGAATATCTCGATGCGGAATTTTCGATCGTGAAGCCGGGCGATTATGTGCGCTGCGCCGTGACGGGAAAGCGCATCGCGCTGGACGTGCTGCGATACTGGAATGTTGATAAACAGGAAGCCTACGCCGACGCGGAAGCGGCGATGAAGGGGTTCGGCGTTGCGGCCGCGAAAGAGGAGTAATCACCAAATGCGATTTCAAGCGATTGCCGTCACGGCGGCGACAAGCCTTTTGTCGGCCTGCGTTTCGGCGCAAGCGACTTTATCGGAACAATCTGCGGTAGATCAATCGACGGCCGCGCCGGAGGCGAGCGCCGCTGTTGAAAAAATCGGGACTCCGGCCGGAACAGCCGTCGAACCGCCGCGACCGGTGAGCATTATTTATGCTGACGATGAAGATCAATCCGAAACGGAAAAACTCGCGCGGCAGGCGGATTTTGCAGAAGCCATGTCAATGGTTGAAGAGCGCCAGCGCGTCTTTAAAGGCGACAGTGCGTCTTATTCCCTAGACGGAACATTCGCCCAAGGCGGCCTCGTCTTCGGTCAAACGGCGGCGGGCGCGACAGTGCGTCTCGACGGCGATGCGGTGATGGTCGACGATGACGGCCGGTTCGTCATCGGATTCGGCCGCGACAGCGCGCTGAGCGCGTTACTGACCGTCACGACGCCAGAGGGCGCCGTCGAGCGGCAATCGCTGGAGATTGAAGACCGCGAATTCAAAGTGGATCGCATCGACGGTCTCGATCAATCGAAAGTCTCCGGATTTACCGAAGCGCAACTTGCGAAGATCGGCGAAGACAGCGCGAAGAAGAAAAAGGCGCGGAGCAAGACCGCGCAATCGGCGCTTTGGGCGGTTGGCTTCGATTGGCCGGTGACCGGACGCATTAGCGGCGTCTTCGGCTCGCAGCGTATTTTGAACGGGGAGCCGAAACGGCCGCATTCCGGCGTCGATATCGCGCGTCCGACCGGAACGCCGATCAAGGCGCCCGCAGATGGCGTCGTTCGCCTGGCGGAAGAGGGGATGTATTTCGAAGGCGGTCTTGTCCTGCTTGACCATGGCCACTGGTTGGAAAGCGCCTTCCTCCACATGTCGCGGATCGACGTCCAGCCAGGCCAGGAAGTCAAAAAGGGCGACGTTCTGGGCGCTGTCGGCGCCACGGGACGCGTGACCGGGCCGCACCTACACTGGAGCGTGAAGTGGACCGGCCGCCTCGTCGATCCGCAATTGCTGGTGGGCGAGATGGTCACCGGCGGCGCCGACGGGCAGTAAATCTGTTTGACGACTGTCAATTCTCTGGCCGTATCAAGTTCAATTTTCTGTTTATGAATTTCTCCGCCCAGCAGTTACATGATCCGATCTCATAACATGCTCGGAACACTCTCTTTGGTTGCGATATTTATCTGTGGCTATCTGTTAACGCCTATTTGGGTTTTATTGCCTTTCACAATTTTGAACGCATTCATTGGGACGCATTTTCCCAGCGGAAAAGCTGAACTGCTGAGAGAGCGTAATCAATTTTGGGCTGTATTTTGGGACAGTATTCCGCTCCAGGCCATATTCGTTGGAATTTTGTATGGAATTGGTTTGGGTATTCGTTCACTCGTCAGTTAGTCCCGTCGATCCGCTGCTTAACTTTTTTGTAATTGACAATCATTCTTAATAGCGTCATATGGAGATTGCGAATTAGTCGCAATCGCTGGACTGGCCGCTATTTATGTACGTCTGCATCTGTAATGCGCTGAAAGATAAAGAACTCGCCGCAGCGGCGAAAAAGGACGCTGTTTCGGTGGGCGATGTCTTCCGCCGGTGCGGCACGCGTCCGCAATGCGGTAAGTGCTTGCCGGACGTGGCCAAGATCATTGAGAAAGAACGCGTCCAGGCGCAACCGGCGCTCGCCGCCGAATAGGCGCCGCCCCACAGAGTTCCATCACTTTCAAAATGGCGATTTCGGCAAAGACAGTCGAAAGATAATCGCCGCCGCCCGCAGGGCGAACGCCGCGACGAGCCCGCTGAAAAATGCGACCTGCTCGCTCGCGCCTGCATGGGTGAGCGCAAGAAACACCGCGGAACCGAGCAGCGCGGCGGTGGCGTAGATGTCTTCCTTCAGCAAGAGCGGCTCCTGATTTGCGACCACATCGCGCAATAGGCCGCCGGCGCTCGCTGTGATAACGCCCATAATCAGTACAACGAATGACGCGTAACCAAGCGCCATCGCTTTGGCGGCGCCGGTCACCGCGAAGAGCGCCATGCCGAAAGCGTCCGCCCAACGCAACGGGCGGAAATTTTCCAGAATGCGATGCGCCAGAAACGCGAAGAGGCCGCCCGCCAACGCCAACAAAATGGTTGACGCGTCATTCAGCCAGAAGACGGGCGCGTCAAGGATGAGGTCGCGCAGCGTGCCGCCGCCAATGGCAGGCAGAAACGCAAGTACTATGACGCCGAAAAGATCCATGTTCCGACGCACGGCGACAATGCCGCCGGAGAGCGCGAAGACGAAAACGCCGGCGCGGTCGGCGATGGTGAGAAGCAATTCTGGCGACATGGGCGTGTCATCCGTTGCAAACTGCGTCGCGCTTAGCCTGTTCCGAAACTTTGCACCAGACTGCCGGCGATCAGCCGCCAGCCGTCGATCAGCACGAAAAAGATCAGCTTAAACGGCAGAGAGATGACAATCGGCGGCAGCATCAGCATCCCCATGGCCATGAGGATCGATGAAATCACCATGTCGATGATGAGAAACGGAATGAATATCAAAAAGCCGATCTCAAAAGCGCGTCGCAATTCGGAGATCATGAACGCCGGCGTCACGATATGGAGCGGCGCGGCTTCCGGGCTCTCAGGCGTGACGTTCGCCATATCGAAAAAGAGCGCCAGATCTTTTTCCCGCGTCTGCGCCAGCATGAATGTCTTCACAGGCGCCGCCGCTTTTGGGAACGCCTCTTCCATGGGAATCTCTTCGCTAATGAAAGGCGCAACGCCCTGCGTATAGGCCTCGCCGAAAGTGGGCGCCATCACGAACGCTGTCAGGAAAAGCGCTAAGGAAATAATGACCGGATTGGGCGGGCTCGTCTGAACGCCGATTGCCGTCCGCAGCAACGACAAGACGATAACGATCCGGATGAACGACGTCATCATGATCAAAATTGACGGCGCCAGCGATAAGACCGTCAGTAATAAGACGAGCTGAATAATACGGCCGGAGAAGCTTGTTTCGTCGCCGCCAAAGTCCATCGTAAACGATTGCGCGGCGGCGCCTTCAGGAAATAAGCACAGCGCAATAGCAGCAATGAGGGCGATGCGCCCTGCGCCCGCCGCGAATCTGAGAGCGGCGATAATATGCGTTCGGCTCGTCACGCTGCGTTGCTGTCTTTCGTCCCGGCGGCGGCTTTGGCCGCGGCGTATTTTTCCGCAAAAGGATTTGCACCGCGCCCCAGATCGGTCAGTTTTTTCATGGCTTCGCCGAAGGAAGGCGCAGCTGCGGGTGATGTGTCTTGGTCCGACGCCGGCGCCGCAGGCATATTGCTTTCGATAAGCGTCTCGCCGGAGCTGCTTAACAGGACAAGATGTTCGCGGCCGTCGCACCTTAAAATTACCGCTTTACGGCGTGCGTCGATCGCCATCGTCTCGACGACCGATAGTCTCTTATCGGCGCCGAATGAAATCCCTGCGCCTGAAAGGCCCGCTTTCCGCGCCAATAACGCCAAAAGACCAATCAAGCCGAGAACGGCGATGAGGGCAAAAAAGATTCGTGTAAGGTCGATCAGTTCCATGGCGGCTTGTCTTCGAACGGTGTTTCAAATCTGGACACCGCTAAAATTAAGCGCTCCCGATTAATGGCCGGTTAAGGTTACCGTTAAGGAACTATTCAGATCCGTCAGTGCCATAGAGGGCTGCGAGATCGTCAAGGGATACAAATTCCCCGCCGAGCTGGTCTTGAAAGTAATCGAAGTACCGCTTGGTAAGGGCGAGGCTGTCGGTGATCGCCGTTTCGGACGGCGCATACTGGTTGCCGCCAAGCGTGAGCGAGGTCGAGTGCAGACTGAAGGTGAGCACCGGCGTTTTCTCGGCCAGCAACCGGCTTGTTAACCCCTTGAGATCTTTGAAAGACGCGCCCTCGCAGGTGAGGCGCATGGGGGCGAGCGCTTTGCGCTCTTTGTTTGGCGGAAAATTCAAGCCGGGCGCGGCTTTCGACTGCCGCAAAAACTTTGGCGTCAGGATAATCGCGCGCGCCCCGCTAACCGGCGTCACCCAGACCTGACCCTCATCGGTTTGGGCTATAAAGGGCTGATTGGACATCTTGGCGAAATCGGGTCCGCCCGACGCGGATTGATCGAAGGCTGGCGACGGGCTGAAATCGAAAGTGACGCCAGCCGCCGCGAGATCGCGATAATTGTGCGGGCCGACGCCGTAGCGCCCGGCGCGATGGGCGCGCGCGCGAACGCCGATCTGTTCTTCGAATTTCGCCGCAAGCGTTAGAAGTTTTTGCTTATGCGCCTGCGGCGGCAGGTTCATCTGAAAGGAGTAGTGTGCGCCGCGAAACCCGTTGAGCGGCGGCGTCACCCATTGGTGCATATGGAGCCCTGCATCGGCGGCCCCGTTTGCGCAAAGCGCCTTGAAATAGGCGGCGTTCGCCGCGTCGGTTAAGATCGGAAAGGTAAGAAAGTAAAGAGGTCTCACGCCGCTCTCGCCGCACAATGACTGAAACCGTTCAATCCCGCCAGTATCGAATACGTCGTTATTATCGGGATGAAAGTCGTCCCAGTCGAAGACTTCTTCCGTGTCCACCGTAACTAGCAGCTTCGGCCTCTCGTTGCGAGCCTCAGGTGCGCACGGCGTGTAGACGATCTTTTTGCGTCTCACGTCTTCGTCGACGATTGACTCAAAGAGCGTATCAAGGCGCTCGGCGGTTTCGTCCCAACTGAACTGTTCGGCGTATGCGCGCGTTTGCGACCGCGGCGGCGGATTGTTGAGCACCGCGGCGAGCGTTTGCGCGAATGCAGCGGGGGTCCGCTCTGATGTGAGCGCGCC
>CAWUIM010000120.1:0-5177 GCA_963922595.1 uncultured Parvularculaceae bacterium
GCGACGGGACCGGCGCCGCATCCTCCGACCCGCACGCCGCCGCGCTTACTGCTACAACTATGCTCGCAAAAAACCGTCGCCTCAAAACCATCTCGCGCCATCTCATTTTCGATGAGGAACACTAGCACACATTCGTTAAGAGCCGGGTCTCATAAGGGAAGAGTTCGACTAAAATTTAAACAATCTTAAGACGCATTTCGATGCGCCTTGATCGCGTCGCGCGTAAACCACAAGGCGATAAAATCGTAGACGGCGTGCGTCACGATGGGCGCCGCTAGATTGCCGGTGACCCAAAAAAGAACGCCGAGATAGACGCCGACAGTCCCCGCGATCACCGCGTAGAGCGCCGTGCGCCAATGCAGCAAGCCAAAAATAATGTTCGTGCCGATGATCGCCGCCAGCGTTGGCGTAAAACGATCCGCATAGGTCTGAAAGACGCCGCGAAACAAGAGCTCCTCGCAAACGCCCGCCGCCAACGCCATCATCACGATCCGTGGCCAGGTGAAGTCAAAGCCAATCTTGGCGAAGAAGTCGATTTGCGAGTCGCGAAAGGCGGCGATATAGGCGCTTTCGCTGCGCATGAACCACAACAAGAAGAGCGCGAGCGGCGCGGTGGCCGCGAGCCCGAGCATCATATCGCCCCAGTCGAGGGTCAGGACGGCGCCCAGCGGCGTGTTCATAATTAGCGACAAGCCATATGCAGCCGCGCCCATAAGAAGCGTGCCGCCGATTAGGATGGCGAAGGTCTTGTTCGGACTGACGCCGGCGGGCTCATCATCGCCGGTTTCAGGTGTGGACACGTCGGTCATCGTCGGCGAAATCCGCCCAGAACGCCGCGCAAAATCTCCCGCGCCAACGTCGAAGAGAAAGTGCGCGCCGCCGATTTGATCGCCGCTTCGCCTACCGATTGCCGATTGGAGCGCCGCCGCGTTGTCGTGCGCCGCGACGAAGACCGGCGGCCCGACGATTTCTTTTTCGCTTTCGCCCTCTCTTCGCGCTTTCTCGCCTTTTCCTCTTCCTCTAAACGCCGGTCCGCGCGCTCTCGAAGAACTTCGTAGGCGGACTCCCGGTCGAATTCCTCATCATATTTCTCGCCCATATCCGTCATCGCCATGGTCTCGGCGCGTTCTTTCTTGGTGATCGGCCCCATGCGCGAGGATGGCGGACGGATCAATGTGCGCTCGACGACGGACGGGACACCTTTCTTCATGAGCGTCGACACCAACGCCTCGCCGACGCCCAATTCGGTGATGACGTCGACGGTCTTGAACTTTTTGCTAGCGCGGAACGTTTCCGCCGCCGCTTTCACCACGCGTTGTTCACGGGGCGTAAAGGCGCGCAACGCATGCTGGAAACGGTTGCCGAGTTGGCTTGAGACGCTGTCCGGTACGTCGAGGGGGTTCTGCGAGGCGAAAAAGACGCCGACACCCTTGGAGCGAATGAGACGCACGACCTGTTCAATCTTGTCGAGCAAAGCGTCCGGGCAATCGTCGAACAACAGGTGGGCTTCATCAAAGAAGAAGACGAGCTTCGGCTTTTCCGGGTCGCCCACTTCCGGCAATTCTTCAAATAGCTCCGACAAGAGCCAGAGGAGAAACGTGCCGTAAAGCTTCGGCGTTTGCATGAGCTTGTCCGCCGCGAGGATGTTGATCACGCCGGCGCCGTTATCATCCGTCTGCAGAAAGTCCATGAGCTCAAGCGCCGGCTCGCCAAAGAACTTCTCCGCGCCCTGCTCTTCCAGCGCCAGAAGCCGGCGCTGGATTGCGCCGACCGACGCTTTGGAAACATGTCCGTACTCCGCCGAAAGTTCCGAAGACCGGTTCGCCACCTCCACCAACAGTGCGCGGAGGTCTTTCAAATCGAGCAGCAAGAGCCCCTCATCGTCCGCAAGTCTGAATGCAAGCGTTAAGACCCCTTCCTGCGTGTCATTCAGATCAAGCAACCGCGACAGGAGCAGCGGCCCCATCTCGCTTACCGTGGCGCGCACCGGATGGCCCTTCTCACCATGAAGGTCCCAAAAGCACACCGGAAAAGCTTCGGGCGCATAGGGATCAAGCTCGACGGTTTCGGCGCGCTCGGTAAGAAATTTCTTGAATTTCCCGGGGCGCGAAAGGCCCGCAAGATCGCCCTTCACGTCGGCCACAAACACAGGCACGCCCTGCGCCGACAACCCTTCGGCGAGAATCTGCAAGGTCACCGTCTTGCCGGTGCCCGTTGCGCCGGCGATCAAACCGTGGCGGTTCGCATACTTAAGGTTGAGCGTCTGTATTTCTTCGCTTTTACCGATAAAAACCGTGTTTTCAGCCATGTTCGAGCCTTTCTTTGCCAGTCGCTTTATTGAGGCTCGCGCTGCGCTGCAAGGCGTTTGAACGCCGGAACGGCGACGGCTGCCCGCAAACATGAGCAAAAAGCAAGTAATAATTCGTTTACCAGCCTCACAAAAATGGCTATGACGCTGATATCTATCGGCATTTTTGCCGCCCGTTTGGGGCGGCGTTCAATGGGAAGCATCTGATTGGAACAAGGGGGCCGGTAGCAACCCTTCAACAAACGATGAGAGGACGGGGCACATGTTAAGAATTATTTTGATCATCCTGGTGGCTTTGGCGGTCATTATCGGCCTGATGAAGCTGACCGGGAACGACGCCGCGCTGGATAAAGCGGTCGACGCAACGAAAGAAGCGGCTGGTTCGACGGTTGACGCCGCCGGCGATGCGGCTGACGCGGTCGGCGACGCTGCGGGCGATGCAGCTTCCGCCACAGCGGATGCGGCAGGCGACGCCATGGACGCGGCTGATGATATGGCTGGAGACGCCATGGACGCCGCTGGTGACGCAATGGACGCTACCGGCGACGCCGCTGGCGATGTCATGGACGCAGCGGGTGACGCCGCAGGTGACGCGATGGAAGCGGCAGACTCAATGGCTGGCGACGCCATGGACGCCGTTGAAGGCGCAGCCGACGCCGTCGGCGATGCTGCAGGCGACGCAGTGGACAGCGCTGCTGAAATGGTGGACGACGCTGTCGCCGCGGGCGCAGAGGAAGCCGGCGACGCTGCAGGCGACGTCATGGACGCCGCTGAAGCGGCGGCTGGCGACGCGGAAGCTGCTGCTGAAGAAGCTGCGGAAGAAGCAGACCCGAATAATTAGACGACGCCTTCACAAGTACGATCTAAAAACGCCGCTCCATGAGCGGCGTTTTTTTAACGGTTTGGAAACCCTGTCGCCGAAAATTTTAATAAAATCGTAGGCGGATATTGGTTTTTTAGTCGTCAAGCTACGGTAACAAATCAGCATGCCGCAATTGATCGACACCAAACATCTCGAGCGATACGTCGCGGGCGATGATGCGCTCAGGGACGAAATCCTGACAATCTTCAACGAGCGCGTCGCCGCGCTTCGCGACGATATTGATGTGGAAGCCGATGACGACGCCTGGCACGATATCCTGCACGCCATCAAAGGCGCAGCGCTCGGCGTCGGCGCCTGGGAAGTGGGCGATCTCTGCGAAGAAGGCCGCAATCTCGTCGGCGACGTTGAAAATAAGCTGGAATTGCGCACGCAAACCGCAACCGTGATCAAAGAAAAAATTGCCGTCATGATGGACGACGCCCGCGATCTGCGCGACGGCGTTTAAAGTCAGCGGCGCAATTCACTCATCGCCTGATCAATCCCTTCCACCGTCAGCGGAAACATTCGGTCGCCCGATAGCTCACGCATGAGCTTGATCGAGGGCGCATACTCCCAATGCTTTTTCGGAACCGGGTTTAGCCAGACGACGCTTTCATAAATCGAATGCAGACGCTGCATCCAGATCGCGCCAGCCTCTTCATTGAAATATTCAACTGACCCGCCAGGCACGGTGATTTCGTAAGGGCTCATGGAGGCGTCGCCCACGAAAATGACTTTGTAATCGTGCGGATATTTGTGGAGCACGTCCCAGGTAGGCATTTTATCCGTCCACCGACGGCTATTGTCCTTCCACACATAATCGTAAAGGCAATTGTGGAAGTAGAAATACTCCATATGTTTAAATTCGGCGCGCGCGGCGGAAAACAGCTCCTCGCAAATCCTGATAAATGGATCCATTGATCCGCCCACATCGAAGAAGATCAGCACCTTGATCGTGTTGCGGCGTTCGGGACGCATCTTGATGTCGAGATAGCCGGCGCGCGCTGTAGCGTCGATCGTATTGTCGAGATCGAATTCGTCGGCGGCGCCTTTGCGCGCGAACCGCCGCAACCGGCGCAGCGCCATCTTGATGTTCCGGGTGCCGAGCTCAACCTGATCGTCAAGATTTTTGTAGTCGCGTTTTTCCCAGACCTTGACCGCCCGCCCCTGACGCTTGCCCTCATTGCCGATCCGCACGCCTTCCGGATTATAGCCGCCAGACCCATAGGGAGATGTGCCGCCGGTCCCGATCCACTTGTTGCCGCCTTCGTGGCGCTTTTTTTGTTCTTCAAGGCGTTCTTTCAGCGTCTCCATAAGCTTGTCCCAGCCGCCCATGGCCTCGATCTGTTTTTTGTCTTCCTCGCTGAAATATTTTTCCGTCATCAGCTTCAGCCAGTCTTCGGGAATTTCCGCCTCAATGCCCTCCGCGAGGGACTCAAGACCCTTGAAGACATGGCCGAAGACCTGATCGAACTTGTCGAGATTGCGCTCATCCTTCACGAGCGCCGCGCGTGACAGATAATAGAAATCCTCAACCTTCCGGCTGGCGAGGTCCGCCTCCATCGCCTCCATCAAGGTGAGATATTCGCGCAAGGAGACCGGCACGCCGGCCGACTTCAGCTCATGGAAAAACTGCGTAAACATGCGCTTGATCATAAGCGCGCGCGCCGGGATAGGCGAGATTTAAAAGCAGGCCGGTCTCAGGCGCTCTGATCAAGGATAGCGCCGGCCTCAGCGTCAAAGCGCGCGTCCGTCACCGCCGGCTGCAAATCGCGGATGAATTCGGCGAATTGTTGCGGCGGCCACTCGCGAACCACTTCTCCGGTGTTGGTGTCGATGGCGCGGTAGACGAATATATCCGAAGCCGCCGTGCGCTCGATGGAGATGCGGGTGTTGGCGCCGATGGCCCGCGCGATCGCTTCGCTGGAGATAGCGAATTGTTCGGACTGGCTTTCGCGCGCCACTTGCGCTTCGGCGAGTTGCGCCGCCTGCGCGCGCTTGCGCGCC
>CAWUIM010000121.1:0-5160 GCA_963922595.1 uncultured Parvularculaceae bacterium
CCTCGGCTATGGCGGCGGCTTTTACGACCGCACCCTCGCCGCCCTGCGCGAACGAAGCGGCGGGCGCGACATCATCGCCGTCGGCTACGCCTATGGCGCGCAGGAAGTTGACGCCGTCCCACTCTCCCGCCTAGACCAGCCCCTCGATTGGATCGTCACCGAACGCGGCGCGGTCAAGACGAGTTAGGAAGGCGGCCTCACGCAATGCGGATCGGAATTTTCGGCGACGTGGTCGGCCGCTCGGGCCGCCGGGCGGTGACGGAGCATTTGCCCCGCCTGCGCCGCCGCCTCGCCCTCGACTTTGTGGTGCTGAACGCGGAGAACGCCGCCGGCGGTTTCGGCGTCACCACGCGCATTGTGGACGAACTTCTGAACGCCGGCGCGGACGTTCTCACCACCGGCAACCACGCCTTTGATCAGCGCGAGGAATTGCGCCTCTTCGACGAGGAAGAGCGGCTCCTGCGCCCGGTCAATTATCCGCCCGCCAATCCGGGCCGCGGCGCCGGGCTTTTCAAAACCCATGACGGCCGCCATGTGCTCGTGATCCACCCCATGGGCCAGCGCGGCATGCCGCCCGTGGATGATCCGTGTGCGGCGGTAGACAAGGAGCTTGACGGCGTCACGCTCGGGCGCGAGGCCGACGCCGTCATCGTCGACTTCCACGCCGAGGCCACGTCGGAGAAATATTCCATGGGCCACCATCTCGACGGCCGCGTCAGCGCCGTCGTCGGCACCCACACCCATGTGCCGACCGCGGACGATCACATCCTCAAGAAAGGCACGGCGTTCATGGCCGACCTCGGCATGAGCGGCGACTATGACAGCGTCATCGGCATGGAAAAATCAGAGCCCCTCCACCGCTTCATCACCAAAATCCCGTCAGGGCGTATGACCCCCGCCTCCGGCGACGCGACGCTGTGCGGGCTCTACGTGGAAACCAACGACGCCACCGGCCTCGCCGTCCGCGCCGACGCCATCCGCTGCGGCGGCCGGTTGAAGGAAATCGTGCCGGACGTGGGGGTGTAGGGCTGGCCAACTGCATTTAACGATCATTATGACCTGCAACGCCCATGGCAACGAGGGCTGAACTAGGAGACAAACCGGATACTGCAGCGGTATTTCCCTAAAAGAAAAGGCTTACAGTTGCATTCGCGGAATGACTTCGATGGGGTTGTTAAATAACTGAACGAACAGCCGAATAATACTCCTGAATTCGTAAGATTAGCGAGACGCGTTTACCGCATGCGCAGAATTTGAAATTTGGGGGAACGGCGTATATCGTTGCCCACTAATGGATGTTGGGCATAAATTTGATGAGCTACCGAGTATTTCTGGCTATAGTGGTCATTGCAACGATTTCGCTGTCGTTATCGCCGCTATATTTGATTTTTTCAAACGCCATTGAATTTTGCAGTAGATTCGATGATTGCAGACACGCAATCCTCAACGCTTCAACAAAGCGCGATTTTTTAAATAGCACCATTTTCGCCGCAGTTATCAGTCTATTGACCACGCTTTGTTTGGTTTTCCTACAACAACGCAGACTTCTTACAAGAGTGCTGATTTTTCTTGCCGTTGTGACGGCCCTAATAGCTATAGGCTGGGTACTCGCCCTTGCCTATGCAAAAGGGTATGGCGCGGCCTGGAATAGTCAGTAAAGAATATGAAATTGTTTGAGTGAAACGGGGTTTACCCTGACGAATGGCGCCAGATACGTTTCACAATTACAGCGCCGACTAAATTGCGGCGCTAGGGCGTAACGTCCGGATAGCGGGGTTCACCCCGCCGCAAGTTGGCGGAAGCATTGAACGATGGCGAGGGTACCCCCTCCAATTAAAACTTAGAAATTCTATATGACGTTAACAACCGGAACCTACCTTCGAAACAATCTCAAGAGTCAATAAAATGAACGAACAAATGAACAACCAGTTCGGCCGCCCAAGACTGGACGATCGTCAAATTGACGAATTAATAGGGATTGCTCGAGGAATCTTAGCAGACGCATCGCTAAATGACCGAGAAGTAGAATTTCTACATCGTTGGTTAGGCTCAAACTTACACATCACCGAAAATTCACTAATTGCGAAATTGTACGAACGTATTCAAGAAATTCTTGCTGATGGGATCATTGATTCGGAAGAGCGAGCGGATTTGATCTCTACCCTGACCGCATTTTGCCAACCCGATTTTGAAATTGGCGAAGCATTAAAAGCCAGCACCTTACCTTTTGACTCGCCGTTACCAGAAGTGCTGTTTCCGACGAAGAGATTTTGTTTTACTGGTACATTTGTTTTTGGTAGCCGTCGAAAATGTAAGGAAGTAACTGCCGACCGTGGAGCAGAAGAAGGCCCACTGACACAAAAGACTGACTTTCTAGTAGTCGGCGAATATGCAACGGATAGTTGGAAACACTCAACGTTCGGTCTCAAAATTGAAAAAGCAGCAACGTATCGGGATGAGAAAAGATTACCTATCGCCATTATTCCTGAAAAACATTGGCGAAATTCACTTTAATCTCATGCAAGTCAGCTGCATTGCATAGTCCAGCACAAAATATATCCGGCGCTATTCCTGATTGATGATCGAAGAGAAGAAAACTCAATCGCAATCATCAGTACAAAGCTTCACGCAGGATAGGCCAATGCTCAGTCCACCGTCACCGTGACGAAAGTCAGGGTCCACGGCGGCGCATTGCAAATGACGTATTCAATGAATACCGCGGCCGCATCACCGCCGTTCCAAACCCTAGGCCCCGGATCAAGTCCGGGGTGACGACGTGGGCTGTGGGCGCTTTTTCATCCACAGGTGGAGAAAAAAGTTTTGCGCTCAACCGTTTTTCTGGAAAATTCGCTTTCCCGAAACCCGCGCCGTTCGCGGGTTTCGATGAGATACTGGACAATTTGTGGGAAACTTATCTTCCCCCCTTGGCGGCGCCTTTATGATGGGGGCCATGAGTATTGACGATAGGCATACGGATAGAGTGGAGCGGCGTGCGACGTCTGGTGATGAGGACGAGAGTACGCGCGAGGCGGATTTTGAGGCGGCGCTCGCTGAGCGCTATCGGCGTTTGTCGCTGTTGACGCTTGATCTCGCTGAGGAAGCGGGCGAGGCCGCGGTTAACTTTTCTCTCGTGGACACGAAGGGCGTGCGGCCCGCGTTTTTTGACCGAAGATTGGCGGCGATGACGCGGGCGATCTGGGCGCATCGCGTGATTGAGCGCCTCCGCCGCGAAGGCGGCTTAACGAAAAAGCGGGGTGGCGCCCCTGCCCCCGCCGCGAAGGCAGTTTACGGGAACGATGGCGCGAAGGCGGCGACTCTGAGAAGTGACGCGAAGGATTGGTGTGACGACGCGGGCGGCGCTCAACCGATGCAGCCGTTCCCGGACGAGAAATGGACCCCACGGTCAAGCCGTGAGGAATCGGGATTGGTGGGTGGTGGAGTTGAACGGACCGGCAGTGTTTGCGGCGACCAACCCGGCGCTGACGAAGCTGCGTTGATCGCCAGCATTAATGACGACGGGCGCAGGCCTGGCGCGGTGATTGATGCGCTGGCGGAGGGCGATCTGGCGGCGGATGATTTCGGCGCCCGCAACCCCTCTCCGACTCGCCATGGCCCTGCGGCGAAGGCCGCTAACGGAAGAAATTCCGCGAAGGCGGCCTTTTTAAGAGAAAGCGCGCCTGCGCGCGCGGGCATGGCGTCCATGTCGCGGTGCGGTGACGTTAATAGAAAGGCCAGCAACCTATCTCCGACTCGCCATGGCTTGACCATGGCGTCCATGTCGGCGTCAGGAGAGGACGCGGCAGATGAAACGCAATCGAAAGAGCCACGCCTGGTCGATAGATGGACCCCACGGTCAAGCCGTGGGGAGTCGGAGATTGTTGCGACAGGTGCGGTCGAACAAACTACCGGCAATAAAACTCCGACTCGCCATGGCTTGACCATGGCGTCCATGTCGCGGCCAGGTGAGAGTGACGCGTGTAACGCTCAATCGAGTGAATTTGACTCGGATGATAGATGGACCCCACGGTCGAGCCGTGGGGAGTCGGAGATTGTTTTGGGTGGTGCGGCTCGACGGAACATCGGTGTTCGCGGCGACCACCCCGGCGCTGACGAAGCCCTGTTGATCGACAGTATTGATGACGACGGGCACGGGCTTGGCGCGGTGATTGACGCGCTGGCGGACGACGACCTTGCGGCGGATGATTTTGACGCCCGCAACCCATCTCCGACTCGCCATGGCTTGACCATGGCGTCCATGGCGCCGCGTGGCGACTTTGCCTCGTGCTTCGCAAAACCAATAGAACGGAATTCGGACGAAAGATGGACCCCACGGCCGCGCGCGAATGCGCGCTTTTTTAAGGTTCGGCCGCCTTCGCGGCCGGGCCGTGGGGAGTCGGAGATTTTGGAAGCCGGTGTGGCTGAACGCGACGTCGGCGTTCGCGGCGACACATCCGATAACAACAAACCCGCGCGCGGGGCCGTCTTCGGGCGGCGGCGTTTCTTTTCACCGCCTTAAGCCTATGACCTTCGATCCTGAATTCACCGTCTACGGACGGTCGCTAGCGCACGTAAGACGCGCCGTTTATATCGAAGGTGGACCCTGTGGCCGAGACGCAGGCGTCGCTGAGGAGGAACGCGATCATTGCGCCCACTTCCTTCGGGTCGGCGACGCGGCCGAGCGGGATGTCTTTCACGGCTTCTTTGCGCGCTTCGATGTCGCGCGGGGCCATGCGCGTTTCGACCCAGCCGGGCGCGATCGCGTAGAAGAAAATGTTTTCGCCGGAAAGGCCGCGCGCCCAGGTTTTGGTCATGGCGTTGAGCGCGGCTTTGGAGGCGGCGTAGGCGGCGAAGTCCGGCCCGTCGCCGCGATAGGCCGCGCGGCTCGCCACATTGATGATGCGTCCGCCGCCGCGCTCGCGGAAATGGGCGATGGCGGCGCGGCAGATATCGGCCGGCGCTTTGACATTGACGGCCATAGTCGCGGCCCAGTTTTCGTCCCACGCCGCGACGTCGCCCTGGAGCGCGGTTTCGAGATAAATGCCGGCGTTATTAACGACGCCGTCGAGAGCCCTGCCCCCTTCCAGCGCGCGCGCCACAAGCCGGGCGCCAGCGCCAGGCGCGGCGAGATCTTCAAGGAGTACTTGATCGGGTCCGAGGCCG
>CAWUIM010000122.1:0-5045 GCA_963922595.1 uncultured Parvularculaceae bacterium
GCGTCATGACCGCAACCAGCGACGCCGCGCCCGTCGAACCGAACGGGATTATCGGTATTCTCGGCGGCGGCCAGCTCGGCCGCATGCTCGCCATGTCGGCGGCGCAACTGGGTCTGCGAACGCACATTTTCTGCCCCGACGATGCGTGCCCCGCCTATGATGTGTGTGCGGAGAAAACCATGGCCGACTATGACGACGTCAATGCGCTCGAAGCGTTCGCCAACGCCGCTGACGTCGTTACCTATGAATTTGAAAATGTACCGGCGCGCACCGTGGAAATCCTTCAAAATTTCGGCGCCAATGTCTTTCCGGGATCGAAGGCGCTCGCGGTGGCGCAGGACCGGCTCGTTGAAAAAGAATTCATCCGGGAAGCCGGCGCAGAAACGGCCGCGTTTTATCCCGTGGACGACGTAGCATCCCTTAATGAAGGCCTGAAGAAAATCGGGCGCCCGGCGATTTTGAAGACACGGCGCTTCGGCTATGACGGCAAAGGGCAAACTTTGATCAGCGATCAGATGAATGATCTTGATCTCACCTGGGAAGCCGCGAACAAGAAAGCCTGGGAAGAAATCGGGGCCCGCCCGGCGATCCTCGAAGCCTTTATCGATTTCACGTGCGAAATTTCAATTATCGGCGCGCGGTCGCGGTCGGGCGACATCGCGCTCTATGACGCGGCTGAAAACACCCATCGCGGCGGCATTTTGCGCCGCTCCTGCGTGCCGGCGAAAGTCTCGGCTGGGACGATCAGGGCGGCGCAACGCATCGCCTCAGACCTGCTTGAACGTCTCGACTATGTGGGCGTCATCGGCGTTGAGTTTTTTGTGAAGCTTGACGGCACGGTAATCGTCAACGAATTCGCCCCGCGGGTTCACAATTCCGGACACTGGACGCAAGACGCCTGCGCGGTCTCGCAATTCGAACAGCATGTGCGCGCCGTCGCGGGTTGGCCGCTGGGCGATACCGTCCGTCACACCAACGCGGTCATGGAAAACCTGATCGGCGACGACGTAAAAGATTGGCGCACCTGCCTGCAGAGCCGGAACCTCTGTCTCCACCTTTACGGAAAAAGAAAAGCCCTTCCCGGCCGCAAAATGGGCCACGTCACCGAGATATCGCCGCTCAGTTAGCGGAAATATCTGATCTTTCGACGCCCATGGCGCATCGACCAATAGGCCAACGACCGCGATGAAAATGGCGAACGCATTGCCGTACCACGGCGCCGTCGCCGGCGTGAGCATGGTGACGTTGAGGGTGGCGACCAGGGTCGGCGTGTAAAAAACGATAATTGCGGCGGGGATTAAATATCGCGCCCATTGTCGTCCCGCCCGAAAGGGCCCGAGGATCAGCACGGCGAGGACCAACGCTAGCGTGATCCAGCCGGCGCCCGCCACATCCATCAGGGCCAAGAGGAGAACTTGCAGGGCGCCGTCGAGCGCTCGCCACTCCTGCTGCAACGCCTCAGCATGGTAGGGCATGAACGTGTTGCGCAGGATATAGATCGCCCCTAATCCAAAACTGACGAGGCTAACGACGCTATATAAAACGCATGCAATTTGCGTCCTCATGACACAAAACGCCGGTTACGACTTGCTGGATCCGTATCGCATTTTCGCGAGCCACGATATGGGCGCCGCCGGATCGATATTCCATTTGCGGACCGTCGCCTTGGCTTTCTCGATCTGCATGACATTTTCAATGCGTGCGCTGAGGAAGTCATGGGTGGGCGCGCCGTCGTCGCTTTCGTCTGCGAGCCAGCGCGCGAAGGTGGATGTCCAGACGCCGGAGAGGATGGCGCGTTTCGAATAGAAGTTGAAATCGGTGGAGGTGTCCCCGAGCGCGCGCCAGAGCCTGTCGCTGGTGGCCCACACAAGGCGGGCGCCGAGGCTCGCCATGTGCGGCAGCGCGAGCGTCGCAGCGGCCCGGCGCGCCGCTTCCTTGTCGTCTTCCATGGCCGCAAGCCGCGCCTTCACCCCATGGGCGACTTTTTCGCGGATCTTCATCGTGGCCACCTCCGGCGCCGCCATCGCCGTCTCCATGGCGTCATCGAGGGTCTCAGACCAGAATTGCAATAAATCCCCGACACCGTGCGGAAAGGCGGCGGCGAGCGTCGCCGCGTCCACGTCCGCCGTTTGGGCGGCCTCGCGCATCATCCCCCAGGACCAGCCGTCAAAAGGGACAAGGCTCAACGCCTCAGTGAGAAGCGCTGCGCGGGCCTCCTCAAAGGCCGGCGGACGGGGGTCTATTCGATCTGGGCGCATAAGATGCCTCGGCTAGGGTCTATGAGTGTATTTAAGACCTTCTAATCATGAAATAACCCCATGGACATGCGACATCTCCCTTGCTATAGCCCGGCGTTCAACGGGCGGTTTGAAAGCGGCCCGCACACGAGTTTGTTGGCGACGTCGCGGCTCCGTTGGCTTCAGGAGGAGTACGTGGCGTTTTTATTTGAGAGCTGGAGAAAGCTCTAAAACGATTGAAAAGGAGGCCCTGGCCATCGTTCAGATTGTAGTCCGCGACAATAATGTCGAGCAGGCCCTGCGCGCGTTGAAGAAGAAAATGCAGCGCGAAGGCACATTCCGCGAGATGAAACGGCGGAAATTCTACGAAAAGCCCTCAGAGAAAAAGGCCCGCCAGAAGGCGGAAGCCGTGCGCCGCGCGCGCAAGCTCGTGCGCAAACGCATGCAGCGCGAAGGCCTCCTCTAGGGATCTTTCGTTCATGGCGCTTCTCCGCGCCGGGCCGACCAGGTCACCTGTTTCAGGCTGTCCCGCCGCCAAGGCGATCCAGCCAAACTGTTGCAAAGCCGCCTCTAATCGGGCGGCTTTTGTGCGTTTGCGGGGGCTCTTAAGGGTTAAAAATACGCCATTTTCGAATCATCGTTAATTGAATTTACGCTAGTTGTGGGCACAATCTGCTGGTAAGAGGGACGTAAATCACAGAGCCGCGTGTTGAGCAGGTCGGGGTAATAATGGCAGTGAAGTATTCGGTATTGGCGGGGGCGCTGGCCTTTAGCATGGCCGCGGGAACGGCGACGAACGCGCAGCAATCAATCGACGAGCCCTATCTTGACCCGATCTTCGGCACCAAGCGTCCCGAACCGCCGCAACCTGACGTCATCAATGACGACGAATTCGACGGCGAGATCAAGCGCGCACGCGGGCTCATAGGCGTTCTCACTTTTCTGACGCCCGACACCACCGACTTAAGCGTCGGCGTCGGTCCGATTTATAAGCCGGACTATTTTGGCTCCAACGACTATGAGCTTGAGCCCGACCCCCAGGTCTTCGTGAAATTCCGTAATTTCGTCTTTTTCGACGATGACGGCGCCGACTTCGCCTTGTTCGGCTTTTCCGGTTTCAGCTTCGGTCCCTCGATCCGGATCGTGGGCGACCGGCGGGAAGATGAAAATCCCGCCCTTGAAGGACTTGGCGACATTGGCACGACGGTTGAGCTCGGCGGGTTCGCGGCGACAACCTTCGCCGACAGATTTTCCTTCCGCTTCAAGGTACGTAAGGGCGTCGCCACAGGCCATCGCGGTTTGATCGTCGACGGATCGCTCACCGCGCTTTTGTTCCGTTACGGCCCGATTTCGACCTCGATCACAGGCCAATCCTCCTGGATCGGGGACCGCTACGCCGATGCGTTCTTTACCGTGACGGAAGCGCAGTCGCTGTCATCGGGCCTGACGCAGTTCGAAACCGACCGCGGGTTCCGAGATTTCGGCGGCAGCTTCAACGCGTATGTGAATGTGGGCGACCGCTGGTCGATCAACCCTTACATTTCCTACCGCTACATTCTCGACGATTACGCGCAAACGCCGATCATTCGCGAACTCGGCGAACGCAATCAATGGATCGTCGGCTTCCACCTGATGCGTGAATTCAGCCTCAACATGTTCAACTGACGCGGTGTAAGCGTTCGCGCCGCTAATGCAGCGACTTGACGATCTCTTCGCACATCTTCTTCGCATCTGAGAAAAGCATCATGGTGTTGTCGCGGAAGAAGAGTTCGTTCTGAACGCCGGCGTATCCGGAAGCCATCCCGCGTTTCACGAACAGCACCGTGCCCGCATTTTCAACGTCCAGAATAGGCATGCCGTAGATCGGCGACGTCTTGTCGGTTTTCGCCGACGGGTTCGTTACGTCGTTGGCGCCGATGACGAAGGCCACATCTGCTGTGCGGAACTCGGCGTTGATGTCTTCAAGCTCAAAGACTTCATCATAAGGCACCTGCGCCTCTGCGAGGAGGACGTTCATATGGCCGGGCATGCGGCCTGCGACCGGGTGGATCGCATATTTCACTTCCACGCCTTCTTCTTTCAGCGCGTCCGCCATTTCTTTCAGCGCATGCTGCGCCTGGGCGACGGCCATGCCGTAGCCGGGCACGATGATGACTTTGCCGGCGTTTTTCATGATGAAGGCGGCGTCGTCCGCCGAGCCTTGCTTCACCGGCCGCGTCTCCTCTCCGCCCGCGGCGGCCGCCGCGTCGTCGCCGCCGAAACCGCCGAGGATCACCGAAATGAACGAGCGGTTCATGCCCTTGCACATGATGTAGGAAAGGATCGCGCCCGATGAGCCGACGAGCGCACCGGTGATGATCAACGCCATGTTCTCAAGCGTGAAGCCGATGCCCGCTGCGGCCCAGCCGGAATAGGAATTCAGCATCGAGACCACGACCGGCATGTCGGCGCCGCCGATGGGGATGATGATCAGGAACCCGAGGATGAATGCAAGCAGCGTCAGAAGGAAGAAGGTCGTCACCGACTGTTCGCCGGTCATCAGCATGCCCACCAAAATGACGGTGCCTGCAGCGAGCGCCAGGTTGATCACATGGCGCATGGGCAAAAGGATCGGCGAGCCAGACATGTTTCCGTTCAGCTTGGCGAACGCGATCAACGAGCCGGAGAATGTGATCGCGCCGATGGCGACGCCGAGCGACATTTCGAGCGCGGACGACAGATGAATGTGTCCGGGCTCCCCGATGCCGAAGGCGGTGGGCGCCAGAAACGCCGCCCAGGCGATCAGCACGGCGGCGAGGCCCACGAGCG
>CAWUIM010000123.1:0-4529 GCA_963922595.1 uncultured Parvularculaceae bacterium
ATGGCGCCGGCGGCGAGCACGAGGCTGAGCAGCATCGGCCGCGTCGCGTTGGCGAGCGCCTCATCTGAACGGGCGGTGTGGCCGCCGGCGATGTGGCCCGCTTCATGGGCGATAACGCCGACGACCTGGTTCGGTGTGTCGGCGGTCGTGATCAGCCCGGTGTGGATCCCCATATTGAGACCGCCCGCGAATGCGTTTGGCGTCGGATCGCCGATCAGGAGGATGTTGATTTGTTCGGCCGGCAAGCCCGCGGCGCGGAAGATCGGTAATGAATAGTCGTCAATCCACTGTTCGATTTCAGTGTCGCGCAATAATTGCTGCGCCGACGCCGATCCGATGGTGGCGGAAAACAGAACAAGCGTCGCCGCCGTCAGCCGCAACACTTTTAACGCTGTTGAAAAGGCCATACGCATCCAGAAACCAACTCCAGTACTGCTGAGCGGACTATAAACGCCGCCGGGGTTAACAAACCAACCCTAGCATAGCGCGGCGCCGTAATTGTGACCGGCGCGGCGTCGAACAGGGGCGTTTCGCCCGCCGGTCGCCGCAATCGTTAACCGCCGAGCGCCCGTGACCACCATCCCTTCTTGGATGATTTACGGTTTTTAACCCTTTCGGCGATTTCGTCAGCGGTGGGCGGCGCGTCCGCTGCGACTGGCGCCGCATCGGGCTCCGCGTCTTCAAGCGGTTCCGCCTCTGGCTCGGCGCGCGCCTCTTCGTGCGCGATCGGTTCGTCGGCGATTGGTTGATCAATCGTCTCGTCAGCGGTGGAGGGCGCCGCCGCCGGCGCTTCATCGGAAGCGCCCTGGTCCTCAACGACATCTTCGGCATTCGTTCCCGAGGCGGCGACTTCGTCGCCGTCACCGGCGTCAGGTGACGCTTCTCCGTTTGCGTCTTCGGCCGTCCGCTTGTTCTTACGGCGGCCGCCGCGCCGTCCGCGCCTGCGCCGCTTCTTACGCTCGCCGCCATCTTCGTCATCGCTCGCGCGCGCTTCTTCTTCGCGCTCGTTGTCCTCAGCGGGCGCGTCGCCTTCGCCTGGCGCGTCGTCGCTGCGTTGCGCTTCCGCGCCATCGTCATCCTGGCGCTTCTTGCGCCGCCGTCTGCGTTTGCGGCGGGCTGGTTTTTCTTCTTCGCTCTCGTCGGCGGCGACTTCGCTGGTCGCATCCTCGTCTTCGTCCGGCATCGCGTCAGACAAGTCCGCACGCACGACGCTGGTCTCGACCGGACGCGGTTTTGGTTCGCCGCGCTTTTCGATGTCGTATTGGTCGCCAGCTTTGCTTTGGTCGGCGATCACTTCGATGGAAACCGCGTAGTCGTCCTCAATGCGTTTCAGCCAGGCGCGTTTGTAGTTCAGCACATAGAGCGTCACATCGAGCGACGCCTTGACCGAGACAATCGCGGCGCGACGTGAAATCGCTTCGCTTTCCACCGCGCGTAAAATCCGGAGCGCCGCCATTTCGTTCGAACGCACCGCGCCGGCGCCGTTGCAGGTGGGGCAGGCGTGCGTCGTGCCGTCCACAATGCCGGAACGGCGTCGTTGCCGCGACATCTCCAGCAAGCCGAAACCGGAAATGCGTCCGACCTGAATGCGTGCGCGATCATGTTTGAGCGCTTCTTTCAGTTTCTTTTCAACGGCGCGATTGTTCTTGTTCTCCTCCATATCGATGAAGTCGATGACGATGAGGCCCGCGAGGTCGCGCAGGCGACATTGACGGGCGGTCTCAACCGCCGCCTCGAGGTTCGTTTTCAGCGCCGTTAATTCAATATTGCGCTCGCGCGTCGCCTTGCCGGAGTTGACATCGACCGCGATCAGCGCCTCGGTCTGGTTGATGACGAGATAGCCGCCGGATTTCAGCCGCACGGTCGGCTGGTACATGGCGTCGAGTTGTTTCTCTACGTCATTTTTTACAAATAGCGGCAGCTTATCCTTATACGGCTGCACATTCTTGGCGTGAGACGGCATGAGCATTTTCATGAAATCTTTGGCCTCGCGATAGCCTTCCTCGCCCTCCACAAGGACCTTCGAAATATCCTTGTCGTAGAGATCGCGGATCGCGCGTTTGATGAGGCTCGCTTCCTCATAGATGAGGCACGGCGCGATCGATTCCAGCGTCAGCGAACGGATATTCTCCCACAGACGGATCAGATAATCGTAATCGCGTTTGATTTCGGTCTTTGTGCGCTTGGCGCCGGCGGTGCGGATAATAAGCCCCATGCCTTGCGGCACGTCGAGGCTGTCCACGATGCGGCGCAGGCGTTTGCGGTCCGACGCGTTCGGAATTTTGCGGGAAATGCCGCCGCCGCGCGCCGTGTTGGGCATCAGGACGCAATAGCGTCCGGCGAGCGACATATACGTCGTCAGCGCCGCGCCCTTATTGCCGCGCTCTTCTTTCACCACCTGGATCAACAGGATCTGGCGGCGCTTGATGACTTCCTGGATTTTATAGTTCCGCAACAAGCGTGCGCGTTTGCGTTTGGCTTCCTTGTAGCGCTCTAAAAGTTCAGCGCGTTTTGAAGTCCTTGGGTCTGCCGCCGGCGCCTCTTCCTTGGCGTCGGCGTCTTCTTCGTCTGCGTCGTCGGCCTTTTCTTCGTCAGCCGAGGCCGCCACGAACGGAAAGATCGGCGTTACAAACGGAATCGGCTGGTCGCCGCCGTCTCCGGCCGCCGCGATGGGGTCGGCCTCTGGGGCGTCCTCGTCGCTCGCCGCTTCTTCATCAGAGGCGTCTTCCGCAGACGGATCAACATGATCGCCAGCGCCGTCCGCGTCATCATCGGTGAACGATTGATCGTCGTCGCTGTCGGCGTCGCGTTCTTCGTCGTCGTCCGCGTTTTCTTCTTCCTCTTCTTCGTCGCGGCCGTCGTCATCGACGTTTTCGTCGACATCATCCGCGCTCGCAGCTTCTGCGCTATCATCGTCGCCGTCAACGTTTAGCGGTTGCGCGGCGGCGCGCACGTCGTCTGCGTCCGGTTCGTCGGACTCGTCCTCAACGGAGACGTCTTCAACGGCCCCGTCATCGTCGGAATCATCATGGGCGTATGCGTGTCCATCCTCGTCATCGTCCTCTTCGTCGCCGCGTTGAACGAGATCAAGCTCAGCGGCGAGGGCGGCTTCTTCCGCGTCCGCCGCCTGCAGCGCTTCGCGGTCCGAGACCGGGATCTGATAATAATCCGGGTGGATTTCGTTAAAGGCGAGAAAGCCGTGCCGGTTGCCGCCATATTCGACGAACGCCGCTTGCAGCGATGGTTCCACGCGCGTGACCCGCGCCAGATAGATATTGCCTCTAAGCGGCTTGCGTGACGACGACTCGAAGTCGAAGTCTTCGACTTTCCGGTTTTCCAAGACGCATACGCGCACCTCTTCGGCGTGCGCTGCGTCGATCAGCATCTTTTTCGACATTGTTGAGTGCTCCGCAGCGTCCCGGAGGTTGTCCGGCGCTGCTTATCTTTTGAAGCCGACGCGTCAACAAAGGACGGCGACCGGCTCGGGAGGAGCCGCGGTCATAATGTATCCGTCTGTGGTGCGTCATCGGCGTGTTTCTTTTGCAGATCCGGGGACCGGCCTGCGGTTAAAAGATGGCGCTTTAAGCGCCGTTGATGGCTCCGAGCGCATCTTCCAGCCCTTGCTGGTGTCGCGCGCGCCGGCTGGGGAGCCGCCGGCAATGTTCCCGAATTGATTGCGACCATCGCAATCATCTCCGAAAAACGGGTAATCCGCCCGATGTCCTTGATCCTGGCGGATTAGATAAAACTTCCAAGTGTTTCCCCGCACGTGATATTCAAGACGGAGGTCACGACTCGCCGTCACAATGCCTGACGGCGGGGAAAAAGAAAAGCATTCCCTCATGACGACTCACTATTTCATACCAAAGTAAGAAAGATGTTAAGGCGTCATTAACGGTAAGTGAAAAGGATGCGGCGTCTTTTGGGTTTTGAGACGGCTTCGGTGAATACGGACAACCCATTGTTTAACAAATGCTTATGAGCTTTTTGTTGCGATATCGGCTGGCGGCGGCCTCAGTTGGCCGGGCCTTGGCGATTCTTCTGACGGTGATGGCGGCGCTGACCGGCGCGGCCTCGGCGGCGACGCTCCTTGACGTGCGTTTCGGGATCACGTCGGCGGACAAAACCCGCATCGTTCTCGATATCAACGGCGCAGCGGATTACGACCTCGCCGGGGATAGCGACGGCGCCGGCAGCTTGATCGTCACTCTTAAAGACGTAACGCCGACAGCTCGTGTGAAAGGCGCGGCCGGTAAAGGGCATGTGGCGTCATACAGATCAGAGCCCGCAGGCGGCGCCACAACATTGACCTTCGCTTTGGGGCGAACCGCCAAACTGGACAAAGCCTTCATATTGGACCCGCGCGGCGACGTCGCCCATCATCGCCTCGTGATCGATCTGCACTCTGCGCCAAAGGGTGAACTGATCGCGAGCTTGCCGAAGAAATACAAAGACATAACCGCTGTTATTGAGGCGAATGCGACGCCGGAGCGCCCGCCCGCTGCTGCGCCGGCCCCTGCGCCAGCCAT
>CAWUIM010000124.1:0-4429 GCA_963922595.1 uncultured Parvularculaceae bacterium
CGGGCCAGGATTTTTCAATCAAGACCGAAGAAGGCAGAAAGCTGGTCGGATTGCCAGCTCAATAAATCGCGCCTCAAGAGTGTCGGATGAATGCATCGAATCAATTGAGCATGCCGCACACCCTTCGAGGCTCACTTCGTTCGCACCTCAGGGTGAGGGATAGTGCGTGTAGACACGAAAAAGGTCCTCATCCTGAGGCGCCGTCCGAAGGACGGCCTCGAAGGATAAAGATAGAAACGACAGCGCGCCGCCCAGCAAGCCTATCAACCAAAAAAAGGCGCGCCGCAAAGGGCGCGCCTTATTCAGTTGAGTAAGATCGCGATTACGTCTGCGGGAAGCAGGCGCCGATCGCTTCTTTCGTTGCGTCGTCAGCGGCTTCGATATCCGCCGGACCGGAGATCGCCATAATCGCAGCGGTCAGATCCGCATCATCTGCAGCGGCTTCGCCGAGGCAGGAGCAACCCGAATTGTCAGTGCCGTTTTCTTCAGCGTACGCATTGCACGCTTCTTCAACGTCGTTGGCGAACGCCGGCGCCATGGCCGTCGATGCGAAGAGGAGGCTCGCGAGCAGTGTCTTTTTCATCAGTTTTTCCTTAGGTTTTGGCTTAAGTGATTAGCTGCGGGTGCAGGAATCCATGATCGCTTTGGCGTCGTCGGAAGCCGCGGCATAGCGCTCAGCCGGATCAGCGATTTCGCCGAGCGCCATGAATTCCTCGACCATGGCCTCATCGGCGGTGATCGCATCTTCAAGGCACTGGCACCCGGACGCATCGCGCCCTTCGGCTTCAAGCGTCGCCGTGCACTGGTCCGCCCATTCGCCGGCGTAAGCCGCGCTCGTCATCGCGCCCGCCGTTGCTGCGATCGTCAAAAATTTCAACAGTTTCATTGAGATAACCCCTTTTTGTTTTCAACCCTGGTGTTTCGCCCTGACCGCCCGTCTCTTCTGATCACTACACGCGAACGGGTCGGATCGCCGGCCGGGACAGTCGCGCAAAACCGCCAGCGCCGTCAACGGGTTTGATGGTTAATATGTGGATATGAAACGGGGAGGGGCGTCAGGAGACGAAGGCGCCCTTCGGCGTCTTTTGTTGAGGACGCCCTTCGGCGTCGTTAGCCGCCAAGCACGCCCTTCGTTGACGGCGTCTCGCCGTTCAACCGCGGATCAAGCGCCGCGGCCGCCCGCAAGGCGCGCGCCGTCGCTTTGTAGCAGGACTCAATGATGTGGTGGGTATTCTCCCCATAGAGATTATCCACATGCAGGCAGACGCCGGCGTTCGTCGCGAACGCGTGGAACCACTCCTTGAATAGCTCGGTGTCCATATCGCCGACCTTGGGGCGCTTGAATTCAACGCGCCACACGAGATACGGCCGCTTGGAGATATCGATCGACGCCCGCGACAAGGTCTCATCCATGGGGATATAGGCCGCGCCGAAGCGGCTGATGCCGGCGCAATCGCCAAGCGCTTTCGCCACCGCCTGACCCATCACAATGCCGGTGTCTTCCACCGTATGGTGCATATCGATGTGAAGGTCGCCCTCGGTGCGCACCTTCAGATCGATCATCGAGTGTTTGGCGAACGCTTCAAGCATATGATCGAAAAAGCCGATCCCGGTCTCGATATCGCCCTCGCCCGATCCATCGAGATCGACGGCGACGAAGATTTCCGTTTCGCGGGTTTTGCGTTCGACAGTGGCGTTGCGCATGGGCTCAATTCCTTTGCTGGGCCTCGTTTAGCGCGAAAGCGTTGATATTGCACCAATGTTTGCGCTAGCGCTTAAACAATAGCGAGGAACGAGGATTATGAGCATCGAAATGCACGGCACCACCATTCTCGCCGTCCGGCGCGGCCACACTGTCTGTATCGGCGGGGACGGGCAGGTGAGCCTCGACAAGACCGTCATGAAAGGCGACGCGCGGAAAGTGCGGCGCATCGGGGAGGGCGACGTGATCGCCGGGTTCGCCGGCGGCACCGCTGACGCCTTCACCCTCCTTGAGCGCCTGGAAGCCAAGCTGGAGCAATATAAGGGGCAATTGACGCGCGCCTGCGTCGAGCTTGCGAAAGACTGGCGCACGGACCGCTATTTGCGCCGGCTCGAAGCGATGCTGATCGTCGCCGACAAGGACGTCACGCTAACCGTCACCGGCCTTGGAGACGTTCTGGAGCCTACCGCCGGGATCACTGCGATCGGCTCCGGCGGCGATTACGCCCGCGCCGCCGCGCGCGCGCTCTATGACGAGACCGATCTCGCCGCCGAAGCGATCGTGCGCAAAGCGATGGCTGTGGCGGCGTCGATTTGCGTTTACACAAACGACCAGCTCACCATTGAGACCATCGGTCAATGACGGACGCTCTTGACCCGGAGGATTGGGACGAGGCGCGCGCCCTCGGCCACCGCATGATCGACGACATGATCGATTATTTGGCCACGGTGCGCGAACGGCCCGCCTGGCGGCCCATGCCGCAAGAAGCGCGCGACGCCCTCACCGAACCCGCGCCGCAGGGCGAGACGCCCCTCGCCGACGTTTATGAAGCGTTTCGCGATCACATTCTTCCCTATCCCACAGGCAATCAGCATCCCGGTTTTTTCGGCTGGGTCATGGGAAACGGCACGGTGACGGGCATGTTCGCCGACATGCTCGCCTCCGGCATGAACCCGCATCTCGCCGGGTATGATCAGTCTGCGTCCCATATTGAACGCCAGGTGATCGCCTGGCTCGCCGATTATCTCGGCTTTCCGGCGGACGCGTCCGGCGTCCTTGTCAGCGGCGGCACCATGGCGAACCTGAACGGGCTCGCCGTCGCCCGCACCGAAAAGGCGGGATACGATATTCGCAAACTAGGCCTGCAAACGGACGGCGCGCCGCGCCTCACGGTCTATGGCGGCGCGCAAACCCACAGCTGGATCAACAAGGCCTGCGAGCTGATGGGCCTTGGAACCGACGCCTTCCGCGCGACGCCCGTGAACGACGCGTTCGAGGTTGATGTGGCGGCGTGCCGCGCGCAAATCCGCGCCGACATTGACGCTGGCCTCAAACCCTTTTGCCTGATCGCCACCGCGGGCACGGTGAACACCGGCGCTATTGATAACATCGCCGCGCTTCGTCAGCTCGCGGATGAATTCGATCTATGGCTGCATGTGGACGGCGCCTTCGGGTCATTGGCGGCGCTGGCGCCGGAAGCGAAAACCGTCGTCGCCGCGCAGGCGAGCGCTGATTCGATCGCTTTCGATCTCCATAAATGGGGCTACATGCCGTATGAAGTGGGCTGCGTTCTCGTGCGCGACCCTGGCGCCCAGCGCGCCGCTTTCGAGCAGCAGTCGGCCTATCTGACGTCCGTCGGCGGTCTCGCCACGGACGCCACCTATTTTTCGGACCGCGGCCTGCAATTATCGCGGGGGTTCCGGGCGCTGAAAGTCTGGATGTCGCTGAAGGAACAGGGCGCGCAAAAGCTCGGCCGCCTCATTCAACGCAATATCGACCAGGCCGCCGCGCTCGCCGCCATGGTGCGCGCCGATCCCGCTTTCTCGCTCGCGGCGCCCGCGCCCCTGAACATCGTCTGTTTCCGCTATGCGCCGGAAGACGTCAATGACGCTGACCTTGACGCGCTCAACAAGGCCCTGCTGGTGGCGATCCAGAAGAGCGGCGTCGCCGTCCCGTCCCACACCATCATTGACGGGCGCTTCGCAATCCGCGTGTGCATCACCAACCACCGCACGACCGACGCCGATCTCAACCGCCTCATGGAAACCGCCCGCCGCCTCGGCGCGGAAATCGCCGCGGCTTCTTGAGCGGCGTTTCGCAGACTATCGCGTTTTTTGGATTATCAAAATGTCGGCGGGCGAGGTCGCAGATCGGCCGACGGAGATCATGCGGTCGCTTGGCGCAAGGCGCCAGCTTCCCGCGAGGGTTTCGTTCTTCACGAGTTCGGTGCTGACGAACGACCCGCGCGAAACCCTTAGCGCCCCGAGACCCCAATCGCTTCGAATGAGAATCTCGTCGCCGCCAGTCCCATCGAGGTCGCCTGCGCCTTCAATTGTATTGTCGCGCGTCGCAAGCAGCCACCCGCCAAGCCGCCGGCCGTCTGTGGCGCCGGCGATCTGACGGAACGTGTCGCCATCGACGCGCAACGCGCCAATGGCCCCGCGACTCTTGAGCAAAATATCTGCGGCGCCATCGCCGTTGAAGTCGCCAATCGCTTCGACATTGTGCGGATTGGCTGTGCCGCGGGCCTGATAACGCCAGGGACGGAACGAGGCGCCGGTCGGCTTCGCCACAATGGCGTTAAACCGTTCTCCGGCTAGCGCAAGCACACCGATGCCCCATGTGCTTGTAACAAGAATCTCATCGCGCCCGTCGCCGTTTAAATCAGCGACACCTTCGATGACATCGCGGCCCGCATTGACGCGCGCGTCCCAGCGCCATGGGCCG
>CAWUIM010000125.1:0-4374 GCA_963922595.1 uncultured Parvularculaceae bacterium
GCGGCGCGATGGCGCGTCGTCGCCGAGCGTGTTCGCGCAGCGCCCGACCAGGCGGGCGCCGTATTTCATCTTGAGTTCGACTATGAAACGTTATCTCTCAATCTGGTTTCCCAACTGGCCGCTCACACGCCTCAGCCGCATCAAATCGAGCGCGCCTCAGCCCACCTTCACGCCGTCCAAACCCTTCGCGCTGGTTGAAAACGGACCGCACGGCCTTACCATTGCGGCGGCCAACGCATCAGCCAGGAACTACGGCGTTACGGAAGGTTTGCGTTTAGCCGACGCAAGAGCGCGCGCGCCGGCGCTTTTGTCGCAAGAAATAGACCGCAAAGCAGATCATGCGGCTCTTTTAACGCTTGCTTTCTGGATGATCCGTGTCGCCCCTATTGTAGCGATCGATAACAGGGACGGCCTGATCATCGAAACCACAGGGTGCGAGCGCTATTATGGAGGTGAGAGGGCGCTTCTTGACCATGTCAAAAAGCTGTTGGTGAAAAATAGCATTCCGCATCAGTTGGCTATCGCAGAAACGCCCGGCGGTGCTCATGCTTTGGCGCGGTACAAACCTGGCGTCGCACTTCAGCCAGACACGCTCAAAGAGGGGCTGAGAAATATCGGATGCGCAGGATTAAGGCTCTCGGAAGAGGCGCTCGTTCTTTTGCGCCGTTTTGGCCTGACGCGCATCGGTCATCTCTATGACATTGACCGCAAAGCGCTTGCGCGCAGATTTCGCTCGAAAGACATGGCCGAAGCGGTACTTGTCAGGCTTGATCAGGCCCTCGGCCGCAGAAACGAGCCGATTATTCCTGTGATCCCGCCGCCAAGATTCGCCGCGCGTCTGCCCTGCCCCGAGCCTGTAAGCAATAGCGAAGCCTTGTTGATAGGGCTTGACCGTCTCGCTGAGGACTTATGCGCACAACTGAAGACGAACTGTCAGGGTGCGCAGCTTTTCACCTTTCATGCCTTCCGCGCCGATGGCGGGCGTGACTGCGTGGATATCGCCACCGCACGTCCGTCAGCCGCTCCTGATCATATCGCTCGTTTATTTCACGAAAAAATTGATCAGATTAATCCGGGATTCGGTATTGATCTTCTTTTGCTTCACGCCCGGCGCACCGGACCTCTGGAGATAAATTCCCCGGCGCTTTCAGGAGACCTGACGGGAACAAAAGCCGATGAACGCCAAACAGCGGAACTTGTCGATCGGCTATCGGCGAAACTTGGCGCAGACAGCGTCCGCGTCAGCGCGTTCAGAGCGCGCCATCTTCCGGAAAAAGCTGAAGAGCGTAAACCTTATGATGGCGCGCGATATGAAAACGCTCCTGCATCGTCCGGTCGGGGCCCGCGCCCTCAACGTCTGATCGATCCGCCTGAACCAATCAAGGCGCTTGCCGAAGTGCCCGACGGGCCGCCGCGCGCATTCCAGTGGCGGCGCGTGCGCCGGCGCGTTGTGAAAGCGGACGGACCGGAACGGTTGGCGCCGGAATGGTGGCGCCACACTGCTCCCGTCGCCCTCGCCTCACCTTCAGACAAGATCGCCCGTAAATGGCTGACGCCGAAAATGGATCCGCGCGCCGATGCGGCTCAAATCAGAAAAGCCCGTTCCGAAATTGAAGCCGCTTTACGGAAAGACATCGGAGAGCCCGTCGCGAAAAGCCCCCGCGCACGCGACTATTATCGGGTCGAGGATCAGGAAGGGCGCCGTTACTGGCTCTATCGCGAAGGCCTTTACGATGACGGCCGCGGCGCGGCGCCGCAATGGTTTATTCACGGGTTATTCTCATGACCCAATACGCGGAGTTGGCGATCACGACGAACTTCTCTTTTTTGCGCGGCGCTTCCCATGCGGAAGAATTGGCCCAACGCGCGAGCGAGATAGGTCTTTCAGCAATAGGTGTTGCTGACCGCAACACGCTCGCCGGCGTTGTTCGTGCGCATATCGCGGCGAAAGAAAGAGGACTTCAGCTTCTTGTCGGGGCACGCCTTGCGCCAACAGATGGGCCTGACCTGATCTGCTACCCAAAAACGCGCGCCGCCTATGGGAATTTATCGATGCTTCTCTCAGAGGGGAAATGCGCCGCGCCCAAGGGCGAATGCCGTTTCACAATTGATCAGATTGTCGAGCAATCAGAAGATCAGCTTTTTATTCTCATGCCGCCCAGCATGCTCAATCCGAGCTTCGAAGCGCAGGCCGTCGCGATCACAAACATGCTTGGCGACAAACTCTATCTGGGCGCCAGAACGGCCTTTCAAGGGCGCAACCGTGAGCGTCTTGCACAGCTCGCTGCGTTGGGCGCGCGTTTAGCGCTCCCCCTCGTGGCTCACAATGACGTGCTCTATCACGCGCCGGAGCGCAGGCCGCTTCAAGACATCGTCACCTGCATCCGCGAAGGGTGTTCAATCCACGAAGCGGGATTTCGGCTTGAAGCCAACGCCGAACGGCATTTGAAAGCGCCGGAGGAAATGGCGCGTCTCTTCGCCGGATATGAGGACGCCCTTGAGCGCACGATAGACATTGCAAACGCCTGCCGTTTCTCGCTGGATGAGCTTTCTTATCAGTACCCCAATGAACCTGTTCCACTGGAAAAAAAACCTCAGCAGCATCTTGAGGATCTTACCTGGAAAGGCGCCGCCTGGCGTTATCCGGGCGGCGTACCGTCAACGATCGCGGCGACCGTGCGAAAAGAACTCGCGCTTATCGATGAACTTCAATATGCGCCCTACTTTCTCACCGTCCACGATATCGTCGCTTGGGCGCGATCGCAGGAAATCCTGTGCCAGGGGCGCGGGTCTGCGGCCAATTCGGCGGTGTGCTTTTGTCTGGGGATAACGAGCGTCGACCCCAATCAAACGAATCTTCTTTTCGAACGTTTTCTCTCAAGGGAGCGCAAAGAACCGCCCGATATCGATGTGGATTTTGAACATGAGCGCCGCGAGGAGGTTATTCAGTATGTCTACCGCCGCTATGGTCGCGAGCGTGCGGCTCTGACAGCAACCGTCATCTCTTACCGTCCGCGGTCAGCTATTCGCGAGGTTTGCAAAGCATTAGGGCTTTCAGAGGATATCGCCGCCGCCATGGCCGGCACCGTATGGGGCAGTTGGGGCTCTGACATCGACGCGGACCAAATCCGCAAAACCGGGCTCGACCCTGCTAATTCGCTGTTGCGCCGGGCGATCACGTTGACGCGTCAGCTAATCGGTTTTCCGCGGCATCTTTCGCAACATGTGGGCGGCTTTGTGCTGACGCAAGGGCCGTTGACCGCCACAGTGCCCATTGGCAACGCGGCCATGGATGATCGTACATTTATTGAGTGGGACAAGGACGATATCGACGCCCTCGGCATTATGAAGGTCGATGTTCTCGCCCTTGGCATGCTCACCTGCATTAGAAAATGTTTTGATTTCCTACGGCTGCACAAGGGCGTCGATCTCGATCTTGCGACCCTCCCCCCGGAAGATTCGGCAACCTACGACATGCTGTGCGAGGGTGACAGTCTGGGCGTGTTTCAGGTGGAAAGCCGCGCACAGATGAACATGCTGCCGCGGCTGCGGCCGAGAAAATTCTATGACCTTGTCATCGAAGTGGCGATCGTCCGTCCTGGACCGATCCAGGGCGACATGGTTCATCCTTACTTGCGGCGGCGAAAAGGGCTCGAGGAGGTTCAATATCCAAGCCCCGGTCAGGACCATGGGGCTCCTGACGAACTGGAGCGTATTTTGAAGCGCACGCTTGGCGTTCCTTTGTTTCAGGAACAGGCGATGCAGATCTCAATCGATGCGGCCAAATTCACGCCTGACGAGGCGAATGGCTTGCGCCGCGCCATGGCGACCTTCCGCAAGGTGGGCACCATCCAGAATTATGAAGACATGATGGTCAGCCGCATGGTCAAGCGTGGCTATAATCAGGAATTCGCCCAGCGCTGTTTTGATCAGGTGAAAGGGTTCGGCGAGTACGGATTTCCCGAAAGTCATGCAGCGAGTTTCGCCTTGCTTGTTTATGTTTCCAGTTGGCTGAAATGTCACCACCCGGAGGTTTTCTGCGCCGGCCTTCTCAACAGTCAGCCCATGGGCTTTTACGCCCCGGCGCAGATTGTCGGGGATGCGAGAGCTCACGGCGTCGATGTGCGCCCGCCTGACGTCAACCTGTCTGCTTGGGATAATATTCTGGAGCCGGACGGCTGCGGCGGATGGGCCGTTCGTCTTGGGTTTCGCCAGATCGACGGCGTCAGCGAAGAGGAGATGCGGCGCCTGGCGGCGGCGCGGGGGGCGGGTTATCGCACGCTGACCGATATCCGCCGGCGGGCGGGGTTGAGACGCAAGGCGCTTGAGCAGCTGGCCGCCGCCGACGCGTTCGGCTCGATGGGCCTCGACCGC
>CAWUIM010000126.1:0-4329 GCA_963922595.1 uncultured Parvularculaceae bacterium
GACGGCGCGCTGCGCGACCGCGCGCGCGCGGCGCTCAGAAAGATGCCGGACGTCGCGCGCTCCATGACGCGTTTATCGCTGGAGCGCGGCGGACCGCGCGATCTCGTCGCTGTTCGCGATAGCCTTACGATCGCCCGCGATCTCGCCGGCGTTCTGGCAGACGAGCAGCCGCTTTCGAGCGCGCCAGCGGAAATTGCGACAGCGTGCGCGGATTTGGAAGCTCGCGGGAGCGGCGGCTTTTCCGATCTTTTGCAAAAGCTTGAGGAAGCGCTTAGCGATGAGCCGCCGCTGCTGGCGCGCGACGGCGGCTTTATCGCCAAGGGCTATGATGCGGGTCTCGATTCCGTCCGTGTGCTGCGCGATGAGTCGCGGCGGCATATCGCCGGGCTTGAGGCGCAATATCGCGATCAGACGGGCGTGAAGAATCTCAAGATCAAGCACAACAATGTGCTGGGGTATTTTGTCGAAACGTCGCCCGCGCATGGCGATAAACTTCTTTCCGCGCCGCTTGATGAGATTTTCATCCATCGTCAGACCCTTGCGAGCGCCGTGCGTTTTACAACCGCCGATCTCGCCAACCTCGCCTCTGAAATTGCGCGCGCCCGCAACGAAGCGTTGGCGCGCGAGTTAGAAATATTCGCTGAACTCGGCCAAGATGTGGGTGCGCGGGCCGGCGACATTGCCGCGCTCGCAGAGGCCGCCGCGCAAATCGATGTGGCCGCGGCTGGCGCGCAACTGGCGATCGAAGAAAAATACGTCAGACCGGTGATCGACGATAGCGTCACATTCCGGATCGAGGCCGGGCGCCATCCGGTGGTGGAACAGGCCGTGGCGGGCGCCGGCGACGCGCAGCGCTTCGTCGCCAACGATTGTGTGCTGTCAGAAGAGGGGGCGGCGTTATTATGGCTCGTCACCGGGCCGAACATGGCCGGCAAGTCGACCTTTCTGCGCCAGAACGCGCTGATCGCAATCCTCGCGCAGGCGGGCTGTTTCGTGCCCGCCGCGAGCGCCCATATAGGCGTTTGCGACCGTGTCTTCAGCCGGGTCGGCGCGGCGGACGATCTGGCGAAGGGCCGGTCCACTTTTATGGTGGAAATGGTGGAGACCGCCGCCATTCTTAATCAGGCGACGGAACGTTCTCTTGTCATTCTCGATGAGATCGGGCGCGGGACGGCGACCTTCGACGGCATGTCCATCGCCTGGGCGGCGGTCGAGCATTTGCATAACGCCAACAAATGCCGTGGCTTGTTCGCGACGCACTATCATGAATTGACGGCGCTATCTGAAACATTGCCGCGCTTGAAGAATGCGTCCATGCGGGTGCGCGAATGGAAGGGCGACGTCATCTTCCTCCATGAAGTGGCCGATGGTCCGGCGGACCGCTCTTATGGGGTGGCCGTGGCGCGCCTCGCCGGGTTGCCGCCAAGCGTCATCGCGCGCGCTGGCGACGTTCTCGCCATGCTGGAAAACCAGAAAAGCGCCGGCGACAGCATCGACGCCTTGCCGCTGTTCGCGGCGCTTCACGACCAAAGCGGCCCTGCGCCGCAACAGACGGAAGACGATCCGCTGAAGGAAGCGCTCGCCGCGCTCGACCCGGACGCAATGACGCCGCGCGAGGCCATGGACGCGCTTTACCGATTGAAGTCAGTCGTCGGTGACGCCTGACGCTTATTAAAGGACACAATCATGCTCCGTTGGTTTTTCGCCGCCGTTCTTCTGGCTACTTCCTGTACAACCGCTGACATTGCGGACGCGCCGTCAGAGGAGGGCGTGCGCGCTTATCGCGACAAGGACTATGAAACGGCGTGGGGAATGCTCGCGCCGTTGGCGGCGAAAGGCCACTATCGCGCGCAACGCTATCAGGCTTTCATGTTGCTGGAAGGAAACGCGCCGGTTGAGTGCGCGCCTGAGGGCTGTGAACGCCAGGCGGTGGCGCTCCTTCTCGATGGCGCGCGGCGCGGCGACAATAATTCATTGATTGTTCTGGAGGCGATGCGCGCGTCGGAGGCGAGTTACGCGCCGTCCGACGCTGATTTGCTCGCCATCGAGCTGGAGCGCGCGGGAACCGGCGATCCCATGACCGCATGGCGGCTCGTGAAGCGTTATCAGACAGGCGCAGGCATTGAACAATCCGTCGAAGAAGCGCTGCGCTGGTTGAAGGTTACGTCGGCGGGCGATCCGACGATCTATTCGTATGCGCCTGAAGCGGCCTTTCAGGTTTGCCAGGCCTACGTGACCGGGGAGGGCGTTGAGGAAAATATTTCCGTTGGCCGGCGATGGTGCAAAAAAGCGGCGAACCAGGGTCATAATGGCGCGGTGATCGCGCTCTCGCAATTGGATCGCGCGCGCCGACAGCGCTAGCCGGCGCGCCACAGGGGCTCTTTCGTGACGCAAAACGCGCAGAACACTGCTTCGCCCTCGTCGTTAACGACGGCGATTGCGCGCGCCTGCGATGAACAGAGCGCTGGGCAGTCTTATGGCGCGCTCAGCCTGTTGTTGAAGGCTGAATTCGGCGCCGCACGCGAGCGTGCGCTCGGCGCGTCAAAAAACGGAGAAATCATTGGCAACCGCCTCTCTGCGTTCGCCAATAGCGTCATTCGCGCGCTTCACGATCAGGCGTGGGCCCGCGCGCCGCGTGCTGGCGAGGGCGTGGCGATCTGCGCGGTGGGCGGTTTCGGCCGGGATTGCCTGGCGCCGTATTCCGATATTGATTTGTTATTTCTTCATCAGTTTAAGGATGAAAACCGGATCAAACCGTTTCTGGATTTTATCCTGTACCCTCTGTTCGATGCTGGCGCGATTATCGGGCACAGCGTGCACACGCCGCAAAGCGCGATCGCCTTCGCCAAGGAGGACATGACGGCGCGGACAAGTTATCTCGATGCGCGGTTGATCGCCGGCAACAAGAAGACATTTAAGGATTTTTCCGGCCGCTTCGACCGGCTGCGCCTCACGACCAAAACACCGTTTATCAAAGCCAAACTCGCCGAGCAGGAGGCGCGTCACGACCGCTCCGATCAATCGCGTTATCTCGCTGAACCGGATGTAAAGGAAGGCAAGGGCGGCTTACGCGATCTCCATACGCTGCGGTGGCTCTATCGTTATGCGTATGACGGCGAGATTGACGACCCGTCGCCGAAGAAAAAGATTCTGACGCCCGCTGATGTGAAGGCGTTTCAAAAGGCCGAACGGTTTTTGTGGTCCGTGCGGTGCCAGCTTCATGGGTTGCGCGGGCGGGCCGACGAAAGGCTGACCTTCGACGTGCAGCCGGCGATGGCTGAACGATTGCGTTATCGCACCGGAGCGGCGACGGCGCCCGTTGAACGGTTCATGAAGCACTATTTTCTGAACGCGACCGAAGTGGGGCGGCTGACCCGTATTTTCTGCGCCAAGCTAGAGGAGGAGCAAAACCGGCTGAAGCCGCGCGCGCCGACGCTTCCGCCCGCGGCGCTTGCAGAAGATGAAGCCCCCGGCAAACCGAACTTGCGCATCAAAAACGGGCGGCTCGCCTTTCAAAGCCCGGCGGCGGCGCGGAAGAATCCACGCGATTTCTTCCGCCTGTTCCGCGCCTTCGCGAAAAAACCGCGCCTTGATTTCAGCCCGGACGCGCTGGCTCTGATCACCCAGAACGCCGCGGCGATCACAACCGAGGTGCGCCGCGACCGGATCAACACAAGGCTGTTCCTGGCGTCGGTGACCACGGCCCGCGATCCGGTCAAAATGCTGCGTGTGATGGGGGAGACTGGGCTGCTTCCCAAAATGCTGCCATTCTTCGCGACGATCTCCGGAAAGGTCCAGTACGGATTATACCGGCGCTATACTATTGACGAACATGTGTTCCAGGCTGTCGGGGTGTTGACGGACATTCGCGCCGGCAAAAGCGTTGACGAACACCCGATTACATCGGCGTTGATGAAAGCCGAAAAGCGACCGGAAGTCGTTTATCTGACGCTCCTCCTTTATGAGTCACGCCATTCAATCGCCGATTTTACGGTTGAAAAAAGCGAGCGGCTTATTCGCCGTGTGGCGTCCAGGTTTCTCGATGACGAGAGCGAGATTGAAGATGTCGTGTGGGCGGTGTCGCGCTTCGGGCAAATGATTGAAGTCGCCAAGCGCCGCAATCTGTCAGACACGCAAATCATTAAGCGGTTTACGGAAGAAACACGAACGCAAAGACGGCTCGATTTGTCGCTGATCCTGTCTGTTTGCCATTTGCGTGTCGTCGGTGCGCATACCTGGGACAAATGGACCCGCCGTCAACTTGCGGATATTTATGAAGCGGCGAGCGCGTGGCTCAATGACGGCGCGCCGGGCGTGGAGGCCTGGCTT
>CAWUIM010000127.1:0-4312 GCA_963922595.1 uncultured Parvularculaceae bacterium
CGTCGAAACCGCGTTCGAAGCGGCGCCCCGAACGTGGCGAACTGACGCCTATGCGCAATATGCGGCAAAAAATTCGGGCCGCGCCCCGGAGGCGAAACGAAGCCTTTTGGGCTTCAAAAAAGGCCCGCGGGATTAACCCTTTAGGCGCATCGCGTGCGCCCCGTTAAGAGCTCCTTAACCAAAAAAATCTCCCCATCGACCAACTTCATATTGACGTCTCGGACCGTCTCCATCACTATATGTTGTGTCGGCAGGGGTCATGAGGGTTCAGCCGGCGTCTCAGAAAAAAACGCGCCTGAACAATAAAATTATCGGGCGACGCCGCGCCGGGCGGCCTTGAAGAGGGCTATTCGGCTAAGGGCTTCGCGCGCCAAAATTTCGGGCCAGAACATTGGGAAGAGAGAGCGTTTGATGTCCTTGTCCGAAGCCGCGCAGAACAAAGAAACAGTGACTGAAGACGGCGCCGCCGCGCGCGTGAAAACCACGCGTCCCGCAGCGAAGCCCGCGCTCAAGATCGTGCGCGAGATCGAGATCGACCGCTCGCGCGACGCCCTTCTCACCGAGTTCGGCAAGAAGACGATGGAAGACCGCTATCTCCTGCCCGGCGAGTCGTTTCAGGACATGTTCGCCCGCGTCGCGCGCACCTATGGCGACGACGCCGACCATGCGCAGCGCATCTACGACTATATCTCCAAGCTCTGGTTCATGCCGGCGACGCCTGTCCTCTCCAATGGCGGCGCCGATCGCGGCCTGCCGATCTCGTGCTTTCTGAACGGCGTCGGCGATTCGCTCGACCACATTGTCGGCACGTGGAACGAGAATGTGGCGCTCGCCTCCAATGGCGGCGGCATCGGCACCTATTGGGGCAATGTGCGCTCCATCGGCGAGAAGGTGAAACATGCGGGCGCGACGTCAGGCATTATCCCGTTCATCCGCGTCATGGATTCGCTCACCCTCGCGATCTCGCAAGGATCGCTGCGCCGCGGCTCGGCCGCCTGTTACCTCGACGTGCACCACCCGGAAATTGAGGAATTTCTCGAAATCCGCAAACCCTCCGGCGACTTCAACCGCAAGTCCCTGAACCTGCACCACGGCATCAATATCACCGACGAATTCATGAACGCCGTCGCAAACGATGAGGAATTCGGCCTGCGCTCGCCCAAGACCGGCGAAGTGCTCCGTACCGTGAACGCCCGCAAGCTGTGGACGAAGATCCTTGAGATCCGCCTCCAGACCGGTGAGCCTTATCTTCTCTTCACCGACACGGTGAACAAACAGATGGCCGCGCACCAGCGCAAGCTTGGCCTCAAGGTCTCCACCTCGAACCTCTGCTCGGAGATCATGCTCCACACGGGCGAAGACCATCTCGGCAACGACCGCACGGCCGTGTGCTGCCTCTCGTCGATCAACGCGGAGAAATATTTCGAGTGGAAAGACGAGCCGCAATTCGTCGAAGACGTCATGCGCTTTCTCGACAATGTCCTGCAGGACTTTATCGACCGCGCGCCGCCCTCCATGGAAAAGGCGAAATACTCCGCCATGCGCGAGCGCTCGGTCGGCCTCGGGCTCATGGGCTTCCACTCCTTCCTGCAATCCATGAACGTGCCGTTCGAAAGCGCCATGGCGAAGTCGTGGAACAACCGCCTCTTCAAACATATCCGCATGGGCGCGGACGCCGCGTCCGTCACGCTGGCGGAAGAAAAAGGCGCATGCCCCGATGCGGAGGAAGCGGGCATGAAACAGCGCTTCTCCCACAAGATGGCGATCGCGCCCACCGCGTCGATCTCCATCATCTGCGGCGGCGCGAGCCCCTGCATCGAGCCGATCCCGGCCAATGTCTACACCCACAAGACGCTGTCCGGCTCCTTCACCGTGAAGAACCAGGCGCTCGAAAAGCTGCTCGACGAAAAAGACGCGAACACGGACGAAACCTGGACCTCGATCCTCGAACAGGAAGGCTCCGTCCAGCATCTTGAGTGCCTCAGCGATGAAGAAAAGGACGTCTTCAAAACCGCGTTCGAAATCGACCAGCGCTGGGTGATCGAACTCGCCGCCGACCGCTCGCCCTATATCTGTCAGGGACAGTCCGTGAACGTCTTTATCCCCGGCGACGTCGACAAATGGGACCTCCACATGCTGCACTGGTCCGCCTGGGAAAAAGGCGTGAAGTCGCTCTATTACTGCCGCTCAAAATCCGTCCAGCGCGCCGGCTTCGCAGGCTCGGAGACGAAAGCGGAAGGCGCCGAAGCGATGATGCAAGCGGCGGCGAAGACGGATTATGACGAGTGTTTGGCTTGTCAGTGAATGTTTTGGACAAAAAAGATCGACGACAATGTTAATAAAATACTGACAGGCGGCCTCCCCGAAAAAAATATTTATCACTATACCGATATAAATGGGCTCAGGGGAATCCTTCAGAGTGATTGCATTTGGCTAACTTCGTCTGATTACACTAATGATCGGCGAGAATTACACGATGGAAGAGACCTATTTAGGAAGGCAATAGAAAAGAAATTCTGTTTGAATGGTGGTCACAACAGAGTCACAGAAAAAATTATCGAAGGAATTGAAAAAGAACACGTTCCGCATACTTACATAGCATCGTTTAGTCGCTCCAAAAATAGCCTAAGCCAGTGGAGAGCGTACGGAAAAAATGGCAGCGGCTACATGTTAACTATCGATCCCCAAGAACTTCGGTCCTCGTACTTCGCCTATGGCGAAGACGGTGCCCCATCCACACGGCTACTTCTCCAGTCAGTCGTTTATGATAAAAGAGAAAAAAAAGGGGTTGCTTGACAAGTACTTTAAAATCGTAATCCCACTTTTTGAAAAATTAGAAGCTCTGCACAAGGAAGGGATTTTGAATAAAACTGATTATGAAGATAACTTCTATGCACTGCGGAGAAACTTCATTGGCGGTGGTTATCAATTGGCTGCACGCTTCAAAAGCAAAGCGTTCCGAGAAGAAAAAGAAGTACGGCTCGCAATGACGTCGATGTCGACGCAATCTGAACATATAAATGGAGAGATAACCGCTGGTCGACAACCATTTTTCCGCACATCAAACAATATCCTCATTCCGTACATGAAGGCCGAACGCAGAAAACTCAAACTCTCCCAAATTCGCGGCAAGAGCGCCGACGAAAAACGAAAAGTTTTTGGAAATACAGATACCCAAAAAATGAAAGTTCTTGACGTCATGATCGGACCTAACCCGAATTTCGATCTAGCACGCAATAGCTTGAAAAAATATTGTAACACTGTTGGCCATCCAAAACTGCGCATCAAGTCATCCAAAATTCCTTACCGACCGGGATGATTGGCTCTTACATTCACTAGGATCGCATTCGATATTCGTCGTAGAAAACGTCGGCCCGCTAGACTCACCAGCACGCCGCCACTATTGCGCGGCCCCGCCCCTTATGAGAAAACTCCACCCATGACGCGCGCGTTTGTCAATTCCGTCTGCAAGAAATTTCCCGGCGCGGAGGTTTCCGACCCATGGAAAAAGCCGGGCGATCAAGGGCCCGGCCATGACGCGTGGAAAGTCGGCGGCAAAATGTTCGCCTGCGTCGGCGCGAAATTACCCGGCGTTTCCGTCAAAACCGACTCCGTTGAAACCGCGCAAATGCTGATCGACGTCGGCGTCGGCGTCAAAGCGCCTTATTTTCATCGCTCGTGGGTGCTGCTCCCGTGGGAGACCGACAAAGACGAAATCCGCCACCGCCTTGTTCAATCCTACAAGATCATTCGCGCCAGCCTCACCAAAAAGGCACAAGCTGAACTGGCGCCTTTCGATGAAGCGTGAGCGCGATAAGCCATCACCTACCTAAAAATATTCTCCGCGATTTGCGCCGTCATAATTGCCTGACTTCAGGCAACATTTCTTGAAACAAGCGTCCGCTACCGCATGGGCAAGGGTCATTGCGGCCAAGCTTTTCATTCAACTCAACATCGCCGCCTTTAATCGTGCGATAACCGCGTTTTACGTGGGTTTCCGATGGGAACCCCTTACGCCGCTTCGACATTGGTTCGAAAGGAGGGAAGGTTGTCAGTGTCTTGAATAATTTTTGGCATGATATCCTCCATCAACAACGGGGCGGGGTCTTTATCGTTCCTATCTGCGGTTGTCAAACCACGGCTCACACCCCCCGCACGCTCTCTTGATCAAGCGTCATTGGCGTGCGGCGCGCGCATTTGTCAGGCTCGCCCCTATCAGCAACCGCGAAAGGAGGCCCGTCATGACCCTCATCGATCAAGCCTTTCTCATCTGGGAACGCCGTCAACAACCGCGGCGCGCGGGCGCGCGGCT
>CAWUIM010000128.1:0-4267 GCA_963922595.1 uncultured Parvularculaceae bacterium
GCAAGGGCGTTACCAGTGTGACGCCGCGCGACACAGCCGTTAAGTCCTTGAATCGTAAAGGCGATGCGTCGACCGGCGGCGTGATCGCCCGTAGAAGCGCCCCCGACTGACTTTCGAAAATGAGCGCCGCCGCCGCGACCGCCGCCACGATCACGTAGGCGCCGGCTACGAGGCGCAAGCTTTCAGGCGTGAGCCGCCCGATCCGCCAAATCACCGCTCCGGCGGCGAGCGCCGGCGTCAGAACCGCGAGAGCAAGACGAAGAGCGTTCCCTTGCGGCGACCACGCGCCGCTCAAGGCGATCCAGGCGCACAAAAGCAAAAACGCTGCTACGCCTAACACGAGCGGCTTCGTGAAATCCGGCTTCAACAGAAAGGTGCGCACGCCCGTCCGCCACACTTGCACATGCGCCGCAGCGGCGAGCCCCATCGCCACTGCGATGATCCCGGCGCCGCGATGGGCGAATACCGCAACGACGGGCGTCAAAGACAGGATCGCCGCAAACGCCATCGCTATTGCGCCCGCCTGCCCCGCATCGCGCGCCAACGCTACGCTCCGGCTTTCAGATCCGGCGGCGTCGCCTCAAGCCGCAACATCTCGAGCGCATCGTCGAGCGGCATGACCTTTTGGTGCTTCTCGCCAAGACGGCGGATCGAAACGCTGCCCGTTTCCGCTTCCTTCGCCCCGACGACCAGAAGCGCGGACACTTTCGCCAGCGAGTGTTCGCGCACTTTGTAATTTATCTTTTCGTTGCGCGTATCCAAATCGACGCGCAATCCGGCTGCGCGAAGCTTTGCCGCCACGCCTTCCGCGTAACCGTCCGCCTCCGACGTAATCGTCGCCACCACTGCCTGCACCGGCGCCATCCACAGCGGCATCTTGCCGGCGTAATGCTCGATCAGAAGGCCGATAAACCGCTCAAACGTGCCGAAGACGGCGCGATGGAGCATCACAGGCCGTTCCTTTCCGCCGGTCTCGGCCACATAAGTGGCGTCGAGGCGCTCCGGCAGCACATAATCCAGTTGATAAGTGCCTGCCTGCCAGGTGCGCCCGATGGCGTCCGTTAGGTGAAACTCGAGTTTCGGCCCATAAAAGGCGCCCTCGCCCTCAGCGTAATCGAATTCAAGACCCGCGGCCGTCAACGCATCGGCAAGCGCCGCCTCTGCGCGATCCCAGGTGTCGTCATCGCCGGCGCGCACTTCCGGGCGGGTCGCCAGCTTATAGGCGATGTCGGTCATGCCCATATCGCCGTAAACGCGCGCAAACAATTTCAGAAAACGCTCGGTTTCAGCCTTGATCTGATCTTCGCGGCAAAAAATATGCGCGTCATCTTGCGTCATCTGACGCACGCGTAAGAGGCCATGGAGCGCGCCATGGGCCTCGTTGCGGTGACAGCACCCAAACTCCGCCATCCGGATCGGCAGGTCGCGGTAGGATTTTATCCCTTGCTTGAAGATCTGCACATGCGCCGGGCAGTTCATGGGCTTGATCGCCATCAAACTGGCGTCATGGGACACAACCGGCGCGCCTTCTTCCGTTGACGGAATTTCGTCGGGCACCACGAACATATTCTCGCGGAACTTCGCCCAGTGACCAGATTGTTCCCAAAAAACGGAATCCAGAAGTTGCGGGGTTTTCACCTCCACATAGCCGTCATCGTCAAGGCGGCGGCGGATATAAGCCTCAAGCGCACGCCAGACGAGATAGCCCTTCGGATGCCAGAACACCGAGCCCTGAGCCTCGGCCTGAAAATGGAACAAATCCATCTCGCGGCCAAGCTTGCGATGGTCCCGCTTTTCCGCCTCTTCAAGGCGGGTGAGATGGGCTTTCAGATCCTTGTCGCTCGCCCACGCCGTCCCATAAATCCGCTGCAGCATCTCATTGCGACTGTCGCCGCGCCAATAGGCGCCGGCGAGTTTCATCAGTTTAAACGCCTTGCCGATATGCTTTGTAGACGGAAGATGCGGCCCCTTACAGAGATCGTGCCATTCCCCGTGATGATAGACGCGAATCTCTTCGCCGTCGGGCAGCGCTTCGATCAGTTCCGCTTTGTATTTCTCGCCCAGATCGCGGAAATGGGCGACCGCCGCATCGCGTTCCATCACCTCCATCCGTGTCGGCAAGTCGGCGTCCACCAGCTCGGCCATGCGTTTTTCGATCTTTTCAAAGTCCTCAGACGAAAAAGGTTCGTCGCGCGCAAAGTCGTAATAAAACCCGTCATCGATCACCGGGCCGATCGTCACCTGCGTGCCTGGAAACAAGTCCTGCACCGCCTGCGCCAGAAGATGCGCGGCGTCGTGACGGATCAGTTCAAGCCCTTCCGGCGTATCGCGCGTCAGGATTTCGACCACCGCATCGTCCATGATCGGCGCGAACAGATCGGCGACCGCGCCGTCGACTTTCACCGCCACCGCTTTTTTCGCCAGCGACTTCGAAATGCTTTCCGCGATGTCCGTGCCCGTCACGGCGCCGTCAAACTGGCGAACGGAACCGTCGGGCAAAGTAATGGCGACCATGGGACTTACAACTTCTTCAATAGCGCCGCGGCGAACCGGTCCGCAGCTTCCGGGCGATGGGTAAAGAACAATTCCGGCTCGATCAATTCGACTTCCATAAGCTGGAGGCGTTCGTCAAGAATTACAGCATCGACGCGGGCGTATGTGGGCGGCGCGGGCAGCATGTCCAGAATGCGCGCGCCCTCGGCGATCGCCGAGGCCGGCGCGTCGCTCAGCGCCGTGACGCCCCCATGCTCTTCCTGTACCCGAATGTCGCCGTCCTTGGGGCGTTTGACCACCGCATGGGTGAAGGCGCCGTCTATATAAATGAGCGAGGTTTCGCCGCAGGTTTTGATGTCGCCGATCAGCGGCTGGACGAGCCCGGCGTGGCCGAGCGCCTGCGCCGCGGTCTCAAGCCCCGCCTTGTCGGCGCGCTCAATGATCGAAAGGCCGCTCGCCGTCGCCCCGATCACCGGTTTGACGACGGCCTGCGCAAGACCAAGCTCATCCATCGCGCGCGCCAAATCTCGGGCGTCCGGCGCTACGAACCGCGTCGGCGGCAATGGCGCACCCGCGACGCCGAGGCGCATCAGATAGCGCTTGGTGAAATTCCAGTGCATGAGCGAAGGCTCATTGACGACGCGTTGACGGTCGCCAAGCCCGATCAGCCATCGGCGGAAAGCTTCCGGATCGGCCGGATAGTCCCAGGTGGAGCGCACCACGATCATGTCGGCGGTCTCAAAAGCGGCCTGATCGCCATTCCAGGGCGCCGCAACCACGCGCACGCCCGCCGCCTCCAGACCATCGGCGACGAGCGCGTCGCTGATCTGGATTTCGGGCAGGTCGTTGCAAGTGGCGAAGGCGATCACAGGCATAAGAAGCGCCTTACCGCGCGCCGCCTGAAAATTCGAGGGCCTGATTTGCGCGCGGCGATGTCGAAATCGCCGGGCCATGGACGTCTTTAGTATGTTAGGTTGACGACAAAAGGGGATTTTCGATGAAACGCATGACCATTCTGTTCGCAACGATTTTTGCGCTGACCGCCGGCGCGAACGCGCAAAGCCTTGAAAAACTCAGCTTTCTGGAAGGCAGCTGGCGCAGCGGCGACGACAATTTTGTGTTCGAAGAGGTTTGGTCGAGCGCCGACGGCGGCGTGATGACCGCCATGGCGCGCGGCGTTCGAGACGGCGCGCTCGTGGTCCTCGAATATATCGTGATTGAAGAGACCGAGGGTGCGCCAATCATGCGCTTCAAACATTTCAACGCTGATTATTCCGTATGGGAAGGCGAAGAAGAGCAAGCAATCGTTTTGCAGCTTACAGAAATTGACGAGAACCATGCGGTCTTCACCGCGCCGACGCCTGAGGGCGACGTGCGCGCCATTACATACGGGCTCGACGATGACGGCCGGATGACGGTCGATGTCGTACTACTGGAAAATGGCGAGAAGGACGGTTTCTCCTTGGTGTTCGAGAAAGTGTCTGATTGAGGCGGTTTGTTTGGATGAGCCGGCGAAATTTAATTTATTAGATTTGGTATTGTTCTGATTAGGGCGGAATATCCGTTTACGGATGGGAGTCATGCGGCCATCCTTCGAGGCCCCTTACGGGGCGCCTCAGGATGAAAAGGGCACCTTGCGTCTCCGCGAAATGATTTCCGCCCTAACGCTGACCGTCCAGACGCAATCCATCCCTCCGTCATCCTGACGAAAGTCAGGATCCAGGGCGGCGCGTTGAAACTTGAGATCGCTCGTAGGGCGGGTTTTAACCCGCCG
>CAWUIM010000129.1:0-4074 GCA_963922595.1 uncultured Parvularculaceae bacterium
AATCAAACGCGCCGGGGGCGACCGGCGGCGGCGGCGGCGAGAGACCCGCGCGCAGCCGGACAATATCGCCGGGCGCCGCAGCGAACTCCTTACCGCGCCAGCTAATCCGTATACGTTCCGGTGTATTTTCCGGAGCTAGCCGGTCAATCGACTGCGTTTTGATGATCAACCGGCGCGACTTGGCCGCCTCCCCGACGGCCACAAGTTCGCCCGTAATGAAGCGCGGGCTCAATTCCCTTTCCAGAACCGGCGAGGCCACCTGGCCGGTGCGGAAATCAGCCGCGCAAAATCCAATCATGAAAAGCAAAACGGCCATGAGGATCGGCTGATAGCGCGGCGTCAAGGCGACTGCGATCAGGGCGAGGCAGACGCAGGCAGGCCCGAGCCACGCGTCGGGTTCTGTCTTCAGCCAAAAATAAAATCCCGCCCCGGCGCCGATCGCGACCGGCGTCCACAAGACGAGCCTATGCGCGTCCGCCGCCGCCCATGACTTTACTCGCTGAAAGCCGCCCCGCGCGAGCCGTTCGCCGGTTCGCCGCCAATCGCGCCAATCGGCTGCGGCGTCTTCGCCGGGTTTTTCCAATTGCTGACGGGAGTCCATCAGGCGCAACCATCCCCGTTTGAGGCGCGCCGCATCGACCTGTTTCGCCGCATGCGCTTGCGCCAGACCTGTGCTAAACGCCACGCGCACAATGAAATCAAACACCAAAGGCCGAAAGCTCGCAACCTATGGCAGAAAAGATCGTAACGCGTTTTGCGCCCTCGCCCACCGGATATCTGCATATCGGCGGGGCCCGTACGGCCTTGTTCAACTGGCTTTACGCGCGCGCGAACGGCGGGCGGTTCCTGTTGCGGATCGAGGATACGGACCGCGCGCGGCACAATGACAAGGCGGTTGAGGCGATCCTGGACGGGCTCTCCTGGCTTGGGCTTGATTGGGACGGCGCGCCCGTTTCGCAATTCGCCAATCGCAAAAGACATGTGGCCGTGGCCGAACAATTACTGGCGGAAGGAAAGGCCTACCGCTGTTATTTGACGCCCGAAGAAATCGACGCGCGCCGCACGGAGGCTCGCGAGAACAATACTCGCTTTGTCAGCCCATGGCGCGACGCTGCGGAAGCGACGCGCGCTGCGCCGTTCGCCGTTCGCTTCCGCGCGCCGGAGGAAGGCGAGACGATTGTTGAGGATAGCGTTCAGGGTACGATCAAATTTCCAAATACGGCGCTGGACGATTTGATTATTCTGCGCAGCGATGGCGAAGCGCCCACCTATAACCTGGCGGTCGTCGTGGACGATCACGATATGGGCGTCACGCACATCATCCGCGGCGACGACCATCTGGCGAATGCAGCGCGTCAGCAACAAATCTACGAAGCGCTCGGCTGGGACGCGCCGGTCTTTGCGCATGTGCCGCTTATTCACGGCCAGGACGGCGCAAAACTCTCAAAACGCCACGGCGCGCTTGGCGTCGAAGCCTATCGCGACGACGGCTATCTGGCTGAGGCGCTCGCCAACTATCTGATGAAACTTGGCTGGGCGCATGGCGATGAAGAGATCATCCCGCGCGAGCGCGCGCTGCAGATATTTGATCTCGGCGGGATCAACAAAGCGCCCGCCCGGCTCGATAACGATAAATTGAACCATGTGAACGCCGCCTATATGGCCGCCCTCGACGACGCCGCTTTCATTGACGGCGCGACGCCATTCCTGACCGTGACCGGTGTTTCGGTGAACGACGAGATCGCCGAACGCCTTGTCCGCGCAGCCCCATTCCTGAAAGAGCGCGCCGTCACCTTCAAGGATGCGCCGGCGGCCGCGGCGTTCCTCATCATGGAGCGACCGCTCGAAATCACTGGCAAGGCCGCAAAGCCCCTGAAAAAAGACGGGGCCCGCGAGCGGCTGGCCGCCATCGCGGCCCTATTGAGCGATATTGACGATTGGACCAGCCCGCAGCCGCTGGACGAGGCCCTGCAAGGATACGCTGAGGCCGAAGGGGTCGGCTTTGGCCAGATCGGCCCGCCCGCGCGCGCGGCGCTGACCGCCGGCCACCCTTCCCCCGGCCTCGGTGAGGTCCTATACAGCCTCGGAAAGGCTGAGAGCCTGGCGCGTCTTCAGGACCAATTGAGCTGAATTTTACGCTGGAAAAGCAGCGCTTTCCCACTATTATCGCGCCGCAACATGACAGATTAGCAACCTCAGGAGCCCATGCATGGAAAGCAAGATGAAGCAGACGGGGACAATGACCGTAACCATGGACGGTAAATCCACCGACTTGCCTGTGTTTTCCGGCACTGACGGCCCGGCCGTCGTCGACTATCGCGCATTCTACAAAGCAACCGGCGCCTTCACCTACGATCCGGGCTTTACCTCGACCGCCAGTTGCGAATCCCAGATCACGTTCATCGACGGCGACAAGGGCGTTCTCCTTCACCGCGGTTACCCCATCGACGAGTTGGCCGAGAATTCAGACTTTCTTGAAGTCGCCTATTTGCTGCTCCACGGCGAATTGCCAAACGCGACGGAAAAAGAAGAGTTCGATTACGCCATCACCCACCACACGATGGTCCACGAACAACTGTTGCGCTTTTACAGCGGCTTCCGGCGCGACGCGCACCCGATGGCGATCATGGTCGGCGTGGTCGGCGCGCTTTCCGCTTTCTACCATGACAGCACCGACATCAACGATCCGCACCAGCGCAAGATCGCCAGTCACCGGATGATCGCGAAAATGCCGACGATCGCGGCGATGGCCTACAAATTCTCGATCGGCCAACCGTTCATCTCGCCGCGCAACGATCTCGACTACACGTCCAACTTCATGCGCATGTGCTTCGCGGTGCCGGCTGAAGACTATGAATGCAATCCGGTGTTGTGCGACGCGCTCGATAAAATCTTTATCCTTCACATGGACCATGAACAGAACGCGTCCACCTCTACCGTTCGCCTCGCCGGCTCTTCCGGCGCCAATCCGTTCGCCTGTATCGCCGCCGGCATTGCCTCGCTCTGGGGACCGGCCCATGGCGGCGCCAATGAAGCGGCGCTGAACATGCTCCAGGAGATCGGATCGGTCGACCGTATTCCGGAATTCATCGACCGCGCCAAAGACAAGTCCGACCCGTTCAGGCTCATGGGCTTCGGCCATCGCGTCTACAAGAATTACGACCCGCGCGCCAAAGTGATGCGCAAATCCTGCCACGAAGTGCTTGACGCGCTCGGCATCAAAGAGGACCCGCTTCTCGAAGTGGCGATGGAGCTTGAAAAAATCGCGCTCGAAGACCCTTATTTCGTTAAGAAAAAGCTCTATCCGAATATCGACTTCTATTCCGGCATCACCTTGCGCGCTCTCGGTTTCCCGACCGATATGTTCACCGTGCTGTTTGCGCTGGCCCGCACCGTCGGCTGGATCGCTCAGTGGACAGAGATGCAAGAAGACCCAACCCAGAAAATCGGCCGTCCGCGCCAGATCTACACCGGCGCCGCCCAGCGCAGCTACATCCCTGTGAGCGATCGCGGCTAGAACACGGGCTGGGGCTTCCACAGGTCTATCATGCTGCAGACAATCCCTGCGGTTTCTCGATTGAGCTTATTGTCTACCTATAGCCCCATTTACGGATAGTTCCCGATGCCGCCATCCTTCGAGACGCGCTTCGCGCTCCTCAGGATGAGGACTTTTTTCTGTTTCGACGAATACGGGACCTCATCCTGAGGCGCCGATCGCAGATCGGCCTCGAAGGATGAAAAGGACACCTTGCGTCTCCGCGAAATGACTTCCGCCCTAACGTTGACCGTACAGACGCAATCCATCCCTCCGTCATCCTGACGAAAGTCAGGATCCAGGGCGGCGCGTTGAAACTTGCGATCGCTCGTAGGGCGGGTTTTAACCCGCCATTTCCGGAGTTCGTAGCAGAAACCGTATCGGCGGCGTGAACCCCGCCCTACGAAGGCGGGGCTCGACGATAATTCATCCGCAGGTGGAGAAAAAAGTTTCGCGCTCAACCGTTTTTCTCGAGAATCCGCTTTCCTGAAACCCGCGCCGTGCGCGGGTTTCGATGAGATACTGGACAATTTGTGGGA
>CAWUIM010000130.1:0-3912 GCA_963922595.1 uncultured Parvularculaceae bacterium
GCGCGCGCGCCCGAGCCCGGCGCCGCAACGCAGGAATTCGCCCGGCTGCTGGCGCGCCGTCTCGATAACGCCACCGCTTTTGACATCCGTCTCGACCCACCGGATCTTGGCCGGCTCGAAGGGCGGTTCACCATCGGCGACGACGGAAAGAGCGTGCTCGCGCTGAAATTTGATAATCAAACGGCGCTCGATCTTTTCGCGAAAGATGAGACCGCCCTGCGCACCGCGCTCGCCGACGCTGGCTTCGATCTTGGCGGGAACGATCTCGCCTTCTCACTGCGGCAAGATGACAAGGCGGCGCCGCTCATCACGGATGTAGAGAGCGCCAGCTTGGTCGCTGCGCCCGCTCTCTTTGAGCCCCGCTTTCAACCCGCCTTTTCAGACGGCGTTCTCGATATCAGCGTTTAGGACCATTCCCATGGACATTACGACCATCGCCTCACAACAAACCCAAGCCGCATCCTCGAGCGCCTTTTCAAGCCTGACCAGCAATTTCGACACATTCTTGACGTTGCTGACGACGCAATTGCGCAACCAGGATCCGCTCGACCCGCTGGACACGGAACAATTTACGCAACAGCTTGTTGAATTCGCCGGCGTTGAGCAATCGATCCAGACAAACACCAACCTGGAAACGCTCATCGCGCTGCAATCTTCCTCCGACCGCGCAGGCGCGCTTGATCTCATTGGCCGCACAGTGACCGTCACAAGCGACACCGCTGCTCATAATGGCGAAGGCGCCGACTGGCTTTACACAACGCCCACAGATACCGCGGCCGTCACCCTATCGATTGTTGACGCCGCCGGCGCTGTTGTTGCGACAGCACAAGGCGCTGCGGGCGAACAAACTTTCCGGTGGAATGGGCGCACCGACGCAGGCGATCTCGCGGCGGACGGCGTCTACCAGTTGCGCGTTGAGGCGCGCGACGCGGGCGGCGGGGCGCTGACGGCGGACATCAAAACCCAGACGCAAGTGAGCGCAGTGGCGTTTGACGCCGACGGCCCGCAACTCGAAACCCCCGCAGGGCTCATCGCCCTTAGCGCCGTGACGCGCGCTTCAGATCGCACCGAATAAAGGAACCAGCCCCATGAGCATCAACGGCATTTTTTCTATCGGCGTTTCCGGCGTCAACGCCTTTGCAACGAGCCTTGAGGCCGTCTCCAACAATATCGCGAACAGCCAGACCGCCGGCTATAAGCGCGTGCAAACAGATTTCGCCGATCTCGTCACGCAGAACGCCCCGGACCTCAACGAAGCCGTCGGCACGGGCGTTACGGGTACAGGCGTCGCCGCCACCAATCGCCAGCTTGTAAGCGAACAAGGCGCGGTCACCCGGACCAACAATCCCACCGACCTCGCTATCGCCGGCGCCGGATTCTTCGTGGTCGCCGAAAGCGCCGACGCTAATTCAGCCACATCGCCGTTCTTATTTACCCGTTCCGGGGGCTTCCGCCCTGACGCGGCCGGCAATCTCGTCAATGAAGCGGGCTTATTTCTTCAAGGCGCGCCCAGCGGGATCAACGGAACCGCCGCGGTAACGAGCGGGCTCAACGCCCTTCAAACCATCAACATCAACCGCACGCCGCCGCTCGCAGCCGGCGCCCCAGCCCTTGGGGCTCTCACCGGCGTCGCTTTCGACAATGACGGCCGCCTGATCGGAACGTTTGCAAACGGCGAGACGCGCGCTTTATTCGAAACGCCCGTTGCGCTCTTTGCAAACGCCGACGGATTGGAAGAGGCCGGCGATACAACTTTTCGCGCAACCCCGGACGCCGGGGCGTTAACCCTTAACCGTTCTGCTGAAGGCCGCGCCGGGTCCATTGAAAGCTCGGCGCTGGAAATCTCCACGGTTGATATCGGCCAGGAATTCTCAACGCTGATCGCGACGCAACAGGCCTACTCGACCAATGCACGCGTCATCTCGGTGGCGGATGAGTTATGGCGCACGCTGACACAGACTGCCGCGTAACGGGAATCGGCGCCGCGCAATGTTCCGTATTGGAACAAAATGGCCTGATTTTTATTAAATTATTTCAACGCATTAGACGACGAATTTACCATACCATTTAGCCGTTCCTTAAAACGCCCACGCTATTGTGAAGGCTCAATGTCGCGTATTTGTAGGGGTTTAGTTCCATGTCCGTCGCTGATTCAAACGTCGCGCCGCTAAAGTCGAAAGAGCCGTACGTCATCGGTCCCGACGGCCTGCCGCTCACTCTAAAAGACCTGCCGCCGACTTCCACGAAGCGGTGGGTGATCCGCCGGAAGGCGGAAGTCGTTGCAGCCGTGCGCGGCGGATTGCTGACGCTGGAAGAGGCTTGCGACCGCTACACCCTGACCGTTGAAGAGTTTCTGGGCTGGCAAAAAGCGATTGACCAATACGGTCTTCCCGGCTTGCGAGCGACACGCGTGCAACAATACCGTTAAGCTCCGTCTCAAGACTTTTTTAACATTTGAACCCGCTTTCGACTGATTGTTGAAGGCGGGTTTACTTTAATTGCCTCAACCGAAACGACTTTTTAACGCTGAACGGGCAAATTTTGCCGAGCGAGACAGCGGGCGCCATCGGGGCGCGGCCCGCCGCGAGTGAGGCGTTTTGTTGTGAACGAGTTGTTGGGGATTGTCCGGTCTTTTGGCGTTGCAAGGCTTGGCGCGATCGTCGGCGTGACGATCGGCGTCGCGGTGGCGCTCGGATTAATTATCCTGCGCATCGGCGAGCCGCCCATGAGCATTCTCTACGCCAATCTTGATATGCGTGATGCGCAAGCGGTGCTCGAACGCCTTGAACAGGAAGGGGTGCGCCACGAATTACGCGACCGCGGCGGCGACCTCGCGATCATGGCGCCGCGCGACCAGATTTCCCGATTGAAGCTTTCCCTGACGAGCGACGGCGTTATTGCCGCGCCGGGCATCGGTTACGAGATATTCGATAACAACGACACGTTCGGCGCCACCACATTTCAACAGAATATGAGCCGATTGCGGGCGCTTGAAGGCGAGCTTTCGCGAACGATTGCGTCAATTGACGGCGTGCGCGCCGCGCGCGTGCACCTCGTTTTGCCGGAGCGCGAGCTGTTCGCCAGAGACAAAAAAACGGCGTCGGCTTCCATTATCGTCGATGGGTCGCGCCGTCTTGATGCGCCGTCCGTGAAAGCGATCATCAATCTCGCCGCCTCCGCTGTGCCCGAGTTATCCCCGGACATGATCACCGTCCTCGACGCATCCGGCGCATTGCTCGCCGCGGCCAAAGGCGACAATCCCGGCATGGCGCCCGGCGACAGCGCCGAGAAAACCGCCATGCTTGAGAGCCGCATCCGTCGTACGGTCGAGGACATTATCGGCCGCATTGTCGGCGAAGAGAATTTGCGCGTGCAGGTGACGGCGGAGATCGACTTCAATCGCGTGACCGAAAATTCGGAAATCATCGACCCGGACAGCCAGACCGTCTTGTCGTCCACGACGGTTGAAGAATCGTCAGACGATGTGGATCCGGCGTTGTCGCGCGGCGTCACAGTCGCTAATGCGCTGCCTGGCGCAGCGCCTGTCACCGACCCTAATACGGCGTCCACATCCACTAATCGGCGTACCGAAGAAACAACGAACTACGAGATTTCGCGCACCGTGCGCCAGGAAGTGCGGGAAGTCGGCGGCGTGAAGCGTTTGTCTGTCGCGGTCGCTCTTAACGCTGGCGCGGCGCCGCGTAGCGACGAGGAGCTTGCGCGCATTACGACGCTGGTGCGGTCGGCGATCGGATATGACGCCGCGCGCGGGGATCAGGTTCAAGTCGTTGAAGCCCCGTTTGCCCCCGCGCAGGCCACGCTGGCTGGGGCGGCGCCCATCGCCGCCGCGTCCGACCCATCGCTAAGCCGCGAACAATTGATGCGGCTCGCCGAAATCGCAGCGCTCAGCCT
>CAWUIM010000131.1:0-3912 GCA_963922595.1 uncultured Parvularculaceae bacterium
GGCGGCGCGCCGGTCGCCGCCAGCGCGGCGTCGAAAGCGGGGCCGCCCACATTGAACCGAAGGCGCGCCTCAGCGCCGTCGCGAGCGAGAACGTCGGCATAAAAATCATCAGCAAATGTGAGCCGGTCGCCTGCGCGGATGCGTTTGCCGGGACGCACGAACGCGTCCCATTCGATGCCGGTCGCTTCTTCGCCTGCGACCCGCTTGTGCAAGGTGACATCGACCGCGATGTCGCGGCCCGAGGCGTCGCGCGCGGCGCGCACGCCCGCCAGTTGCGCGGGGATAACCGCGGTGTCGTTGAGAACGAGCACATCGCCGGGGCGCACAAGCGCGGGCAGATCGCGCACCATGCGGTCGGCGAGGCGCCCGCCCGCCACATGCAGAAGGCGTCCGCCGTCGCGTTCAGGCGTCGGGGCGAGCGCGATCAGCGCTTCAGGCAGGTGAAAGTCGAATTCGTCTACGCGCATGGGCCGATGAGCTAACGCCCGGCCCGCCGCCGCGCAAGGGCGCTTACGGGCGCAGCGACTCGTAGAACTGCATGTCGCCGCGTTGCACGTAAATCTGCACAGGCCCGCTATTGAGATTGCGCAGCTTTGCGAGCTTGTCGACGGCGGCTTCAGGGCGCGTCATGCGCTCCCAGCCGATCTCGAGGATAACGTCGCCCGGCTTCAACACGATCGCCGCCGGGCTGTCAGGGTCAATCGCTGTGACGACGACGCCTTCCGTGCCAGGCGCAAGACCGAACGCTTCCTGCACTTCGCGAGTCGGCTTTTGCAGCGTCAGGCCGGAGCCTTTCAAAGCGCCCGCGGGAAGTGCGTTCAACGCTTCGGCGGACGCGAGCAATTGCGTTTCGCGCCGGTCGACCTTCACCTGGAGCGTCACACGCTGCTTTTCGCGCAAGACCACCATCGGCGCGGTCGAGCCGATGGGCGTCTCCGCCACAGCGCGGGTTAGGTCGCGTACGGAGTTAATCGGACGCTTATTGAACGTAATGATAATGTCTTTCGGCTTGACGCCGGCTTTCAGCGCCGGGCTGTTCGGACGCACGACGGAAACGAGTGCGCCGCGCGGACGCTCAAGACCATTTTGACGGGCCACTGCTTGCGTCACATCATCAATACTCACGCCAAGCCAGCCGCGGCGCGTTTCGCCGAATTCACGAAGCTGATCGGTGACAAGCTCCGCAAGGTCGGCTGGCACCGCAAACCCGACGCCCACTGAACCACCGGTTTGAGAGAAGATCGCCGTGTTCACGCCGATCACGCGGCCGCTCATGTCAAAGAGCGGGCCGCCGGAATTGCCGCGGTTGATGGCGGCGTCCGTCTGAATGAAATCGTCGAAATCGCCGGAATCGATATTTCTGTTCCGCGCAGAGATGATCCCCTTCGTCACCGAGCTGTTGAGGCCGAACGGGTTGCCGATGGCGAAGACATCGTCGCCCACGCGCGCTTTGTCTACATCGCCGAATTTCACGAAAGGCAGCTTCACGCCGCCGGTATCAAGTTGAAGAACCGCAAGGTCAGTCTCGCGATCGCGGCCGCGCACCGTCGCGCTAAACTCGCGCCCGTCATTCAGCGTCACCGTGATGTCATCGGCGTTGTCGATCACATGGTTGTTGGTGACCACAATGCCGGCCGCGTCGATGACGAACCCGGACCCGAGGGAGACCGCTTTGCGGTTGAATTTGCGGGCGAGCGGCGCAAGCTCGCCAGTGGCGCCCGCGCCGTTTACGCGTTGCGATGACGAGATATTCACCACCGCAGGGGACAAATCTTCGACGAGATCGGCCAGAACCGGCGCCGCGCCGCGCGCCTCAACAACCGTGACGCTCGCGTCTACAGAAAGAAATGCAACGGTGGCCGCCGCCGCCAACAAACTTTTGCGCACCATTTTCAAGCCTCTATTTACCGCCCCGCCAACTGATGATGCGTCAAAGGTAGCGTAAATATCGGCGCGCGCAAACGCGCCGTCAGAGCCTATGGCGGGAAGCCGCGCCGCTAATTGCGGCGCCCTTCCAAGTTATTGAAATACCTGAAAAATTCGCTATCCGGCGATAACAGGATTGTCGTGTCGCCTTTTTGCAGCGCTTCCTCATAAGCGAGAAGCGAGCGGTAGAACGCGAAAAACTCAGGATCCTTGTTGTAGGCGGCGGCGAAAACGGCGTTGCGTTCGCCGTCAGCCGACCCGCGCAGCTTTTGCGATTCCTCTTCCGCCATCGCGCGGATCTCGGTCGCCTGGCGGTCGGCCTGAGCCTGGATCTGCTGAGCAGTCTCATTGCCTTCGGCGCGAATTTGCTGGGCGAGCTGCTTACGCTCGGTGATCATCCGCTGAAACACCGCTTGCGAGTTTTGGGCGGGCAAGTCCGCGCGGCGGATTTTCACGTCGATGATTTCCACGCCGAAACGCCGTGCGCTGTCGCCAAGCAAATCGCGTATACGGATCATTAGCGAAGCCCGCTGTGTCGAAACAATATCGTCAACGCTCACCTCACCGAGAACACGCCGCACGGTTTGGTTCATCAGCGTTGTGAGCTGGCGCGTACCGCCCGCCTCATCGCCGGCGGTCTGATAGAACTGCTGCGGATCGACGATCTTGTAGCGCGCGAACGCATCAACGATGAGGCGTTCCTGATTGCTGGCGATAATCTCCAGCTCCGGCTGGTCCAGCTCCCGATTACGCTTATCGAAATATTTAACGCTCTCGGCGATCGGCATCTTGAAGCGCAGGCCCGCCTCTTCATAGACGCTTTTCGGATTACCGAAGCGCAACACAATAGCGGACTTGGTTTCAGGCACGATGAAGGCCGCGGACGAAATCACGATGATCGCGATGAACGCGCCGATCATGATGAGCGGGATAAGGGCGCGGTTCATTACTGGCCTCCCTTCTTCGAAAGCTCATTGAGCGGAAGATAGGGCACGACGCCCGAACCCGCATCATCCTCAACGATGATCTTGTTCATATCGCCAAGCACTTTCTCGACTGTTTCAAGATACATGCGTTGGCGCGTCACTTCGGGCGCTTTTTCATATTCGGTGAAAATTGCGTCAAAGCGGTCAGCCTGACCGCGGGCTTCGGCGGTCACCTGCGCTTGATAGGCGCGTGCATCTTCCAGGATGCGTTGCGCCTGACCGCGCGCTTCCGGCACGATCCGGTTGGCGTAGGCGCGCGCCTGGTTGATATATTGCTCTTTGTCCTGCTTGGCCGCTTCCACGTCGAGGAAGGCTTCGTTGACCTCGGTTGTGGGCGGTTCGGTTTTCTCAAGGTTGACGCTTTGGATTTCGATACCCGAATCCTGCAGATCGAACGTTGCTTGCATCAGCGCCTGGGTTTGTTCCTGTACGGCGGAACGGCCCGTGGTCTGAACGAAGTCGAGCGTGTTGCGCCCGACAACCTCGCGGATCGCCGCCTCGCCGACCGTCACCACAAGGTTTTGCTGGTCGTCAATGTTGAAAGCGAACCGCGCCGGGCCCGGCATTGACCCTTCCGGATCATCGAGCTTCACCGCCCACTGCACCGTCATTTCCACATCAACGATATTCTTGTCGCCGGTGAGCATAAGGCTGCCCGAGGTGGCGCCGCGCTGCCCCTGTCCGAGCGGCACCTGAGTTCGGCGTTCTGCGGTTACAAGGACTTTTTCAACGGCCTGAAACGGCGCCGGCACATGCCAGTGAAGGCCAGGCGTTGTCACATTGGTGAATTTGCCGAAGGTGGTCACGACGCCGCGCTCTTGCGCTTCAACCTGATAAAAACCGCTGATGCCCCATAGCGCGAGTACGCCCACCGCGATCAATCCGGTTGTCGCCGCATTCAGTTCAAAACCGCGTCCGCCGCCGCCGCGGCCGCCGCGCCCGCCCGGAAAAGCGCGCTTCAGGCGCTGGCGGGAGGCTTGCAGCAATTCTTCCAAATCCG
>CAWUIM010000132.1:0-3563 GCA_963922595.1 uncultured Parvularculaceae bacterium
CAATGCGGCGCTCCTCGTCGCGCCGATCGGCGGCGGCCTCGCCGTCGCGTCGCGTGTTGCCACAGGCGCATTTCTCGCAGGCGTTTATCCGGTGGGTATGAAAATCGCCGTCGGCTGGGGCACGCGCGATCGCGGCCTGCTCGTCGGTCTATTGGTCGGTGCGCTCACATTGGGTTCGGCGGCGCCGTATCTTCTGTCCTTCGTCAGCGGGGCTGATTGGCGCGGCGCGGTGGCGGGCGCCTCAATTCTTACGGCGGCGGGAGGCTTCATCATTCTGCTGACGAACCTTGGCCCCCATCACGCCCAGACGCGCGCGTTTTCGCCGATGGCGCTGCGGTTGGCGTGGCGCGACCGGCGGATACGACTCGCCTATGCCGGTTATCTGGGCCACATGTGGGAACTTTATGCGATGTGGGCGTGGGTCGGCGCTGGGCTGGCGGCGAGCTTCGCTCTTCAAATGCCAGACGGGGAGGCGCTCGGCCTGTCGAAGGTGACGGCCTTCGCCGCCGTAGCGGCCGGCGCCGTCGCATGCGTCGCCGCGGGGCTATTGGCCGACCGCATCGGCAAGGCTGAAACCACGATTATCGCGATGGTCGGGTCCGGCGCATCGGCCGTGTTGGCCGCGCTCGCATTTGGCGGCCCCCCTGCGCTTATGATTGTTGTGGTCCTGATCTGGGGCGCTTTTGTCATCGCAGATTCCGCACAATTCTCGGCGCTCGTCGCAGACGTGGCCCCGACTGAGCATACCGGAAGTTTGCTCACCTTACAGACCGCGCTAGGCTTTGCGCTCACGGTGATTACAGTGCAGGGCGCGCCTCTTGTTGCGGGCGCAATTGGTTGGCCTGGCTTGTTCGTTGTGCTCGCGGCGGGTCCTCTGTTCGGGACAGTCGCGATGATGCGGCTGCGCACCATCATGAAAGAAAGCAGCGTATGAATTTCGGATCGGACAATTGGGCGGACGCAGCGCCGGAGATAATGGACGCGATACGGCTCGCGAATGACGGCGCAGCGCCTGCCTACGGGGCGGACGCGGCGACGCAGGAAGCCAAGGCCGCGTTCAACGAAATCTTCGACAAGGAAGTCGACGTTTACTTCGTGGCGACAGGCGGGGCCGCGAACGGCCTGGCGCTCTCCGTTTTGACGCCGCCTTACGGCATGATCCTCGCGCACGAAGAAAGTCACATTCAGATGGATGAGTGCGCCGGTCCTGAATTCCTGACGGGCGGCGCGAAAATTTTGCCGCTTCCTGGGTTCGCCGCGAAGCTTACGCCCGAGGCCGTTGAGCGCGGGTTGCGCGGGTTTCCCGAACGCCCGCCCCACGGAGCGCCGGCGCAGGTTCTGTCGCTGACGCAAGCGACGGAATGCGGCGCCGTCTATACGTGCGCTGAATTAACGGCGCTTTGCGACACCGCCCACGCGAACGGCTTGAAAGTGCATTTGGACGGCGCCCGCTTCGCCAACGCGCTCGCGACGCTTGGTTGCTCGCCCGCGGAAATGAGCTGGAAGGCGGGCGTCGATGTTTTATGTTTTGGCGGGACAAAGAACGGTTGTATCGCTGCAGAAGCAATCGTTTTTTTTAATCCATCGTATGCGGGTGATATAGAATTTCGCCGCAAGCGCGCTGGGCATTTGTGGTCAAAGCAGCGCTTTATTTCCGCGCAATTTAACGGCTATTTCAAGGATGGCCTTTGGCTGCGCCTTGCTGCGCAGGCCAATGCGAAAGCGAATTCTTTATCGAAGCGTCTTGGTGAAATCGATGGCGTTAAAATCTGGTATCCGACGCAGGCGAATGAAGTCTTCGCGTCGTTTCCAGGCGATATCGCCGATCGTCTGCGCAAGGCTGGAGCGACATTTTACCCTTGGGTGACGCCGGGCGACCCCGCTAACGGCGCGATGCAACGATTGATTTGTTCGTATGCGACGACGGATGAAGAAATCGACCGGTTCATCGCCGCCGTGCGGTCCTTTCAATAAGCCTTAGGGCATCGCGGCGCCGCGGCGCGCTTCAATAATGTCGTACCAATCGCGCCGGCTGAGCGATATATGCGCCGCGCCTGCGGCTTCCTTGATGCGCGCGTCGCGCTGTGTGCCGATGATCGGGATCACGCTTGCGCCATGCGCGCGGCAAAATGCGAGCGCAATCTGGGTGCGCGTGGCGTCATGGGCCGCCGCCAGGCGATCGGTCTCGGCAATAAGGTTTGAAAACCGCTCGCGATCTTCATTCGACGTGATTGCATCCGGTATTTCTCCGGTAGCAAGCGCGCCGCCTGCGAGCGGCGACCAGGCGAGGCAAACGGCCTCGGTCTCGCTGCACCAATCCAGGACGCCATCAGTAATCGGCGCCTGCGCCCAGGCGGAAAACTCTGGTTGGGCGCTGACAATCGGCGTTTCGAGATGCGCTTGCAGGGCACGCATCTGGGCGGCGCTAAAATTGGAAACGCCGACAAAGCGGATTTTTCCCTTACGCGTCAGATCATTTAATGCGCGGGCGGTTTCCGCCATTGGCGCGGTGAGGTCGGGGCGGTGAATCTGATAAAGATCGATACAGTCGACGCCGAGCCGCTGAAGCGACGCCTCGCATGCGCCGATGAGATAATCGTAGCTGGAGTCATAGGGCGCCGGTGGGATGATTCCACCCTTCGTGGCGAGGACCATCCGGTCACGAAGAGAGGGGCTTTGCTTAAGGATTTGACCAAGCAGCGCCTCCGCGCCGCCAAATCCGGACGGCTCCCCAAAGCCATAAATGTCCGCCGTATCAATGAGCGTCATGCCGTGATCGAGCGCGGTTTCGATGTTGCTTTGCGCCTGCGCCAATGGTGTTGAGGCGAACCGCCAGCATCCATACGCGATTGTGCCAACGGTGAGGTCGCTTTTTCCAAGCTTTATTTTTTCCATTTAGGCGTTCCTCATCGGATTTCAGTGGCGGCGAGTCAGCGAACGCGACTTGCTTAAAAGCCAAAGAGCGATTTAGCGACCCTGTAGGTGTTCGCGTAGGCGGTGACGCTAGCGTCAATCGGATCGGCATAGCCGCCGCCGATGGCCATCGAGACCGGGACCCCGCGCTGCTTGCATTCGCTCAGCACAATCTCGTCGCGTTTTTTCAGGCCACCATGGGTCAACGCCATGCGTCCAAGTTTATCCTCCGCCAGCGGGTCGACACCCGCCTGATAAAGAACAAGGTCGGGTGCGAATTCCCACACTGCGGGCAATGCGTCCGTGAGCGCTCTCAGATAGGCGCCGTCTTCCACGCCGTCCGGCAGACCGACATCGAGGTCCGACGTTACCTTCCTGAAGGGAAAGTTCTTTTCGCCGTGAATCGAGAGGACAAACACATCGTCACGCGCCGAGAGAATTGTGGCGTTGCCGTCGCCCTGGTGCACGTCGAGGTCAATGATCGCAACGCGGGAGGCACGCCCTTCGGCCAACAGGGTGAGCGCCGCGCACGCGAAGTCATTGTAGATGCAATATCCGGCGCCGAAGTCGTGATGCGCATGATGGGTCCCGCCCGCGAGCTGACCGGAAATCCCGTCTTCCATGGCGCGCCGCGCCGCGGCCACCGCGCC
>CAWUIM010000133.1:0-3407 GCA_963922595.1 uncultured Parvularculaceae bacterium
GCCGGAGCGCCGGCAGCGCCACATCGTCGCCGCGCCGGATCGAGAACTGGCCGCCGCGGGTCTTTTCCGCGATTGGGGCGACAGTGGACGGGCTGGCGACTACGTCGGTGAATTCCGGCGCCGCGGCAAGGCCGACCGCGCCGACCGCAAATAGATCGCCGGACTTCGCTCGATAAAGGCCGCGCGGCGTATTCTGTAAAATTGTTCGGAACAGACCCGGCGCGCCTTCCTCCAGGGTCAAGATGCGTTCTTCCCCGTCCGGCAGCGTCAGGACGACGGGCGGGATCTCCTCTGAAAGGCTGCGCCGCTCAATCCGCAAATCTTCGCCGAGCGGCGTCAATGTAAGCTGTTCCTCCTCCAGCTCTGGCTCTTTCATCAGCCAGTGAGCGATCCGCCGCAACAATTCCGCATGCGGTCCGCCGCCGTCAAAGCCGCGCGCCCAAAGCCACACGTGATCTGAGAGGAGTAAGCCGACACGTCCTTCGCCGACCCGATCGAGAATGAGAAGCGGCTCGCCTTGCGGGCCCTCCATGAGCGTCGCGCCGGACCGTTGCGCCACAGGCATAATTCTCAACCAGCGGCCCCAGAGATTTTCTTCTGGCAATCGCGCCGTCACCGGATGGCGGGCGCCTTCCTTTGAGATAAGTGGGCGAAAAGGTTGCGCGAGGGCGTCGCCTTCGGGAAGCGCCGGGAGAATGAAGGAAAGATTTCGGCGGGCGGCGAGACTCTGCGGACCGTTATATTCCGGTCCGGACGCGATTAGGACGGCGCCGCCTTCTTCGACATATCGGGCGATGTTATCAAAGTGAAAGGCGTTCATAACACGGCGATACGTATACCGATCAAAAATCAGAAGATCGAATTCGCTGAGCTTTTCAATAAAGAGCTCATCCTGAGGAAACTCGATCAGCGCCAGCTCGTTTTGCAAGGCGCCGTCGTTCTTTTCCAGCGGCCGAAGGATCGTGAAATGAACAAGATCGATTGCAGGATCGGACTTCAACAAATTGCGCCAGACGCGTTCGCCGGGATGCGGTTCGCCGGATATCAAGAGCGTGCGTAGGCGGTCGCGGATCGCCGTGATTGGGAGAACAGCGATGTTGTTCCGCGTTGTAAGTTCGCCGGCTAATTCTTCCACTTCCAGTTCAATCACCAATTCGCCGGGCCGATCGAGCGGCGCGTCGAAGGAAACTTCAGAGCCGAGCGGCACCGGCTGACGAAACGCCTCTTCGCCGTCGATACGCAGGGCGACGACTACTTGCCGCGCGTTTGGGCGGAGCGCGTTATCGCGCCCAAAATCGTCAATCCGGAATGAAATCGTCACCTTATCCCTGACAATGCCGTAGTGAGGCGCGTTGATCAGCGTGATCTTTCGGTCAACTTCAGTCTCTGTTCCTGTCGTCATGACATGGACCGGAATGTCTTCGGCGGCCCTCAGTGCGAAGCCGGCGTTGGCCGCGTCGCTTGCTTGACCGTCGGTGATGACAAAAACGCCAGCTGTGCGCGCTCGGGGCGCGTCGGCGATCGCCGCCGAGATTGCTTCCACCAGCCGGGTTTCTTCAGCGCCGTCAACGTCCACGATTTGCGTTTCAATGGCGCCGAGCGCTGCGATCCTAGTTTCCAATTGCTCAATCGCGGCGTCGGTGGCTTGCGTACGATTGTTCAGGCTTTGGCTTTCGCTGCGGTCTGCAACGATGATGGCGATATCGTTGAGCGGTGTTTTTTCCGTGGTGCGCACTTGCGGATCAAGAAGAAGGCCGAACAGCCCTGCGAGCGCAACGATCCGCAACACGCCGCCCCGAGGCGACCGCCATAATGACAGCGCGCCAGCGACCAGACTGAGAAGCGCCACAATCGCCAACGCCCAAACGGGCAGGCTCGGATTGATTACGATAGAGCCGCTCATGGATCGCGCCGCCCGAGACGCCGCAACAGGATCGGCGTGTGCACCTGATCGGATTTATAGTTTCCGGTGAAGGCCACCATGACCATGTTCACACCGGCGCGCATGGCGCATTCGCGCACTGGGACATTTGTTTGCGGCGCACAGCGGAGGCGGCGCGCGCCGGCGCCCGAGATCGGCAGGATCGGCCTGCCGAGGTCGTCGCTCGCCCATGCGCCCGCCCAGTCGCGCCCGCTGATGATCAGCGGCGTCACGGCGTCATTGGCGCCGCCGCTCGCCTGCACCCACACCGGATTGTTCCACATGCGGCCCACAAGATCCGTCAACAGGTAATAGGACCGCTTCAATACATGCTCTTCCGGCAGCGGCGTCAGCGGCGGCACATCCAGTTGCGAGAGGATCGCCCGCAAGGCGGCGCGTTCCGGCGTTTCAAGGCCGGCGATCGCCCGCTCGTCGTCGCGCGTGTCGAAGACCACAAGACCGCCAAAGCGCATGAAGTTCTCAATGTTCGCTAGAGCCGCCTCGGACGGCGCCACAGCCCCTGCGGTCATCGGCCAATAGAGAAAGGGAAAAACTGATAAATCATCTGTTTCAAGATCAATCGCGATTGGGTCGGCGGGTTCGATCGCCGTACGCTGACGTAAAACGCGCGATAACGCTTTAAGGCCAAGCTCTGAAAGCCGATCAAGTTCCGGGTCGCCGGTCTCCACATAGGCGAGGCGCGTTGCGAGCGCCGCTGTTTCCGCCTTTTCATCAATGGGCATATCGAGCGGTTGGGCGACAGCCTGTTCAAGCGGCGTCACAGCGACGAGCATGACGGTCGCCGCCGTCGCGAGGCGCAATCGTCCAGCGATCAGCAAGGCCGCGATCGCGTCGATAAGAAAAAGAAAGAGAGCAGCCGCGAAAAGAGGGGGCGCCAGGTTTGCGGGCGGCTCCGCGGCGTAACTCTGGGTCGAATACCCCCGAAGCGATAAAGGCGCTATTTCCTCGTCGGCGCCCAGCGTATTGATTGCCAGCGGCGCATCGGCCGCGCCGTAAAAACCGGGCGGTCTTGCGGCCGCAGGACCCGCGGCCGCTTCGAGCGCCGTGACGCCCACTTGCGCCGGGTTTGGTTTTTCAAAGCGCCCGAAACCGTCGAGCACGCGGTGAGGCGCGAACCGCGCCGTCGCCTCTGTCTCTGCGTTTTCAGGACTGAAGACGGACAGTAAAATCAGCTTACGAAGCATATCAATGAAGGTTGCTGAGATCGGCAGATCCGACCAGGCGGGCGTCGCTGTCACATGGAATAGAACGAGCGCGCCGTCGCCTTTTCGAACGCCGGTGACGAGGGGCGTGCCGTCTTCCAACTCGGCCCACGTTGCGAGAGACGTGTCGCCGCCAGGGCGCGCCAGGACCTGGCGGCGTACTTTCACGTCGCCCGGCGGCGTTAGCGTCGCGAAAGGACCGTCAGGATTGAACGCGCCGAGACCTTGCGGCGTTTCCCACGAAAGGGCGCCGCCGAAAGCAC
>CAWUIM010000134.1:0-3338 GCA_963922595.1 uncultured Parvularculaceae bacterium
TTGCATCCGCGCCGGCTCGCCGCACGCCGTTACAATCAATCGGCGCTGATCGCCGATCACGCTGCGAAGCTGTTAGACCGCCGCCACGAGCCGCAGGCGTTGATCCGCCGCCGCGCTACGCCGCCCCAGCAGCAACTTTCCGAGGCGGCGCGCAAACGCAACGTCGCCGGCGCCTTCACCGTGGACGAGGAGCGCTGCGATCTCATTCGTGATCGTCATATTGTTTTGGTTGATGACGTGCTCACCACGGGCGCGACGCTCTCGGCGTGCGCGCGGGCCCTCAAATCTGCGGGCGCCGCACGAGTCGATGCGCTCGTCCTCGCAAGGGTTGCCAGGGGCGGCGCAGTCGCCATATAGCGGCGGGAAAGAAGGCGGAAATTATGCAAGTCACAGTTTATACCAAACCCTTATGTCCGTTCTGCGTGCGGGCCATGTCCCTCCTGAAAAAGAAGGGTGTTGAGGTTGTTGAGATTTCCGCCGCCTTCGACAAGGCGAAGCGCGAAGAAATGTTGGCGAGGTCCAATGGCGCGCGCACTTATCCGCAGATCTTCATCGGTGATCGCCATGTGGGCGGGTGCGATGATTTGATGGCGCTTGAAAAAGCGGGCGAGTTGGATGCGCTGTTGAATGGCTGACGGCGGCGCGACGGTCATCGCCGCCTGTGTGCAAATGCGATCAGGGGTCGACCGCGCGCAAAACACCGCGGACGCCCTTTCATTAATCCGGCAAGCTGCGGACGAAGGCGCCGGGTTCATCGCCACCCCGGAAATGACCAATCAGCTCGACCGCGATGGGAAACGCTTTTTTCAAAATGCGGCCCCGGAAGCGGCGCTTGAGGAAAAAGACGCCTTCGCGGCCGTCGCTGCGGAACGAAAAGTCTGGCTCCTGATCGGATCGATGGCGGTCCGCGTCGGGGACCGCAAAGCCGCGAACCGGAGCTTTCTCTTTGCGCCGGACGGGCGCTGCGTCGCGCGTTACGACAAGATCCATATGTTCGACGTCGACTTGCCGAGCGGCGAGCGTTGGCAGGAGTCCTCGGTTTATGAGGCTGGTGACGGTGCGCCGGTTGTGCGGACGCCGCTTGGCGGGGTGGGGCTCTCGATTTGCTACGATGTGCGCTTCGCGCCGCTCTACCGCAAGATGGCTCAGGCTGGTGCAGAAATCCTGTGTGTCCCCGCCGCGTTCACCCGGTCCACGGGAAAAGCGCACTGGGAACTCTTGCTGCGCGCGCGGGCGGTGGAGAATGGCGCGTTTGTGATCGCGCCCGCACAGGGCGGCGCCCATGCGGATGGGCGCAAAACCTGGGGCCATTCGCGCATCATCGGGCCCTGGGGCGATGTATTGGCCGCAGCGGACGGTGATGAACCGGGCGTCATTCTTGCAGAGATCGACGTTGAAAAAGCGCGTGAGGCGCGACGGGCTATTCCAAACCTGGCCCTTGAAATGCCATATGAAATTCTCAATGTAGAGTGATGATCAAGTACAATCTTCTTTGCGCCGCCGACCATGAGTTCGAAGGCTGGTTCCGGTCGAGCGATGATTTCGCGGCTCAATCGCGGGACGGCCTCCTTGAGTGTCCGGCTTGCGGCTCTGACGATGTGCGCAAGGCCATCATGGCGCCGGCGATCGCCCGGCCAAGCGCCGCCCGCCGCGACAAACGTCTCGCTGAAATCAAGGAATCCATGTCCGCCGCCGTCACTCGCGCGCGCGACTACGTCGAAAAGAACTTCGATTATGTGGGCGAGAAGTTTCCGGAAGAGGCGCGCCGCATCCATTATGGCGAAACCGAAAAACGCGGTATTTACGGCGAAGCCACCGGCAAGGAAGTGAAGGAGCTCGTCTCCGAAGGCGTCGAGATCGCCCCGCTGCCTGGCCTTAAATCCAAAGAAGACAAAGCGGGCGCGCCGATCGTTGAGAAAGCCGACAAGAAGAAGCTGAATTAGGCTTTTCGGGCGCCGGCGAATTCTTTGTACGCGATACCCTGTAAATAGAGCAGGGCCGTTAAATCCCCATACTGAATACTGACGTCCGCCGCATCGGCGACGGCTGGCTTGGCGCGAAAGGCGACGCCAAGTCCTGCTGAGGCGAGCATGGAAAGATCGTTGGCGCCGTCGCCCACCGCCATTGTTTCGGTGAGCTTCACGGACTGTGCAGCGGCGTGACTGCGCAGCGCCTCTTCTTTGGCGGCGCGGCCGAGGATCGGTTCGCCCACTTCCCCCGTCAGGCTCGCCTGCGCCATCATTAGTTCGTTTGCTTCATTGACGTCGAACCCCGCGGCGGCGGCGACGCGTTCGGTGAAGAAGGTGAACCCGCCAGAGACGAGCGCCGTAAAAGCTCCGTTCGCGCGCATCGTCTGTATGACTGTCCTCGCGCCCGGCGTTAGGGTGATCCGCTCACGGAAGGCCGCCTCCAGATGCTTCGTGGAAAGACCCTTCAACATGGCGACGCGTTCCCTGAGGGCCGCCTCGAAGTCCAGCTCTCCGCGCATGGCGCGTTCCGTAATGTCGGATATTTCGGCGCGTTTCCCCACAAATTCCGCCAGTTCGTCAATACATTCCTGTTCGATGATGGTGGAGTCCATATCGGCGATCAGCAACTTCTTGCGCCGGTGCGCGGTGGGTTGGATGGCGACGTCAATGTCTAAACCGCGCAGCGCGATCGCGGCTGTTCGTTGCGCCGCTTGCAGGTTCATATCGGTGTTGAACAGGAAATCGACCGCAACGCCGTTGCGTAAGATAACGCGTTCAATCCCGCCGGACGCCCAGCTTTCCAGCCAGCCTCTGATCGCGGATAAAACCTTGGCGTCGATTGTCGGCGCCGCCGGGTTACAAATCAGGGTCAGCGCTGTATTAAACATTCCGATGCCGGATCAAACCGTTGATAATGTCGTCTTTATCGCAGGACCCACCGCCAGCGGCAAGTCCGCTCTGGCGATCGATCTGGCGCGCGAGATCGGCGGCGAAATCATTAACGCCGACGCGATGCAGGTCTATCGCGAATTAAAAATTTTAAGCGCGCGGCCGTCGGAAGTGGAACAAGCGGACGTTGCGCATCATCTGTTCGGCGTCCTCAGCGGAGACGAACCCTGCTCTGCCGGACGCTGGGCGGCGATGGCGACGCCCGTCATTTCAGATATTTTGGCACGAGAGAAATGCGCCATCATTGTCGGCGGAACGGGGCTTTATTTTAGAACGCTGGAGCAGGGGCTTTCGCCGATCCCCGATGTGCCGCCTGACGTGCGCGCCGAGGCGCGCGCGCGGCGTGAACGTCTCGGCGCAGACGCCTTTTATGCGGAGGTGGTCGCGGCGGACCCGCCCATGGCGCGGATCGCCCCCGGC
>CAWUIM010000135.1:0-3273 GCA_963922595.1 uncultured Parvularculaceae bacterium
GCGCCGCCGGTCGCTCTGGTCGGCTATCATGAGCCCTCGGCAGTCTTCCTGCTTGGGACGCAAACCGTCCTCACCGACGCGGCCGGCGCCGCCAATCACCTCGCTGCGGCGCACGGCCGCGCCGCTTTTGTGGAACAACGGCGCGAAGACGCCTTTCTGGCGGCGGCGGCGGAAAATGAATTCGCGGTCGAAGCCGTTGCGGTCGTGACGGGTCTCAATTACTCAAAGGGTGATAAAGTCACGCTAACCCTCTACGCGAATACTCGCCCATGACGTCTGTTTCCGGAGACCCCGCCGCTGTGTCGCCATCGCTGAAACTCCCGGCGCCGAGCGCCGCCGCGCGGACATTCTGGATCATTGCTGCGGCGATCACGCTGGCGCGGATTATCGCATTATTTTTGAGCGATCTTGATCTTGGTCCGGATGAAACCCAATACTGGTTCTGGGCGCAAAGCCCGAGCTTTGGCTATTTCTCTAAACCGCCGATGATCGCCTGGATAATCGGCGCGACAACAAACGTGTTCGGCGATGCGGAATGGGCCGTCAGATTATCGGCGCCGTTTCTGCATTTGGGGACGGCGTATATTCTCTTCCGATTTGGAAAACGTTTCTACAATGATCAAGTGGGTCTTTGGGCCGGCGTTATCTGGCTGACATTGCCGGGCGTTTCCTTGTCGTCGATGCTGATCTCCACCGATGCGCTGATGTTGTTTTTCTGGTCGGCGGCGCTCTTTGCGTTTTTTCACCTTCTGGATCCGAAGATCGAGCGAACGTCGCCCTTTCCCGCGTTCCTCGGTCTCGCACTTGGCCTCGGGTTCTTATCGAAATATGCGCTGATCTACTTTGCGCCAGGCGCGGCGATCGCCCTTTTATTCGCGGCCGGCCGCCGGCGCTGGAAGGACCTGGCGCTTGCCTGTCTTATCGCGGCTGCGGTCGCTGCGCCGAACATGATCTGGAATGCGCAGAACGGCTTTCAAACCGTGTCGCACACAGCCGCGAACGCAAATTGGGAAGGGTCTTTATTCCACCCAATCGCGCTCCTTGAATTTGTCATCGCCCAATTCGGGGTGTTTGGACCCGTCACCTTCGCCCTTTTATTGGTGGGGCTCGCGACCGTCCGGCCGCGGCTGACCGCCGCCCGCGATGACAAATGGGTGGACATCGCGCTTATCGGCTTTGTCGTTCCTCCGCTTGCGATCATCTGTATCCAGGCGTTCATTTCCAGAGCCCACGCCAATTGGGGCGCTGCAGCGTTTCCCGCGGCGGCGATCCTGATCGCAGCATGGGCCCATCGCGCCGGCGTCAATCGTATTCTGAAGGGCGGCGTCGTTCTAAACGCCGCCGCGGCGGTTGCTATGACCGTCGCCGTCACCAATTTCTTGATCGTCGACCAGCTTGGTCTGTCTGACATTGTGAAGCGATTGCGCGGTTGGGAGGGCCAGGGCGCCGACATTGTTCGTCTCAGTGCGGACTATGACGCTGTCATGACCGACGACCGCGAGGTGATGGGCGGTATTCTTTACTACGCCCGCGCCAGCGACACCCGTGTCGTCGCGTGGAACTCAAATCACCGCATTGACGATCATTACGAGGCGTTCGAACCGTTCACCGCCGGACGGGATCAGAAAATTCTCTATGTGACCCCGCACGCCGACGCGATCGGCGTCAAGTACCGTTTCGAGGTCATCAAACATCTGGGCGAGACCACAGCGGATCTGGAAGACGGGCGTTACCGCCGCCTCTATCTGTTCGAATTATCGGGATACAGAACCGTTTCCGGCAATCTCTTGGAAGAAGCCGACCCGCTCTAGGGCGTAGGCTTAGCGCGACAGGCGCCGGCCGGCCATTTCGCGGGCGCGCCGGAAACGCGCGCCGCCATTGGCGCCGAAGCTGATCATCGCCAGGGTTCGCGAGGCCGTACGGTTCACATATTTGGCGTAAAAGGACGACCAAAGAGCCGCCCAGACCAGCCAGTGGAACGGCTGCGGATATTCCCTGTTAAAGTGGGTGCGGAAATAGCGAAGCATGCTGATCGTCTTGCGACGCTCAACACGCATCGGATTGACGCGGCTTGAACTCTTGAAATGCGTCACGCTCACATTCGGATCGAAGTAGACGTCGCCGCCCGCCTTACCGAAGCGCAGGCAGAAATCGACATCTTCCACATGAAGGAAATATTGCTCATCCATGCCGTCGATGGCGAAATAGTCTTTTCGCATGACGAAGAAACATGCGCCGGAAATCGTCGGCACCTTGGAGAGCGTCGGCGGGCAAAGGTCCGCATGAAGATTGAACCGCCGGAAATAAGGATGTCGCGGGGCGAACTTGTAAAGTTTCGTCGCCTCCACGAATGCGCGCCACGGCGTTAGCGTCGCGCGCCGCGAGCCTTGTTGCTCAGGTCCGTCCGGATCGACGAGCTTCGCGCCGACGAGCCAGGGACGGTCCAGCGTTTCGACGTCCGTCAGGAGTTGCTCAACGCCGCCAGCCGGCATCACGGCGTCCGGGTTCAGAAATAAAAGCGCTTCGCCGATCGCCTGTTCAGCGCCCATGTTGCAGGCCTTGGCGAACCCGACATTGCCCTGCCCCTGGATCACATGCACCGGCGCGCCGCCCGGCGTGGCGTCAGCGGCGGCGGCGACGGCGCCGTCCCAATTGCCGTTATCGACCACAAGAATTTCGGTGATTTCCGGTTGCGCCTTCAACGAAGCGATCGCCCGGGAGAGCAGCGGCCCTGTAAAATAGCTGACAATAACAGCGGAGATGCTGTTCGGCTTTACGCTCGGCACTTACTCAGACCCCTTCTTCTTCAGGCGTTACCACACACAAAACGCCCTAATCCCTCTCTTTTCGCTTATACACACTGAAATGGTTAACGTAATATGACAGTGCGACACCGATCGCGGCCAGCGCCAGTCCGCCAAGACGCCAAAACTGCCAGATACTCATTTCAACAGCGAAAAAAACAAGAAGGGCGACGCCCACTCCGGCTGTAGCGGACGCGACCTCTTTGGGCAAATCAACTCTTATCAGCGCGATTCCGCCCATCATAATTACAAGACCGAAAAGGAGCGCGCCGGCGGCGCCAAGCTCCATCCAAACTTGCAAAAAGACACTGTGCGGATGCGTAGGCATGATCGCAAGCGGCAAGATAGAGCCTTGAAAAGAAACTGTTTCCCCGGCTGCATGGAGCGCGCGCGCGGCGTCGGCGCCGCAGCCGAAGGGCAGACAGTGGAAGGCCGCCTGCGCCGCCTCGCGCCACGCGAAAAGCCGCTG
>CAWUIM010000136.1:0-3187 GCA_963922595.1 uncultured Parvularculaceae bacterium
CAAGCCGCTGAGACTGCCCGCTTCCGGCGCAAGGCGTCCGATCACGGCGAGCTCATCGGCGTAGGGCTCGCCCTCGTCAACAGCGCGCTGTAACGCCAGGAGCGCAAGGCCCGCCGCCGCTTTGCGGCCGGCTGGCGTTTCCGCACTGCTCGACTGGATCTTGTCCAGCCGCTCACGAAGGGCGGCGATTTCTGAATTCGCCCGTTCGTCACGCTCAAGGAGCGCCTGCTCCAGGCTTTCGCGAAGCTCCGTAATCCGCGCTGATTGTTGTTCCGTAAGCTGACGGCCTTCAGAAACGGCCGCGGCGAGTGCGTCGGTTTCTTCGCGCAGAGCTTCTTTCAGAGATTCCAGTTCATTGGCGATCTTACCCGTATCGGCGGAAACCGCGTTGGCGAATTTCGTGAAATCCTGTTCAGCGGCGCCATCGCTGGCGCCCGCCGTTTCTGCAACCGTCGCGTCCGTTACGTCGGTCGCTGCCGCCACGCTTTCTTCCGTGACGCCTTCTTCTTCTGCGGCGCCGTCCTCGGCGGCCAGCGCCGCGCTCATCATGGCGTCAGCATCGCTCGCCTCCGCCACCGCCGTGTCTTCAGCATCCGCAACCGTTTCAGCCGCGTCTTCCAAGGCGGGTTCGTCAACGTTTGCGCTTGCGTCAGCGACCTCATCGCGTGTTTCTCCCGCCCCAGTCTCGGTTTCGGCGGCAGTGTCCGCGGCGTCCGCCACCATCTCCGCCGCAAGAGTTTCGTCAACTGCTTCTTCTGGCCCAGTTTCTTCCGCGGATTCGGCTACTTCCTGCGCCGCCGTCGTCGCTTCAGCCGCCGCCTGGCTCGCTTCTTCAGGGGAGATCGGGGTGTCGGCCGTGGTCTCAGTCTCACGCGCCGCGCGCAATTCTGCTTCGCGCTGCAAGGCGGCGATTGCGGCGCGCGGGTCAACGGGATTTGATGCGGCGTCTGCATCATCCGTAGACGCATTGTCTTCTCCCGCCGCCGCCGGATCGGCTGCGAAGAGGTCGCTCGCCTCGGCGTCGGCTTCTTCCGCATCGTCGTCCGCTGTCGTCACAGTCGCTGCCTCGGGCGCCGTCTCAGCGGGGTCTGCCTCGGACTCCGTCGGCGTGGCGTTAGCTTCAGTCGCTGACGATTGAGTGTCGCCGGGGCGGATATCGCTGCTCGCCGTCACAGCATTTTCCTGCGCGGCTTCCTTCGGGCGGTTACCGCCGTTCATCTGGAAAAGAAGAAAAATGCCGAGCGCTGCGGCGGCGAAAAAGCCGAACAGGATCAAACCCGGCGAGTTTCCAGCATTGTCATCAACGAGCGCAGATGCGGCAGCTTTTTCTTCAGGTTCCGATGCGTCGGCGCCGTCCGTCGCGTCAGTGTCAGCGGCCTCGCTTGCGGCCTCTTCGACGCTTTTGTCGTCATCGTCCGCTTCAACGGCGGTTGGCGCCTCAACGACTTCCGCTTCAACTTCAGGCGCCTGATCCGTTGTTTCTGCGGCCGCCTTTTCCGGATCATTAGTGTCAGATTTTTTGTCGTTGTCAGACATGACGGTCACTCCAAGGGCGCTGCAATGCAAAAAAGATTTGTTATTCCTTAACCAACGCCCCCATGGCGCTCAAGAACTGAATTCGGCCGCTTGAATAAGCTCGACCATCGATTGCGCCGACATTGTCTCCGCCACTTCGACGCGGTCGAAAGGGCCTGACGCCGCTCTTTCCGCGACCGCGTCGCTCAAGCAAGCAGCCAACAGCGTTGCGTTTATCCGAAGGCCCCGTGTCCCTGACAATTGCTTAATGAAGATGTCAGCGGTCCGCGGCGAGAATAAGGCGACCCAAATCGCGGTCTTATCGTTGAGCGCCGCCGCCGCCGACGCCGACAGTTCGTTGCGCGCGTGCGCGTGATAAAGCGTCAGTCTGGCCGCGCTAATATTCTCCGCTTCCAGCGCGGCGATGAGATCGCCCGCCCGCGTAGCGCCGGCGACATGCAGCACGCGGCCGCCGGGCGGCGAAGATGTTATGAGATGTGCAAGCGCATTTACGTCGCCGCTCGCCACGTGCACAGCGTCGAACCCCACCCGGCGCGCTTCGGCGGCCGTCGCGGCTCCGACCGCGTAGGCTGGAAGCGTCCGATCGGCGCAATTCGCGGCGAAGGCGCGCACCCCGTTGGCGGATGTAAAAGCGAGTGCGCCGACGCCCGTCAGATCGACGCGCGCTTCGTCAATTTCGATTTCCATTGCGGGCGATAGGATCGGCTGCAATCCCGCCGCCGCCGCCAATTCGGCGAAGGCCGCGCCGTCAGGGTCGGGGCGCGTCACGATCACTTGCGGGCGCTCGTCGGACACCGTGATACTTTCCTCTTGCATTTTAAGGGGCTTACCGCTCCATGCCTTTATGGCGCTTGAAACATCCTATCACGCTCGGGACCTTCTTGTCCTTGGCATTGAGACAAGCTGCGACGACACCGGCGCGTCGGTGGTTCGCCGCAATGCCGATGGAACCTGCGCTGTTCTTTCCAACGAAGTCTGGGACCAGCATGACCGGCACCGCGCCTTTGGCGGCGTCGTCCCGGAAATCGCCGCGCGCAGTCACGTGGAGCGGGTCGATTTGGTCATCGATAAAGCGATGCGCGCTGCAGATGTCGGCTATGGCGATCTCGACGCGATCGCGGCGACGGCGGGACCTGGCCTTGTGGGCGGCGTCATGATCGGTCTTACCGCCGGCAGGGCGCTCTGTATGGCGCACGCCAAGCCGCTCATTCCGGTCAATCATTTGGAAGGGCACGCCTTGTCCGTACGCATCACGGAAGCCGCGCCGTTTCCTTATCTCCTCCTGTTAATTTCCGGCGGCCATACGCAATTGATCCATGTGCGGGGGCTTGGGTCTTATGAACGGCTGGGCTCCACCATTGACGATGCGGCGGGGGAGGCGTTCGACAAAACCGCCAAGCTTTTGGGCCTTAGCCAGCCCGGCGGTCCGGCGGTGGAAGCAGCGGCGTTGGGCGGCGACCCGTCGCGGTATGACTTTCCCCGTCCGCTTCTGAAGCGGGCCGGATGCGACTTTTCTCTTTCCGGGCTGAAAACGGCCGTACGGCTCGCGGCGGAAGCTGAACCGTCGCCCGACGCTGGGACCACCGCCGATCTCGCGGCGGCGTTTCAGGCGGCGATCGCGGACCATCTCGCAAGGCGCACAGCGCGCGCC
>CAWUIM010000137.1:0-3065 GCA_963922595.1 uncultured Parvularculaceae bacterium
GCCTCTACGGCGGCGGGCGGCGCCTCGGATTTCTCCCCGGAACAGGCGGCGAGCGCCAAAGCCGCGACGGCAAGCGCCAGAGTTGTTTTTTTGGTCATATCACCCTCCGGCGTTGCGCCGTTTTTTGTTAACCCTTTGTTGACCTTATAGGACGCCGATAAGCGATGTCATAGTCTCGCCGATTTGGGCTTGCATCGTTAGACCTCCGCGCAGGCGGCTGTTAAATTGCGGCGGACGGCGCGGAATTTTTGAGTTGAGAGGGACCGGGTATGAAAGTGGGACGCATCTTGTCGGTTGGCGCAGCGGGCCTCGCCGCAGCTTTTGTGGGGCTCGGCACGGCTCAGGCCCAGCCGGCGACGACGCAATCGCCAGCCCCGGAGACCGCGTCCTTCAGCGACTGGCTCGACAGCTTTCGCGCCGAAGCCGCCGCCGCGGGCGTGCGTCCCGACATCGTTGATGAGGCGTTCGCCACGGTTGAGCTCAATGAGCGGGTCTTTGAGCTTAACGACAATCAGCCGGAATTTGCGCAAACCATCTGGAATTATCTCGACCGCGCCGTCTCCGATGCGCGCGTCGCCAATGGGCGCGCCCGCTATGCGGAGAACCGCGCCCTCCTTAATCAGATCGAAGCGGCCTACGGCGTCCACGCCAGCGTTATCGTGGCGATCTGGGGACTTGAATCTTCCTATGGCGCGATCATGGGCGATTATGATTCGATCAGCGCGCTCGCAACGCTCGCCTGGCAAGGGCGGCGCACAGGCTACGGCCGCAATCAGTTGATTGGGGCGCTGAAGATTATTCAGAACGGGTACGCGGCGCGCGATCAGCTGCGCGGATCATGGGCCGGCGCCATGGGCCAGACGCAATTCATTCCGACCACTTATCTCAGCTACGCCGTTGACCATGACGGCGACGGCAAGCGTGACATCTGGACAAATCTCGGTGACGTCTTTGCATCCACCGCCAACTATTTGAGCGTTTCGAAATATCGCGACGCCTATCGTTGGGGAACGGAAGTTCTGCTGCCGGAGGGCTTTGATTATCGCCTGACCGACGGCGGCAAGCGCGCGGTCGCCGAATGGGCGGCGGCAGGCGTCGACGCGGCGCGCGGCTCACTTCTCACCGATTATGATCCGAATTTGCGCGGCCGCGTGATCGTGCCCGCGGGGGCCAATGGGCCGGCCTTTATCGTCTTTGAAAATTTCGAGGCGATCCTCAAATATAACCGCTCAACCTCTTACGCCCTCGCCGTCGGCATATTGTCCGACGCGGTTGCGGGGCGGACAGCGCCCTTGAAAACCGCCTGGCCGCGCGATGATCGCGCCCTGACGCTCGGCGAACGCAAAGACCTGCAACAGGCCCTCCTCGACAAAGGCTTCGACCCCGGCCCCATCGACGGCGTCATCGGCGCCGGCACCAAGCGAGCCTTGCGCGCCTGGCAGGAATCGGTGGGCATGCCTGAAGACGGCTACGCCTCGGCGGACGTTTTGTTGCGGCTGACGGCTCTTTAGCGCGGCGGCGGCCGGGCGGGCCGCACGCAACCCTTACGAAACGTCACCCCAAGAAAATCCCGCGCGGGTCTTGCTGCGACGCACAAGACACTTTATCCACAGGGCGATTGTGCGTCGCACAATGCATGACCCATATCAGCCAGGAGGCCCAGATGTCCCAGTCCACGACGACCGCCACGACCGGCGCAGCGGCGAAAACGACGCCGAAGGCCGTGAAAGCCCCAAAAGCAGCGAGCGAAACCCTATCCGTCGAGCCCTTCACGAAAGCGGCTCAGGACCAGCTTGAAACCATGATGGCGGCCTTCACCGAAAACACCGACACGGTGCGCGCCCAGACCGAAGACATGGTCAAAACGGTCCAGGAAAACTTCGAGACCGCTAGCGAGCGCCTGCAGTCGGTCAATGGCGATCTGATGAACGCCGCGCGCGAAGAAATGTCCGACGCGATGAATTTCGCCAACGACCTCGCCCGCGCCAAAACCATCGGCGACGCCATGGAAATCCAGCGCGACTATTGGACGAACCTGTTCGAGACCCGCATGGAACGCGCGCGCGATCTGACGGAGACATCCGTGAAGACGACGCAGGAAATGTTCGAGCCAATGAACGACACGCTCGCTGACAACTTCAAGCCGGAGACCTTCGAGAAATTCTTCCCCTTCGCAAAAGCGTTCGCAACGAAGTAGTTTTCGCGTAAAGCCTCCCTATGGATCATGGGGCGGACAAGGAAACGGGCGCCGTTAAGCGCGCTGATCTGGACTGGGACGAGACGGGCCATGCGCCCTTCGCGCCCCGGTCCGTTTTTTTTGACGACATCTATTTCGCCGGCGACGGCCTCGCCGAAGCGACCCATGTGTTTCTGGACGGCAACGCACTCACGCAGCGCTTTGCAGAGGCGGCGCATTTCACCATCGGCGAGTTGGGGTTCGGGACGGGGCTTAATTTTCTCGCCGCCTGGCGCGCTTGGGCGCAGCGGCCGCAAAAGCCGCGCGGCCATCTCCACTTTCTTTCTTTCGAGAAATATCCGTTAGCGGAGGATGACCTCGCCAAGGCCCATCGCGCATGGCCTGATCTCGCAAGCGAAGCCGCCGCGTTAAGGCGCGCGCTGCCGCCCCCCGTTCGCGGCTTTCACCGCGTCGCCGTCGCCGATGACGTGACCTTGACGCTCTATTACGGCGACGTGCGCGAGGGGCTTTGCGCCGCCGAAGCGCGGAGCGACGCCTGGTTCCTGGACGGGTTTTCGCCGGCGAAAAATCCGGAGATGTGGGCGCCGGATCTATTCCACGAAATCGCGCGCCTCAGCGCCCCCGGCGCAACGGCGGCGACTTTCACCGTGGCAGGCGACGTACGCCGCGCTTTGACCGTCGCCGGTTTCGCAATCGAAAAGCGCCCCGGCTACGGCCGCAAACGCGAGATGCTGACGGCGCGTCTGGACAGGCCTTTAAGCAAAACCCACCGCAAACCCTGGACGCCGGCCGGTCCCTTCCCCGCCGTCAAAGCCGGCGCGGCGGTCGCGATTATCGGCGCGGGGGTCGCCGGGGCCAGCCTCGCCCA
>CAWUIM010000138.1:0-3049 GCA_963922595.1 uncultured Parvularculaceae bacterium
CGCCGACAGCTTCCGCCGCACTGAAGCGCAAGTGGCCGCCGGGCTCGCCCGCGCGCTCGGCCGCGGCCAACGAAATCTGTGAGGGCCGCGATGTCGTTTCATGAAGATCTTTTCCCTGTCGATATCGCGCTGAACTCCGAAGGCGGGCCCATGCGCAAGACCGATATCGTCGCGCTCGCCTCCGGTCATGAAGAGCGCAATTCCCCATGGGCCGGCTCGCGCCGAACGTTTAACGCCGGCTATGGTGTGAAATCGCTCGCCGATATGGAAGCGGTGATCGCGTTTTTCGAGGCGCGCCGCGGCCAGCTTTACGGCTTCCGGTTTCGCGACCCGTTCGATCATAAATCCTGTGCGCTCGGCGATACGCCGTCAGCGGACGATCAGGTGATCGGGGCGGGTGACGGCGTTGAAACTGTCTTTTCCCTCACCAAGACCTACGAAAGCGGCGGCGCGACTTATGTTCGCCGGATCGCCAAACCTGTCGTGGGAACGGTGTTGGTCAGCCTTGACGGCGCGGCGGTCTCAAGTGTCGCCATTGATGAGACAAGCGGGACGCTTACCTTCGATGCGCCACCGCCGCAAGGCGCCGTGATCGCCGCCGGATATGTGTTCGATACGCCGGTGCGCTTCGATACGGACAGCCTACGGATCAATCTCGCGGCCTACAAAGCGGGGGATATCCCCTCGATCCCGCTGATAGAGGTGCTGGTCTGATGCGCGCGTTCGACCCCGCCTTGCAGGCGCATCTCGATAGCGGCGCCACGACGCTCTGCCATTGCTGGCGGATCGTCCGCCGCGACGGTGAAATGATTGGCTTTACCGATCACGACCGTCCGCTCGCTTTTGACGGCGCGACGTTCGAGCCCGAAACTGGCGCCAGCGGCGCGGCGCTCACCTCAAGCGCTGATCTTTCCGTGGACAATGGCGAGATCGAGGGCGCGCTCACCTCCGAGCGCCTGTCACCGGAAGACCTGATCGCGGGGCGCTATGACGGCGCAAGCGTTGAAGTGTGGCGCGTCAACTGGGCTGCGCCTGACCAGCGCTGGCTTCAGAAAAGCGGCGTCATCGGCGAGGTCAAGCGCGATGGCGATCGCTTCACGGCGGAAATACGAGGACTCTCCCACGCGCTCGATCAGGCCTCGGGCCGGGTCTATCAGCGCCAGTGCGATGCGCGCCTCGGCGACGCGCGCTGCAGCGTTAATCTTGATACGCCGCAATTGACCGCCAGCGGAACCGTTTCGGCGCTCGTGGACGATCAGCGTTTCACCGCGGACGGTCTCAGCGCTTTCGACGATGGCTGGTTTGACCATGGCGTTCTCGTCTGGACCGGCGGCGCCAATGCCGGAACGCGCGGCCTCGTCAAGGCGCATGGCGCGAGCGCGACCGGGACCTCGCTTTCCCTGTGGACGCCGGCTGGCGCAGCTGTGGCCGCCGGCGATACGTTCACGATTTCCGCCGGCTGCGACCGGCACCACCAGACCTGCGCGGAGAAATTCGGCAACCTCGTCAATTTCCGCGGGTTCCATTTGATGCCCGGCAACGACTTCGCTGTCAGCTATCCGTTGCGGGGCGAGCGAAACGACGGCGGGCGGCGATGACAGGTCCGCTTCTCCCCGAAAACGCAAATGCAACCCGTACGCATATTCTTGCGGCGGCGCGCGATTGGCTCGGCACGCCCTATGTGCACCAGGCGTCGAGGAAAGGCGCAGGCTGCGATTGTCTGGGGCTCGTGCGCGGCGTTTACCGCGAGATCTATGGCGCCGAACCGGAGCCGCCGCCGCCCTATACGCCCGACTGGAACGAGCGCGCGCACGCCAGGGACGGCGTCTCGGAGCCTCTGCTCGACGCCGCGCGCCGTAACCTTAGCCCCGTCGATGCGCCGCAGCCGGGCGACGTTCTGATCTTCCGGATCATGCGCGGCGGCCCGGCGAAACATTGCGGCGTCATGAGCGCCGACGATCAATTCATTCACGCCTATGCGGGGCGCGCGGTGATCGAAAGCTGGCTCAATCGCTGGTGGCGCGCGCGCATCGCCGGGGCGTTCGCCTTTCCAGGAGTTTTGTAATGGCCCAACTTGTTCTTTCCGCCGCTTCATCCGCCGCCGCTGCGATCGGCAATGCCGGCATCGGCGCCGCGATCGCGCGCACCGCGGCGTCAACGGCGGCGAGTTTTGTGGCGGGGCGCGTGGACCGCTTAATCTTCGGCCCACAAAAGCGAACGGTCGAAGGCCCGCGCTTGGAAAGCTTCACCTTACAAGCCTCGACGGAAGGCGCCGGTATCTTGCGCGTTTATGGACGCGCGCGCGTCGCGGGGCAATTGATCTGGGCGGCCAATTTCAAAGAGATGACTGCTGAGACGACCGAAAGCGCCGGCGGCAAAGGCGGGCGCTCAGCCACGCAGACAAATTTTACGGAGTATCTCTATTCGATTTCATTTGCGGTGGGCTTATGCGAAGGCGTGATCGATCGGATCGGCCGCGTCTGGGCCGACGGCAAGCCCCTTGATCTTTCCAAAATCAACTATCGCCTCTACCGCGGGACAGACGACCAGACACCGGATGATCTGATCAACAGTGTTGAAGGCGGCGCGCCCGCCTATCGCGGCCTCGCCTATATCGTCTTCGAAGATTTGCCGCTGAAAGACTTCGGCAATCGCATTCCGCAACTTGCGTTCGAAGTGGAAAAGCGTCTCGCGCAGGACGATGACGGCGCGCTCGAAAACGCTGTCGCCGCCGTGACGATGATCCCTGGCACTGGTGAGTTCGTCTACGGAACGACGAAAGTCGCGCGGGAAGCGGGTGAGGGCGTCACCCTGTCTGAAAATGTGAACAACAATAGCGGCGAGACCAATTTTGTCGCCTCGCTCGACGCCGCGCAATCGACGCTCCCAAACTTAAAGTCCGCCTCACTCGTCGTTTCCTGGTTCGGCGACAGTCTCGATGCGGGCGCCTGTCAGTTAAGACCGGGTGTTGAAACCGACGATAAGACGACCGCGCCCTACGCCTGGTCCGCGGGCGGCGTTGATCGCAGCGGCGCGCGCCTCATCAGCC
>CAWUIM010000139.1:0-2940 GCA_963922595.1 uncultured Parvularculaceae bacterium
GCCGCGCGCAAGAGGCTGAATTCAAAGGCGCCCACGTGGAGAACGTCTTTGGCGAACACCGGCAACAGCGCCGTGACGCCGCCAAAAAAGACCACAATCAGATCGAGCGAAATCGCGCCAAGCACCGTTTTGTTATCGCGCACATAACGCAAGCCTTCGATGATCATCGACCAGCTGCGCACATTCGGCGCCGTGCGATGACGCGGCGTGCGCGCTGTCCAGAAAGTGGCGATCGCGATCATGGTCATCGCCGCGGCGGTCGCGTAAACCGTCTGGAGCCCGGCCTGCAACAAAAATCCGCCCACCGCCGGGCCAAGAATAGCGGCCATGTTGAAGCCCAGGGAATTCCACGCAATCGCCAGCGGAAGCTCGTCGCGCGGCACAAGCTTCGGGTAGAGCGCGTTCGACGCCGCCGGCGTAAAGGCGTTGACGACACCCATCGCAGCGGCGAGCGCGAAGATGCACGGCAGGGCGATCGACGCCGGCAGCGCGCTCACAATAAAGAGGCCGGCAATGGCGGCGAGGCGCACCAGATTGCTGACGATCAAGATCATCTTGCGGTCGTAGCGATCCGCCGCCTGACCGCCCACAAGCGACAGCAAAAACACCGGGACGAACTGCGCGAGACCGACAATGCCGAGCAGAAACGCCGATTCCTCGACCGAACGCGTCTCGCGTGCGAGCGTGTAAACCTGCCAACCGATCGCGACCGCCACCATCTGACGCTCGGCGGAAATGAGCTGCCGCGCAATCCAGTAATGGCGGTAGCCTTGATGGCGAAAGATCGTGAAAGACGGCGCGAGCGACATGGGCGCGACCATAGGCGCCGCTTTTAAAGAGGCAAGGCGAAACATTTGCGTTATGCTCGCCGCGAAAATTTGCGAGAAAAAGAAATGACGACCCGTGACATCTTATTCCTGCTCGCGCCCGGTTTTGAGGATAATGGCCGGCGCGAATATTGTCCTGAATGCGCGGAGGCCTATGGGCTGCTCGCTTATTTTCCCGCAATCAAGGACAGCGTAGAAATTCGCTACCAACCAATCGCGCGGCCCCGCGCGGAAATGGTCGCGCTTCTCGGCGACGCGCACCAGAATTGTCCGACGCTTGTTCTTCACGAAACCGCGCCGGGCTCCGACCATGCGGCGATCAGGGAAGAAAACGGACGTCGCTTTATCGATAATGCGCGCGACATGGGGAAATATTTCGCAGACAGATATGGCGCGCCCTTTCCTCGCGGCTCCTAACGCAAGAACGGCTCGTCAAAGCTGCGCAGTTTACGCGAGTGCAGCGTCCCCGCCTTCGCCTCTTCACGTAACAAATCAATGGCGCGGATGCCGATCGACAAATGCTGGCCGACGCTTTCCTGATAGAAGGCGTCCGCCATACCCGGCAATTTTATTTCGCCATGGAGCGGGCGGTCCGAAACGCAGAGTAGTGTTCCGTAGGGGACGCGATATCGGTAGCCGTTGGCGGCGATGGTCGCCGATTCCATATCGATGGCGATGGCGCGCGACTGGTTGAGCCGCACCGCGATCTGGTCGAAACGCAGCTCCCAATTTCTGTCGCCCGTGGTCACGACCGTGCCCGTTCGCAGCCTTTCCTTGAGTTGCTTTGGCGCAATCCCGGTCACCTCCTGAACGGCGCGGGTGAGCCCAAGCTGCACCTCCGCAATCGTCGGCAAGGGGATCGACGGCGGCAACACCTCGTCGAGCACATTATCGTCGCGCAAGTACGCGTGGGCCAGGACGTAATCGCCAAGGCGTTGCGTGCGGCGCAAACCGCCGCAATGGCCGATCATCAACCATACATGGGGCCGCAACACCGCAAGATGATCAGTGATGGTTTTCGCGTTCGACGGACCGACGCCGATATTGACCATGGTGACCCCGTTATGACCCGGCTGCGCCAGATGATAGGCCGGCATTTGCGGCAACTTCGCCAGCTTGTCTTCCTTACACGGCGCGCCTTTTTTGGTGACGCGGTCACCGGGTTCGATAAAGGCGCCGGCGCGCCCCGCTTCAACCTCAGCGCGGGCGTAATCAGCGAATTCGTCCACGTAGCGCTGATAGTTAGTGAACAGAACGAAGTTCTGAAAATAGTCCGGCTTCGTCGCCGTGTAATGCTGGATCCGGTGCAGAGAATAATCGGTACGCTCGGCGGTGAATTGCGACAACGGCAGCGGATTGTCGCGGTCCAGGATCAACTGACCGTCGACGATATCGTCATTAGTCGCGACGAGATTGGGCGTGTGGAAATAAATCGGCAACTCGGCGCGTTGTTGCGGCGTGAGGGTGGCGGTCGCCGCCTCCAGCGCGAAACTGAGCGGCAAAGGCGTATTTGATCGGCCGACAGAAATTTTGGCTGAGAACCGGTCCATCACCCGCGTCAGTTGATCCATCAGATAGTCGCGGAAGAGTTCCGGCTGCGTGACGGTGACGCCGTGAACGCTCATGGCGGCGATGCGGCCAAGCGCAAGATTGCTGGTTTGCGTCGCTTTTTCCGCCGGCACTTCGGCCAGAAGATAAGGGTATGTGGGCGCGCGCCCCTCGCCGATTTTGAGCTTGCCACTGGCGAAAGCGCGAAAACGGCTCTCCACATCGCCGAGCGCCGCCGCGTAAAGATCGCAAAGGCGGTCGACCGCCGCCTGCGGCGTGGCGCAGTCGACAAGGTCAGCGGCGGGAAGATCGGGCGCGTGGAGGGACATGAAAGACCTTTCTTCAGAAAAGTGTTTCGCCGCAGTATAGACGCTGATCCGGCGCGGAAGCCAGCGCCGAGTCAGTGCGGGCGGCGGGATCGCGGCGCCTTTCTTTCGTGACGCGCGTCGCACTCCTCAGGATAAGGGGGGACGTGATGGGCGATTTGAGATGTCCCTTTGTTTCGTGAGTCATTCCTCATTCCTTCCAGCCTTCATCGTCTCCGCGGGAGACATTCCCGCGAGAG
>CAWUIM010000140.1:0-2856 GCA_963922595.1 uncultured Parvularculaceae bacterium
CAGCCGTCCCGCGGCGCCACCAGCCGCAACGCCGAGACGCCGAAATTCAACATGGCGCGCGCCGCCGCGCCGATATTCTCACCCATCTGCGGGGCGACCAGCACGAAAATCGGCGCCGGGCGCAGGGCGCTCAGACCATCCCGCCGGCTCTGTCGTTCGTTTGCGATCGCCGCCTCCACCACGCCGGACCCGCCAGCCCAGATATTTGATCCAGATATTTGATCTGTCTATTTGAACCGTCTGGCCTTTTCGCCGCCGCCCCCCGATGCTATGAGCGCGCCGACATCTCTTTCATGATACGCGGCGGCGTCCCAGCCGGCCTCATGTGAACTCTCAAAAAGCGGTAGGAAATTCCATGCAAAAAATCAAAGTCGATAACCCGATCGTTGAAATGGACGGCGATGAGATGACGCGAATCATCTGGCAGATGATCAAAGACAAGCTCATCCACCCCTATCTCGATATCGATCTGAAATATTTCGACCTTGGCATGGAAAGCCGCGACGCAACCGACGACCAGATCACGATCGACGCCGCCAACGCCACCAAGGAACATGGCGTCGCCGTCAAATGCGCAACCATCACGCCCGACGAAGCGCGCGTTGAGGAATTCGGCCTCAAGAAAATGTGGCGCTCGCCGAACGGCACCATCCGCAATATCCTCGGCGGCGTTGTCTTCCGTGAGCCGATCATCATTTCGAACGTACCGCGGCTCGTGCCCGGCTGGACGCAACCCATTATCATCGGCCGCCACGCCTTCGGCGACCAATACCGCGCCACGGACATGCTTTTCCCCGGCAAGGGCAAACTCTCCATCAAATGGCAAGGCGACAATGGCGAAGTGATCGAGGAAGACGTCTTCGAGGCCCCCTCCTCCGGCATCTATATGGGGATGTACAATCTCGACGCGTCGATCCGCGACTTTGCGCGCGCCTGCTTCAATTACGGCTTGCAGCGCCAATATCCCGTTTATCTGTCCACGAAGAATACGATCCTGAAGAAATATGACGGGCGCTTTAAGGATATTTTCGCAGAAGTCTACGAGACGGAATTCAAGGACAAGTTCGCCGCCTTCAACGGCACGTACGAACATCGCCTGATCGACGATATGGTCGCCGCCTGTATGAAATGGTCAGGCGGTTATGTGTGGGCCTGTAAGAACTATGACGGCGACGTTCAGTCCGATACGGTCGCGCAAGGCTTCGGCTCGCTCGGTCTTATGACCTCGGTTCTGATGACGCCGGACGGCAAAACCGTTGAAGCAGAAGCCGCACACGGCACGGTGACGCGTCACTATCGCGCCCATCAACGCGGCGAGGAAACCTCCACAAACTCCATCGCGTCCATGTACGCTTGGACCCGCGGCCTCACCTATCGCGGCAAGATGGACGGCAATGAGGCGCTCATGAAGTTCGCCGAAACCCTTGAAAAGACGATCATCAAAACCGTCGAGAGCGGCCACATGACAAAAGACCTCGCGCTCCTGATCGGCGCCGACCAGAAATGGCTGACGACGACAGGCTTCATCGAAAAAGTGGACGAGAATTTCCAGCAAGCGATGGGCGCCTAGGCGCGGCTCCCCGCGCGCGAGCCCCGCTTCGCCGCAAACGATCTGTTCAAGCCCTCCATGCGCTCGCTAGGGTCAGCGGTGCGGATGGAGGGTTTTCTTATGCGATTTAGAACGATATGCGCCGCGAGCGCTATTCTGACGACTGCTTCGCCCGCGCTCGGCGCTGAGCGCGACTATGACCTTGACGGCTTCACCGGCGTCAATGTGGCGCGCGGCGTCGTCCTTACCCTGACGATGGGCCCGCTGGCTATTCAGGCGGAAACGAACGCCGACGATTTCAGCGACCTTTATGTGGAGGTCGATGACGGCGTTTTGGAAGTGCGCCGGCGGTCGACCTTCTCTAACGAAAAATCAAACCGGATCACCTACAACGAGACGGTCTCGGCGCCGGAAATCGATTTCCTCAAAGCCTCCACCGGGGCGACATTGATCGGCGATGATCTGACCATCGACAAGGCGGCGATCGAATTGAACACAGGCGCAACGATGACGCTGTCCGGCGCTTGCCATGCGATCGGGGTCAAGGCGCACACTGGCGCTGAATTCGACGGGCGCGACCTTCTCTGTAGGAGCGTCATCGCACACGGCCGCACCGGCGCGACCATCCGCGCCCACGCCTCAGACTTCGCCGAAGGCCGCGCGCGGATGGGCGCGGAGATAAAATTCGACGGCGACCCGAAAGAACGGAAGAAAGGAACGTTCCTCGGCGGCGACGTTTCGTTTTAGGGTTTTTATATTCCTCAGTGTAGAGCGGGCTTTAGCCCGCCGCCACCGAGCGTTTTCTCGGTTTAGTATATTTGCAGCATATCGTTCTGTTTACGGATTGGCGTCATGTAACTATCCTTCGAGGCTCATTTCGTTCGCACCTCAGGATGAGGTGCGGTATGTTTTGCAATTGAATATGGTCCTCATCCTGAGGCGCCGATCGCAGATCGGCCTCGAAGGATGAAAAGGGCACCTCCGGGTACGGCGGAGCCAGGGCCACTCTGTGGCGTGATGCGCCAGTTCTGCCCTTTCCCTCCGTCACCCTGACGAAAGTCAGGGTCCAGGGCGGCGAAATGCGAATGGTGCGATCGATGGATGTCGCCGTCGCACGATTGCGGTTCCAAACCCTAGGCCCCGGATCAAGTCCGGGGTGACGGTGTGGGCTGCGGGCGCTTTTTCATCCTTAGGTGGAGAAAAAAATTTCCCGCTCAACCGTTTTTCCGGGAAATTCAAAATCCTGAAACCACCGTCCCGCGCGGGTTTCGATGAGATACTGGACAATTTGTGGGAAACTTATCTTC
>CAWUIM010000141.1:0-2613 GCA_963922595.1 uncultured Parvularculaceae bacterium
AGGCGCGCCGCGGCGGCGGGCGTTGCGGGCCTTGAATTCTACCGCGGCGTGCCCGGCACAATCGGCGGCGCCCTTCGCATGAATGCGGGAGCTTATGGCGGCGAGACCAAAGATATTCTCGTGGAGGCGGTCGCCTATAATCGGCGCGGTAAGCGCATTGTTCTCTCCAACGAAGAGATGAAATTCGACTATCGCCATTGCGGCGCCGGGGACGACCTCATTTTCACCCAAGCGCTCTTTCGCGGGCATAGCGACGACCCGCAGGCGATCGAGGCGCGCATGGCGGAGATCATGCGCCGCCGGGAAGACAGCCAGCCGATCAAAGAGCGCACCGGCGGGTCGACCTTCGCTAATCCGGATCTTGCTTTGTCAGGCGGTCGCAAATCATGGCAGTTGATCGATGAAGTCGGCGGGCGCGGCCGCATTGTCGGCGATGCGCAAGTCTCGGAGCGCCATTGCAACTTCATGATCAATCGTGGCGACGCCACGGCGGCTGATCTGGAAGAGTTGGTGGAGTCGCTGCGCGAAGATGTGAAACGGGAAACGGGCGTTGAGCTGCGCTGGGAGATAAAGAGGGTCGGTGAGCCGGCATGAGAAAGTTCAAACGCATCGCGGTCCTGAAGGGCGGCTGGTCGCCTGAGCGCGAAGTGTCGCTTTCGTCCGGCGCCGAGGCCGCGAAAGCGCTTGTTGAGGCGGGTTATGACGCCGTTGAAATTGACGCCGATCATAATCTCGCTGAGCAATTGACCGAGGCAAAACCGGACGCTGTCTTTAACGCCCTCCACGGCAAGTGGGGCGAGGACGGCTGCGTGCAGGGGCTCCTTGAGGTGATGGAACTTCCGTACACCCATTCCGGCGTGCTCGCCTCATCCCTCGCCATGGACAAGCAACGCGCCAAAGCGGTCTTCGAAGAGGCGGGCATTCCGGCGCCGCCCGGCAAAATCGTCTCGCGCGAGGAAGCGGCGCGCGGGCGCGTCCTGGAGGCGCCCTATGTGGTCAAACCGAACGATCAGGGCTCGTCCGTGGGCGTCTATGTGGTCCGTGAGGGCGACAACCGCCCGCCCGAAGCCTTGCTCGATCCGAAATGGAATCTCGGGGAAGAAGTGCTCGTTGAAAAGTTCATCCCAGGCCGCGAGTTGACAGTGGCCGTCATGGGCGGCAAGGCGCTTTGCGTCACGGAAATTCTGCCGGCGACGGACTTTTACGATTACGAAGCGAAATACGCGGACGGCGGCTCACGCCATGTGCTTCCCGCTGAGATCCCGGAAGATGTCACCGAGCGTGCGCTTGATCTGGCGCGCCGCGCGCATAATTGCCTCGGCTGCCAGGGCCTGTCGCGTGCGGACTTTCGATATGATGAAGGCGCAGCCGGCGAAACGCTCTATTGTCTTGAAGTGAACACCCAACCGGGTTTAACGCCGACATCACTGGCGCCGGAACAGGCCGCCCATCTCGGCATGTCGTTCCCTGAACTGTGCGCCTGGATCGTGGAGGACGCCTCATGCCTGCGGTGAAAAAGAAAAAGGCCAAAGCAAAAACGAAGAAGCGCAAGTCAGCGCGGCGGGGCCCGTCGATTATCGAACGGCTTGTCCTGCGGGTGCGCGAATATACGCTGGCCGCCACGGCGGGCGCGTTCGTGATCGTCGCAGGCATTGTGTTCGTCCTCTGGTCCGGCGGCTATGTGGGCATGATGGCCGAACGCCTCGACCGGACGGTCAGCGCAAGTTTTGTGGCCGCCGGTCTCGACATCCGCCGCGTAACGATGATGGGGCGCGATGAAACGGATCTCGCCGACGTGGAGGATGCGGTGGGTCCCGTGATCGGCGCGTCGATGGCGCATCTCGATCTCGACGCCATGCGCGCACGGATTGAGAATATCGGCTGGGTGCGGTCGGCGGCGGTGAACCGGCTCTGGCCGAACACGGTTCATGTGTCGATCCGCGAACGCGAGCCGGCGGCGGTTTGGCAACTCTCCGGCAAGCTCCATCTGATTGACGACAGCGGCGCCGTCATCCGTCAGGTGGGCGCCTATGAATATTCATCGCTGCCGCTCGTCGTCGGCGCGGGCGCCCCGGAGGCGGTCGCCGATATTCTTCAGGCGCTTCAATCGCAGCCCGAGTTAAAGAAAATGACGGCGGCGCTCGTGCGCGTCGGCGAGCGGCGCTGGAACATGCGGCTGCACAATAAGATGGACATCAAGCTGCCGGAGAAAGGGATCGGCGACGCGCTCGAAGCGTTATCGATCATGCACGCATCCCAAGGCACGCTTGACCAGAATATCGAATATATCGACCTTCGCGACTCTGAACGCGTGATCGTGCGCCCACGGAAAGGTCCCGAGGCGGCGGACGCGCCCGCAGCGAATTAGAAAACCAAAGTGTGATGTGAACCGGCCTATGGTCTACGCAAAATCAGCTTCGGCGAAACCGTCCAAGCGGCGTCTTGCGGCGGCGATCGACATGGGCACCTCCAAGGTCGCCTGCCTGATTGCGGCGATCGATGAAAATGACGAGACCGAAATTATCGGCGTCGGCCAGCAGGGGATCGTCTTGCGCGACGCGCGCCGCGACACCGCTGCTGCGTCCGAGACAGCGCTCCGCGCCGCGGTCGATG
>CAWUIM010000142.1:0-2430 GCA_963922595.1 uncultured Parvularculaceae bacterium
CGACGCCGGCGGCGCGCGCTTTTTCAACGACCTGGTCGAGCCAGCCCGCATGGGCGTCGACCGTGATGACGACGCCGCCATCGGGCGCCGCGCTTTCAAGCGCCTTTGCGATATAGATGGAAGAATAGCCGCTGCCGAGTTCGAGGACCGTGCGGCGTTTGTTGACGATCACGTCATTCAACACCGTCAACAAGGCCGACGGCGCGAGCGCGTAACGCGTCGCCGGGAAGAACGGCAACCCGAACCGGGTCAGCTCGACGGCGGCGCGCGCGTCAAACGCCGGGCGGCGCAGACGCCCGACGCCGGCTTTGATCATGTGCAACGGATAAAACGCCAACGGCCTCGCCTCCCTTTTATTCGCGCCGAACGCCATGGTAGGGCCTTCTCGGGATGAGCACAGAACACGCGATGACTGCGAACGCAAGCCGGACCCCTTCCGCATGGACCGTGGTTCTCCCATTCTACAATGAAGAGGGATTCCTGGAAGAAACGCTCGCCTCGCTCGCGGCGCAGACGCTGCCTGCGCGATTCATTCTGGTGGATAACGCGTCTACGGACCGCTCGCCGGAAATTGCGGGCGCGTTCGCGCGCGACCATCCGCACCAGGCGGTTAAGATTGTGCGCGAGGCGACGCCCGGCAAGGCGTCTGCTCTTGAGACGGGCATCTCGCTCGTTGAGACCGACTTCGTCGCAACCGCCGACGCCGACACGTTCTATCCGCCCGATTATCTGGAACAGGCGAATGCGCTGTTCGAAAAGGCGGGCCCCGGCGGCGTCGCAACGCTCGCCTTCGGGACGCCGCGCGAAGGCGCGCCGGGGCATGGGGGTGCGCGCCGCAAGGGCGCGATTGTCTCAAGGCTGATGCCGCGGCAAACCCATAGCGGCGGGTACGGACAATCCTTTCGCACCGCCGAGCTCAAAGCCGTCGGCGGTTTTTCCCGGGAGTTGTGGCCCTATTGTCTGATGGATCATGAGATCATGCACCGGCTCACAAAGCGCGGGCGGCTTCTTTATAGCGCTGACCATTGGTGCGCGCCCTCGCCCCGGCGCAGCGACCGCGCGCGCGTGCGCTGGACGCTTGGCGAGCGGCTTTTGTATCACGTGACGCCTTTTGGGCGCCGCGACTGGTTCTTTTACAAATTTTTGAAAGAGCGGTTCGATGCGCGCGGCGTCTCGGAGCTTAATCTCCGGAAGAAGGAATGGGCGTCGGCGCATGACGCCGACAGCGAGAATTAATCATGACTCCATGCAGCGATCAGATGGAGGCGATTTCTTCCGTAAACTGCCCATATTTGCGGTATTGCACCATATATTCCGGCAAGATGGATTCGACCGTCGTGGGCGTGATACCGAAGTCCGAAATATCGCCAATATTTTCTTCACCGGAGACGCCGACCACATTGTCGCTCTTTAGAAGTTTGATCTGGTCGCGGGTAATCGGCGCGTCCATGAACGGCAGAACGCCAGCGATTTCACCGGCAAGGCCCGCGACCGGCGCCAGCGCAAAAGGCAGCGGCGCGAACAAGCGCTTGCGGCCGGTTTCTTTCAACATCAGCTCAAGGAGTTCTTTGAACGTATAAATTTTCGGCCCGCCAAGCTCAAAGGTGCGCCCTTTCATTTCCGGGCGCGCCAGCGCTTCGCAAACGGCGTCAGCCACATCGTCCACATAGACCGGCTGAAATTTTGTCTTGCCGCCGCCGATCAGCGGCAAAGCCGGCGACATCATCGCCATGGAGGCGAAGCGGTTAAAGAAATCATCCTCCGGACCGAAAACGATGGAAGGACGGATGATCATTGCGGACGAGATCGCGCGGCGCACCGCGGCTTCGGCTTCGGCCTTCGTGCGCGCATAGAGGCTGTCGCTCGCCGCGTCCGCCCCGATCGCCGAGACCTGCACGAAATTGTCGACGCCGATCTCCGCCGCCGCCTCCGCGATCGCCGCCGCGCCGCCGGCCTGCACCGTCTCGAATTTCTGGGCGCCGGACTGCGCGAGCAATCCCACCAGATTGACGACGGCGTCTGCGCCCTTCAGCGCCTCAGCGACGGACGCGCGATGGCGGACGTTGGCCTGGAAAAGCTGGATCTGGCCCACCGCGCCCATGGGCCGAAGGAACTGCGCATGGTGCGGCCGGCGCACAGCAACGCGCACCCGCCAACCGCGCTTCGCCAGCTCCCTCACCACATTGCGGCCGACAAAGCCCGATCCGCCAAATACGACCGCCAATTTCCCAGACATGCGCGCCTCTTTGTGTTTCTGGAATGCGCGATGTAGCCGATTTCAAGAGTCCGAACAACGCGCCAAATCATCCGCACCCCGGGCCGAATTCCATTTGACAAGCCCTGGCCGCCTGCCTAAGCACGAGAATTCGCTCCCCTGCCCAGGTGGCGGAATTGGTAGACGCGCTGGCTTCAGGTGCCAGTGGCCGCAAG
>CAWUIM010000143.1:0-2303 GCA_963922595.1 uncultured Parvularculaceae bacterium
TGCGCGCCGGCGCACCAGTGCGTGAGCGCCCTGACGATGCGCAGGCCAGGCCCGCGCCGTCATCCCGCGAGGACTAAGCGCGCGACCGCGGTCGGGAGACATGCGGCCATCCTTCGAGGCTCACTGCGTTCGCACCTCACGATGAGGCCTTGTGATTGGTGCAAAAGCTTCAGGCCCTCATCCTGAGGCGCCCCGTCAGGGGCCACGAAGGATGGCGAAGCGCACCAACTCACCGAAGAGCTTTATTCTCCCGACGGTTGAGAAAATTTTTTTCCGATCAACCGGATTGCTCCGTGCCCCGCCCATTGCGAAATGGCGTAATTGCTGGATCGTTTCGGGGTAACTGAACAAACTGTGGGAAACTTATCTTCCCCCCTTTCGCTCGCCTTTATACTGGGCGGCGATGGATAGAGAAGATCATACGGCGCAAGAAGAGTGCGCGTCCGCCGACGAGTTTGAGCGGGCGTTAGACGAACGCTACCGCAGGCTGTCGTTGCTCACGCTCGACCTGGCCGAGGAAGCGGGCGAGGCCGCCGTTAATTTTTCGCTGGTGGACACCAAAGGCGTGCGGCCCGCGTTTTTTGATCGGAGGTTAGCGGCGATGACGCGGGCGATTTGGGCCCATCGCGTGATTGAGAGGTTGCGGGGCGCCCCCGCCGCGAAGGCGGCAGATGCAAGAATTGACGCGAAGGCGGCGACTCCTAGCAGTGCCGCAAAGGCGGCCTTCTCAAAAGCAAGCGCGCCTTCGCGCGCTGGCATGGCGTCCATGGTGGCGGTAGGAAAGAACGCCGCAGATTGTGCTCCAACGCTCGAAGCGGATTTGGACAATAGATGGACCCCGAGGCCGCACACGAACGCGGCAAATCCAAGAAGCGCTGCGAAGGCGGCGGCGCGCGGCACGCAATCGACGCGGTCGAACCCAGACGAGAAATGGACCCAACGGCCGCCCGCAAAGGCGGCCGCCCCAAGAGCGAGCGCACCGCCCTAAACGATGGCGCGCGCCAAACGGCCTGACGGACCCCCCACAACTACAGCGCAGGCGGAACAAAAGAAAACAGCGCGAAAGCGTGAAGCGAAACAGGAATTATGATATCGGACTTCCATGAACAGACCGCTTTTTATCGCCGCCCTCACCGGTTTTGTGATTGTCGCGCTCGGCGCTTTCGGCGCCCATGGCCTCGACGGGCAATTGCCGGACAAAGCCAAAGGCTGGTGGGCGACGGCGAGCCAATACGGTCTCGCCCACAGCGTGGCGGCGCTCGCCCTCGCCTTATCCGGCGGACGCGGACGCGCGGCGCTGATCATGTGCCTTGGCGTTTTTCTTTTTTCCGGATCGCTCTATGCGATGGCGCTCGGCGCGCCGTCATGGTTCGGCGCGATCACGCCCCTTGGCGGCGTTGCGTTTCTCGCCGGCTGGGCGCTTGCGGCGTGGAGCGCGCGCACCGCGCAGTGAATATGCGAAGCGCGCGCGTCTTTTCGGCTTTAACGGCGAACAATCCGTACGCGGCCCGCATGGCGGCGCGTCAATTGCGGATTGTCGATTTTCGCGACGATCTCGTCAGCGAGCGCATCGGCGCAGGCGCGCGAGGCGTCTTTCAGCGCCAGGCTTTGTTTCACCGTCACGCCGCAATGACTGTCGGCGTATTTTTCGATCAGCCGGACGGTGCGGCGCAGGCCTGCGTCATTCGCAAGGTCCGCCTTATGGATCGTCAGTTTATAGTCGCTTCCGCCCGCTTGCGCCGGCGTCACAGCCGCGATGGCTGCGAGCGCGACCGCGCCAAAGGCGATTTTAGTCAGTTTGGTCATGTGAAGTCTCCCCTGTTTCACAATATGTCCCCCATGGACAACACAGCGCATATGGGAGCGCGCACGCAGACGCCTTGTGAGAAACGTCACATCGCGCGTTCATCGTTGAAAATTTCGGCGTTTTGCGCGCTAGATGATCGGGTCGAAGCTCTCGCCGCGCGCCGCATAGGCGAAACCGCCGCGCGCGTGATGGTGCTCAAACGCAAGACCGAGCGTCTCGCTCCATTGTTTTGCGATTTCCGCATGGGACGGGCGGTGAATATCGTCGAGGTAAACCGCGCAGTCGACCGACAACCGGTCCTTCAGCATGGGGACCGCCGGCGCCCGCGCATAGGCGACCGCCTTGCCGCTGGCCACCGGCCCGTCAACCAACATAAGGTCGATCGAGGCGCCGGCGAGCGCTTCGATGATCGCGTCCTTATCATACCAATGGGCGCCGTCCGCATTGCCGGGGATCGGCGCCAGCGGCGCATGGACGGCGCGCACCCGGTCGGCGA
>CAWUIM010000144.1:0-2259 GCA_963922595.1 uncultured Parvularculaceae bacterium
CGGTTATGATCGGCGCGCTCAGACACAAGATCACGGTTTTGACGCCGAGCCGCATCGCCGACAGCGGCGGCGGCGCCGGTCTCATCTGGTCGCCGGGCGCGAGCCTTTGGGCGCGCGTCATCCGGCTCTCCACGATCCAGGACTTTGTGGGCGACCGCCGCCGGCGCCTGAAACGCATCGCCGCCACGATCAGGCTGCGCGATGATATCGAGCCCGGCATGCGCGTTCTTTACGAAAGCGATCTTTACGAGATCACGTCCGTAGAAAGTGGCGACGACCGTGAGCGGCGCCTGACGCTGATCTGCGAAGGGGTGGCATTATGATCGACCGTTTCGCCTGGGGCCTGCAAAAGGCCGTATACAATCAATTGATCATCGACGACGCCTTGAAGGCGCTGCTCGGCGATCCGCCGCGGCTCTATGACGGCCCGCCGCGCAAGGCGGTGTTTCCCTACGCCGCCCTCGGCGAGACGCGCGTCAAGGACTGGCCGGGCGTTGACGGCGGGCTTGAGCATGACCTGCGCGTTCATGTGTTCTCCCGCTATGAGGGCCGGCGCGAGGTCAAAGAGATTTTGAACGCGGTCTATGACGCGCTCCACGAACGCGACTTTTCCGTGGAAGGGCGCCGCCTCGTTCATATCCGTTTCGTTTTCGCTGACATTTTTCCGCGCAATGACGGCGGCGTCTTTCAGGGCGTCTCGCGATTTCGCGCGGTGACCGAGCGGGGCGCGCCGTGATGATCGCGACCCTGACCATTTTGATGCTTTTTAAAGGACCAAGACCATGACCGCACAACCGGGGAAAGATCTTCTCCTCAAAATCGGAGACGGGCAAACGCCCGAAACCTTCACCACTGTCGCCGGCTTGCGCACGCGCACGCTCTCGCTAAACGCGCAAAGCGTCGACGTAACCCATGCGCAGTCCGTCGGCGGCTGGCGTGAATTGCTGGCGGGCGCGGGCGTGCGCCAGGCGTCCGCCTCCGGCGCCGGCGTTTTCCTGAACGATGCGTCAGCCGAAGATGTGCGCGGTGTCTTTTTCAGCGCCGCGATCCGCAACTGGCGGATTGTCATTCCGGGCTTTGGAACCATCGAAGGCCCGTTCCATATCGCGAACCTCGACTATGCGGGCGAGTATGACGGGGAGGCGTCGGTCTCTCTGTCGCTCGATTCCGCGGGGGCGCTGACCTTTACAGGAGCGACGCCATGACCGCGGCTTCCCCCGAGATTGTCATCAACGGCGAGACCTATCCCTTGCGTCTCACGCTCGGCGCACTGGCGGCGATTGAAGATGCGGTGGGCGGCGGCGATTTCGCCGCGCTCCACGAGCGGCTCAAAAAACCGCGCGTCGCCGATCTCATTTTCATCCTGCATGCGCTGGCGGGCGGCGGCGGCAAGGCCATCGCGCTTGAAACGCTGAAAGCGGCGGATGTTGATTTATCCGCGGCGGCGAACGCCATCGCGCAAGCCTTCAAGGCGCTTGATCCGCAAGCGGAAAACACGCCGCCGGGCGCCATGGAGGCGCCGGGAAAGTCGTTAGACCCCGCGTCCGAAGGGACGCAATCGACAACCGCGTCCGAAGGGACGCAAACAAAAATGGCGGATACGCCTTCGAGCGATACATCAAGCCCGAGCCGCCAGCCCATGGAAAGCTGCCCTGGCGCAGATGGTTCGCACACGCTGTGATTAATTTGCGCCTCAGCCCCCGCGCATTCTGGCGCCTGACGCCGGAGGAATGGCGCTGGCTCACCGCCGCGACGGCGGAAGAAACCCTGTCCCGCGCCGACTTGTTGGCGCTTCACGACCAATATCCGGATAAGACTTATGGATCAGAAAATTAATGTCACCGTCGACGCAAGCGGCGTCACCAACGGCCTGCAGGAGGCGAGCGCCGAGATCGACCGGATCGCGCGCGACGAGATCGCGCCGGCCGCCGCGCTTATTGAGGATGCATTTTCCTCAGCAGCCAGAACAATCGAAACGCAATTATCGCGCGCGGCGCGTTCCGGCGAGCTGTCGTTAAGATCGCTCGGCCGCGCGCTCTATCGCGACTTGCGCAATAGTGCGGTCGATAGTCTCGTGCGCCGCCCGATCCAGAATTTGCTGACGGGCGTTTTCGGCGGCGGGCGCGCCGCCGGCGGGTTTGCCGCGCCCGGCGCGTCTTATCTCGTGGGCGAGCGCGGCCCTGAAATTTTCACCCCCAGCGCTACGGGAACCGTGTCGCCCATGGGCGCCGGCGGCGTCACCGTCAACATCTCGCTGCC
>CAWUIM010000145.1:0-2156 GCA_963922595.1 uncultured Parvularculaceae bacterium
ATTTTCGAGAAAAACGGTTGAGCGCGAAACTTTTTTCTCCACCTGCGGATGAAATTTCATTGTGGCACGGAACCGGAGGTGTCCTTTTCATCCTTCGAGGCCGATCTGCGATCGGGGCCTCGAAGGATGGCAGCATAACGCCCGTCCGTAAACGGACCAACCCGCGCTAGCGCAGGCGGGCGGCGATGCCGTCGAGCGTGGATGCGAGGGCGTCGCCGCGTTTCCCTGCGGCGAGGCCGCGCGCCGATTTGGCGAGCGCCTTTAACTCCGCCGCAAGCGCCTTGCCAGCCTCACCTTTTTATTCGCGCCATGGCTGGAGCGCAGGAACGCAGCGCCCCGATATCACGCCATCAATCGCGGCTTCCCCCCGACCGCTCCGTCCACGCCCAGTCGCCGTGTCGCCAGAAGCGCCACCCGGCTGCCTGCGTTTCTTCCGGGACCGGATCAAACCCGTGACTGCCGAACGGATGACAGCGCGAGAATCGCGAAACAGCCAGCCATCCGCCGCGCCATGCGCCATGGCGACGAATGGCCTCGGCGGCGTAACTCGAACAACCCGGCTCATGGCGGCATCGCACCCCGAGAAAATAAAACAAGGGCGACAAGGTGCGTTTGTAAAGCCAGATTGCGCCAAGCGCCGCGGCGCTTGGGAGGCTTACGGGATTGGAAGGGCTGGGGCGTTGAGGCGCGATAGCGCGGCTCCTTTGCGTTGCGGCGCGCGCAGTTTACGCTTGCAGGCGACGGTTGAACAAGCGGGAGCGCGGCGTGAATAAAAATCTTCTGGCGATCCTGATCGCCGCGGCGGCGTTTTGCGGTTGCGCGGCCACCCACACCAATCATGCGGAGGCGCCGGTGAAAGAGCGCGCGAAAGCGAAGTGGAACACGCTCACCGGCGACGCGCCGTTGATTGTCGCCCATCGCGGCGCGAGCGGCTACCGCCCGGAGCATACGCTTGAAGCCTATGCCCTTGCCATCGATATGGGCGCCGATGTGATTGAGCCCGACCTTGTGATCACAAAGGACGGCGTTCTCGTGGCGCGCCATGATCGCTATCTCTCGACCACAACGAACGTCGCCGACAAACCCGAATTCGCTGACCGAAAAAAGGTGAACGCAGACCCGAAGAGCGAGCCGTGCGCCGACTGGTGGGTGGAAGATTTCACGCTCGCCGAGCTTAAAACCCTGCGCGCGCGTCAGCCTTTCCCCGGCCGCTCGAAGGACTTTGACGATCAATTCAACATTCCGACGTTCGACGAGGTCTTGGCGCTTGTCGCCGCCGAAGCCGCAAAGGCGGGCCGCCCGGTCGGCGTTTATCCGGAGACGAAACATCCGGGATATTTTGAAAATATCGGTCTTGCGTTCGACGCATCATTGCTGGAGGCGCTCAAGGATTTCGACGCCGGACCGGTTTTTATTCAATCATTCGAGCCCGCGGTCCTGAAGCGACTGAGGAGTAAAACAGACGCAAAGCTCGTGCAGCTTGTTTATGAGGATCCGGAAACGAAACAAACAAATTTAAATTCTTCATTCGACGCAATTGCACAGTACGCCGACGGTATCGGTGCGCAAAAGACGATGATCATGAGCGAGGATGGACGAGAGATAAGCAATTTGGGCCATATGCATTTGGCCGGATTATTTGTTCATGTCTGGACTATCCGCGACGACCAACCAAACTTGCAACTATCGGATTTCAAATCGTTCGACGGGGAGTCCATGAGTCGTCACTGCGAACAATTGTCGGCACAGGAAGTGACAGAACGCGAAATCTGCTTGCTGTTCGCATATGGCGTCGACGCAGTTTTCACAGATTTTCCAGACACCGCATTTCATGTGCGCGATTTCTCTCAACCATAGAAAACCCTGCGCAGCGCGAGGACCGCTGCGCAGGGTCGGGGGACGTCGCCGGAGGGCGCTATGACGACGCCAGGGGCTCTATCGGTTCCGTGTTGCGCCTAACGCACCACCACAATGGCGCGGCCGCGCCGCGTCGTGCGGTAATAAACAGCGTCAACGGGGTCGTAATAAACATTGACGGTCGCAGGACGCGCTGTGCGCGGGCCCGCCCCATGCCAGACCCAGGCCGACCGCGGGCACACAGTCACGCGTTCGTCGCGCCGGCTCTCGATCCGGTCCAGCCGGTTTTCGATCCGGTC
>CAWUIM010000146.1:0-2126 GCA_963922595.1 uncultured Parvularculaceae bacterium
TCGACCGCCGGGCGGCGCTCTGGGCCGTTCGGGGCGAGGCAAACGCTGCGCCTCTGCCCCTCTTCGCAGCAGCGGAGATCGCCGATGAAGGCGCCGACAGCGCCGTCGCCCTGCCGGCGATGCCGCGTTCTGAAGAGGTGATCCAGGACTATCAGACAACGCGCCTTTCCCTCAAAGATCACCCCTTGAAATTTCTGCGCCGCCATTATGACCGTATACGGATCAAAACGACGAAGGATGCCTGCGCGGCGGCGGACGGGTCGCGCCTCATGACCGCGGGCGTTGTGCTGATACGCCAGCGGCCGGGGTCGGCGAAAGGGGTCTTCTTCATCACCATTGAAGACGAGACGGGGATCGCCAACCTCGTCGTCTGGCCGAAGATCGGCGCCGTCTATCGCCCCGTCATCATGGGCGCACGCATCCTGCTCGTGAAAGGCCGCGTGCAGCACGCCGATAACGTCACCCATATCGTCGCCGACCAGCTGATCGACCGCACGGACGATCTCGACCTTCTGTCGGAGGACGCGCAACGGGAAGCGCTAAACGGCGTCCTCGCCCACGCCGACCATGGCCGCGCGCCGCTCCCCGCCTCGCCGGCGCATCAAAGCCGCCTTAACAAACTTCGCCGCGACGACCCGCTCGCCGGCGCCCTGTCCCCCGTTGACGAAGTGCGCCGCCCCGTGGCCGATGATCTGCGCGGAAAAAACATCAGAAGACATCCGCGCAATGTGCGCATCATTCCCAAAAGCAGAGATTTTCACTGACCGCGCGCCCGCGCGCGCCTCGCAAAAATTTTAACCGAAGGGAAAAATGGTGAGCCCAGAAGGATTCGAACCTTCGACCTACTGATTAAAAGTCAGTTGCTCTACCAACTGAGCTATGGGCCCACGCCGCTTCGCCAATCGCCCAAAGCCGGACGCCCATGGCCGCGAAGAGCCGGGAACATAGGGGCGCGCGCGCGCATGGTCAACCGGTTATTCGCGCCGGGCACCGAATGCCGCAGCGGCCTCGAAGCATCTGAATTCGCGGCGCTTTTCATCAGACCAGCGTCTCGCCCGTCGCCGCCGAAAAGCCCGCCACGAATTCCGCAAACGCCCCCGCCGCGATCGCCGCGCGCATCTCGGCCATGAGCGTCTGATAATAATGGAGATTGTGCCAGGTGAGCAGCATCGGCCCCAGATATTCGCCCGCCCGAAACAGATGATGCAGATACGCCTTGGAATAATCGCGGCTCGCCGGACAATCGCTCGCCGGATCAAGCGGCGCCGGATCGTCGGCGAAGCGCGCATTTTTAATGTTGAGCGCGCCTTCGCGCGTCCACGCCTGACCGTGGCGCCCGGACCGCGTCGGCGCCACGCAATCGAACATGTCGATCCCGCGCGCCACCGCGCCCACAATATCAGCCGGCTTGCCGACGCCCATCAGATAACGCGGCTTGTCGCGCGGCAGCGCGGGCGTCGTAAACGCCAGTACCCGGAACATCTCCGCGCGCCCCTCGCCCACGGCGAGCCCGCCCACCGAATAACCCGGAAAATCAAGATCAATGAGCCGCGCCGCGCTCTCCAGCCGCAACGCCTCATAATTCGCCCCCTGAACAATGCCGAACAGCGCCTGCCCCGGCGCAGCTTTCTCCTCGAAGGCGCGCTTTGAGCGCTCCGCCCACCGCGCGGACAACAGCATGGAGGCGCGCGCTTCTTCCTCTTCAATCGGGATCGCCGGACATTCGTCAAGCTGCATCTGAATATCAGCGCCCAGAAGACACTGGATTTCGATCGACCGCTCCGGCGTCAACATGTGGCGCGAGCCGTCAATATGGGACTGAAACCGGACGCCCTCCTCGCTCAGCTTGCGCAGCTTCGACAGCGACATCACCTGAAACCCGCCGCTGTCGGTGAGGATCGGGCGCGGCCAGTTCATGAATTTGTGCAAGCCCCCGAGCGCGGCGACGCGTTCGGCCGTGGGCCGCAACATCAGATGATAGGTATTGCCGAGCAAAATATCCGCGCCCGTCGCGCGTACATGCTCCGGCAACATCGCTTTCACCGTCGCCGCCGTCCCCACGGGCATGAAGGCGGGCGTGCGGATGTCGCCGCGCGGCGTCGTGATGGCGCCGGTGCGCGCCGCGC
>CAWUIM010000147.1:0-2097 GCA_963922595.1 uncultured Parvularculaceae bacterium
AGGGGCGGCGAGGCCGCGCGGCGACCCAAGCCGGGTCACGCGCGCCGCCGGGGCCATGGGGAAGGTGACAATCGACACCTCCCAGAGGGCGGCTTTCGTGATCAGCCGTCCGCCGTTGGTTTTTTTCGCTTTCACGGTTTGGAACCCGATCGACAGACCGTCGATGGCGCCGCCTTCGAGAAGGGCGTAAACCTCGCGCGCCTTGTCCGATGAGAGAATAATCTCGCCTTTGACAAAGAGCCCGCGCGCGTCTTCGCGCAAGGTGAGCCAACGGCCGATGGGGGCTTCCACCGCATGCTGATAAAGCATGCGCACGGGGCTCGCCTGTTGCAGCGACGCGGCGAAGGCGCCGGGCGCGATAATGTCGCCGTTTTGATCAGGCGCGTTGAAAATCGACGCATAGCCTTCAATCGGCGCGGTATAGGCGTTCTTTTTGATCATTCCATGGGCTCCCGGCGGGTGTTGTCGATTTTGCGTTCAATGCGGGTGAGTGTCGCGCGGACCGCCACCACCTGTTCTTCCAGGCGCGCTGTGCGTTCGATCAGCTCCTGACTTGCGTCCATGCGGCGCTCGAGCTGATCGATGCGTTCGGCGGCGGCGCCAGCCCAGATAAAAGCGCAGGCCGTTTGGATGACGAAGGCGGCGCCCACCGCGATTGAAACGCGCAGTTCAGGCGTTGGCGCAGGCTTATCGGTCATCGTCGCCCCCTTGCGCTGAGCAGGCCGGCAATCCGAGCAAAGAGCGTTTTTCCGCTTCGGTCAGAAAGTCTGCGCGCGCGATCCGGTTCCATTGCGCGTCGCGTTCAGCCGACAGCGCGTCGATCGCGCCGGCGTCGCACATGATTTCAGCGCCGCCGAACTGCGGTCCGAGCCAGCCGGACATGGCCGCGGCGGTCTTCTTGACGAGCGGCAGAACGGTCTGCTTCCAGAACGCGAGATTCGCTTCACGGTAATTGGCGTAGGTGTTGTCGCCGGGGATGCCGAGCAACATCGGCGGGACGCCGAACGCCAGCGCGATTTCGCGCGCGGCGGCGTTTTTCGCCTCGATAAAGTCCATATCCGCCGGCGACAGCGACATCGACTTCCAGTCGAGCCCACCGTCGAGCACCAAGGGGCGCCCGGCGTTCGACACGCCCGCATAGGCGTCTTCAAGTTCGGTCTTCAGGCGATCAAATTGATCCTTGGAGAGATTTTCTGCGCCCTCCGGACCGTTATAGATCAGCGCGCCGGACGGACGGGCCGCATTGTCGAGAAGAGCCTTGTTCCAGGCGAGCGCGGCGTTGTGCAGGTCAACGGACGCCGAGGCCGCCTCCAGCGGCGACAGGCCGTAATGGTCGTTCGTGGGGTGAAAGAGTTTCAAATGCAGGATCGGCGAGGCCTCGCCGTCGGCGCGGAAGGTGACGGTGCGCCCGCCGACGGTGTAGTCGTAGGCTTCCGGCCAGCCGCGCGCGCCAATCCGCGTTTTCATGCGGTCAGGGCGCAGAACGAAGAGCTCGCGCGGCGTCCCGTCGAGGCTGACCGCCTCCAGATAGGCGTTGCCGGCGGTTTGCAGAAATCCGTAAAAACTCTCGAGCAATTCCGCGCCCGATTGTTCCGGGTTCGGTTTTTTCATGAGATCGATCAGCGGATGCTCCGACAAAACGTCCCCGCCCTCGCGCACCATGAGCGGCGCCGACGCGGCAGCCTCGGCCACCAGCCGCACGCAGCGGTAAGCGATGACGTTGCGCTCAAACCCGGCGCGGGCGAGCGAGGCGTAATCGCGCGGCGTCCAGGCGGGCTGGCCGAGCCGAGACAACGCGATCAGGGGACGCGCGGCGCTCGCCTTTTGCTCGGGCTGTTTGGAAAACAAGGTCGAAAAAATAGACATAAGGGTCGTGCTCCTAAATCAAGTGGCGAACGGCGGGTTGCGGCGCCGCCGACTGCAACATGAGATCCGTCAGCGCCCAGACGAGCGCGTCGAGGCGGTCCGGGCTCTTGCCGCCGGCGCCGGTGTAACTGGTCATCTGATCTTCAAGGGCGGCGAACGCGCCCACATGGCGCACGCAGGCGCGCTCATAGAGCGCCGCCACCGGTTCAGCGCGCAGGCGCTTGCCGCGGC
>CAWUIM010000148.1:0-2026 GCA_963922595.1 uncultured Parvularculaceae bacterium
CAGCGTGGTGTCGCCTGAGCGCGGCGCCGGTGCTGTCTCTCGCGAGGCGCTCACCGTTTGGGCGCCGCCAGCCGCCGTTGGCGCAATCACCGGCGATTGGACGGGTGTCGTCGATTGCAAAGCGCTTACGTCCGGCGCCGCCGCAGATGCAGGCGCAGCCGTCAATGACGTTTGTGAATGGCGAGGCGAATTTGATTGTTCCGCACGGCTGGCGCGCGCCGCGTCGTTTCCAGCCGGCGGGCTGGCTTGTTCGACGCGGTCAGCGTTTTCGGCTGCCGCCGACGATTGTTGCGCCGCGCCGCCGGTGAATGCGCCCGCATTGTTTTGTGGCGCGGCGCCATGGACTTCAAGCGATAGCGCCGCGCGCGCCTCGAGCGTCGCCGCCGCTAAGGCGAGACTGAATACCGGCGCCTCGTCCGCGCTGGTGCGCGATTCCGAGGGGCGCTGCGTTATCTGTTGAATGGACTGACTTGCTTCAATCATGCGCGCTTATCTCGCAATGACCGCGCCAGATGAAAACTCAAGGAAAAAGCGCCGTATACGTGGTTAACGCCGATTAATCTCTATCCCTACAGGGAATATTTGGCGCGAAAAATTTGCCTGTCAGGACTTTTCTGCCCAGTTAACCCTTTGGCGGGACCAGCAAATATGCGGGTTTCGGCGAGATACTGGACAATTTGTGGGAAACTTATCCACCCCCCTTTTCGCCGCCCGTATAGTGGTCGGCCTGGAGAATTTTCGCGCTGGCCTCCGGGTTGCAATTTTAATTGGCGCGATGTGGAGAAAATTTTGAAGGCATGACAAAGGCCGCACAAAATAAAGGGTTTGCGCCGATGAATTATGACCGGCCGGTAAACATTGCCGGGCGTATTTTACCGGTTCGGCAGGAATTGCCGGGCGGCCCATCGAACACGGAGGGGCGGCGATGAGCTTGAACGTGGCGCTGAATACGGCCGTATCCGGCCTTTTCGCCAATCAGCGGGCGATTGCGGCGACGTCGGAGAATGTCGCCAACGTCAATACGCCGGATTTCGTGCGCCGTGAGGTGAATTTCTTCACGGATGCAATCCCGAACCAGTTTGCCGGCGTTGATGTGGAAATCGCCCGCGCCGCCGTTGACCGCTTTCTTCAGGGCGGCGCTTTTCAGGGTAACGCGGATGCGGCCGGCGCAGGGGTGATTGCGGACGCGCTTTCCCGCATAGAAGCCTCGCTCGGCGCGCCCGGCGACAATATCTCCTTCGCCAACCGGCTGGACGAGGCGTTCGCGGCGTTTGCAACGCTGAGCGCCAATCCGTCGTCCGCCGCCGCAAGGGCCGATGCGGTCGCCGCGCTTGATGAGGCGTTTAACGCCTTTGCGCGCACGCAGTCGGCGATCGCGAATGAAAGTGACGCCGCGGGATCGCGGCTCGCTTTGTCCGTGGATCGGGTGAATGCGCTCCTGGAAGAAGTGTTTCGGCTGAACGCCGCTGTGCCCGACAGTCCGGGCGCGGGCGATTTGCTCGACGCGCGTTTGACGGAATTATCCGAATTTCTCGACATCACTGTCACCCGCGCCGATGACGGCCGCGTCACTGTTACAACGAGCGGCGGCACGGTTCTCGCCAACGCCGGCGGCTACACCGCCTTCGGTTTTAATGCGGGGCCGCCAAGCGCGTTGACCTTATCTGCTGTCAGCGACGACGGCGTCGTAGGCGCACAACTTTCAGCCGGCATTGATACTGAGATCGTCGCTGGCGAGTTTCGCGGGCTTCTCGATTTACAAAATACAGAGCTGACGGCGCTCGCGGCGCTGGTTGATCAAACGGCGCAGGGCGTCGCGAACGCGTTGAACGCCGCCTATGCGCAAAACGCGGTGGTCGGCGCTTCGTCGCCAACGACGGACGCGTTGATCGTGCGCGACGCGTCCGGGTTCCTCGCCGTCAATAGCGCAATTGCCGCAAACCCTGATGCGTTGGCCATCGCTCGGCCCTCCGCCGGAAATGTGGGCGGGGCCAATGACGGACGCGGCGCTGCGGCGCTTGCGGCG
>CAWUIM010000149.1:0-1989 GCA_963922595.1 uncultured Parvularculaceae bacterium
GTGGACGGGGAGGAGGCGGGCTCAAATCCTTGCGGGCTTGTGGGCGGCGCCCTGACGACGCAAATGCTCGGCGTGAGCGTGCGTGAGAGTTGCGACGCCAACATTCGCGCGCTAGCGGCGCGGTGCGACCTCGCGGTGGAGCGCCTGATCGCCGCGCCCTTCGCCGCGTCGCAAACTGTCCTCGTAGACGACGAAAAAGATCTTGGCTGCCTTATGGTCGACATCGGCGCGCGCACGACCGATTTTGCGGTATTCGAGGACGGCGCGCTGGTCGCATGCGGCGGGGTTAAGCTTGGCGGCGAACACATCACCCGCGACATCGCACAAATTTTTGGCGGGCCGATCGCTGACGCAGAACGCATGAAGACCCTGCATGGCTCGGCTTTACCTGGCGCCGGCGACGATCATCGGTTTGCGGAATTAACGCAGCTCGGCCAGGCTCATGAGACGGCCCGCGTCACAAAGTCCGAACTGACGGCGGTCATCGCCCCGCGGCTCGAAGAAATCCTGTCGCTGACGTTTGAAGCGGCCGTCCACGCGGCGGGGCGCCAGTCGTCGGCTGGGTTGCGGCGTGCTGTCTTAACTGGCGGCGGCAGTTTGCTGACCGGCGCGCGCGAAACCGCTGAGCGTATCTTTGGCGTCAAGGCGCGGCTTGGCCGGCCGACGGCGCTTAACGGTGCGCCAGACGCAGCGACGGCGCCGCAATTCTCCGTCTGCGTCGGCGCCTTGAAGCAGGCGGCACACCCGCAAGAGGGCTGGCTTCAAAGCGGTGAGGAAGACTATTTCCGTCTCGATCAGGCGCATGCGCCAGGGAGCGGATTGTGGGGCGGCGTCGCCAAGTGGATGCGCGCGAATTTTTAGCAAACGTTAAGGCGGCGTTAACCTTTTGGTAAGGCTTCTGAACGATTCTTTAACGCGAAAATTAACTATTAACGGGCGGGAAAACCGGAGCAAAAAATGCCACTAAATCTAAGCGTGCCGGAAATGACTGAGTTGAAACCACGGATTTCCGTCATCGGCGTCGGCGGCGCAGGCGGCAATGCGGTCAATAATATGATCGAGAGCTCTCTGGAGGGGGTCGAATTCATCGTCGCGAACACTGACGCGCAAGCGCTCGGTCTTTCCAAAGCGGAAAAGCGCATCCAGCTCGGCGTTAATACGACGCAAGGGTTGGGCGCTGGCTCGCTGCCTGATGTTGGGCGCGCGGCCGCTGAGGAGTCGCTCGATGAGTTGCTGGAACATGTGGGCAATTCCAACATGCTCTTCGTCACCGCCGGCATGGGCGGCGGCACCGGAACGGGCGCGGCGCCGGTGATCGCCAAGGCCGCCAAGGAACGCGATATCCTGACGGTCGGCGTCGTCACCAAGCCTTTCCATTTTGAAGGCGCGCGCCGGATGAAGATTGCATCCGCCGGTATTGAATCGCTTCAGGAACATGTGGACACGCTCCTCATTATTCCGAACCAGAATTTGTTTTCGATCGCCAATGAGCGCACCACCTTCCATGAAGCGTTTGCGCTCGCCGATCAGGTGCTCCATTCGGGCGTGCGGGGCATTACTGATCTGATGGTGATGCCTGGTCTGATCAATCTCGACTTCAACGACGTGCGCACGGTCATGAGCGAGATGGGCAAAGCCATGATGGGCACGGGTGAAGCGTCCGGCGACAAGCGCGCCATCGAAGCGGCGGAAGCGGCGATCTCCAACCCGCTTCTTGACGAGGTCTCCATGAAGGGCGCGCGCGGCGTTCTCATCAACATCACCGGCTCCATGGACATGACCCTGTTTGAAGTGGACGAGGCGGCGAACCGCATCCGTGCGGAAGTTGATCCGGATGCGAATATTATCGTCGGATCGACGTTTAATCAGGATCTCGAAGGCAAAGTTCGCGTTTCTGTCGTAGCGACTGGCATTGATGCGGCGACAGGCGAGATGCGCCCCGCCGAGCCGAAGCCGACGGTCAGCGTCAAGCCATGGCGCCAGCCGGCT
>CAWUIM010000150.1:0-1941 GCA_963922595.1 uncultured Parvularculaceae bacterium
GCGCATCGCCACCTGACTAAAAGAGAAGTTCCCGCGTCTCGCGCAGGCCTCTCTACGACGAATGACTACTCGCGCGCACAGAGACTGTGCGCGGAGGCAAAGCAGCGTGGCCATTTAAGAAAGGAGGGCCCCAAGACATGACGAAAGCTATCGCAACTGGCGCCCTTGCGCGCCGCAGCTATAATCGCCGCATGGAAGCAACACAAAGATCAGGAGCGTGGCGGACGTGATGCGAATACAGGCGATGAACAGGAAGATAGCGCCCCTCACTGCGGCGATTACGGTTTGCGCAAGCGCGGCCGCCGCCCAAACGGCGGACCCTGCGCAACGCTCATTGGCGGCGGGGTATAAAGCGGCGTTCACCTGTTCAGCCACGTTTAACGCCGGCCGTCCGCTCGACCAGATCGCGGGCGATGAGTTGTCGCGCATTTATCCGGGCTATGTGGCCCCGCTCGCCGCCTTGCCGGACGCTGTGATTGATGAAGAAAACAAGACCGTTTCCGTGTCGTTTGCAGAAGGCTTTGCGCCGCGTGTGGCTGTGTGGCGGCCTTATCTCGGCTGCACTCAATTGCCGACGGGTGCGGACGCGCCGGCGCGCGCGATGGTCCCGGCGGCGAAAGTTCGCGACAAGCGCAAAGCCCCCGCGCCGTTGCCGGAACGCTTTTCCAATGACCCTGCGCTCGCCGCGCTCGTCGCCAGCGCCTTTGATCGCGAGACCTATGGCGAGGCGTCGGAGACGACCGCTATCCTCGTCGTCAAGGACGGCGCGATCATCGCCGAGCGCTATCGCGACGGATTTGACCAGACGACGTCTCAACGCACCTGGTCGGTCGCCAAATCCATCGCCGCCACCATCATCGGCGCGGCCGTCCATGAAGGCCTGATTGACCCGGCGGCGCCGGCGGGCCTCGCGGCGTGGTCCGAAGCCGGCGACCCGCGCGGGAGCATTACGGTCGAAAATCTTCTCCACATGTCGAGCGGGCTCACCTCGCCGACCGCCGGCAACCGCACGGACGATGTTTATTTCGGCGGCGGGCGCGTGGTCGATCATGCCATCACAAACCGGCTGGTGGCGACGCCGGGCGCGCGCTGGCGCTATGCCAATAACGACACGATGGCGGTCATGCGCGCGCTGCGCGAAGCGATGGCCAATAATCGCGCTTATTTGCGGTTTCCGTTCGAGCGCGTGCTCCATCCGCTCGGCATGCGTCACACTTTTCTCGAAACCGACTGGAACGGCGATTTCATTCTGTCGAGCCAGGTCTGGACGACGGCGCGCGACCTGGCGCGCCTCGGCCTTCTTTATCTGAATGACGGCATGTGGGACGGCGTTCGAATTTTGCCGGAGGACTGGAACGACTATGTGGCGGCGCCGGCGCCGGACCAGCCGCCTCAGCCTGAGGAGGGACGCGCGCGTCCCGGCTACGGCGCGCAATTCTGGCTTTACGATTCGCGCCACGGATTGCCGGCGGGGACTTATGCGGCGCGCGGCAATCGCGGGCAATATCTCTTTATCGTCCCGGAACGGAACATGCTCATCGTGCGGCGCGGCTTTGACGGCCGGCCCGGCGAATATTTCGATATGGATCGCTTTGTAGTCGACGTGCTGGCCGCTGTGGGAGACGAAGAATGACGCAAACGATCCTTTATTCGCACGCGTCTTTCGGCGGCCACGAAGTGCCGCCCGGCCATGTGGAGCATCCAGGCCGTTTTGCGGCGGTGGAAAAAGCCTTGGCCGCAGAGGAATTTTCCGATGTGGAGCGCCGCCTCGCGCCCGCCGCGTCTGGCGACGCCATTGATCGCGTTCATGGGTCCGCGTTCCGCGACGCCGTGGAGAAAACCGCGCCCGCCGAAGGGCTCGCACAGCTTGACGCCGACACCTTTATGGGGCCGACAAGCCTCGACGCTTGCCTGCGCGCAGCAGGCGGGGCGATCGCCGCG
>CAWUIM010000151.1:0-1889 GCA_963922595.1 uncultured Parvularculaceae bacterium
ATTTTCGAGAAAAACGGTTGAGCGCGAAACTTTTTTCTCCACCTGCGGATGAAATGTCTTGATGCGCCGTCGTAGGGCGGGGTTCACCCCGCCGGTATCGTGCCTACCGCAAACTCCGAAACAGCGGGTTAAAACCCGCCCTACGAGCGATCTTAAGTCGAAACTCGCCGCCCCGGATCCTGACTTTCGTCAGGATGACGGAGGGATAGACCGTGAACGGACATTCCGCGGTAGGGCGCGGTCACACCAGCCCCACCCCGCCCCTACTCAACCGCAGCGGCGTAGACCGGCTGGATGTCCACTGGCAGGTCGGTCAGCGTCGCGAGGGCGGCGTCAGCGTCGGCATCGAGCTTGGCGTAGGTGTCGAGGAACGCTTTCGCCTTCTCATAATCGCCGTCGCCCTGAACGATCACAACGTCGCGCGTCAGATCGCTGATCGCCTGCTCGAGATTTTCAAAATTGAGCCGGAACTTGCCGTCTTCGACCGTAAAGGCGCCAGCCTCCCGAAAATACGTATACTGAAAGGCGGCGCCCTTGCCGTGCGCTTCATTGACGCCGAACCGCATGGCGCGGAAAAGTCCTGTAAAATAGGTGGCGAGGAAGCTTTTCTTTTCCGCAACCGGCAATTCGCCGCGCTCCATCATATAAAGGATGTTGTAAGCGCCCATGACGTCGGCCTTCCCTTCCTCGATGGGCGAATAAAGCTCCTTCAATTGCGCGCTGACGGTGGTTTCCTCGCCGCCGACCGTGATTGAGCCCGGCCCCAGCGAATGCGCCAACTCGTGAAACAGGGTCTCGCCCGACATATATTTCTTCACGAGCAACGGCGCCTGATCCGCCACCAGAACTTTTTCCGCCATGGGCGCCAGAATGCGGTCGAACTTGGCGCCGAGCACATTGTTGAGAAGCACTTTCTTCGCGCCCTTGGCTTCGCGAACGCGTTCGTCGTTCGGCAGGTTAAACGCGATGGTCTGAACGCCCGGCACATTGTCGCCGCCGCCATGGACCTGATAGGTCACGGCGATGGGCGACTCAAATCCGCGCTTGAAATTCTTATACGCGTCATCCACCGGCAGGTTGGCCTCCATGTCGCGCAGGAAGTCCTTGTACTTGGCGAGCGCCGCGCTTTCTTCCGGATTTTTGACGGTGATGAACGCTTCATAAGCGGTCTTGTAGCCGAACAATCCGTCCGTATAGACCTCATAGGGTCCAATCGCCGCTTCAATCGGACCGTCAAGGTCCATCCACGCCATTTCGGACTCAAAGTAATCGTCGGACAAAAAGCTGTCGGAGCGCAGGGTGAGAAATTTCTTGAGGCTTTCATTCGTCGTGACCGCCGCCGCCTCGCGCATCAGCGCCGCCGCAGGCTCCAGCCATTCCTTATAATGTTCGGCATACGGAATTGCGACAAGACCATCGCCCTCACGGCGGATCACCGTATAGCCGCTTTTGAACGCTTCTTCATCTTCCGGATGATCGGCGATCCACTGCTCGAACTCTTCGCGGGTCATATCGGCCGGATAGAAGGCCGCGCCTTCCGGCATTTCAACATCGCCGTAAAAAGGCTTGTTGTGGTCGAGCATGTCCCACGGTCCGAAATGCAGATCGAACATCTCCAGCAACAAATCCTTCTGGGGCAAGTCGCTGGTGATGATGTCGGCCTTCCAGGCGGGATTGGTTTCGCTGCGCTGGCGCAGATAAATCTCGTCCATCAGATCGCCGACCTGATTGAGCAGATTGATGACCTGCTTTTCCTCATCGCTCAGGAACGACGTGTCCGGCGCCATCTGGACCACCGCGAACTGATCGCGCATCGCCTGCAGCTCGGACGCGGACGCAGCCGCCACAAAATCCGCCGGCTCCGGGGCCGGGGCCTCGGCGGACGCGGG
>CAWUIM010000152.1:0-1843 GCA_963922595.1 uncultured Parvularculaceae bacterium
GACGCGCGCCGCCGTAGCCGCCGCCGCCCGCAAAGCCGCGCTCGCGCCCTTCGGCGTCAATCTCGCCGCGGTCGAAGCGTTTGCGCTTGTCGGCGTCGCCGATAATGTCGAATGCGGCGGAAATTTCCTTGAACTTCTCCTCCGCCGCCTTGTCATCGGGATTGCGATCCGGATGATACTGCTTGGCGAGCTTGCGGAAGGCGGCGCGAATCTCAGAATCGCTCGCAGACGCCGTCAGCCCCAAAACGCTATATGGGTTTTTCGCCAAAAGACTATTCCCTCAACTCTTACAATTCTCTACGCGGGTTCGCCTTAAGAAATAGGGTTTCTTCGGCGAAAATGAAGAGGCGGCGCGGTTCTTCATTGCGGCCTGCTTAATTGACCGGCGCCTTTACAGGTCCATTCCGGCGGCGGGCACATGGTCCGGCAGGGGTGTTCGGGATCGTCGGAAAACACCATGCAGGCGCCGCCGCAGGTGCTGACGATGACGCCGTCTTCTTTACGGAAATAATAAAGCGGGCCGTCAGCCGCCGAATTACAGTCGATCTTGCCGAGATCGCCGCAATAGACGGGCTTTGAACACCAGCCGAGATCAAGGTCTTTGATGGTGCGTTTCCTGGCGTCGCCAGGCTGGCGGTCGATCGGTTTTGTCGGCGCCGGCAACTTGGTGATCCGCACCGGCTCGGCCGGCTCCTCCGTTGGCGGCGGGGCGTCGCCTGCGCACGCGGCGGCGAAAATGAGGGCGATCACGGCGACGGCTTTTATTGCGGCATTCAGCATTGCGAAGCTCCCCGGTAATTTCTCATAAGTGCACCTGACCTTCCTTATCATAAACGCCGTGGGGGTGGGAACGAAGACCAAATCATACAGTTCCACGGTTTTCTTCGGCGCGCGCGGCCAGGGTGAGCGCGCGGTCGCGGATTGCGCTCACGACGCTATCAAAGTCTTCGAAAATTTCGCTGTTCCAGAACCGCAAGACGTCAATGTTGCGCGCTTCCAGAAACGCGGTGCGGTGCGCGTCCCGCTCTTGTTGCGCCTCAAGAGCATGCTGCTCGCCGTCGATCTCGATGCACAATCCAATCGATGGACAATAGAAATCGAGGACATAGGGACCGATCGGATGCTGTCTGCGAAATTTCAGATTTTCGCATTGCCCGCGATTAATCTTTGACCAGATGATTTTCTCCGCCCTCGTCATTTCGCCGCGCAAGCGGCGCGCGCGCCTGGTCTTTTCTTTCGTTCGATCAAATCGTGCGTTCATATGCGAACCATAGCAGTCCTCCTCCCCTTGGAAAGGGGAGGCTTGAGCCGCGATTGCGCGCCAGCGCAATCCCCGGCGAAAGGTGGGGATCAGCGGTGTGTGCGGCTTCGGTAGATCGGTTGCGGGCGTCGATCCCCTCCTTTCGCCGAGGCGGTTGCAATGAATTCAGTCTCCTGACCAGCGGCAGCGTGTGTCGGTTCGATCGTAAATCGTTCTCACTTGGCGAAAGCCTCCCCTTTTTAAGGGGAGGTGGCGGTTGGGTTGGCTGCCGGTGCGGAACTTTTTGAGAAGTGGGTGCTGTGACATTGCTTCCGATAGGCCGAATCGTAATTCCGCTTGAGATGAATTGCATTCCTCCTCCCCTTTTTAAGGGGAGGAGGCGGTTGGGTCTGGCGTCATTGCAGAACACCGCGACCGGAAAACGCGGTGGCTTTTGGTGCAGCGCTTCTAGCGAAAGACTGCGATCCTCCTCCCCTTGAAAAGGGGAGGCGGCGTTGAGGTGGGCTTCGTCGCCCCAGCCGACGCGGTCGGACCATTGGCGCACGCCAAAGGCAAGGCTCGCCGGGGCCGCGCCGAAGTCGG
>CAWUIM010000153.1:0-1837 GCA_963922595.1 uncultured Parvularculaceae bacterium
ACCGCCTACAGACGTTTTTAACCGAGCGCGGCGCGCCCTATCGGCGCGCCATGTCGAGCCCCGCGGCGGGCGCGGACCATTGCTCCCGCCTGAGCCCGCATCTCGCCTGGGGAACGCTCTCTATGCGCGAGACGGCGCAGGCCGTATGGACCCGCCAGCGCCAGCTTAAAACCGACGGCGTCAAAGGCGGCTGGCGCGGGTCCATGTCGTCGTTTCAGGGACGCCTTCATTGGCGCGATCATTTCACACAAAAACTCGAAGACGAACCGGCGCTCGAATTTCGAAATCTTCATCGCGCTTATGACGGCTTGCGTCCCACCACGCCGGACGCTTCGCGGCTGAACGCCTGGGCGAAGGGCGAGACCGGCCTGCCTTTCGTTGACGCCTGCATGCGCGCGCTCATCGCCACCGGATGGATGAACTTCCGTATGCGGGCGATGTTGATGGCGGTCGCCAGCTATCATCTCTGGCTCGACTGGCGCGCGCCTGGCGAACATCTGGCGCGCCTTTTCACCGATTACGAGCCCGGCATCCACTGGCCGCAGGCGCAAATGCAATCCGGCACGACGGGCATTAATACGGTGCGCATCTACAATCCTGTGAAGCAAGGCTATGATCAGGACCCGGACGGCGCCTTTGTGCGCCGCTGGCTTCCGGCGCTCGCGGGCGTGCCCGATGAGTTCATTCACGAACCCTGGAAGTGGGAGGGTGCGGGCGCGATCCTCGATAAGACCTACCCCATGCCCATTGTCGATCATCTGGCGGCGGCGAAAGCGGCGCGCCAGAAAATATGGGCCGTGCGCGGCGGCGCCGATTTCAAACGCGGCGCCAAAGCGATCCAGAACAAGCATGGCAGCCGTAAATCCGGCATACCCATGCGCGGACAAAAGAAACGCGCCCCTAACGATGCGGCGCAGCTCACCCTGCCGCTCGGCACGACGACGCCGTAACGTAGACGCGAGAAGATGAAAAAACGCGACCTACCGTCCAAATTGTGTCCCGTGTGTGAGCGCCCGTTCTCCTGGCGCAAGAAGTGGGAAAAAGTCTGGGACGATGTCGTCTATTGTTCGGAGCGGTGCCGCCGGTCTAGGAAGGACAAAGGAGCGCCCGCGTGACGCAAGCCTCATTTCTACCGGAAGAAAAACTCGCCCCCGTCACATGGACGCCGACGCGCGAGGCGGGGCAAGTCCGGCTCGACGCCTTCGCGCCCCGCGCCGGCGGCGCCTATGCGCGCGGGCGAAACTTTGATCTGGGACCGGACAATCGCGATAATGTCTCGGCGCTATCGCCCTATGTGCGCCGGCGACTAATCCTTGAGGAAGAAGTCGTGCGCGCTGCGCTTGCACGCCATGAGTTTCACGCGGCTGAAAAATTCATCCAGGAGGTCTTCTGGCGCGGCTATTTCAAAGGTTGGCTTGAACATCGCCCCGCCGTCTGGTCGCGCTATAAAGAGCGCGTCGTCGCCCTCGCCCGCGATCTCGACAGCGACGCGGCGCTCGCCCGCCGCTATCAAGAAGCGACCGAAGGAAAGACAGGGATCGCCTGCGTCGACGCCTGGGCGGGCGAGCTTGTGGAAACGGGCTATCTCCACAATCACGCGCGCATGTGGTTCGCAAGTATCTGGATCTTCACTTTGAAATTGCCGTGGGAGCTCGGCGCGGACTTCTTCTATCGTCATTTGCTCGACGGGGATCCGGCGTCCAACACCTGCTCATGGCGCTGGGTCGGCGGCCTTCATACGCAGGGCAAGACCTATCTCGCGCGCGCCGATAATATCCATAAGTATACGGACGGCCGCTTTGATCCGGGCGGCGCGCTCGCCGCCGACGCGCCGCCG
>CAWUIM010000154.1:0-1835 GCA_963922595.1 uncultured Parvularculaceae bacterium
CCATGCGCGCGGCGGCGGCCGCGGCTTCACAGCCCGCGTGGCCTCCCCCAATCACAATAACGTCGTAGTCCTGCATCGCTTCCTCTTACCCAGACACGCCGGGGAGCGCTCATATAAGGCGCCGGACGCGAATGTTCCACGTGGAACATGACCTGAATGCTATTATAAAGAAGGAAATTGGGGGGAAGATAAGTTTCCCGCGAATTGTACAGTATCTCGTCGAAAGCCGCTGATTATAGGGGCCGCACCGACTCCGCTAGAGTCGTCGTTTCCGAAACATGGACCCCATGGTCAAGCCATGGGGAATCGGAGGGAGACGTTGGGACCAGAGCCAACCTCATTCGGAGTAATGCTCAGCTAGGCCGGCATTCAAAGGCGAAGCCTCGGGAAGAACCCTCTCGACAAATCGCCGACTCCCCATGGCTTGACCATGGGGTCCACTGCTCAACGTTTTCAACGCGCACGTTTGGGCAAAATTTCGGCCGCGGGTACGACTTCCATTTCGCGAGCCCTACGCCACCCCCGTTTCACGTGAAACATCAGCGCGATTACTTTCCAATACAAAAGCTTGAGAAAATCTCGCCGAGGATGTCTTCCACATCGACAGCGCCGGTAATGCCGCCCAGCGCGCGCGCAGCCATACGCACATCTTCCGCCGCCAGTTCCGGCGTCGCGGCTACATGGGTCTTGGCCTGAGCCAAATGCGCCAAGGCGTCCTCCACGGCGCGGACATGGCGCGCTCGCGTCAGGGCGGCGTCGCCCGTTATTTGTGTCGTCCCAGCGGCGACCTCTGTCAGCCGCGCGACGAACTCCGGGAGCCCCTCGCCGGTTTTCGCTGACAAGGACACCCCTCTTACATCCTTGATAGTATTATATTTTTTCAGCCCTACCGGAGCCTGACCCTCCCCGTACAAATCCAATTTATTGAACACGAGAAAGTCGCCTTTGCGCAGCGCACCAGCCTCAATCGGCTCTCCGGAATTTTCCTCCGTTAACGGATCAATAACCATGATCCGTATGTCGGCTTCTTCGGCGCGGGCCAGCGCGCGACGCATCCCCTCGCGCTCAATATCATCCGTAGTCTGATCACGCAGCCCGGCGGTGTCGGCGACGATGACAGGGACGCCGCCGAGATCGAGTTTGACCTCGATCACGTCGCGGGTCGTGCCGGGTGTCGCGGAGACGATCGCCATGTCGCTGCCCGCTAACTGGTTAAGGAGCGAAGACTTGCCTGCGTTCGGCCGTCCCAAAATGGCGACCCTTACGCCGTCGCGTATGGCCCGCGCGGCCGCAGAATCGGAGCGAAAGGCGACCAGCTCATTTTCCAATTGCTCGATTGCGGGAACCGCCCGCGCCGCCACCGCCGCCGGCACATCGCCCTCATCGGGAAAGTCCACATCGGCCTCAAGGGGCGCGGAAATCGCCAGAAGCCGCGCCCGCCAGCCCTCCGCCACCGCCGAAAGCCGCCCATCCAGCTGACCCAATGCCTGTTTGCGCTGGGCGGTCGTTTCGGCATCGATAAGATCGGCGAGCGCTTCCACCTGCGCAAGATCGAGTTTGCCGTTGATAAGAGCCCGGCGGGTGAATTCCCCGGCCTCCGCGGGCCGTGCTTGCTGCGTTAACAGCGCGTGAAAGAGCGCCGCCTCCACCGCCGGAGACCCGTGGAGGTGAAATTCAACCACGTCTTCGCCGGTGAAGCTCGCCGGGCCCTTGAACAGTATGACCAGGCCCTCGTCAATCAATTGTTCCGTATCAGGACAAGTGACTTTAACCAATTTTGCATCGCGCGGCGGCGGGAGCGAACCGATCAGCGCGCGCGCAATGGGAGAAGTGTT
>CAWUIM010000155.1:0-1779 GCA_963922595.1 uncultured Parvularculaceae bacterium
CGCCACCGCGCTGACGCCGGATGCCGCCGCCTCCGCCGCGGCGTCAATTTCATCAAGCGCCGGCGCGATCCGGGCGAGGAATTTCTCGCCCGCTTCGGTGAGCGAGACGGACCGCGTGGTGCGCTGAAAGAGGCGAACGCCGAGCGCGCGTTCAAGATTGGCGACGGCCCGGGTCATCGTGGAAGGCGCAGCGTCGCCCGCCGCCGCTGCAAAACCGCCCGCGCGCGCCACAGCCGCAAAGGCCCTGAGCTGCGATAATTCCATTATTGCATATTACGCAATTATTATATTCAATCCAGCATATTTATTGCCAATCGCAAAAGAGCAAAGAGAGCGGCGCAACAACCCCCGGAGTCCGCCATGACCAAATTCGCATTTCTCGCCGCCGGCCTGACGCTGCTTTGCGCCGCCCCTGCCGCCGCCGACCAACGCCCGTTCACCCTCGATCTCGGCCACGCCTATGTGGGCTGGGAAATCGACCATTTCGGCTATTCCAACACCGTCGGCCAATTCAGAACCTTTGACGGCGCGTTCCTGATCGACGAAGCCGCGCCTGAAAAAAGCGAGGTTAGCTTCACCATCGAGGCAGCCAGCATCGACAGCAATCATAAGGGCCGCGACAATCATTTACGGTCCGCGGAATTTCTCGATGTGGAAACGCATCCCAAAATCAAGTTCGTCAGCACCAAAATAAAAATGAATGATGAGAAAAGCGGCGCCATCGAAGGCGATCTGACGTTCAAAGGCGTTACGAAACCGTTTTCCATGGAATTCCGCATTACTGACGACGCCCCATTTGCGGCGTTCCTGCCGCGCTACGACGAACGGCGCGCTGTGGGCTTTGAAGCTGAAGGGCGGTTCGACCGCCTCGCACACGGCTTTGACGTCCTGAATTTTGAAGGCAGCCCGCTCGGTCAATTTATTGATCTGAAGATCAATTTTGATCTGGTGGATTGCGCCGACGCGCCAGCGAACAATATTCCGTGTCAGTACGGCCGCAACGACGCTTTGGAGTTTCCCTATGAGTGATCTTCAGGGAAAGGCGGCGCTGATCACGGGCGCAAGCCGCGGCATCGGGCTCGCCACAGCGCATAGGCTCGCCGCGCTCGGCGTTGATGTGGCGCTCGCCGCCCGCAATGAAGCCGCGCTCACCAACCATTGTGACGCGCTCACGAAAGAGGGCGCACGCGCCATCGCGGCGCCGTGCGACGTGGCTTCTTTCGCGGAGGTGCGCGCCGCCGTCGACAAAACTGTCGCCGCGTTTGGGCGGCTCGATATTCTCGTCAACAATGCCGGTGTAATCGATCCGATTGCACGCATCGCAGAAAGCGATGTGGAGGAATGGAGCCGGGCGGTCGATGTCAACGTCAAGGGCGTCTATCACGGCCTGCGCGCCGCGCTCCCCGTGATGCAGGCCCAAGGTTCTGGCGTGATCGTGAATATGAGCTCAGGCGCGGCCAACAGCGCGCTTGAAGGCTGGTCGCATTACTGCGCCACCAAGGCCGCCGCGAAAAAACTCACCGAATGCGCCCATACGGAAGCGGGCGATATGGGTATACGGATTGTCGGCCTCAGCCCCGGCACCGTCGCCACCGACATGATGGCGAAAATCAAAGCATCCGGCGTAAACCCGGTTAGCCGCCTTGACTGGTCGTCGCATATCCCGCCTGAATGGGCCGCGGAGGCGGTCGCGTTTTTGTGCGGTCCCGGCGGCGCCGATTTCGCGGGCCAGGATTTTTCAATCAAGACCGAAGAAGGCAGAAAGCTGGTCGGATTGCC
>CAWUIM010000156.1:0-1749 GCA_963922595.1 uncultured Parvularculaceae bacterium
ACCCGGCCAGGCGAGCCGGGCGCCGCTTCATATTTACTGACGCTCACCGTTTCAAAATCGCCCGCCGGTCCGATCACGGAGACAGCGTCGATGCTGGCGACGGGGGCGAGCGGCAAAATCACGGTTTCGGACGGCGCGCGGTCGAGGCTCAGTCGCCAACGCTGCGCCATTAGCGCAAGGCCTGCGCGCGCTTCAACGGTTTGCCGCGCCGCCACCGCCAATCCGGCGATCAGGCCGTCTTCGTCGGCATGCGTGACGCGCAAATGCGCCTTGATTTCGTCGAGCGAAACCGGTTCCGCCGTGGGCGGAGCAAGAATAGAGAGAGACATGACGCAACTTTCTTTCGTCGGGGGAGATGAACGCGGGCCCTCGCCTTTCTTGAGAAGAGAGGGCCCGCCGCTCAGGCTTATGCGGAGAAGCGCAACAGCTTGATCGCGTCGAAATCCTGAACGCCGCCGCCCACACGTTTTGTCGTGTAGAAGAGGACGTAAGGTTTCGCCGAGTACGGATCGCGCAGGACACGCACGCCGGCGCGATCGACGATCAGATAGCCGCGGCGGAAATCGCCGAAGGCGATCGACGCGCTTCCCGATGCGATATCAGGCATGTCTTCGGCTTCCGTCACCGGATATCCCATCAGACGGGCCGGCTCGCCGGCTTGCGTCGACGGCTGCCACAGATAGTTGCCCTCCGCGTCCTTGAATTTGCGGATGCGCGACAGGGTCGAGCGGTTGACCACAAAGCGGCCGTTGGCGCGATAGGCCTGTTTCGGCGTATAGATCAGATTGACGAGCGCATCAGCCGGGTCGCTTGCGGAGAAGTCGCCGTCGACACCCGTAGAGATCGCGCCGATCTCGCCATATTGGCGGGTCGCTTCGTCCGTGATCGTATAATTCAGAAATCCGCGCGGCTGGTTGACGCCGTCGCCATTGACGAAGGCGGCGCTTTCCTGAACGGCGAACTCTGTCTGCACCTCGTCGGCGAGCCATTGTTCGATGTTGACCACAGCGTCATCGAGCAATGTCTGGCTGGCCGCCGGCATCGCGTAAAGCTCCATGGTCTGGAAATCGATTGCGGAGAGATTTGGAGACGTCGTCTCAATGCGGCCGCCCGTTTCGCCGACCCAGCCGGCGGCGCCGTCGCCGAGGCTGACCGGTTTTTTGAACGTGTTGACGCCAATCTCGCGCACGGTGGCGATCTGGCGGATCGGCGAGATGTCTTTGACCGCCGCGGTGATCAGACGCTCGGTCGTTTCCGGCGCCAGATAGCCGCCTTCCGGATCGCTCGTCGCATTCAAGGATTTTGCTTCAATGGCGTTGAGCGCCACGAGCGCGGCGTTGTCACCGGCCCGCACATAGCGAGCGAACGCCGTCTTGCGCTCGTCGGGCACAATCGCTTCGCCGCCGAGACCAGGGCGCTTTGATTTCAGCACCATCTGATCGATCGCGGATTTCTGCTGATCGAGCGCGGCGTTGATGCGCTCGACTTTATCGCGCAGCACCACATCGTCCTGCTTGCTTTCAAGCGCGCGCAAACGTTCGTCGTTCGCGTCCTTGAAGCTTTCGAACGCGCCGAGAAACTCGCTCATGGCGCCGCGGATTTCCGATGCGCTGTTGTTGGGATGGTTTTTAGTCTCAAGGGTCATCTATTTTACTCCTTACCTAGATGATTTCTTCAAGATGTCCGGTCGGCCAGAATGCGGCCCGCCCCGCGCACCGCGTCCGCGAAAAGCGCGGACGGGTGCGGCTC
>CAWUIM010000157.1:0-1613 GCA_963922595.1 uncultured Parvularculaceae bacterium
GCGGCGATGGGCGAACACCGGCGGCTCGACGAGCTGGTGGAGCTTTGCGAAGCGGTGACCTGTCGCCGCGAGGCGCTGCTCGCCCACTTCGGGGAGACAATTGCGCCTTGCGGCGCTTGCGATATCTGCCGGCAGCCGCCGGAAATGGTCGATGCGAGCGCGGAAGCCGCGCTCGTTTTCGACACGATCCGCGAAACCGGTCAGATGTTCGGCCCCGCTTTTCTGATCGAGGTGATGCGCGGCGCCGACACGCAAAAGGTGCGTGAACGGAACGCTGACGCGCTCGCCGTTTACGGGCGCGGCAAAACCCATAACGCGGCGGCGTGGCGATCGATTATTCGCCAACTCGCGGCCGCGGGTTTCATCGACGCCGATCCCCAGTATGGATCCTTGCGTCTGACGCCCGCCGCTGAAGGCGAAGTGCGGTTTGAAATGCGCAAATCGACAAAAATTGCGCGGCGGCGAAGCGGCGGCGCGCCGCTGCCGAGCGGCGTCAGCGAAACGCTTCTTGCGGCGCTGAAGGAAAAGCGCCTGACCCTTGCGCGCGAACGGGGCGTGCCGGCCTTTGTTATTTTCACCGATCGAACGCTGATGGATATGGCCAAACGCAAACCCGACAGCGCATCGGCGTTTGGCGAGGTTTTCGGGATCGGCGCGGCGAAGGTCCGCGAATTCGCCGCCGAATTTCTCCCTGTCATCGCGCAAGCCGGCGAGGAGGCGCACCGCTGATCCGCTTTTTCGTTTCCATTCGTCGCAAGCATGCTGGCGCCCGGCGCGTAACCCCGGCACATTGGCGTCATCTATTGACCACACGCGGGAGGCGATCATGACGAAATTTTTAACTTTAGGCGCGAGCGCGGCGGCGTTGCTCACAAGCGCGGCGCTCACCCAGGCTTCGGCCCAGGAAACGCGCACTTATGATGTGGGCTCGTTCAGCGCCATCGACATCGCCGCGGGGATTACAGCGGAAGTTGTAATCGGATCGGAACAGGAAGTCCGGGCTGAAGCCGACCGTGGCGATTTTGACGATCTGCGCATCCAGGTGCGGGGCGACACGTTGGAGATCAAGCGCGATTGGCGCGGCGGATGGGGACGTAAGAAACCTCAGTATACCGTTTATGTGACAGCGACCGATCTTGAAGGAATTGACGCGTCGTCGGGTTCTTCGATTTCCGCAGAAGGCGTCACCGGCGGCGACTTTGAGATCGACGCCTCCAGCGGCGCTTCTGTGAAAGTCGCCGGCGATTGCGACACGCTGACCGCAGAAGGGTCAAGCGGCGCCACGGTCAGGGCGAAAGGTCTTGAATGCCAGTCGGTCGAAGCGGATGCGTCTAGTGGGGCGAGCCTCGCCGTATTCGCCAGCAAGAGCGTTGACGCTGAGGCGTCCAGCGGGGCCAGCGTTTCGGTTTACGGCGAGCCGACCAACGTTTCCGCCGACAAATCGAGCGGCGGCAGCGTAAAAATCAAAAAATAATCTTAACAAAGATTATTTAAGAAAGCGCGGCGCGCAGTGCTTCGGCGATTGCGTCAACCGCTGCGCCCGCCTTGGCGCCATCAGGCCCGCCCGCTTGCGCCATATCTGGCCGTCCGCCGCCGCCCTTTCCGCCCACAGC
>CAWUIM010000158.1:0-1521 GCA_963922595.1 uncultured Parvularculaceae bacterium
GGCGGCCTGTTCCAGCCAGGGTTTTGCCGCGTCCGCGCCTTTGGCGCCCGCAACCGCTTCGGCCATTGCGGCGGTCTCGCGCGCGGTCGCTTTTTCCATGAGCAGCGGCTCAAGAACGCCGCAGGCATCCTCAAACTCCTTCAGAAGAATAAGACGGCGGGCGACATTTAGCTTTGCTTCGCGGGCGGTCGGTTTGCGGTCCGCAATCTTTTTCAATTGCTCGGCCTGTTTTTCAGCTGGTTCGTCTTTAAACAGATCAAAATGGGATTTTGTCAGCGCGGGGTGCGGCGCCTCGGCGAAGGCTTGTTCCAGAATTTTTGCAGCCCGATTGCGCTTGCCTTTGGCGCGATGCTGTTCCGCCGCCAGCGTGGCAGCCGGTGCAAAGCTTGGCGCGAGCTTCAGCGCCGCTTCCGCTTCCTGTAGCGCCAGATCGTTGTCGCCGGAAAGGGCGGCGGCGTAGGCGTCTGCTGTCAAAAGCGCGGCTTCTCCACGGCGGGCTTTGTCCGCATTGACGACTTTGTTTTTCTGCGCCGTCGAAAGGGCGTCGCGCGTCTCGCCCCAGGCGCCGCGGTCGAGCCCTAACTCAAACACAGAATCGAACGCCCATTTCGCGTTTGGCCGCAGCCGGAAGGCGCGTTCAGCAAACCCCCGCGCCGCCGCTTTGTCGTCGTCGCGCATGGCTTTCTGGTAGAGCCCCTGAAGCCCCATGAATTCTGTTTCGGGCGCTTCGAGCATCGCCGTGAAGTTTTCGCCGGCGGCTTTCTCATCGCCTGCGAGTTCAGCAGCGCGCGCAGTCAGGAGCCGCGTCAATCCATCATCCTGGAGATTGCGCTGCGCGACACGGGCGTGATGTTGTGCGTCGGCGGCGTCGCCGAGCATTACCGCTTCAAGGCCCCGTGTTAGCGCGGCGACGCCGCGCGTGCGTTTCGCCTCCCTGTCGCGCGCGCGGATTTTCCCCGGCAAGGCTGCGAGGTCTTTGATCCAGACAGTCAAAAGAATGACGCCGATGGTCGACAGGAAGAGCGCGCCAATAGCGAAGCCTGCATGGATATCGAACTTCGATCCGAAAGCTTCGGCCTCGATCCAGTCGGTCATGCCCGCAAAAAAGGTAATCGCGCCGGCGACGAATATAACGCTCAGTAAAAAGATTAAGACGCGAATCATGGCGCGAGCCTTGTTCTATTGATCGTAGTCGCTCAAGAGCGCAGCGTTTAGCTCTTCGATCGCCGTGGTGGCGGCGAGGCGTTTCTGGGCGAGGGCCATCCAGTCGGCGAAGGCGTCCTGCGCGCCGCCGGTCAGGTTCGAAAGCTCTTCCACGGCTCCGGCGAGATCGTCCTGCTCCAGATCAGCTTCAGCCCGCGACACCACCGCCGCCGGGCGGTCGCCGGGTTGCGGCGTCGCTGGCCTGACGCTGACGAGTTTTTGGATGCGCCCCAATAAGCCCCTGGCTTCCCCGCCGTCGGAGGCGGCCAGCGCATTGCGGACCGCAGGAGCGAACTGCGATTTGAGCGAGGCGAGCGT
>CAWUIM010000159.1:0-1509 GCA_963922595.1 uncultured Parvularculaceae bacterium
GAACCCCGGCGGCGGCAAGCGCTGCGGCGGCGTTTTTCGGCGCCGCGCAGCCGTCGCATTTTTCCATACAGAACGGCGCGATCATTTATACAGGGCCGGCGGAATGGTCTTTCCGGCGCATGATCCTCCATTACGCCCATCTTTGCGCGCTTGCCGGCGGCGTCGATGCGTTTCTTCTCGGTTCTGAATTGCGCGCGCTCACAACAATGCGCGACGGCGCCGGCGGGTATCCCGCCGTGGCGGCGATGCGTGCGCTCGCCGCTGACGCGCGGTCTGTTCTCGGGCCTCAAACGGAAATCTCCTACGGCGCCGACTGGTCGGAATATTTCGGTCATCAGCCTACGGATGGGTCCGGCGACATCATCTTTCATCTGGACGACTTCTGGAGCGATCCGGTCGTGGACTTTGTGGGCGTTGACAATTACGTCCCGCTTGCGGACTGGCGCGACGGTTTCGCCCATACGGATGCGCTCGCCGGCGCTGCGGGGCCCTACGATCCGGCTTATCTCCGCGCAAATATCGAAGGCGGGGAGGGCTATGACTGGTTCTACGCAAACGCCGCCGACCGAAACGCGCAGATGCGAACGCCGATCACCGACGACGCCTATGAGGAGCCCTGGATCTACCGCTACAAGGATTTCAAAAACTGGTGGTCGCAGCCTCATTATAATCGTATCGGCGGCGTGCGGGCGTCTGCGTCCACTGGATGGATCCCCCAGTCGAAACCGATACGGTTCACCGAGGCAGGCTGTCCCGCCGTGGACAAAGGCGCAAACCAGCCGAATGTTTTCGTGGACGATAAATCAAGCGAAAGCGCCTTGCCCTATTTCTCAACCGGCGCCCGCGATGATCTCGCCCAGCGGCGCTATATCGAAGCGCTTCTCGGCTATTGGCGCGACCCCGCGAACAATCCCATATCGTCCGTCTACGGCGGGCCGATGATTGATGTGGACGCGGCCCATATTTACGCATGGGACGCGCGGCCCTTTCCGTTCTTCCCCGCCCGCCGCGATATCTGGGGCGATAGCGCCAATTGGGAAAAAGGTCATTGGCTGAACGGCCGCGCCGGCCGCGCTCCCTTGTCGCTCCTTATCGATGCGCTCGCCGGCGCCCATGCCCCGGTGGAGGCGGGCGGGCTCAAAGGCGTGATCACCGGCTATGTGATCGACCGCCCCATGAGCCCGCGCGAGATGATTGATCCGCTGGCGAACGTCTTCCAGTTCGACATGATCGAAGCCGGCGCCGTGATCCGGTTCCAGCCGCGCGATGCAGAGCCTGTCGCGACCATCGCCCGCAGCGCGCTCGCCGATGAAAGCGATGCGCCCTTTTCGGTCACCCTGGCGCAGGAGGCGGACCTGCCCGTGGCTTTCCGTCTCGGCTTTATTGATGAAGGCGCAGACTTTTCACCCGCCGTCGCCGAAGCGCGCGATCCGGGCTGCGCCGCTGACGCGAGCGGCGCGATCCGGTTTTGTCCGGCGCGCGAAGGCGGCGCTGAAATCGCAGGCGTTA